>NZ_JBEWZA010000002.1:0-786964 GCF_040567695.1 Pseudoalteromonas sp. NCIMB 1079 | reverse complement strand
CACGACACGACGATGTTATTGAAGGGCTTGCTCTAATAAACGTATTCTACGGCTTAAAGTTGATAATGACATACCAAGGTTTATGGATGCTTTTTAAAGCTACCTAGTTTTACTATGGTGCAAAAGTAACGTAAATCATCAAGAGAATAACTAGCTGCCATTAGAACTACTTTATTATTTAGGAGGTAGACAATATTAACAGCGGCACTTTAAAATTTCATTCGAGATTAAAAGTAGAGAAGACCGAGGTTTTTATTGATAAAGATCAACAAAGAAAAGCTAATAAAATGCATAATTTAACGCTGTTAATCATATTATTTAAAATACAGCAGTGAATGCTCTATTTTTTCATTGCTTGTTTTATATGGACTTTAATGAACGAGGCTTATAAGTGGCTCTACTCATAAATAGTAAATGCATTAACTGCGATAGTTATAAGGTTTTCAATTAAAGTCTTTAAAAACAGCTCGTTACTTTGTCGTGCTATAGCTTGTGCTACGATTTTACGTAACTCGTTAGCACTTGGTTAGTATCTTAAAAAGAACCTTAGAAGGCAAATTGTATTAACTAAAAAATTAAAACACAAACTACCATAAACTTTGAATCGATATTATTTAAATCTAATAACGCTTAAATAAGATTGCCAAGTAAGTAAGAGTACTGGTAGATAACGTAACTCAATCTGATCAGCTAAATGAATAAACGTAGTTTGAAGTCATGTTTGCTAGGGGCATTGAAATAGACATTAGAAATGTCAATTAGAAATGTCAATTAGAAATGTCAATTAGAAATGTCAATTAGAAATGTCAATTAGAAATGTCAATTAGAAATAAAGTTGCCGCTGCCTTTTTAGAGTTATAAATAAATCAATACTATTAGCTTAATACAATTAACTGCCTATTAAATGCTTATTTATGGCGTACGTATTATCAAGCTGTTGCTCTATTAAACTAATCGTTTGCTTATTTACGTCGAGCGCTTTTGCTGTGTTTTTAAGTTTAAAATAATCTCTGCTATTTCAGATATGATAACTTGTACCTGCTTCCAATTTGCGTAACCAGCAGCAGAGGCTAGCTTTTGAATCGCTTTTAGTGGCGGGTTTTTTCCAAATCCAGCAAACGAAGTAGCATGCTCATTAAAAGGGTGAGGACTAAAAGTGACATCATAAAAAGGCGCTAAATCCCACTCACCAGAATCTTCTTGTAAAAAAGCCCAGTTTTTTACTGTGGTCGTCTTGGTTACAGCTAAATAAATTAAACATAGCCCGACGAAATTGTAATTGCCTGCAGCAGGTGATTTGCATAAAACACGGCTCGCTTTAATTAAATCTTCATAATCTAATGTAGGTGTGCGAAAAATCAGCATCAAGCAAGCCACATGCACTATGCATATGTTTGCAGCCCATTTTATTACCCCTTAATTTAAACCTATCGAATCGTTTTAGGGCAAGCCATTGTTTTGCACCGGTCCCTTCTGGGGCGGGTACCAGAATCTCTGGGGAGGGTTTAATCCCGCTTGTTCAGCTAAATCCAAATACACAGCTTCACATAACCCTTCCTCATGTCCTAAAGCGAGGTTTTTTGGATGTGAATTTTATTAACCCAAGCATCATCACCTGTTTTAGGTTTTGTTCTACATTCTTGTATATTATTGTCAGAAAAATAAATTTGGGCTTTTGGGCGTGCACCGCCGGAGCTACCAGCAGCCACTAACGCAGAAAGTACTTCTTCTGTTTGTCCGTCAAATATTGCTTGGGCTTGTTGGCCTAATGTAGCAAGACAGCTTCATCGTCATTTGTGCCATCATAATGAGTTTCAGGTGTAAACGATAATGCTCCCATAGCCGAATGGCCAACAAAAGATAAGCGGTCCATTGCTGTAACAAAGTTAGGCATTATATTATTTTGTCTGAATACACGATCCTGTAGTAATAGCCCCCACCCATCAGGTAAACAATCAGAAAAGACCCCATGCAATCCATTATGTGGGCTTTTGGGTGCTAACTGAACATCTCTATTAAGGCGAGTGAAAATGGTGAAAGATTACCATATGTGTCTAAATAGCCTTGATCGAATGAAAGTAAACACCTTGTCTATTTTGAGCAAAGTACACCAACCATTAACTCTGTTGAGTCTGACAGTGTACGTTTTACTTCTAGCTTTTCTATGGGTTTAAAGGCCATTGTTTAATACCTGAGCAATTGACGTTGGCGCATTCTTACCTTGAGTTGGCGCTTTTGTTAATTCATATAAACGAGTCAAATCGTCGAGAGATTGCCACAAAGTAATAGCTGCCTGAATGAAATAAGTCCTGTAACCTCAAACTTTTTTATTGTAGAAGCAGGTACCGTACTTTTTTTAGCTAACGCCTCACGTGACATCTTTGCTTTTTTGCGGCGTTCTTTTAGATGCTCAGCAAAAGCTAGCTGCACATCACCTTCGCTTAATAATAAATAATTAATAATAGAACCTCAAAAAAGACATGTGTGTATCTAAAGTGGATTTTAAATAGGGTTAATGGATACTATAGTGTCTATTTTGTTGCGAGTAAAGCGTTTGATACGTGTTAATGCCAAGCAAAGTAGATACTGGCTAATTTTGTTCAGGTTCCTTATACAATAGAGTGTAAATCAATTAGAAGCGTAAAAAATTAAAACGCATTTTAGTGTTTTTCACTTTTCACCATAAAGTGCCTTTTAGGGATCTTTAAGCTGCATTTTGGGCCTTAAAGTGACTTATTGGTCACTTTAACTGGCGACGGTTATACCAAAAGTTTTGTATTTTTTTTACTTAATTTACTTTCTTAGCTTGTGTATTTGTCTTAAAAGCAAAGCGCCCAATTCCAGCGCGCTTTTTTAGTGTCGTCATTTTTATAATGCCAAAAATCATATTATAATATCTTAAAGTCTGTTGCAGTAAATGTAGGCTTAAATTAGGCTCGGACTATGAACCCTTATGATGATATTTTGAAACTGTATTAGCGTTAAATGAGCCTAATAGCAACGTAGCTGATAGTGATTATAACCTCAACTTAAAAGAGGTTAATTCGGCTCACTGCCTCAGTATTTCAACTAATGAAAAGCGAGTTCTATTAGAAAAGCTTGGCATTTTGATTTAGTAAAATCAGACAATAAAATCGCATTGTTAAAACATGATACCCAAAATGTTCATTTAATCGCTGTAACAAATACCAAAATAACTAAAAAGTCAGGCTTAAAAGTTACAAAATGTATTATGACGCGCTTTGATTCGGTATATACCCCTAGAGATGTAGCTGATCATGTAATGTCAAACACATACTCGCGAGCACGGAGGTGTTAATTACAGATCTCCATAAAGGAGGTAGCGATGGGCGTTTTTGGAGCTCAAGAATTAGCACCGCATTCGAATTAGGGCTCTTTGTGTACTTTTTAGATTATGAAAAAAATGAAATTTTGCATGCTACTAGCCCAGAACATTTCAATGCGCTTACTCATTCAATGGAAGTTAAATACTCAGACCCCCAGAAACTTAGGGTAATTATAGCTGATAGGTTAATTGATAATATTGAAAGTGACGCATTCTATGCTAAATTGCGTTATTACTTTTAAATTATTATGCACTTACAGATTTTTAAGCATCTATGTGGGTCTTTTCCTCTAACTTTGCTGGTCGACATGCAAATTAGTTAAATAAACTCTAATCTAGTTTAATACGAAAATGAGGCTAACTTGCTAAGTTAGTTAGCGGAGCAATTTTACAGGTAGCAATTATGGAAAGCCTTTTAGTCAATTTAAGAAAATACCGCCCTAGAGAAAATAATGATCCACTAGAAAACTTTTTAACAGAAGCGTTTGCTTGGCTGTTAAGAAGTAACCGAGAAGTTTTACAAGCAGTACTGGAGTGTATAAATAACAAACTGCAACCACCAATTAATGTGCCCGATGGTGATATTTTTATTTCAACGCAGGAAAATTTTAATAATAAATTCCCTGATCTAGTCATTAGTTGGCATGATTGCACGCTTGTATTTGAGCACAAGGTTAATTCTCCATTGCATTTAAATCAACTTCAAAACTATCGAGAATATGCACTCAAAACTTATGACAACCACAAAATAATATTAATAACCGCTACTTCTTTTCAGCACGCTCAAAAGCCTGATGCTGCATTATGTTGGGAGGAAATTTATAAATGCTTAATAGTTTTGGCTGATAAAATAAATGATGAGCACGCGAGTTGGGCAATCGAAGATTTCTTATCATTACTAAAATCAGAGGGATTAGGGCCAAAAACGCCAATGAATCGCTTCTCAATTGCTAATTATTTAGAGGCCGTGAAGTTTAGTGAACAAGTTGACTCTATCTTCAAAGAGGCTCAAAAACTAGTATGGCCGCTACAAAGCATAGGAATGGAGCCTGTATTTAAGCGCCAAGGAACTGAGTCAAGAGTTGGGCTAGAATTTTGCCCTACGATTAAAGATAAAGGCAGGCAATGGCTTCCTGGAATATTTTGTGGTGTGTTACTCGATGGTGCGGATCACGGGGTTAAAAACTTTACAAACAATGAACTAAAATTATGTTTAGTTTTTGACTTTAATCGAACAGGCCAAGAAACGATTAAACATTCAGAGAATTATAAAAAATTTAAAGAGGGACTTAAATCGTTTGTTAATGATTGGGAGTATATAGATACGGCTGTAGAGCCAAACGCAAAACACAATAAATGGCACCCAATTATTATTTTAAAGCCAATGCTCCCTCTGTTTGAGAGTACCAATACTCACCAAGAACAAGTAAATATAGTGCTTGGGGTGTTTAGCGAATTACAGAAAAACCTTATTGAGAGACCCGAATTTATAAAATTAGTAGAAGAGCTTACAGTGACAAAATCAAGTGTTACTAAGTAGGATTTAACAACCCCATTTTGCAACATGTAAAGTTAGCAAAAGGTAAAGAAGCAGGTTATTCATTAAGCTAAAATAACCTAGCTTTCTAAATAAATGACATGCGGGAAATTTTATTACTAAAAGCCGAAGATCTTCCTCTTCTTTATTATAATACCCATATTATTTCCCTTAATAATAGCTAAAATCGACATCTGAGATGTACTAAAGTACTAGTATTTTAAATTTATATTAGAGGTTTATTTGATATGTATTAATTTAATTAGATATTTGAATTGATTGATATTAATAACACATTATGAAAATTAGATAATTTTGTCCTAGCTGGTAAGACTAATAAAAATGAAACCTTTTCGATACCTAACTCTTTTAGAATATATACCTATCAGCCCTTTAAGTATTTCAGTCAAACAGCTACAAGATGATTTATCACAGCGAGGTGTTGAATTATCAACCCGCATGCTCCAGCGTGACCTGCAATCACTTTACGAGCAAGGTTGCTTTGGGCTTGAAAAAGATACCCGCAGTAAGCCCTATGGCTGGTCTATCAATGCTCAGTGGCGAGGTGGTAACGCAAAAGTTATGAGCAGCGAAGTTGCTGAGCATTATTTGCTTCTAGAGCAGTTACTACCACAATCGGCCCCCATAGATGTTAAGCAGTCGGTACATATTAAAGCAGAGCAGGCACTAAAACGTGTTAATGGCCATGTGCCTGAGTGGTTTTCGACTCTGCCTAAGCCTTCGTTAAAAGTGAATATTGATAATCAGTTAGTTGCGCAAATTGAGCATGCGATTAAGCATAAGCGTGCAGTGAGCACTGAGCTTTATAGAGTACTTTACGATGAGGCACATTGGCTTAAGTTTGCTGAATTGAGTTTTTATAACTTAGTTGAGCAAGGCGGAGTGTTGATGGCGGAGTTTATGGTGGGGTCGCTTCACGATAAATGCTATCAAATGCCGGTTTATCGCATTCGTAATGTACATGTACTACAAAAAAATCGTAGAGAACCGAGTGCTGAACAACTAAAAACGTTGCGCAGTGCTATTAATAAATGCATGAACCAAGAGTGTATTGAACTTATTGTAAAAGCTCCCAAACACTCTGCTGTTAATCAAGGATTTATTGAGCTTGGTGAGCTGACTGACAAGCAAAGTATTGATGAAAAAAACGTATTACTTACCTACCAAACTATTGATACCGAGCAATTAACCGATGAGTTGCTTAAATGTGCACATTGGCTTGAAGTGATTAAGCCGGAAAAGCTGAGACAAAGAATTATTTCTAAGCTTAAAGCGGCTGCTAGTAACTATCAATAACGCTAATTAACTTGGGTGCGTCAATTTTTGACGCACCTATTTGTTATGCTCCTTTAAAAGTTAAGGAGTGATTAGATTATGTTTCAATTAATTCAGCAAAATGATGGTTTATCAATCGGTGTATTTGGTATTGGTGGGTGCGGTTGTAATACCCTTAACAGTATTTTTGAGCAACGCGAGTCTGATCAGGCGCACTTGTACAGTGTTAATACCGATAAAGTAGTACTTGAGCATACACAGAGTGATGAAGCAGTGCTTATAGGTGCTGAGCTAACTCATGGTTATGGTGCAGGAGCCGACCCTAAAGTTGGACTACAAGCGGCAGAAGAGAGTAAAGAGCAGCTTTTATCGCTCATTAATGGCTGCGATATAATTCTGTGTGCAACAGGGTTGGGGGGCGGTACTGGGACTGGCGCTAGCCCGTATATTGCACAACTTGCTAGTGAGCAAGGTAAGCCCATTATATTTGTTGCTACATTACCATTTAGTAGTGAAGGGCAGTTTAGAAATAATATAGCGCAAGCAGGTTTAAATGAGCTTAAAGAGCATGCTAATGCGGTTATTACTCTCCCAAATGATCAACTGATTGAGGTGCTTGGTAACGATATAGGATTATTCGATGCGTTTAAACATTCAAACCAAATACTCCACTCACTGATAAAATCACTCATCGATATGCTTTGCCATCAAGGCTTAATAAACGTTGATTTAAATGACTTTGCTAAAATTATGGATTGCCAGGGAGATGCTGTACTAGGTGTTGGTAAATGCGATGAAGAAAGCGAGCTTACTACTGCGCTTGATGGGGCACTTAACAATCCGCTGGTTAATCAAGTTGATATGTCATCAAGTACGGGTGTAATAATACAAGTCAATTGCAAAGATGAAATTTCACTGGGTAGTTACAACCTCATTACCGATACAGTACGTCAGCAGGTAAGCCCTAATGCGTTAGTTATTTGTGGTGTTTCAAAAATAGAAACCTTAGCAACCAATTATGAGCTACTGGTTATTGCTACGGGCGCGAGTTCTAAAATGGTACTTGATGACACTAAAAGTGAGTCAAGCTCTAAAGTAGTCGCCACTAAGCCAAAGCCATCTGATATTTTTGACATCCCTGCTTTTATAAGAAATCAATCTGCACCACCTAGTAAAAGCTCTTTATAGGTTTGTAAATAACGACAACGCTGTATAGCAATATGTAAGCGCTACTCTAATATTTGCAAAGGGCGGCTCTTTTTAAGCTTTTGGGTTTGCTGGATTATATTACTCCAGATAGTTGAATATGCATTTATTGTGCTTTTGACGTTGGCGATAAATGTATTTGAATTATCAAATTTAAAAAATGATTTTTGTGTCGTTTTGTTTTTTAACTTAGCCTGTATTTTTACTTCTTTAAGTACTTCCTTCTCAAATAGTGAGAAGTTTTTATAAAGTGCTTTAATATCAGTATTATATAATTTATTCGAGTGGTCATAATGTTTACTCATTGGATCGTGCTCTGAAACAGAGTGATGAAGCATTTTTTTAGACTCAATTTCAGCAATCGTTGATGAGCCAATTTTTTTAGTTAGCACTTCTTTCATGTGCGATTTTAAAAAGCTGCGCAGTAGTGTTGGAAATGCTCCGGCAGATCCTTTTATATTTATGTTATCTCGCGGGGCCGCCACCATGTTCTTTGGTGCATGATATTTAAGAGTTCGGTTTAAACTCTCTTTACTTATTGGGTTTGAGGCGTTTTTAACCTTGCAGAATAAATAGGTGCGGTTTATGTCTGGGTTTAATTTTAATTCTTGTTGTATCGCTTTTTTCATTTCGGATGTAAGTTGTATTTTAAACTCTTTTTGGTTTTTCATAGCACCGCGAGTGGTATGAGTTGTTTCAGGAAACGTCAAAAACTTAGGGTTATCTAAATCATCTATATACGATAGATGAAGGTTGCAAAATATTTATGGGTCTTAGCCCAGTAAACATCATCAGTAGTACGGCATTTATTAATGTATTATTTTTAGCTGTTTTTAGGTTTATGTATAGCTGAGAAACAAGAGATATATCAGTATAGGCCTTACAAGGAATAGGCTTCGCCGTTCGAGAAGATATATAATTATTGTCTATTTCTAGGAATGGATTAGTGCCATTATTATATTTATTTTTTGCGAATACCCACAGTTTTTTCATTTGCTCGAATAGCTTAGCCACATGCGGGCCACTTTTCTCTGTTAGTAGTTGGTCAAGCGTTGCTTCTATTATCTCAGGCGTAATAGTCTGAAATAACGTATTTTTACCAAAGGCATTTTGAATTGCATTAAGGTAAGAGGTGTATGTTGTTACTGTGGTTTCAGCTAACTTGCTAGGGCTATGTTTATTTATTGACTGTAAGTTTTCTATTTGTTTACATACTACAAATTCGAATGTGTAATTAGAAGTGCTCTTTTTGTATATTTCAGCCGCTTTTAATTTCGCTGCTGAAAAACTCATATCATTAGAATCACCAAGCTTGATATTTTTTATGCCATGTTCTTTTTTAAAATGAGTAAAAAATTTAATAATGCCATCATTCTGGAAGACAATTCTTATTTGATCTTTAAGTTGATATTTTGAAAGTCTTTTTCCTTTTTCTTGCGCCAATATAATAGTCGCAAGACTGGCTAGCTCTTCCATTGACTTGTCATTGTATGGAGGCTTATTCGCATTAAATTCAGCCATGCAAAGGTCACGACTTTTAATCGTGACCTCACATGGTTTTATTGAATTTAATACTGATGTTGCCATTAATATATAAGCCTTAAAAAAGTTAAAATCATCAAATAACTGATGAGGTATCGCTCTAATAAGGCAATGATATGAAATTAATTTTTTTTACAAAAACTTTGGTAAGTCGAAATTAAACTTTTTTTAATTATTTTTTGCTTTAGCTTCTTGGTCACTTAAATACCTCTCAACGACAGCTCTTCCTTCTTCGGTTAAGATCAAATCTTTTGCTACTCTGCCCGTATCACCAAGAGGCTGATTAATGAAGTTTACATAACTGCCTTTGTGAACTAAATGAGCTTTAATTCTATCTCTCAGGGCTTTCTTTTGGTTGTTTTCATCTAGGTTTTTAGCTTGTTTACTTTGCATACCTGTAAGTTTGAGTTGTTGGCTTTCGAGTTCTTTGGCTCTTTTTAAAATACTTGCTTCATGAATTTTGAATACATTAAATTTTAGCTTTGTTGAAGTGCCAAATAGCTCTTCAGATTTATCATAGTTTAAGCCGTTTGGATCGTCCTCTTTTCTTAGGTGATGAAGCGCGAGTCTTGTGAGTTCCTCTGCGTGTTTAAAATGATAGCCGTTGGCAACCATAATCGCTTTTGCGTTGGATTTAAAAAACTTCGGCACATTGTGCAAAATGCACCTGCAGATCCTTTCATTACAATATTTCTTTTATCTCCTTTTACTGCATCAACAGGTGAGTAATCTTTAATGATCTTATCCAGCGACCTTTTAGCAAATGGTTTGTTAAGATCGCGAGGCTGAAGAAATATATGATCAGGGTTACAGTTGGGTAATGCATTTTCCATCCAGGCTCTCTGCTCTAAAATAATGGTGCGCATGGCCTTGGTTAATGGCAGCTTATATTCTTTTTGGTTTTTCATTTCTCCACGAACCCCAACAACAGATGCCGGAAAGGTAATTAAGGTTGGAAAGTCGATACTATTGAGCCACTCCCACTTCATTTGTGGAATATTAATAGGGCGTATGCCTGTCAAAATCATAAATCGCGCAGCATTTTTTTGATGTACATTTGGGGCCGATGCTAGATTTATCCATAATTCAGCTATCGAATCTAAGTCTGTATAAACTTGGCAAGGACGGGGGCTTTCTACACGGTCAGATACGTAAAAGTCATCGATATCAGCAGCTGGGTTTTTACCTGAGTTAAATTTGTTTTTGGCAAATCGCCATACTCTTCTAATTTGTGCAAAAAGCTCAATTGCTTGGTTGTTAGACTCTGTTTTTATAATTATATCTACAATCTTTTCTAACTCTCCAGCTGTAAGAGACTGGAACGCTCTCTTAAGCGGAAAATGATGCCTGAGCTTTTTTATTCTGCATTGATATGTTCTGAGCGATGAAGCTGCAAATTTAGTGGGTGCGATGTTATGACGCTCTATTAAGCTTTGTTCATATGCATCAAACACAGTTTTAATATTATGATTATTTAAAACGCCATACTTCATTTGATCAGTAAGCTTACGCGCTTTTGCTATTGTTAATTCAGGTGCTTCACCTAACTTGGTATTAGCTATGCCAGATGATTTAGGGAAAGCTGAGTAAAAAGATACTGTTCCAGATAGGGTAAATATAAGACGAAGATTGTGTTGTGCCTCATATTTCGATAATCGCTTCGTATCTTGTTTCTTAACCTCTTGTTTTGATTTTTCTTTTTCCTCAAAAAAGATGATTTGAGAGGCCAAAATAACACAGCGATTTATGTGCTGCATAGAAAATGGCGATTTAAGTTGCTTCCATTCTAGTTTCGCTTTCGTGTATTGAGCTTTGGTAAGCGTTGATAGTGATTTTTTCACTTTGATTAAACCTATATAAATAAAGGCCTTTCGGCGATTTTTATTGATTAAGATCAACAAAGCAACAGAGAAAGATAGGCATAATTCGCGGCTGTAATTTACACCCAAAAATAAAAATTTGTGTTACTAATTTGTGTTACGATTTAATGAAAAATAGCGGTTTTTTATTAAACTAGAACTGCACAAAAGTTAGCCTTTACACACATTTGTTTTTACTTATCTTTTTGTTTTATAATGATATTAATTGAAAAGGCTAAAAAATGGCTCTACTCATAAATAGCAAATGCATTAACTGCGATATGTGTGACCCAGAATGCCCTAATGAGGCTATTTATATGGGCGCTAAAATATACCAAATAGATGCAAACAAATGTACAGAGTGTGTAGGGCATTATGATAAACCTACTTGCGTAAGTGTTTGCCCTATTGACTGCATAAAGCCCGATCCGAATAAGCGTGAAACTTTGGACGAACTAGCAGAGAAATTTGTGCGGGTAACTGGCAAATAACTCGTCAGGTATTTTGCTAAGCAGCTTTTAATTTAGGCTAAAAACACTACTTACATTACTTATTTAGGTTGTAGCTAAGGTCCTCTGCCATGCATTTTTAGTTTCAATCAAATCTTATTACCTTCATTAATTATCAACTATATTGTGTTACCTTAAGGCTTTATAAACTCAAGCATTAATCTAAGTTTTAGATTGCATTCTATAGGAGTCTATTTTGGATATAGGTATTAACGCTATTCAGGCTGTATCTTCAAAACAAGCCATATTTATTAATGATGAGTGCCGAGTATTTGTAATTGGCGATCTTGATGGTGATTTACCGGCCTTAAAAAACGCACTTAATAACGTAAATTTTGACCCTGAAAGAGACACTTTGTTTTGTCTAGGCGATTTTGTTGATCGCGGGGATAAAACATATGACTTATTTACATACTTACAGGCCATTAGGGCATGTATGATATTAGGTAATCATGAGCATTTAATGTTGGAATCATTATTAAGTAATGATAAAGCGGCTTTTAAATTATGGACTGACAATGGCGGCAATTGGCACAAGTCGGTATCGAGTGAAAAGCTCAATGTTATGTGCGATGAGTTACTAACTAAACCTCTTTCAATAGTACTTGAATATCGCGGTTATAAATTTGGGTTGTCTCATACATTTGCACAATCGTGGGATTGGGAAAATTACCCTGATGATAAATCGGTGATTGTGCAATCTTTATTGTGGGATCGCGAAGTAGTTAAACAAAATAAGGTAGTTAAAAGTCATGGAGTCGACTTTTCAATACATGGACATAACTCAACTAAAGCACCTTTTTGGGTGGGTAATAGTTATCATATAGATACCAATTATTATGGTGGAAAGCCGACATTACTCGAGCTTTCAGAGGTTATTGCTACACTTGAAAAGTCATCTGCTCTTTAGGGTTTTCTACTTTTTAAATATCATTCGGCAGCTTTGCTTTTTAAAATGTAAGCTGCTGACTACCACACCTAATTATCCCCTTCGTTTTTTTGTATACACTTTATGATGATTTTTGCACCGTAATTATTTTATTAAGCTATTAAATACAACAAAGCCGCTCTTAGTTTATTAATTGAGAGCGGCTTTGATGTGTGGGCTGGGTTTTAGCTTTCATTTAATAGGTATAAATACAGTTAAAAGAGGATCCACTCGATTTTATATTTTTGGTTAACAAACGGTTAAGTTTGGCTGTGTAGAATTGGGAACAATTTTTGCCATTACGTGAATAATTTGCGTAAAAGGACTAACTTCTCGCTTTAGTTTTATGAGCAGATTTAAATGGAACAGCCTCTCACATGATAGTAGTAAGTATATACCCTTTCCCTTTTTCAACGTTTTGTAAGTCATCACTTTATGTATCAATTTTTTCTGCTTTGGGTTCTACGTGTGCTTTTGCAGCGCAAGAAAACGAAAACTCGCAGCACACAAAAGATATAGAAGTAATAGAAGTACGTGGTATCCGTTCAAGCATGGCCGAAAACTTAGATGTAAAACGTATGTCTGGCTCTGTGGTTGATGCAATTACCGCTGAAGATATTGGAAAATTCCCTGATAAAAATGTAGCAGACTCTCTTCAGCGTGTACCCGGTGTGGTAATTGAGCGTGATGGTGGAGAAGGTTCATCTGTCAGTATTCGTGGTTTATCGTCAGAACTTACCTTTACACAGCTTAATGGTAATTTTATTGCGTCTTCTCCGGGAGAGCCTTCGCGTTCGTTTGATTATGCTTTGTTACCGTCTTCGATGATTGAAAGTGTAGAGGTTTATAAATCGCCAGAGGCACGCTTAGATGAAGGAGGGGTTGGTGGTACTGTATTAATGCATAGCCGAAAGCCTTTGAGTATGGATGCAAACTCGGGTGTATTTAATGTAGAGAGTACTTACGCTGATGTTACAAAAGAATACGAACCACAGTTTACGGGTTTATATTCATGGAAAAACGACGACGAAGACTTTGGTGTATTAGTTGGCTATACGTATCAGGAACGCACAAACAGGACACTTTCGGGAGGAACTGATGCAAATGTATGGCGCTACACTGGCGGTGGACAACCTACAGACATAAACGGTAACGCAGTTAATAACAATAATGGTTGGGATACTATTAATGATGCAAACGGCAACAGTTACGATGGCGTTTGGTTTCCACAAGTTGTGCGAGGCTCAGTTCTTAACGAAAAACGTGAGCGCGAAGGAATTCAAGTTAGTACACAGTGGCGACCAACAAATCGTTTAGAGCTTGGATTTAATTACTTTGGCTTTACACTCGGCCAAGACAGAACTGAATCTGTGATTGATATACCTGAGTGGTCTTTAAATTCTGATTTTTTAACTGATGTAAATCTTGATGAGTCGGGAAGTATTGTTACAGGTATGCAATACGATGCGATGGCAAGCGGTATTGAAAGTGATATGCAGTTTCCGTGGATGCGCGGCAGTTATGTACGTGAAGAATCCACCTCCGATACCTTTGATTTTAATTTAACTTATGAAGGCGATAATTTTAAAGCGCGTTTTGTTGTGGGTAATACAAAATCAGAAGGGGGGCCGGAAGAAAGCTGGGAAGCTGCATATAAAAGTTCAAACGCGGGCGAAAACGCCACTGCTATTCAAAATGCTGCTCAAACGGCAGGCTGGTCACTCAACCAAAATAATGTATCACTTAATATTGACCCTAATACACTAGCTAACTTGCAAAGTGGAATTGGAGGCGGTCGTGATGCGGGCTCTTCAAACTCAAGTTTTGTACGCAGTGAGTTAGAAGAAGATTATTACCAAGCTGATGTGGATCTTTATGTTGATTGGGGCTTTTTAAAAACAATTAGAACCGGTGTCAAATATCGTAACTCCACGCTTCATCGTGAAACTGGCAATACCTTCTTTTTAGATCCTAATTTTGATATAGCTGCAGGCGAAGCAAGCGAGCAAGGTATTACGCGTTTTGATAGCTACCAGTGGAATGGTGGAATGCCATTAGCTCAAAATGTATTTACAAGTGAGAGTAATATAGTAGGGGGTTTTGATATAAACCAAATGCCAAGTATCGACTGGGACAAATACCGCGATATGGTCACTGCTAACTATGTACCTTATACACGCATTGAAGATAACTTTGTTTACGACATTGAAGAGAAGATATCTGCTTTTTATATACAAGGCGATTTTGAATTTAGTGAAGTAAGAGGTAATTTGGGCGTGCGTGTTGTGCAAACAAAAACACTTACTTCATCTACTGACTTATATACCTATCAATTAGATCACACAAATGACGAAACAGGCGAGCCAGTAACTGGTGACGCACGCTTTGTAGAAGACTATCAATTAGTCACTCAGCAAAACGAAGACACTCAAATACTACCAAGCTTTAATATAGCGTGGGATGCAACTGACGATTTAGTTATTCGTGGGGCAATAGCAAAAGTAATATCTCGTCCTGACTATAGCGATTTAGGTGCGCAGCAGCGTATTACGTTTGTATCGGATGAATGGGCAAATGATAGAGCTGCATTTAATGAACAGCCAGGTTTTAGCGGCAGTGGTGGTAATAAAAACTTAAAGCCATTTGAATCGGTGCAGGCTGACTTATCTATTGAGTATTATTATGCAAAGGGTTCTGCGGTTGGATTGGCACTTTTTCATAAGAAAGTAGATAACTTTGTTGTGCCACTGGTAATTGATGTAGAGCAAAACTTTGCCGGTAAAAATAATATAGTAGATGCAGGAACCATTAATATAGCTCCGTACAGTACTGTAGGTAATGGTACCGATGCAGTATCTAAAGGCGCGGAAGTATTTATCCAGCATGCGTTTGATAATGGCTTTGGTTTTTATGCAAACTACACCTATAACAAAACCAATAAAGCAGATGTAACAATTAATGGTGAAGAATTTGGTCAGTCGGCCTTAATAGGTAGTGCAAAGTATCAGTACAACACCTCTGTTTATTATGAAGGAGGTTATTTTAATGTACGTGCTTCTTATAATAAGCGCGGCGAAACAGTATTAGGCCTTAATAGTGGTTTAAATGTATATCAAGATCCGTACGAGCAAGTTGATGTTAATGCATCGGTTAATTTGTATGAAGGGCTAAGCTTAACAGCTGCTGTTATTAATTTAACTAAGTCGGAATCGGTAACGCGTTTAGGTGATGATACAGATGCACGATTACTTAACTCAAGCTATTCAGGGCGACGCTATTACGCAGGCTTTAATTATAGTTTTTAATTAACTGCATACGTAATACTTTATTAAACGCCAACTAAAAAATGTAGTTGGCTTAGCCTAACAGCACCTAATATTGTAGTTTTATCTATGCAGATAGTTTAACTGCTCATATGTTGGTTGTTTAATAGGCAAAAAAAGCTCTGCAGCCCTTTATTTGTATAGCTTTCATACTAAATTCATTTAATTGTCAAAAAGCTGAAATAAAACATTGACCCCCGCTCGAATCTCCCTATAATGCGACCCCACTGAGACGGGAAACGCCAACGCATAGCGAGGCACGAACAACTCAGGGTGTTAAATAAAACTTCGGTTTTAAATCTTCCAAAAAGAAAGTTTAAAACTAAGTGTTGACTCGAAAAATAAAGGGTATATTATTCGCACCCCTTGAGACGCTAAAGCGACTCAAAACGTTCTTTAACAATATAAAGCAATCATCTGTGTGGGCACTCGTACAGATTGAGTTCTAACAGCCAACGCTACTTAGGTAGCGAGGCAAACAAATTAGAGTCTCAATTGAAACTGAGTGACCATATGTTATTAAAAGATTCAGCCTTGAGCTGTTTTGATTTTACTTTTTTAAAAGTGAAAATAATAACGCACAGTCAATTCGTTTTTGGCAACAAAAACAAAAATTCAGAATTCATTGAGCTGTCGAAAGACATAAAACTTTTTAATTGAAGAGTTTGATCATGGCTCAGATTGAACGCTGGCGGCAGGCCTAACACATGCAAGTCGAGCGGTAACAGAAAGTAGCTTGCTACTTTGCTGACGAGCGGCGGACGGGTGAGTAATGCTTGGGAACATGCCTTGAGGTGGGGGACAACAGTTGGAAACGACTGCTAATACCGCATAATGTCTACGGACCAAAGGGGGCTTCGGCTCTCGCCTTTAGATTGGCCCAAGTGGGATTAGCTAGTTGGTGAGGTAATGGCTCACCAAGGCGACGATCCCTAGCTGGTTTGAGAGGATGATCAGCCACACTGGGACTGAGACACGGCCCAGACTCCTACGGGAGGCAGCAGTGGGGAATATTGCACAATGGGCGCAAGCCTGATGCAGCCATGCCGCGTGTGTGAAGAAGGCCTTCGGGTTGTAAAGCACTTTCAGTCAGGAGGAAAGGTTAGTAGTTAATACCTGCTAGCTGTGACGTTACTGACAGAAGAAGCACCGGCTAACTCCGTGCCAGCAGCCGCGGTAATACGGAGGGTGCGAGCGTTAATCGGAATTACTGGGCGTAAAGCGTACGCAGGCGGTTTGTTAAGCGAGATGTGAAAGCCCCGGGCTCAACCTGGGAACTGCATTTCGAACTGGCAAGCTAGAGTGTGATAGAGGGTGGTAGAATTTCAGGTGTAGCGGTGAAATGCGTAGAGATCTGAAGGAATACCGATGGCGAAGGCAGCCACCTGGGTCAACACTGACGCTCATGTACGAAAGCGTGGGGAGCAAACGGGATTAGATACCCCGGTAGTCCACGCCGTAAACGATGTCTACTAGAAGCTCGGAGCCTCGGTTCTGTTTTTCAAAGCTAACGCATTAAGTAGACCGCCTGGGGAGTACGGCCGCAAGGTTAAAACTCAAATGAATTGACGGGGGCCCGCACAAGCGGTGGAGCATGTGGTTTAATTCGATGCAACGCGAAGAACCTTACCTACACTTGACATACAGAGAACTTACCAGAGATGGTTTGGTGCCTTCGGGAACTCTGATACAGGTGCTGCATGGCTGTCGTCAGCTCGTGTTGTGAGATGTTGGGTTAAGTCCCGCAACGAGCGCAACCCCTATCCTTAGTTGCTAGCAGGTAATGCTGAGAACTCTAAGGAGACTGCCGGTGATAAACCGGAGGAAGGTGGGGACGACGTCAAGTCATCATGGCCCTTACGTGTAGGGCTACACACGTGCTACAATGGCGCATACAGAGTGCTGCGAACTCGCGAGAGTAAGCGAATCACTTAAAGTGCGTCGTAGTCCGGATTGGAGTCTGCAACTCGACTCCATGAAGTCGGAATCGCTAGTAATCGCGTATCAGAATGACGCGGTGAATACGTTCCCGGGCCTTGTACACACCGCCCGTCACACCATGGGAGTGGGTTGCTCCAGAAGTAGATAGTCTAACCCTCGGGAGGACGTTTACCACGGAGTGATTCATGACTGGGGTGAAGTCGTAACAAGGTAGCCCTAGGGGAACCTGGGGCTGGATCACCTCCTTATACGATTTAGAACTTATTTGTTCGTAGTGTCCACACAGATGATTGTTAATTAGTGCGTGTCCTTCGGGATAACTAATTAATATGCTCTTTAAAAATTTGGAAAAGCTGATAATAAAATTCTGATAGATACATTGTATTTATCAAGAGTTTTCAAAAGTAAAAAAAGAATGGTAGCAGTACCATTCAGTGCCATTTAATTAACTCTTAGGAGTTGATTGATTGGTATCTACTTTAGTATTCAATATTGACTTCTGGCGAAGTTAAACTGTCACAAAACAAAGACCCGTTTGGGTTGTATGGTTAAGTGACTAAGCGTACACGGTGGATGCCTTGGCAGTTGGAGGCGATGAAGGACGTATTAACTTGCGATAAGCCTAGTCAAGCTAGTAAAAAGCGCTTGAGACTAGGATTTCCGAATGGGGAAACCCACCTGCTTGCAGGTATCGTTAACTGAATACATAGGTTAACGAGGCGAACGCGGAGAACTGAAACATCTAAGTACCCGTAGGAAAAGAAATCAACCGAGATTCCGAAAGTAGCGGCGAGCGAAATCGGAACAGCCCTTAAGCTTATTATGTGTTAATGGAAGGCTCTGGAAAGTGCCACGATACAGGGTGATAGTCCCGTACATGAAAAGACATTTTAAGTGAAATCGAGTAGGTCGGAGCACGTGAAACTTTGACTGAATATAGGTGGACCATCATCTAAGGCTAAATACTCCCAACTGACCGATAGTGAACCAGTACCGTGAGGGAAAGGCGAAAAGAACCCCTGTGAGGGGAGTGAAATAGAACCTGAAACCGTGTACGTACAAGCAGTAGGAGCCCACTTGTTGGGTGACTGCGTACCTTTTGTATAATGGGTCAGCGACTTATATTTTGTAGCGAGGTTAACCGAATAGGGTAGCCGTAGGGAAACCGAGTCTTAACTGGGCGACTAGTTGCAAGGTATAGACCCGAAACCCGGTGATCTAGCCATGGGCAGGTTGAAGGTTGAGTAACATCAACTGGAGGACCGAACCCACTAACGTTGAAAAGTTAGGGGATGACCTGTGGCTAGGAGTGAAAGGCTAATCAAACCGGGAGATAGCTGGTTCTCCCCGAAATCTATTTAGGTAGAGCCTCGGACGAATACTTACGGGGGTAGAGCACTGTTAAGGCTAGGGGGTCATCCCGACTTACCAACCCTTTGCAAACTCCGAATACCGTAAAGTAATATCCGGGAGACACACGGCGGGTGCTAACGTCCGTCGTGAAGAGGGAAACAACCCAGACCGCCAGCTAAGGTCCCAAAGTCATAGTTAAGTGGGAAACGATGTGGAAAGGCCCAGACAGCCAGGAGGTTGGCTTAGAAGCAGCCATCCTTTAAAGAAAGCGTAATAGCTCACTGGTCGAGTCGGTCTGCGCGGAAGATGTAACGGGGCTAAACTATGCACCGAAGCTGCGGATTCAGAATTTATTCTGAGTGGTAGGGGAGCGTTCTGTAAGCGGTTGAAGGTGTACCGGGAGGTATGCTGGACGTATCAGAAGTGCGAATGCTGACATGAGTAACGATAATGGGAGTGAAAAACTCCCACGCCGGAAGACCAAGGGTTCCTATCCCATGTTAATCAGGGTAGGGTAAGTCGACCCCTAAGGCGAGGCCGAAAGGCGTAGTCGATGGGAAACAGATTAATATTTCTGTACTCGATATAATTGCGATGGGGGGACGGAGCAGGCTAAACAAGCATGGCGTTGGTAGTCCATGTGAAAGTGAGTAGGTTGGTGACTTAGGTAAATCCGGGTTGCTATTAAGACTGAGACACGAGACGAGTCACCACGGTGATGAAGTTGTTGATGCCATACTTCCAGGAAAAGCCTCTAAGCTTCAGATTATATGGAATCGTACCCCAAACCGACACAGGTGGTCAGGTAGAGAATACTAAGGCGCTTGAGAGAACTCGGGTGAAGGAACTAGGCAAAATCGTACCGTAACTTCGGGAGAAGGTACGCTCCTATCTGTGATGAGACTTGCTCTCTAAGCGGACGGGAGCCGCAGTGACCAGGTGGCTGGGACTGTTTATTAAAAACACAGCACTGTGCAAAATCGCAAGATGACGTATACGGTGTGACACCTGCCCGGTGCCGGAAGGTTAATTGATGGGGTTATCCTTAGGGAGAAGCTCTTGATCGAAGCCCCGGTAAACGGCGGCCGTAACTATAACGGTCCTAAGGTAGCGAAATTCCTTGTCGGGTAAGTTCCGACCTGCACGAATGGTGTAACCATGGCCACGCTGTCTCCACCCGAGACTCAGTGAAATTGAAATCGCAGTGAAGATGCTGTGTACCCGCGGCTAGACGGAAAGACCCCGTGAACCTTTACTACAGCTTGGCACTGAACATTGAACCTACATGTGTAGGATAGGTGGGAGACTTTGAAGCAGCGACGCTAGTTGTTGTGGAGTCGTCCTTGAAATACCACCCTTGTAGTTTTGATGTTCTAACGTTGGCCCCTGAATCGGGGTTACGGACAGTGCCTGGTGGGTAGTTTGACTGGGGCGGTCTCCTCCTAAAGAGTAACGGAGGAGCACGAAGGTTGGCTAAGTACGGTCGGACATCGTACGGTTAGTGTAATGGTAGAAGCCAGCTTAACTGCGAGACAGACACGTCGAGCAGGTACGAAAGTAGGTCATAGTGATCCGGTGGTTCTGAATGGAAGGGCCATCGCTCAACGGATAAAAGGTACTCCGGGGATAACAGGCTGATACCGCCCAAGAGTTCATATCGACGGCGGTGTTTGGCACCTCGATGTCGGCTCATCACATCCTGGGGCTGAAGTCGGTCCCAAGGGTATGGCTGTTCGCCATTTAAAGTGGTACGCGAGCTGGGTTTAGAACGTCGTGAGACAGTTCGGTCCCTATCTGCCGTGGGCGTTTGAGAATTGAGAGGGGTTGCTCCTAGTACGAGAGGACCGGAGTGAACGAACCGCTGGTGTTCGGGTTGTCATGCCAATGGCATTGCCCGGTAGCTACGTTCGGAACTGATAAGCGCTGAAAGCATCTAAGCGCGAAGCAGGCCTCGAGATGAGTTCTCACTAGACTTTTAAAGTCTCTGAAGGGCCGTTGAAGACTACAACGTTGATAGGCAAGATGTGGAAGTGGTGTGAGCCATTAAGCTAACTTGTACTAATTACCCGTGAGGCTTAACCATACAACGCCAAACGCGTTTTATGTGATAGTGAAACAAGCGAAGAAGTTAATATAACTAAAGTAGACATTACTTAGAACGACTTAAAAAATATTATCAGATATTTTCCAAATTCAAGAGGTGACTCTTAGCGCGTAGCGTTAACATTGAGGCACCTTGCGCAAAGAAAATGGTAGCACTACGTGCTTGTCATTGATTCTTTGCACCTAATTTGCTTGGTGACAATAGCGTTTTGGACCCACCTGACTCCATGCCGAACTCAGTAGTGAAACGAAACAGCGCCGATGATAGTGTAGCATTTGCTATGTGAAAGTAGGACATTACCAGGCTTCAAATTGTAGAGAGCCCGACTAGAAATAGTCGGGCTTTTTTACGTCTTCAGAAAAGTGAAATACGCGCAATTAACATACACTCATACCAACACCATCGAGTAGGGCGGAAAAATAGATCACTTAATTAAGCGAGTTGGTATAAAAACAAAATTGTGAACTACCGAATTTACTTTTTCGGTTTGTGTAAGCAGTTGTTTAGGTGAAGTATCAAACAGAATTTATAAATTAGTTTGATTAGTTCATTATAACTCGTTAACTAACCACAGACTTAGCTTGTTTATGAGGGCAATGAATACTAATATGATTTCATGATCTTATAACTAAATCTATTGGCTTAGTTGTTTTAAAATTACTACCAATAATGATTGTGAGCTGTAACTTAAATGCCTTATCAAACATTTGTAGATGACTCTGCATCGCTAGTTGAATTTACCCGAGTTTACTTAGCTATTTTTTATACTTTTGTTGCCGGATTTTATACATTTAGAATTATTTATAAAAATCGAAATACACCATCAGGCGTTATTTATCCCGGTGATAAATTTTGTACTAGTTGGTGGAACCATATGGTTTTTAAATTTTTCAGGGCTGCTATTTGGTTTGTATGTGTAATTAGAGTGTTTGTACCTGAGTTAGATAGCTACCTTGGGCTATTCCCAATACTCAATGGGTGGCCAGGCGTATTATTTGGCGATGTATTATTGACCGCAGGCTTTATTTTAACGATGTTTGTACATTTTCATATGGCAGCACTTTGGCGTTCAGGAATTGATCCTAAGGGACCACATGAACTTAAAACATCAGGATTATATGAATACTCTAGGAATCCGATGTATTTAGGCGTTGTAGCTGCACAGGTGGGGTTCTTTTTAGCCTTACCTAGTATATTTAGTTTGATCTGTTTAGTTATTGGTTTTACAGCTATATATAGACAAACATTAGTTGAGGAGGCTCATTTAGCTCATCGTTTTTCTACACAATATAAAGAGTATAAACAACTAGTCCCTCGCTGGTTATAGCTTGGGATTGAGCTTTAAATACATGGATTTTTAAGGCAAAAAGTAAAGAAGTGTTCTGTATTGGCTTGCTAAAATCTAGCATGATAGACATAAATGAGATCACTTCTTTTTGTTTTATACCAATTCGCTTAATTAAGTGATCTATTTTGAGGATGGAAAACGTGTTGATAGCTAGGCAAAAAAATTGCTATTTAGTTGTTCTAAATGAGAATTTTTTAACACAGGTAGCGACCCGTTTAGCCCCGCAAAATGATTAAGTATTATTGCGGATTGGTATTATATACTTTTCCATAAACTCTTGTTTAGTAATTGCCTTTGAAAAAATGTAGCCTTGAATATAATCACAAGCAAGCTGCTTTAATAGGTCATACTGTTTTTGTGTCTCAACTCCTTCAGCAACCACCATTACGTCTAGATTGTGAGCCATAGTGATAATAGCTTTCACGAGAGCAATACTATTATCGTTTGATTCTATATCGTTGATAAATTAGCGATCTATTTTTAAAATATCTATATCTAAGCGTTGTAAATACGCCAAAGAAGAATAACCAACACCAAAGTCGTCTATCGCAATATCTATATTAATAGTGCTTAAGCGTTTTAATTGTCGTTGTATTGACGAGTCGGGATCCATTAAAGTATTTTCAGTGACTTCAATTAAAATTGTGTTTGCAGGTAGTTGATACTTTTTACTTGCTACAATCCATTCATCCACCCAGCAACCAGCACGGTCAATTTCAAGAGGTGATGTATTTACACTGACTTGAATTGTCTTTTCACTTAAAACATTGAATTGGACGGTATCTTGAATTGCTTGAGATTTTACCCATTGGCCGATATCGTTTATTAATCCGTTTTTTTCAGCGACAGGTATAAATTCATTTGGCCCTATTAGGCCTCGTTCAGGGTGATTCCAACGAATTAGAGCTTCAGCTTTTGGTACTGATTTCCCGTCAATTGAAAATATAGGTTGGTAAAATAATTCAAATTGGTTTTTAACAATTGCAGTGCGTATTTCCTCTATGAGACGACGCTTTTCTGTGGCTTTTTCTTCTATAGCATAAGAGAAAAATTCATAGCGATTCCGCCCTTTATTTTTAGATAAATACATTGCTTGGTCAGCGCGTCTAACGAGCTCTTCTACTGTTAAACCATCAGAAGGGAAAAATGTTAAACCTATGCTTGCGGTAACATAGACTGTCTCTTTTTTTACTTTAATGCTCTGCATTAAGCTGCTGTTTACTGCTTCGGCAACTTTTGATGCTTCATCAGGACTATTTACACCCTCTAAAATTAATGTAAATTCGTCACCACCTAAACGTGCGACTGTATCTTTAGTCGTTATACAACTTTGCAGTCTTGTTGCTACTTGGTGTAAGAGTAAATCACCGTAGTCGTGACCTAGGCTGTCATTTACTTCTTTAAAGCCATCCAAATCTATGAATATAAGGGCGAACTTCATTCCCTTAATACTTACTAAGCTTTGTAGTTTTTCGTAAAAATAACGCCTGTTCGGTAAGTCGGTTAATCCATCTTGGTAGGCATATTGTTGCAACTGAATATTCGCATTTTCAAGTTCATTAGTACGCAGTCTAACTTGGTTTTCTAATGAATTTTCTCTTTGCTCAATGTTGTATAACATCGCATTAAAACAAGAGGTTAATTGTCCTACTTCATCTTGTGATAGCTGTTTAGCGCGTAAGCTATAATCATGTGATGTGGTTATTTTATTTGCTGTTTCAGCTAAATATAAAATAGGGTTTAAAAAGCGACGCCTTAATAAAAGAGATAAAATTAGGCTGATGGCAAAGGTGAATACCATCAAAATCATTATAAATTTAAAGTAAAAAGTAATTCTGTCTTGAATGTAGCTGTTGTTAGCGCGTATTTTTAATATACCGTAATCATGCATATCGAGCTGAAGGGGTGTACTTACTTCAATACTTTGCTCCATATCTTCATCTTCGGATTGCGCAATAACAATTTCCTCACCAGTCATACTTGTTACCATTATACTAATAACATCTGATCGTATAAGTATTGGGTTTATAAGCTCTTGCACTGCATCTAAATCATCAAACATAAGTGCTGTAGTTATATTCGGTGAAAGCATTTTTGACAGAGAGCCCAAGCTTTCTATTTGTTCCTCTTTAGCGCTAGTTATTTCATAAGCACTAAATACAATGGTTACTGTCGCGGTTGATACAAGTGCAACACTCATTAAGATTAATAGTAATTTTTTGCTCATCGTATTTAATGCAAATAGTTTTTTCATTGCACTACCTATCTACAACGCGGGCAAGGCGTAGCACTTTTGAGCTCATAGTAATGCCTGCATCTTTAAGCTGTTTCGGAGCAATTTCAAAGCGAATTTTACCACTGGAAAGAAAAAACCTAATATGACCGCCATTTTCAATAAATGTGTCTGTTTCACCAATGAGCATAACGTTTTTCAGCTCTAAAGGTGTTACGTTTTGCCATTCGATAAATGTATCAGAGGTAATAAATAGCATGTTACACGCCGAGGTTGTTACTTCATCAAGAGTGATTAATTTATTGTATAGAGGTAAGTTTTTTATAGTGCGACTTTTTAAAGCGTTGTTAGCCGCATCAATAAAGTATTTATCAGGGCTACAAATAATAAATTCATTAAGAGATTCTAAATGATAATCCCAGTGTCCAAACGTGCAAAGTTATATAAGAAGCCTGCTTTTAGCATGTATTCTTTTTCAACAGCACAAACGCTGGCACTAAGAAGTGTCAACGTTATTAAGCTACTGTGAATTAAACTTCTTAATTTAATCATCTAATTAACTTAGAAATTTGCTGAAATTGTAAATGTAATACATTCATCAATATAGTTTGGTAATGTATAGGTTTCGCGCGTATTATTGTACTCAATATGTGAACCTGCAAAGAGGTTTTTACCCGAAATTGCAGTAGACCAGACAGGTGTTGCTTGCCAATTCCAACTAACATCTAACGTTGTGTAATTATCAGTGTTATATGCGTTTGAGTTTATTGCGCGCAATGTCGCAAACACATTATGGTTGGTTAAAAAAGAATAATCGGCTTTTGCAAATAACTGCCTGTTTTTAGAGTCATAGCCGATTGCGGGCTCTACTCGAGGAGGTAAATCGTAGTTATAATCGGTGTAACTATAACCAAACTCAGTATTGAGATTATCAACAGGTTGCCACGATACAACTAGGTCGAACCCTTTAGTGGTCGTGTCTGCTACAGATGCAAAGTCTAAATCTATGCGAGTCATTGTTAGTGCTTGAAATACTTCTGGGATTCTCCCTGCTAGAAATAATTCAAGTATAGGAGTGAATTGTTCAGCATGTGTATTCATATCAATAACCGCTACGTTATTAGCATCGGTATAATAAGTAGAAAGATCCAATGACCAATCGTTAGCAGTAAAACGGTAGCCTAACTCATAAGATAGATAGTTTTCAGATTTAACTTTGTCGTTACCATTTAGGTAGGTTGCAATTCGATAGTCGTCTATTTGTCCAAAGCCAGAGCTTAAACCGGTAAGATCTTTAATTTCTGTACCATTAACTTTAAAGTTGTCGTTAAATTCAATCAATGTTGGTGTACGTACACTTCGCGATATAGCACCCCAAGTAAGGTGGTTATCTACTGGCTTGTCATAGGTAGGTACTTAAGAAAAACATTAAGTACAGCCTTAAAAATTTGGCTCTACCCCATACTGAAATACTCCTGTTTTTCGATCGCGTTTGGGGTGTGCCCTAGCTGCATTTTTCCTCAGAAAGTCAAATGCTCCATTAACTGCATTTAACAATCCTTTCCTATGCTTCCTAATAATCGCTGTTAATATGGCAATCCACCAAACACCCGTTGTTTTTGCTACTGTCATTGTAGACATTTCAGTTTTAAATATCTTTTCAATACAGCCAGTTAAAAATCTTTTAAGCGTGGTTACTATTAAACTTACATAAATTAGCGCCTCTTGTAAGGTTGCGTTTGATGTTTGAAAGCCGCGTAAATTATTATAAGACTTACACTCCTTAAAAAGTAATTCAACCTGCCAGCGTAACCTATATAATTTGCCTATTTCAGTCGCTGTAAATTCATCAATAGATAAATTAGTGACTAAAAATGTATATTGTTTTTCTTTTTTTGACCAATACCCAACGACTCTTGTTAGCTTGTTTTTTATGCTAACATTCATATCAATAAGATCATTTTTAGGTAATTCGGGAAGCAATTCACATAACTTTGGGGAATGACTTCCTGTTAATTCCTGTCCATTTTGCTTAAAAGCATTATGTACTCTGACTGCTTTTAATCCCTTCGCTCTTAATACGTAAAATCCTCCTGCTTTATCTAATTCATGAATATAACTACCTGAATAATATCCTCTATCAGCAAGTAACAACTGTCCTTTCAACTCTTTAAATGTTGGAAGTTCTTCACGTTCAGAGTAACTGTCTGGTGTTATACCTGCTTTTTCAAAGCAACCTTGCGTTAAATTTAAAGTAGCATGCAATTCAATGGCTGCTGGACACGTATTTGAAAATCGCCCAGGAAAAACATCTTTTAAAGAACGATGAAGCATAATAGAGCTACCGTCCTGAATTAAAATATTCTCAAACTTGAACAAATCTTTTTTAGTGTACTTAAGCGCATCATTTATCCAACAATTAAAAACTCTATTTGTTACCTCTCGCATTAGTTCAGCTAGTTCAGGTTTAACTAACTGGTTATGAAAAGGCTTATACTTAATAGACTGCCCTGTTAGCTGGTTATAAACTCTTAATATTTCGGATAAATAGATCGTTTTTTTATCCCCAAGCGCAGCAACAAGACTAACAACCATATGAAATGCGGTAATATTTCTTTCTCTTTTAGTAAATGCTACTTGTTTACCAAGTCGGTTCAGTTTTTTTTCACTTAGGATACTTTTTAACTTATTAATAAAAATGTTAGCATTCATTTGAAGCTCTTTTCTTGATTCTGTGGTTTGTGTGGTAACAACCATTTGATCATGAATTGAGCTTCAACTCAATTTCTTAAGATCTTACCTATGACTGGCTTGTATATAAGCCTTGCTGACGGTTGATTTTCCCAGCCTGTTAAATCGTTATGATCAAGCTTAGTACCAATAATAAAATCGAGTGTATCGGGCGTCACATTGTATTGAGCTTGAACAAGTGCACCAAACTGTTTGAGGTTCTCAAAGTTTTTATCGCTATTTAAAAATACACTTTCTGCGAAAGAGATAGAGTTATACCGGTAGTTTAATCCCCAATCTAGCTGTAGAGATTGGTATATAAAGTTCATTTGATAATCAATATCTATCGATTCAAAATCTTCTTTAATATAATCTTGGGAACCATTTTGTTTCAGCCAAGAAATTTGTAGCATTTGATTGGCATCGGGCGACACTCTGTTTTCAAGGCGCGCCATTATGCGTGAGTCTGTTCGCTTTAAATCATCTGAGAATGAAATGTTTTCGTTGGTTTCATCTATAACACCTCGGTAGTTTTGACCAAGTGTTGAGTGAGTAACGTCCCCCTGAAGTAGCGCAGACCACTCATCATTAGGGGTAAAGTCAGCCCGAAAACCTAAAGAATTTTGTTTAGTTGTATCGTTAGGTGCGAGTAAGATCCCTTTTTTTGATTCATTCGCATCTTTTACATGACCATACACACGGTAGCTGCCTATGTTACTTATATCACCACCGTAACGAAGATTTGCATCAACATTTATTTGATTACCAGTTGTTACGTTTGCGTATCCACCGCGAGTATCAATACTGTTTTTAGTAATGATATTAATCACGTCATTATTTGCGTTACTACCCTAAAGTAATCCGCCTTGTCCGCGTCTTACTTCAATGCGTTCAATGTCATACAAAGGAACATTGAGTGTTTCCCAATAAACTGCTGCAAAATTTGGAGTATATAAGCTTTGTCCGTCAATCATAACCAATAGTTTGCTAGAAAATCGAGAGGCAATACCTCTTGATGAAATAGCCCATTGATTGTTATCGAGCTGACGTACAATTAAACCAGGCACCATTTTCAGTGCTTCAGGTACTGATGTAGCACCAGAGTTAGTAATTTGTTCTTTACTTAATACATAAATAGATGAAGCGGTATCAAATGCTGATTGTGCTCTTTTCATCGCAGAAGTTGCTTGTACATCCATGCCCATTAAAGCATCAAGATCGAGGTCTTCATCTTCAAACGGCTCGGCCGTTAAGAGAGGGCAAACAAAAAGTAATGGCCAAAACAAACGTTGTGATATTTTCACCCAAAAGTCTCCTGCGCAATCAAAAAATCAAAAACAGTCTTTGTTTTTGCAATACATGTGATATCACACAATATTAACATACATTAACAGTGTAAAAGCATAAATGAGATTAAATCAAGGTAGCTAATTTTGTAGTAGTTAAAAGGTCTAATTTCGCCCAATTGAACTGTAAAAATATAGTTAAATGAACTTTATAAGTATATTTATTAAAGAGTCAGTAAAATGTAAATAGCTGATAGCTATATGTTTATATACAACTTAAAATTTAGTCTATTTCAGAATAACTTCAAAGTATTTATGGTTATTAAATATTTAATCTTAACTTTTTCGTGTCATGCTTCTTAAAGCAATATTAATTATATGGGCACAA
The DNA here is from genome assembly GCF_040567695.1 of Pseudoalteromonas sp. NCIMB 1079. NCBI lineage: Bacteria > Pseudomonadati > Pseudomonadota > Gammaproteobacteria > Alteromonadales > Pseudoalteromonadaceae > Pseudoalteromonas > Pseudoalteromonas sp. NCIMB 1079. The sequence continues at coordinate 758,035 of NZ_JBEWZA010000002.1, read as the reverse complement.
TTTATACCTAGCCCTGTGTTATCTGCGATTGTGGTTTAATTATCTTTGCTTTTGTTAAAGCTATATAGAATACTTAAATTTGCTTGGTTTTGCTTTAAAGGCACCAAAGTATGATAAAAAATGAATTAATTAATGTAGAAGCAGTACTCGATTTAATGCTTGATGCCGTTTGTGTGGTAGATAAACAAGGCACATTTGTTTTTGTAAGCGCAGCATTTGAGCAAATTTTTGGTTATACGGCCGACGAAGTTGTAGGCAAAAAGATGATTAACTATGTTTACGAAGGTGATCATTACAAAACGCATAACGCCGTAACTTCGCTATTGTCTGGCGAAACGGTAAACCCTCGCTTCGAAAACCGCTGGATGAGAAAAGATGGTCAAATAGTCCATATATTATGGTCTGTTCGTTGGTCAGAGCAACATCAAGTAAGAATTGCAGTTGCGCACGATATAACTGAGCGAAAAGTAATGGAAGAGCAGCTCCATTACATGGCTCGGCACGATGTGTTAACTGGTTTGCCTAATCGCTCTTTATTGATGGAGCGATTTGAAAAAGTAATTATTAGTGCAACTACAAACAACACATTTTTTTCTTTACTGTTTATAGACATAAATGGCTTTAAAGCAGTAAACGACACCCACGGACACGAAACTGGCGATAAGCTTTTATGTGCTATAGCAAAAAGGCTCTCAGCGTCGGTTAGGCATTACGACACAGTAGGGCGTTTAGGCGGAGACGAATTTTTAATTATTTTAGATAACTTAAGTTCTAGCCACGAAACCGTCAGAATAAAAAATAAAGTCCTCACTGAGTTTAAAGCTGTCTTTAAGTTAGATGATGTACTACTAAATATTTCCCCCAGTATTGGCATTGCAAACTACCCAGAGCACGGCCAAACAGATCACGAACTTATAAAATATGCTGATCAAGCTATGTACAAAAATAAACAACAAGGCTTAGATAACGTAACCTATTTACCTTAAAAAATTATGCTGAACTACCACCTTAGACAACTTACCTTCACAACGCCCTTTACTACAATACATTGCTTAGCGCCACATTTTTAATAGCGGTTTTCCAGTGCTGCGTTAAAAATCTATAAATGCTCTTACAGCAGTTTGTAGGTAGTTCCTTGATAAATGAACTGCACAAGCTATGCCTGGTTGATAATGAAGGCAATTACCGTATAGGCAGTAATACATTTTTTACTAATGATGCAGGCGAAAGCAAGGTATCTGTCACTGATTATACAACCGCAATGGTTGATGAAGCGCAAAATGCGGCGCACGTTAGTAACCATATTAGTATTGCCTACTATATGGTTACTAATCAAAAGCGTTTGATTATTTAGATATAACAATACTGGCTCACAAGGCTAAAATAATTTAATCTGAGCGTATTAATTCTTATTAAATTATTTGCCTAATGAGCCTTCTTTTTTCTCTTGCGTTAGCAAGCCTTCCTGCTTTACCAGAGCCAGTTGCAAATAATGCTGTGGCTAAAGTTATTGTTAAAAATCAGCCCTACTTTTTAAGCTTTATGGGGCTGGGGCGCGATAAACAATACTCGTCAGTGCATAACAAAGTGTGGGCGCTTAAAGTTGGCGATTCACAGTGGCAATCTAAAACTGGTGTGCCTTCAAGCTTGCCATTAAAAGGACGCTTAGCGAGCACCGCAGTCGGTTTAGGCGAGTACGCTTATGTGTTTGGCGGCTATACGGTAGCAGAGGATCATACTGAAGTTTCAAGCCCCGACGTATATAGGTACGACGTAATAAAAGATACCTACACTCATCTTGCGAGTATGCCAGTACCCGTAGACGATAGCGTCGCGCTGAGCTACAAAGCGCGTTACATTTATCTAATAAGTGGTTGGCATAACGACGGCAACGTAAACTTAGTACAAGTATACGACACGCAAAATAATACATGGCAACAAGCCTCGCCATTTTTAGGTGAGCCTGTATTTGGCCAAGCCGCTGCTATTAGTGGTAACACCATTGTTATTTGTGATGGCGTTAAAACACAAGCTAATCCTGATTCGCGTCGCTCGTTTGCAGGTGTAGCACAGTGCTTAAAAGGCACAATAGATTCAACTAATCCACAAAAAATAGATTGGCGTACCTTGCCACATCCAACGGGTAGCGCTCACTATCGAATGGCAGCCACCAGCTATAATGGCAATATTTATATGATGGCAGGCTCTAATAACCCATATAACTACAGCGCAATAGGTTACGACGGCAAACCTGCACCAGCAAGTGATCATGTTTGGCGCTTTAGTATCGAAAAAAACGAATGGCAGATTTTATCCCCAGTTGAAGTAAAGAGCATGGATCATCGTGGTTTACTTGAGTACAGTGGGGTTTTATATCGAATTGGCGGCATTGATAACAGTCAGCAAGTAAGCGCTAACGTACTCGGTTACGAGGTTGAAAAGTGAACACTCTTTATATTACAGGAGCGGGAGTCAGCGCAGCCAGTGGTATTCCCACCTTTAGAGGGGAGGATGGTTATTGGACCATTGGCAGTAAAAATTATACGCCTATGGAAATGGCAACGCGCGCAATGTACCAAAACGCCCCAAAAGAGTTTTTAGCATGGTATTACCATCGCTTTGCAACGTATCGCAACCATGGCCCAAACGACGTACACCATTGGCTAAGTGACAAAAACCTAATTACTCAAAACATAGATGGGCTTGATGGCAAAGCGGGTAACAAAAATTACATAGCGATACACGGCAGGCTTGATCAAATGACCTTATTTCATGAGCAAGGTGAGCCTGTCATGCCACTTGCCACCCCGTGGGATAGCGTAGACCAAAGCCGCCTGCAAGAGTCTCTTTTTGAGCTATTTAATATTCGAAACCAAACGCCTGAGCTAAACCATTCATTTAAGCCCTTTGTTTTATTATTTGACGAATACTACACCGAGCTTTACAGAATAACACAAGCACAACAGCGTATACTCAACGCCGATAAAATTGTATTTATGGGCACCTCGTTTAGCGTCAATATTACGCAAATGGCAATTGAAATAGCCCGAAATTACGACATTCCTGTTGAAGTGGTTGACCCTGAACCTGCACATATTTTGCACGCTAACGTCACATATAAAAAAATGAATGCATTAGATTACATTCAATCTAATTAATAAGTGCTATATTTTAAAGGGGTTGGTAATGTTTTCTTAAATATTACAATCTCTTTATATAATATTAACGAGTCAAAAATGTTATTATCCTGATTATAACAATACTAAAGAGATCTGAATGAGCGACTTAACTGCAATAGCAAACTTGTCTATTTTACTTGTAGAGCCTTCAGAGGTTCAGCAAAAAATAATAATAAAATCGCTTTTAGAAAGTGGTGTAAAACAAGTTGAAACTGCATCTACACAAACACAAGCGCTTAGCTTATTGGCAAGTTATCACCCTGATCTAGTTATAAGCTCTATGTATTTATCTGACGGGACAGCCGACTCACTATTGCAAGAAATAAGATCAAACCCTATCACCGAGCATCAACCTTTTATGCTTATATCGAGCGAGCGTAATAAAAAATACCTTGAGCAATTGCGCCAATCGGGTGTGCTAGCTATTTTGCCTAAGCCTTTTAGCGCAAAAGCCATTACCCGCGCACTCAAAGCAACCCTCGATATTATAAGCGAAGAAGAAGTAGAACTTGATCATTTTGACGTAACGCTGCTGCGAGTTTTAGTGGTAGACGACAGCCGCTTTGCGCGTAAACACATAATACGCGTACTTGCGGGGATGGGAATACCAGCACCGGTAGAAGCTGAAAACGGTAAAGAAGCTATTGAGCACTTAAATAACCAATCGTTTGACTTAATTGTAACCGACTACAATATGCCAGAAATGGACGGACGAGAACTAACAGAAACCGTTAGAAGCTCAAATAGTTACTCGCATATTCCTATTTTAATGGTGAGCTCAGAGGCAAACGAAACGCACCTAGCAAATATAGCTCAAGCGGGAGTTGATGCTATTTGTGATAAACCGTTTGAACCGGCCACAGTGCGAGAATTACTGTATAAAATAATGTCTTAAAAGTAAGTACAAGCGTAGGACGGTTATTATTTGGCCTACGCTCATCTTTAAAATACATTTACTATTACAGTTTTCCTAATCTATAAATGAGTAATGCCGTTTTTTTAATGTTTTTATCAAGGCTGGTTAAATCGGCTGTTTCGTTTTTAGTGTGCGCGCCGCTGCCCATCAAACCTAAACCATCAAGTGCCATATCAACATGGTTTGCCGCAAACGAAATATCAGCTGCACCTGCGTTGCGAGGGTTGGCGGCTACTACTTTGTTGAAGCCTAAATCGTGGCTTGCGTCGCTGTATAATTCTAATAGCTTTTTATTGCCATCAGTTAATGCCATTGGCGGGTAACCGTCTTCAAAAATAAGCTCTGCTTTACTGCCATTTAAACTGTTGTTAGCAATGAGTTGCATTGATCTTTTTGCGTTTTCGAATTGCTTTGGCGATAGTGCGCGTAAATCACCTGCTACATGCACGGTTTGTGCTATTACATTACTTTTACCAAACGCCGTTGCTGACGAATTAGCACTGTCGTAGTCGGCATTTGTACCACCTACAATAAGCCCTGGGTTAAATGTTAAATTAGGTTGCGTGGCAAGTTGCTCTCTAAAATCATTTAAAATGCGTGATGCTTCGTAAATAGCGCCATAACCAACGCTTTCGCTAAATATTTGTGACGAATGCGCTGCATTTGCCGTTACATTTAGCGTCCAACCGGTATAACCACGGCGCGCCGCCATAGCTGTTTTTATATTGTTATCGCCATTTTCATAGCCAAGCGCTACGTCAGCCCAAATTGCTGCATCAACAATAGCTTGTTTAGATAAGCTAAGCGGGCGACCGCTGCTTTCTTCATCGCCAGTCAGTAATACTTTTATGCTTACATTTTCGAGTAAATTAAGGGCTTGTAAGCTTTTAAGTGCGGTAATTATTATCGTGTTGCCACCTTTCATATCGGCAACGCCTGGGCCACTGGCTGTATCGGCATCAAGCTGTTTGTAGGTAGTAAAGTTATCGTTTTTGGCAAATACCGTATCTAGATGGCCGATCATCAGTATTTTTATTGCATCGGGATCATTACTCTCATGGGTTGCTAATACATGCCCTGCGCGGTTAAACGCACTGCCATCAAGCCATTCAACTTTAAAACCAATGGCTTTGAGCTGCTCGCTTGTCAGCGCACCTACTTTTTTTACACCTTCAATATTAAGCGAACCGCTATTAATATTTACGGCTTGCTCTATTTCTTTAAGTGCTTGGGGAATGTTTTTATCGACCTGTTTTACTATTTCACGCTCATTTTTATCAAGCGCAGCATGGCTTGTAAGCGGTAGGGTACTAGCAAGTGTGAGGATAAGTGCATGGCTAAATTTTAAAAATGACATAACAGTATAATAAGTGAGAAATAAGAATATTTAATATGAAGTAAAAATCCAGAGTATTCAATAGAAGTAGATTGCGATTTTCAACTAATTTTATAAGTAATAACGAGTTACAGGTTTAAGGGTTATAGAGTGAACGCGTTATTGGTTTAAACACAGGTATTTAAATATAACCTGTTAATTAATAATCAACGGGTATAACTAAACAACGATTTATCTGATATTACTGATCTCCACCATTTTGGGGTTTTGCTGCATTTAGAAAAGGTAAGGGAAGCTAACTAACTGTTTACATATGTTTATTTTATAGCTAGGATAAAATCATTGTAATGTATGGGCATTTGTTGGTTTGTAATGCGACAAATGTTGTAGGCTAAATTGTTAGCTGTAATGGAAATATCGGTACAAGGATTATAAATGTCAGGTTTAATCGTAAAAGAAGAACTTCAACTCCCATCGTTACCTACAACAGTTTTACCTGCATTAGCCGAGTTAACAGCCTCATTGGGGATTCCTAGAAATGTACTGGCAAGTAGTGAGGAAATTGAATATGCATGGAAAGACCTACCTCGTGAGTTAAGGGAAATCCCAAACGATTTACGTGGTGAGCTTATAGCTAGAATGTGTGTTGCTGTAAGTACTGGGTTATTTGACGGTGCAATGAATTATGCTTGGAATGCTGCAATTTTACAGTTACGCCAAAAATAAGAAATTTTGGACTAGCTGTAGTTGCTCAAATTCAACAAAGTGACTTCGAAGAAAGGCACTTATCAGAATTACAAGATAGTAGATTATTAGAGCTGTGTTTAAAACTTAATATTATTAATGAGGACGGTTTCTTTTTCTTAGATCAATGCCGTGACGTTAGGAATAATTTTTCTGCCGCTCACCCAACAATGGGAACGGTTAATGATCGTGAATTTACAACATTCTTAAATCGTTGTGTTAGGTATGCTTTAGCAGATTCATCTTCACCAAAAGGTGTTGATATTGGTTCTTTTATTTCTGCTGTTAAAGGACCTAGGTTTAACCTTAATCAATGCAACATATGGATTGAAAGGTTACAGGAAACTCATGATGCTCAGCGACAGATGTTACTTAATATGGTTCATGGAATATATTGTGATCCTGCTACACCAGAACCTTCACGTTTAAACTCACTTGATATATGCCACGGATTAAAGGATCAACTAACGTCTACTGTAAGATCGGAACTGATTAACAATCACTCTGAATATGTTGCAAAAGGTCTAGAAGATAAGCATGTTGCATCATTGCAGTTTTTTGAAAAGTTAGGGCTGTTAGGCATTTTAAATGAGTCCGAGCAACATACTGTTTTTTCACGTGCCATTGACCGGTTGTGGAATGCGCATAATGGAATGAATAACTTTTACAATGAAGCTCCTTTTGCAGAACGCTTACTTGAATTATCTCAACAAGGTGCAATCCCAGAAACAGTGCAGGAACAGTTCGTACAAACAGTCGGTTCTTGTCGCACTGGAAATGGTTATGGCGTTGCTAATAATGCAGTTTCATATTACAACAAAATAATCCAAGGTTTTTCTCCTAGAGAGATTGCCACCTTAATTCGAAGCGCAGGAGATAATTCGAATCCTTTAGGACGTAGAATTCGCAATTACTCTAGTTGTAAAAGAAACTTCAAATCATTGCTCAATTTAATTGACGCTTCTAGCGTTCCTAGCGGTGTAAAAACAGCTTATGATCAGTTTATACGCTAATTACAGCTAACAAGACTTTTAAATGCTAATTACCTTTACTTAATTCTTGCCCACTAACATCTAACCCAAACTAAGCACTGGTAACCATCAGGTTTAACGCCATTAGCATTAAACCTGACAGCCCAAAATCTACCAAGCTACATTTAATTAGTTGGCATTAAATAAATCTCGCGTACGCTGTTGCGCTGGTTTGCTTCAATAGCAAACAGTACGGCGTCGGCTACATCTTGTGGGTCGAGTTTGTCGGGTTTAGCTTCATCAAAAAATGGGGTGTTTACCATGCCTGGTGCTATGGTTGTGCAGCGGCCGTTCCACTCGCTCATTTCCTCAGCTAAGTTTTGTCCAAAGCCATAAGCAAACCATTTAGTTGCACCGTAAATAGAGCCACCAATTGGCTTACGACCAGCGGCAGAGCTGGTTAATATAAAGTGACCTTTGTTTTGGCGTAAATGCGGCAGTGTTAATTTTGCAGTCCACAGTAGGGCTTTAATGTTTATGTCGATCATAGTTGACCACTCATCCGGATCACCTTTTTCGGTGCCAGCGGTTGAAACACCCATACCTGCGTTAGCAAAGGCTACATCTAATCGGCCAAACTTTTCAATGCCTTTGGTAACTACGTTTTCAAGCGCGGTAAAGTCGGTTGCATCTGCGGCTACGCTCAGTGCGTTATCTGATCCTAGTTCGGCAACAAGTTGGTTAAGTTGCTCTTCTCTGCGGGCGGTTAATATAACTTTATGACCGTTGTTTACTAAGGTTTTTGCCGTTGCTTCACCAATGCCACTAGAAGCGCCGGTTATGAGTACTATTTTTTCTTTTGCCATATATAACCTCTTTAATGAACGTTAAAAACTTAAAATCACCATAACAATAAACGATTAACCTACATTGAATAGTCGCTATAAATTAGCGATAAATAGCTGTGTTTTGTACTTCAATCATCATGTTTTTTAGGCCGTTATTAAAATTGAAATAAGTGATTAAAAAAGATAGGTTTAAATTTTTTATTCTATATACTCGCGCCACTTCTTTTGAAGTCGGTTTTATTAGATTTAACCATTATTTTGCTGAGTTTCAGCCACATTTATCGGAACAAACATGAAAGATAAACTTTTAGCGTTTTGGCAAAGCCATTCAGAAACAATCATCACTTTAGGTTACAAAGTGATTTTAGCGTTGGTGATTTTAATTGCGAGTGCCTTAATTGCACGCTCGGTTAAAAAAGCGATTAAAGACTCTAAATCGCCATTAAAAAAAGTGGATAGTACGCTGCTTCCTCTTTTATCGAGTATTGCTGGTTATTTAGTTTATATAATTGGTGGGCTATTTATTTTAGATATTTTTGGTGTTAATACGGCAAGCTTAATTGCGCTAATGGGTGCTGCTGGTTTAGCGATTGGTTTAGCCCTTAAAAATACGCTGAGCAATATTGCTGCGGGTATTATGCTGCTAATACTTAGACCTTTTAAAATAGGCGATTTTGTTGATGCCAGTGGCACACTAGGTACTGTGAGTGAAATAAACCTGTTTACCACTATTTTTAAAACCACCGACGGCCTTTATATCGCATCGCCTAACGGCAAAGTGTGGGGTGGCAATATTAAAAACTTTACCCGTAATGGCAAAAGACGAATGGATATAGTGGTGGGTATTTCGTATGCCGACTCTATTGACGTTGGCTTAAATGTACTTAAAGAATTAGCTGCATCAGAGAGCCGATTACTCGCAGAGCCTGCACCTAAAGTAATGGTGACATCAATAGGCGAAAGCGCAGTGAACATTCAATTACGTGCATGGGCTGTTAATGGTGATTATTGGCAAACCGTGTGGGATTTAAATAAACGTGTTAAAGAAGCAATTGAAGGCGCTGGGCTGAGTATTCCGTTTCCGCAGCGTACGCTGCATATATCTGAGTCTATGGCGTCGGCAATAACTGTTAACAAAGATACTTAAATATGTATTAGCATAAACACAAATAAAAATAGCGAGCCTTGGCTCGCTATTTTCGTATAAGCCTTTGTATAGGCTGAGGTATTAACCTTCTAATTGAAAGTCGTACACTGAGCCTAAATTTAGTAGCTGCGTTAGCTCATCAAGTGCTTGGTAGCTTTCGGTGAGTAGGGCTGAGTCTGCAAAGTCACTTGCACCTAATTTGTCGCGGTAGTTACGTTTTGCCCAGTCACACAGTTGTGTGTATTTAGTATCAGTTAAAATAACCTCTGGGTTTACTGCAGCAAGTTCTTGCTCGTTAAGGGCTACACGTAAACGCAAGCAAGCTGGGCCGCCGCCATTTTGCATACTTTGGCGTAAATCAAAAAACTGTACTTGGTTTACTGGGTTATCAGCCATAATCATTTCTTCAATGTAGGCGTTAACCGCGCTGTTGCGTTTACATTCTTGTGGTGCAACTAACAGCATTGAACCATCTTCAAGGCTCACTAGCTGGCTATTAAATAAGTAACTACTTACAGCATCGGTAATGCTTACTTTATCGGTTGGTACTTCAATAATATAAAATTCTTTATTGCCCACATACGCTTCGCGAATATCTTGCAGTGCCAAAGCTTGGTTTAAAAATGCTTGCTGGTGGCACAGTAATACATTGGCGTTACCTACTGCAATTACATCGTTATGAAACACGCCTTGGTCTATTACGTCTGGATTTTGCTGTAGTAAAATTTGGCTTGAATCTTTTAAGTTATGTAAGCGACAAATTGCTTCTGAGGCTTCGAGTGTTTGCCTTGCAGGAAACTTAGCTGGTTTTGGTAATTGGCTGTTAAACGCGCTGGCACCAAATACAAACATTTCAAGGCCTTGCTCGCCGTGGCTGTCACAAAAACGAGTATGGTTTGCTGCACCTTCGTCGCCAAAAAAGCCTTGGTCTGGCAAATGGGTATGGTGCGCAAAGTATTTGTCGTTATTAAACATCGCTTTTAATAAGCGTGTAGTGGTTGCAGGCTCTAATGAACGATGAAACTTATTATTTAAATTAGCTGAAGTAAAATGTACTTTGCCGTCGGTTGTATCAGGAGATGGCGATACCGTAGCGGCATTGGCTGTCCACATTGCAGACGCTGAATAACACGCGCGTAATAAAATTGGGTCTGCTTTAAATGCTTTATGAATTACTTGTGCATCATTACCGGTAAAGCCTAAGCGGCGCAGTACGTTTAAGTCGGGGCGCGCATGAGGGGCAAATACACCTTGAGTTAGGCCTTTGTCGTGCATGGCTTTCATTTTTTCAAGGCCTTGAAGCACTGCCTCTTGAGGATTTGAAAAGCTTGCTGCGTTATTTAACGAGGCAACATTACCATACGATAAACCAGCGTAGTTGTGAGTAGGGCCAACTAAGCCATCAAAATTAACTTCCAAAGCGTGCATACACGTTCCAACTAAAAATTTTCAATAGGGTGCAACAATACAACGCAATAGGGCTGCTTGCAAAGTTATAAACGCAGTGTTTTTACTAATTTTTTCGAGGTTTTTAAATATGGAGTTTATTACAAAGGAGTTGTTTTTATATTGAATGATTAATTTGAAGTTTAATTAAAATGTACGCATAAATTTCATAGTATGCAAAAGCTTAGCCTAAAGTAGGTTTATACATTTAAGCTTTATGCCAAGCCTTTACACAATACGATGTTACTTAACATAGGCGCGTTCTTTATCAGCGGTAGTGCGGGTATTTGTTGGATCATTAACTTGCCAAACGCTAATGTCTAAACGCCATAAAAGGTAAAGGGTATGGTATAAGTTGAACATGGTTTTTCCTTGGTATTTTCACTGAACACATCAGTTTATAGAAAAAAGTATGCCAACATTAACTTGAATATTTTATGAATAGAAATCAGGTGTTTAGTATTTAAGTGTAAATACGTACTAAAGCATTAGCACCAAAGCGGTGAAGTATTTTTAAAATATGCACCAATGTGGTGTGTTTTTAATAAAAAGCCCTGCAACTATTGGGTTACTTAAATATGCAAGGCTTTTTAAAAATGTACTCGCTTAAAAAGTAAATTAGCGGCCTACTTTTCCTTTTACTAAAGGCTCGAACGACATTACTTTAAACTTACCGTGGCTTTGATTTTTGCCATTATTAAGTACAGGCGAATTATGTAAATCGTCAACGGTAAAGTATATTTTATGATCCGCTCCGTAACTAAAACCATCAGGCCAGCTCAAACGTTCGTCTTTAAATAATACTTCGTAGTCGCCAGTGGGTTTAACTACGCCAATTGCGCCATTAGTTATGTCGGTTACATATACGTTACCGCCGCCATCAACAATAATACCGTCTGAAATTGGCTTAGTGCCGTAACGCGTAACTTTGTCTTCAAGCGCTTTAGCCGAAAGGCTCTCGTTATTTATATCGCTGGTGGCAATGCGGTAAACCGACGTGCCCGACATAGAGCCAAAGTAAAGCCAGTCTTCGTTAGGGTCAAGCGTAATAGGGTTAACACCTAAGCGGGCAGGTTGTCCGCCAAGGCTCATTGTGCGCCCATCAATAACCATATCGATATTTTCGGCTGTGGTGTAATGGCTATTTTGTAATACTCTGCGTGCAACACCTGTTTTAAGGTTTACCGTAATAATAGCGGCTTGGCTGCCTTGGGCTGTGTCGGCAATGTATACAACGCCATGTTTATTATCGATGACTAAATCGTTTAAAAACGAGGTGTCGGTAATGGTCGGTTTAGCCAGATAAATAATTTTGTGCAGTTGCTCTTTGTTTGTATCCCAACCTACTAAGCGCCCAGCGTGATCGGGCCCTGAAGTATCAAGCATCCATAAAACGCCATCGCTTGATACATTTATGCCAAGTACGTCGTAAAAACCTTTACCGTTATTGTACGCGTATGCCCATTCTTCATTAGGGTAGGGCTTAGTTGTACCATCGCTTAAAAGCTCCATAACTTTTTGCTTTTGGCCAAAAAAGCCATGCACAGATAAAAACTTTCTGCCTGATGGGGTAATAGCAATGTTGCCCGGTGGGTGCTGCGCATCAAATGTGGCTACTGTTTTTAAATCAGCATTTTGGCCAGCGGTGTTAGCTGATACAGCGTTGCTACCTAAAAGTGCCGTGCTACACGCCGCTGCTAATAGTAATTTTTTAATATGGGTCATTTTAAAAGCCTTCTAAAACAAGTTTGCCGCGTGATGTATGCGATTCTAAAATTTGATGTGCTTTGTATAGGTTTACAGCGTTAATAGTACCTAAGTGCTGGCCTAGCGTGGTTTTAAGTGTGCCCGCATCTATTAGTTCACTAATTTCATTAAGTAAGGTGTGCTGCGCTGTTATATCGGTTGTAGTAAATAATGAGCGGGTAAACATAAATTCCCAGTGTACAGATATACATTTACGTTTAAATTTTAAAATATCGAACGATGTAGGGTCGTCTATTAGCGCAAATTTACCTTGGGGTTTTATACATTCAACTATTTGGTCTTGGTATTGGTCGGTGTGGGTTAAGCCAATAACGTAATCGAACTCAGCTAACCCCAGTTCTTTGCGCTGCTCGTTTAAGTTTTTAGAATGATCGAGTACATGATCGGCACCTAATTCTTTAAGCCAGGTTACGCTTTGATCGCGCGATGCCGTACCTACCACGTTTAGCCCAGTAAGCTGCTTGGCAAGCTGTACTAAAATAGAGCCAACGCCACCTGCGGCGCCAATGACTAAAATAGATTGCTGGGTATTTTGCTTATTTTTAGGCACTTGCAAGCGGTCAAACAGCATTTCGTAAGCGGTAATACTGGTTAGTGGAAGCGCTGCGGCTTGAGCATCGGTTAATGTTTTAGGTGCACGTCCTACAATACGTTCATCAACTAATTGAAATTGCGCATTACTGCCTTGCCGCGATAAATCGCCAGCGTAAAATACACGATCCCCAATATTAAATAACGAAACCGACTTGCCAACAGCTTTTACTATGCCTACGCCATCCCAACCTAATACTTTGTAACCTTGCTCAGGCGCTACATTTGCACGTATTTTTGTATCTACCGGATTTACCGAAATAGCATTCACTTCAATAAGTAAGTCGTGTCCGGTGGCAGTTGGGGTATCAAGCTCAATAACTTTAATTGACTCAGAGCTGAGGGTTTTGGAGTTTTGGATGTAACCAAATGCTTTCATAGCGATTCCTGATGAATATTTATGTGTATGTATTTTTTATATGTTTGTACTATAGCGCAGTTGAAAAATAGAAAAAGACATGAAAAACTAAAGCACTTTCAAATTTAAATTGAAAATATGCGATCATTTAACGATATTCAAACTTTTATAGATGTAGCGAGTTGCGCCAGCATTTCTGAAGCCGCACGGCAAAACGCGCAAACCCCAGCAGCGGTAAGTGCAGCCATTAAACGGCTAGAAAAAGACTTAGGAAACGTGTTGTTTATTCGCTCTACCCGCAGCTTACGCTTGAGTGTGGCGGGGGATCAGTTTTTAAGTTATGCCAAAGATTCGCTTGCGCTATTGCAACAAGGCGTTGCAGCAGTACAAATATCAGCAGGGCAGGTTAACGGTACTTTACAGGTGTCGGCGCCATGTGATTTAGGGCGCAATAAGTTAAGCCTTTGGCTAAATGAGTTTTTAGTGCAATACCCGCATATAAAACTAAAGCTGCATTTAAGTGACGAAGTAAGCGACATTTACAGCCAATCAATAGATATTGCGCTGCGCTTTGGTGTTCCAAAAGATTCACAGCTTATTGCTATTCCTTTATATTTAAATAATGCGCGTGTTTTAGTGGCGTCTCCTGATTATATTGCCAAACATGGGCTTTTAACTCATCCACTAAATTTAGCCGATCACACAACAATTACTTTTATGCGCTTTGGCGAAGTATTTAAAGAGTGGCGTTTTTATAAAAGTGGCGCGGTGCAAAAAGTGCAGCTAAATTGCCAACACATAGTTAACGATGGAGAAATGGTGAGGCGCTGGGCTATTGAAGGTAAAGGAATTGCCTATAAATCGTATTTAGATGTAATAGAAACTTTGGCTAGTGGTGAGCTTGTACATTTATGCCCTGACTGGCAAAGCGATCCACTACCGCTATACATGATGTACGCTGATAGACGCCAAATGACCCCGGTTATCACCGCATTTAGAGATTTTATTCAGCAAAAAATAGCAATATTAGTGGGCTAAGTAATAGTCTTAGTATTTAAATCATTTACTACTAAATCGAGCAGCTGCATAAGCTGTGTGGCTTGTGTGGGGTCTACACTTTCAAACTTACATAATATATTTTTTGGAATATCAGCGGCTCCGTTTTTAAGGGCTTGTCCACTTTGGGTAAGCTGAATTAGGCGTTTACGCTTATCGTGTTCGTCTTTAATTACTGCTAGCAGAGACTTTTCGGTCATTTTTTTGAGTATTTGGGTCATAGCGCCGCCATCAATAGCGGTTTTATCTATTAGCTCTGCAATTGTTATTTCGTCTTGCTCCCACAATGCCATCATTACTACGTATTGCGGGTAAGTTAAATTTAGCGCGTTTAAAGGCTCGCGATACGCACGCGCAATGCTGTTAGATGCCATGTATAAACGATGACATAACTGATTTTTTAACTTTAATTGCTCAAACGGCATAACGTTATCCTTTATTTCAATACATGCTATTTTAATTTGCATGCAAAGTATTTGCAATCTCTAATTACTTGTTCTATTATTTTGCACACAAACTAAATTAACACCCTATTTTAAACTTTGGAGTTCATTATGAATGTATTACAAAACGTAGCTTACACAGCAAAAGCAACTGCAACTGGCGGCCGCGAAGGCGTAGCTAAATCTGATGATGGCCGTTTAGATGTAAAACTATCAACACCTAAAGGTTTAGGCGGAGACGACGGACAAGGCACTAACCCAGAGCAGTTATTTGCCGCAGGTTATGCAGCATGTTTTATTGGCGCACTTAAATTTGTAGCGGGTAGCGAAAAAATAGATTTACCAAGCGACACGCATATTGACTCACAAGTATCTATTGGTGCTATTGAAGGCGGTTTTGGTATTGCGGTAAAACTAGCTGTATCACTAGGTGATATGGATAAAGCTGCAGCGCAAACGCTTGTAGATAAAGCACACCAAGTATGCCCATATTCAAACGCAACACGTGGCAATATTGAAGTAGAGCTTTCAGTTATTTAATAACTAAATAAAGAAAAGTTATAAAAGCACACAACGACAATTAGTCGTTGTGTGCTTTTTTGCGTTTAAGGCATAAAAATTAAATATACGATAAAACGTATATTCACTATTCCATATGTTGTTATTTTGTTTTATTGTGTATGCATAAGCACAGTGAGGACAGTATGGAACAATTCAACCCACTTCAATTTTATAAATGCCTAGCGGACGATACACGTTTAAAAGCAATGCTGCTAATTAGCCACGAAGAAGAGCTGTGTGTATGCGAGCTTGTTGCTGCACTTAAATTAAGCCAACCTAAGGTATCTCGCCATTTAGCGCAGTTAAGACAATGCGGATTATTAAGCGACCGTAAACAAAATCAATGGGTGTACTACAGTATTAATAAAGCACTGCCAGAGTGGGCTAAAAATGTATTAACGCAAACGCTCAATGCTAACCCTTTATTTTACAAAAACGATTTAACGCGCTTAAACGCTATGGGTAATCGCCCTGAACGTGCGGCTAGCTGTTGTAACTAACTAATAAATTAACTTATTAAAGGTATTTAATTATGACTATTAAAGTAGGTATTAACGGTTTTGGCCGTATGGGGCGTTTAACACTGCGTGCAGCAGTTGATTGGCCAGAAATAGAGTTTATTAAAGTAAATGATGTAGCGGGCGATGCTAAAACACACGCACATTTAATTGAGTTTGACTCAGTACACGGACGCTTAGCGCAGCAGGTTACTAGTGATGATAATAGCTTTAGTGTGGGTAAACACACGATTGCAGTTACCAACAACAAAACCATAAATGAAACTGATTGGTCAGATTGCGATGTAGTAATAGAAGCCAGCGGTAAAATGAAAACCACTGAGCTGTTAAATCAATATTTAGCGCAAGGTGTTAAGCGTGTTGTGGTAACAGCACCAGTAAAAGAAGACGGTATTTTAAATGTAGTAATGGGTGTAAACGATGACCTATATAACCCAAGTGAGCATAAAATTGTTACAGCTGCTTCTTGCACAACTAACTGTTTAGCGCCAATAGTAAAAGTACTCCAAGAAAAAGTGGGCATTAAACACGGCTCAATGACTACTATTCACGACATTACTAATACCCAAACGATTATTGATGCCCCTCATAAAGATTTACGCCGTGCGCGTTCGTGCGGTACTAGTTTAATTCCTACTACAACCGGTAGTGCAACGGCTATTACGCATATTTTCCCTGAGCTTAAGGGGAAATTAAACGGCCATGCTGTGCGTGTACCTCTTACTAACGCATCCATTACTGATTGTGTTTTTGAACTTGAGCGCGGTGTTACACAAGATGAAGTAAACACTTGGTTTAAAAATGCTGCAAATAACGAGCTAAAAGACATTTTAGGCTACGAAGAAAGACCGCTTGTATCTATAGATTATAAAACAGATCCACGTAGCTGCACCATAGACGCGCTTTCAACTATGGTAATTAACAATACTCAGCTTAAATTATATGCTTGGTATGATAACGAGTGGGGTTATGCAAATCGTACGGCTGAGCTAATGCTTAAAGTTGCACAAAGTGATGTGGTTTAATCTCGTTTAAAAAGGTTTAAATTCATGCTTGCGCAGTTAGCTAATTTACCAAGTTCTATAAAACAATATTTAATAATTACCGGTAATTACTGGGCATTTACTTTAACTGATGGTGCACTGCGCATGCTGGTGGTGCTGTACTTTCATCAGTTGGGATATGGCGCATTTGCGATAGCCATGTTGTTTTTGTTTTATGAAATTTTTGGCGTAATCACCAATTTAGTAGGTGGATGGCTTGGGGCATATTTAGGGTTAAACAAAACCATGAATGTAGGGCTTGGGCTGCAGCTTGTAGCTTTAGCTATGCTTTGCGTGCCTGGGGATTGGCTAACCGTTGCCTATGTTATGGCAGCGCAAGCACTGAGTGGCATAGCAAAAGACTTAAATAAAATGAGTGCAAAGAGCGCCATTAAGTATTTAGTACCGCAAAACGATGCAGGGCAAAGCCAATTATATAAATGGATTGCCATACTTACGGGCTCTAAAAATGCTTTAAAAGGGGTGGGCTTTTTTTTAGGCGGCTTATTACTAACTGTATTTGGTTTTGTGGGGGCATTAATAAGTCTAATTATTTTACTTAGTGTTGCGTGGGTTATTAGTTTAATTTTTTTAAAAGGCGATATTGGTAAAGCTAAAAACAAACCTAAGTTTAAAGAATTATTTTCTAAATCGCGGGCAATTAACTTACTTAGCGCAGCGCGTTTATGCTTGTTTGCAGCGCGCGATGTATGGTTTGTAGTTGCACTACCTGTTTACTTAGCCGCTCAGTTTAACTGGGATCACTGGTGGGTAAGCGGCTTTATGGCTTTGTGGGTAATTGCGTATGGATTGGTGCAGTCGCAAGCACCGCGTATAACAGGGCAAAGTGATTCAAACTCACATTCAGTCAAAAAAGCGTATTGGTGGGTTGCTCTATTAAGTGGCGTAACTGGCATTTTAGCGTTGTTGATGCAATTTGATGTAGCGGTACATTTTACGCTTGTAATCGGCTTACTTATTTTTGGTGGTGTATTTGCTGTAAATTCATCGCTGCATAGTTACTTAATAGTAAGTTTTGCTAAAAACGATGGGGTGTCGCTCGACGTTGGCTTTTATTATATGGCCAATGCGATAGGGCGTTTGCTTGGTACGGTGCTTTCTGGCTGGGTTTTTCAAGTATATGGGCTTAGTGCGTGTTTATGGGTAAGTGTATGTTTATTAATTGCAGCCTCAATTACAACGGCACGTTTGGCTAAACTTTAAAAAACTCAACGTATTGTATTAAATTCAATTTGTTTAACGATATTCATAGCTTCATTGATTAGATCTACTAAACTGTATCAGTAGTTTTAATTTAAAGGGTGTGATGAATGCGAGAAATATCGTTAGCAAAAAAGTTACTCTGGCTAAGTGTCGGTAGTATATTTATAACTGTACTAGTGCTATCAGGCATTTTGTGGTGGCAGTTATCATCAAGTAATAAGCAGTTAGCGACCAAATCCGAAGAGTACATTATTGTAGAAGTAGAAGAAAAGCTTAATGCTCATGCGGCTGGATACGGAGAAAAAATTGCTGGCTTTATTAATGAAGCTTACCGTGTTCCTTATTCATTAGCGGCATTACTTGGCGATGCAGCAAAACAAAGCACTTTAGACCGAGATACAGTTGTCAGTATAAATAAAGCGGTTTTAGAACAAAACACTCTCTTATCATCTATTTATTCTCAATTTGAACCAAACGCTTTTGATGGGCAAGACTCTCAATATCAACAAGGGTATAAGCATTCAGTAGATAGTGCTGGTACGTTAGAGGTATACATAACTCGCGATCAAAAAGGCATAATTGAACAGCAAAAAGTAGCGAATGCCGCCGATAAATACATAACAACGCTTAATGAGTTTGGTATTCGCGAAGCGCAGTGGTATTTGTGCGCAAAAGACACACTTAAGCCTTGTATTATGGAACCGTATTTATACGAAATCCCATCGGGCGATTCGGTAATGCTAACTTCGTTAACCGTGCCTATTTTAAAGTCAGGCCAGTTTATTGGTTTAGCAGGCGTTGATTTAACTCTACCAACCTTTCAAGTAATGACTGAGCAGCTTTCTAAGCAGCTTTACAATGGTCAAGCTAAAGTAACCTTATTAAGTGATTTAGGTTTAGTTGTAGGCAGCAGTCATTATAAATCTAAATTAGGGCGCCCAATTAAAGAGGCTGTTAGTTCTACTATATTTAATGATATTGAAAAGTCTAAAGGGCAAAGCGGTATTTTTAAAACAAATAGTGAATATTTAGTAAATTATCCAATTGATATAAAACTAGCAAACACTCAGTGGTCATTAATCATAGAAGTACCTACAGACCTAGCACTTGCAGGGCCTGAAGCGCTAGAAAAAAACATGCAAGAAACAGCAGCATCACTCGGGTTTATTATTTTAATTACAGGCTTAATAATTGCTGTGGTTGCTTTTGTTATTATGAAATTAGTAATTGCAGGTGTAATAGCGCCGCTACAACAAATTCAACAGCGGGTTGATAACCTCGCAAGTTCTGAGGGTGATTTAACGCATACATTGCATGTTGATAGCCACGCAGAACTTATTGCATTAGCTGGTGGGTTTAATCGATTTTTAGCAAAACTACGTGATTTAATTTCTGAACTAAAAGCGGTGTCTGAGCAAACTAAACAGCAAGGCGAAATAGCACAACACATCGCTATTGATACTAAGCATAATGTTCAATCTCAATTTCAAGAAATTGAAAGTGTGGTAACGGCTATGAACGAAATGAGCGCAACAGCACTCGAAGTCGCCAGAGCATCAGAGCAATCAGCCCAACAAGCCGATGAAATAAATAGCTTGGTAGTAAGCAGTGAGTCGAGCTTATCGTCAGCGATGACACAAGTTAAAACGATGTCTGAAGAAATTAAAGAAGCAAACCAAGCAGTTGAAAAAGTTGCTTCGCGTAGTAAAGACATTACGCAAATATTAGATGTAATTCGTACTATTTCAGAACAAACAAATTTACTTGCACTTAACGCTGCTATTGAAGCTGCGCGCGCAGGTGAGCATGGGCGAGGCTTTGCCGTTGTTGCTGATGAAGTACGTGCACTTGCTTCTAAAACGCGTTCATCAACAGATGACATAAGCCAGTTAATTGATAGTTTATTATCTGAAGTAGGTAACGCATCTACCGTTATTGAAAAAGGCGTAGTACGTGCACAAAATGCCGTTGATGAAACATCGGTAGCTTTTGATGCTCTGCACAGTGTTGTTGTTAAAGTTGATGAAATAACCAATCAAATTACGCATATTGCAACTGCTGCTGAAGAGCAAAGTTCGGTAACAGAAGAGATAAATCGTAACTTAACGCTTATATCTGATGCTGCTTCGCAACTGGCTGATTTATCTGCACAGGCGGGGGATAGCAGCGAAGCGCTTAATGCACTTGTTGCCCAGCAAGATAATGAACTAAATAAGCTTAAAACGTAACTTACAAATTAAGCTTTAAGCACAAAAAAATGGCCAGTTAATACTGGCCATTTTATTTAGTAGAATAAATATAACTTGTTGAGAATGCTCGATAACTGCTATTTATAACTTTTTAATCAACATAAACATTTGGTTGATCATTGGCTCAGCAAATTGCTCTACATTAGGACGATTAAAATAACCGCGTAAACCTGTAAATTGCACTTGAAAAAAGCGCGCATATTCAATAGCGGTCAACGTGTTACTTAACTCACCTTTGTTTATTGCTTGGGTAAATAATTGCGTTAAATAAGCTTCAAATTGAGCCGTTAAATCTAAGCTTAGTTCATACAGGTTTGAATCTTTTTCTGCAAACTCGCTGTTTGCTTTAACTAGCATACAAATAGCGCTTGGACTGCAATCTTTTGTTTTAATTACCACGTTTTCAACAAACGCACGTAATCCACCAAGTACTGTATCGGCATTTGATAAAAACCCTTCTATTTGGGTTTTCATTTGTACGGTGTAATCTTTCAGCGATTCGCAATATAGACCTTCTTTAGAGCCAAACGCAGAGTAAATACTACCCGGGCGCATATTAACGGCTTCTTGTAAGTCACGCGTTGAGGTTGCATGAAAACCTTTTTGCCAAAATAGCTGGCTAGCAACGCGAACTACATTATCGCGTTCAAATTTAACCTTATTAGCCATATCATTCTCAATCAATTTGAACATTTGCTCAATTTTAACTTGAACGGTCGCTCAAAATCAAATGCTATGTGTCTCGAAGTTACTTAAAACTATTAATTATTAGGAGCTAACCATGGCCGAATTTACTTTATACACTCAAGAAAACGCACCAGAAGAAGCAAAACCGTTACTAGCTGATTCAGTAGCAGCATTTGGTATGCTTCCTAACTTACATGCAGTAATGGCTGAAGCACCAAGATTACTTAAAGGTTACCAAGTACTGCATGAGCTTTTTCAAAAAACATCATTCAATGCAGAAGAACTAACAGTAGTATGGCAATCAATTAACGTTGAGCACGCATGTCATTACTGTGTTCCTGCACACAGTGGTATTGCAGCGGCAATGAAAGTTGACCAAGGTGTTGTTGATGCACTTGTAAACAAAACACCACTTGAAAACCCTAAGCTAGAAACTCTTCGTGAAACTACACTCGCAATGACACGTGAACGTGGCGTGATCAGCGATGAGCAAATCGAAAAATTCTTTGCAGCAGGTTACGCTAAGCAACAGCTACTTGAAATTATTGTAGGCTTGTCTCAAAAAGTAATGAGCAACTACACTAATCACCTTGCTGATACACCAGTAGACGCGCCATTTAAAAAATACGTAAAATAAATACGGTTTTATAAATGACAAAAGGCAGCCTAGGCTGCCTTTTTTGTGTTTATAAATCGCGGCTATTTAAATTTAACCGATTTTGTACTGCGTGTATAAATACGTTGTTCGGACTTTGTCCACTCACCCTTTTTTAAATAAGAGGTCGATACAAGAAACTTATCGTCTTTTAGTTCACTCATCGATTTAACCTTTGTAATACCATCTTGGCTACCAGTTACGTCTTCATAGGCTACAAATTGAGTAGGGCTGAGTACTTTCATAGTGCCTTTTGTGTAAAATCCAGCGGTAGTGAAGTAGTAAAATACCAAAGACTCTTTTTTACTGTCGTAAAAAATCATCGACTCGCCGCCATACTCACCTTCATTAATAGAGTGCTTGGTATGTATCGCTTTACCGTTTAAAGCACGCTCCCAACGGCCAACATCTTGTATTTTTTTAGCACCTTCAGGTACTTCAAAGTCAGCCTGCCAAGTACCTAAATAGGGCTTAAATACGGCAAGTTCTTTATCAAGGTTGGTGGATGTATCGGATGCATAGCTACTAAATGTTAATAAGCATAAGACTAAGAATATCGCTTTAAAATATGTCATAATTTGGCTCTTGTTTTTGTAATACCAATGCCAAGTATAGGTGATAATTAATTGATAAAGAAAATATTAATCACGTTCTCATTGCTTTATTTAGCTGCCATTTGGTTAGCTTACCCACTGCAATACTTACCTGTTTATATACCGATATATGTACCTGGTTATATAAGTGTATTAAGTGCTATAACTTTTTTAATGTACGCATGGGATAAGCGACAATCTAAGCGTTCTTCACATACAAAAGTAAACCGCACGCCAGAGCGTACATTGCAACTACTTGCATTATTTGGAGGATGGCCGGGAGCATTACTTGCTCAACAATTACTTCGTCATAAATCGCAAAAGCGACGTTTTATTATTGTGTTGTGGTTATGTATTTTAATTAATGTAGGATGCAGTATTGTCGCTATTTATTTTCCAGATTTATTGTTAGGTTAAAGTATAAATAGGAAAAGGACTTTTTATGACCAATACAAGATCGGCTGGCGTGACTTTAACGCTTATTTTATTTTTATTAATACCAATGCAAGGATGTGCAGACATGTTTGGGTTCTTTAATAAACAAGACGTTACGTTATCGTTGCCTGTAAAAGGCAGACTATTAAATAATGGTGAACCCCAACAGGGCGTTAAAGTAACAAGAGAGCTGATTTACGGTGATACTTATATTGATGAAGCTATAAGTGATAACAATGGTTACTTTTATTTCGATAATAAAACAATACGCAGTTCAAAGCCTTCAAACATGTTTTTTAATAGCTCTTTGCTACAGAGTATTTATATTGAAAACAAAAAAGATGAAGATTCAATCTTGTGGTATACCACAATACAGTTCACCGAAGAGCAAGCACTGATGTCTGATATATTAAATAACTTTGAATGCGAACTTAGTGAAGAGGCTAGAACGTACGATATACCGATAAAAAATACGGGTCAATTTTATACAGTCTATACGCGTTGTAATACCAATTCGCTTAATTAAGTGGTCTATTTTGAGGGCGGAAAAACGTGTTGATAGCTAGGCAAAAAATTCGCTATTTAGTTGTTCTAAATGAGAATTTTTTAACGCAGGTAGCGACACGTTTAGCCCCGCAAAATGATTAAGTATTATTGCGGATTGGTATAAGTTATAGAAATTAGTGAGAAGTTTTATAAAGCCACTAATGTTCATCTATTAGTGGCTTTAATATGACGATTAACGTTTTAACTGTGCTTCTTTTTGGTTTAGTAAACGAATTATAGGGTTTTGCTCTAATATTTTACTTTTCAAAATATAACCAATAATTAGTCCAGCTATAAAGCCCCCAATATGCGCACCATAATCAATGCCATCAGGGCCTGTTACTGCACCAAAAATGTTAAATCCTAACCAAATAGCAAAAAAACATACCGCAGAAAGTTTCTTCTGATAAATTACAAACATAAAAGTAAGGCTTGCGTGTCTGAACCACATTAAATACATGCCAAATAAACCGGCTATAGCGCCACTTGCGCCCACACCTGGAATTGTAGACATTGGGCTTACAATGTAGCTTGCAAACGATGCTAGAAGTCCACAGACTAAATACCACAACAAAAAGCGTTTATGACCTAACACGTCTTCTAAGTTATCGCCAACGATGTATAAAAAGTACATATTGCCAACTAAATGCATTATTGAACCATGTAAAAATACGCAAGTTAATACAGTCCATAGCTCATTACCTTTACTTAAATCTGCAGGTGTCATGGCAAAGTTATCAATGACGTAGCTAAATGAGCTCGGGTTTAAAAAGTAAAGTGCAAAAATCAGTGTGTTTAAGACAATAAGACCGCGAGTTACCCAGGGGGTCTTTTGTGGCTGAATATTATATTCAACAGGCATTTGCGTTAAAAATTGGAACAAGTAAGTTTTCCAACTTACTTTTTGATTTAGCTCGCCTAAACTCGCTTTTATTTCAGGGCTATTTTCAATACTTTCAAGCTCATCTTTATCAATCCATGTGCCATCGCAGTGTCTACAAACATCTATTTCGGTATGAAAAGCCTCAAGTAAGTGAAAACGTTCCAAGCTTTTTTTACAATCAGGGCAGTCAAGCTCAGAAATTCCTAATAGTTCACCAAAGTGAGTTTCAAATTTATCACCTTCAGGGCCTTCATTTATTTCGGAAATCATCCGATTTACTTCATTTTTTTCGAACCATAAGCCACCGCATTCACAGCAAATATCTATTTCTTCGCCTTGATAATTGGTTACTTCTAATGGATGGTCTTTACAATGTGGGCAGCTCTTAGTTGGCATTTTCTAGCTCCTTTAACTAACCAACAGAAATGTCATTCTGCTGTAATTCCATTTTTAATGGTTTAGCGCTATTTTTTAGTGCGGGTAGCGTTTGAGTTTTAATTGAGTCTGTTATTTTTGCTAATTCGATAGAAGCCTGCTTAGCAGACATTTTTCTTTCTATTGCGGCATTAATGATAAAATCAGCTCGAGAATAAAACCGACGTATTTTAGTCAAAAATTCACTTGGTATTTCAAGCGTAGTAGGCGAAAACTGCATGGTTTTCCATATGTACTGCTCAAGTGTGGGTTTAAAAAATTCCATTTCTGATTTTGGCGGGCTCTTCGCTAAGCGTTCTGCATACTTAGCTACCGTATTTGCGTTATCATTAACTTCGTCATAGAGCGATGTACGCAAATAGTAGTTATCTTCCATTTTGCTAAATGAATCGAACTTAAGCGCTTGTTCTAAACCGCTTTGAGCAGCCAAATAAACACCAAATACGGTAGAAATAACCATAAAAAATTGATTTAACCAAAAACCAGTACTTTTGAGCTCTTTATGATCGACCGTTTTAAGGGCTTGAGTGAGTTTCTGAGTAACTACAGGTGGTTTTGTATTGTTGTCAGGGGTGGGATTAGTTGGTTCCAACAGCTTGCTCTTTGAATATTGCTTCCTTTTTAAGCGCACAAGAATACTTAAAAATTAACCAGTTGCAATGCTACTATCCGTATTGAATATACTTTTTTACGTTTCGACCTGCATGTACATGCAGACGTAAACTTTACTCATTTCCTAAGGAGAGTGGGTAATGAATCTTTAGTAATTATACTTTAAGTGCACAACTACTAAAATCCCCATATCAAAACCGTTAAAGGTTTCAATTGATTACTTTGTGATTAAAAATAAAACAAGCAGCCATGGCTCTCCCTCATTTAACAGTTAAAGCAAATAAGAATACTGTGCTAGAAAAGCTATGTTTTGCTCATGAGGTAAGTATATTGGTATATATAAAATTGATAATACTATGTTATGGCTAAGTAGTTTTGATTTTAAATATATATAACAAAGGTCATTCTTGAAAAATACTTTCAACCTTTGAATTTAAAAATACTGCACCGTTTTGTGTTTTGCCTAAATGGTCGTCTTTATTATAAATAGGGCAGCTTTTCAGTGATAAACAGCCACATCCTATACAGCTGTCTACCTTATCTCGCAGGCGCTGCATATACGCTATTCGCTCGTCCAGCTGAGCTTGCCATTGTCTTGAAAGGGCTGTCCAGTCTTTTTGTGTGGGTGTGCGCTGATCAGGCAATGTGGCCAGTGTTTGTTTAATTTCATCAAGGGTTATTCCCATTGCTTGTGCGGCTTTTATTACCGCTATACGGCGCAGTACATCTTTTTTATAGCGGCGTTGATTGCCGCCATTTCGCCAGCTACGTATTAGTCCTTTGGTTTCATAAAAATGCAGGGTTGATACTTTTACGCCGCTACGCTTTGCTACATAACCCACGGTTAAGTTGGCCTCTGTTAGTTTTTTTTGATCTATTGGCATTATTTTTAATTTCCGTTTGACCTCAATATAACTTGAGGTTTTAAGCTTCTTTCAACATTAAAAAAGGAGCAAACTAAATGCAACAAAAACTTGAGCGTAGCACTGTTATTATTTATTCAAGCGCACGCAAAAATGGTAATACACAGGCGCACGTTAATGGATTTGCAGAGCAAAATAATGTGCGTGTAATATGCTTAGATGATTATAAAATTGCGCCGTATTGCTATAACAAAAACTATAAAAATGATGATTTTTACGCTGTGTTTGAAGCACTTTTAAAATATGATCATTGGGTGTTTGCGTCTCCTGTTTATTGGTACAGCACCACGGTACAAATGAAATTATTTATCGATAGAATAACCGATTATATGGACGATGAAGTATTAAAACCTAAGCTTCGTAGTTTACGTAGTAAGCATTTTTCAGTGCTTTCTAATGCGTCATCAAGTGAAGCCCCCGCCTGTTTTGTAGAGCAGTTTAAAAATACGTTTAGTTATTTAGGTATGCAGTTTATTAACCACAGCCATAAAAGTACCCAAAAGGTTGCTTAAATTGCAGCCTTTTTTGGTTGTCTCTGGTATTTTAGTAATAATCTTAAAAAACACAGGACTGTTTTATGAAATATTTACTATTGTTAGTGCTGCTTTTTAGCCCTTTAATATATGCTACAGAGCAACCAATTAAGGGGTATGGTAATTATTACAATGTACCCGAGCATGATGAAATTAATGACGCTACGGTATTTAAAATAGCATTTGATGTTGCTGGTGGCGCTGAAAAAGGCGCGCAAAATAATTCAATAAATTCGCTAGCGCGTTTTATTAACATGCATGTGGCGCATGGCGTAAAGCCTGAAAACATACAACTTGCATTAGTTGTGCACGGCAGCGCAAGTGTTGATGTGTTAGCTAATAGCGAATATAAAAAACGCTTTAACGCTGACAATAAAAATCGAGCGTTAATTGAGCAGCTACTAGCAAACAACACTAAAGTGTATGTTTGCGGGCAATCTGCTACTCACTTTAAAGTAACGCCAGCGCTTTTAATTGAGGGTGTAAAGATGTCGCTTTCAGCTATGACCGCTCACGCACAACTTCAACAACAAGGCTATACGCTCAATCCATTTTAATGACTCAAATAATAAAAAACATTCTCTGCTTTGGGGATTCAAACACATGGGGCTTAAACCCTGTAACGGGTAAACGTTTTGATGAAAATACCCGTTGGACATCACTTTTAAATAAACACTTAGGGTTTGGCTTTAACGTAATAGAGGCAGGGCAACCTAATCGCACTTTAGTGCATAATCCCCCGTTTGACGGTGTGCTCAATGGTGTTAGCTATTTAAAACCTTATTTGGATAAGCATGATCTCGACTTTATTATTATAGCTCTTGGTACAAACGATCTTAAAAAACGTTTTAATTTAACACCTAGTTTAATAGCAGATGGCTTGAATGATTTAATTAACTCAATACACTTTTATTATCAGCAAGGTAGTACTTTAAAATCCCCTAAGATTATTATTGCTAGCCCACCTAAAATAAGAATTACCGGGCAGTATTCACGTATTTATGAAGAGGCTGATACAAAAGTAACAGAGCTCTCTAGTGCATTTAAAAGCGTTGCAGCTAATAATAAGTGTGCTTTTATTGATTTTAATTCGTTTATTAACATAACAGATGGTGATGGGATTCATTTTGATGATAACCAACATTTGGCAATAGGCTTTAAAATAGCGCAATTGGTTCAAAACTCACTCAATAATTGTTGAATCTATCTGTGTGAATTTAATGCGACTTATGCAATCATCTAATAAATTAGTGATATAAATTAACAATCTCAGGATGCTATGGAAAAGTACCAAAAAAAATCGATTATAGCCGTTCTAACAGGGGTGTTAGTTTTTATAACTGGCTGTCTCATTTTGCTCTATTTTGCAGCGCAAGAACTCACTACTCAAATCAATGCCGATACTAAACACATTCTTAAACATGTTGACTCTGCTGTATTAGAGCGTCGCAGTGTGCTTACACCTCTTAATAAGTTTGGTTTCAAGCAGTGCAATGAAACTACATTGCTTGAAATGCGGCGTGCTTTATTTGATTCACAATATGTGATTGATATCGGTTTTTTTATTGGTAACCAGTTAATGTGTACAACTGGGGCTGGTTTGCTAAGCAGTGTTATAAACGACCTTGAGCCTGACTATATCCGTAAAGATGAGGATGTACGTGTACGTTTTGAGCCGCAGTTGTATTTATTATTATTTACCGGACGTCCTATGGAGGTGGTAATCGTTCGCCAAGGTAATTTTAACCTGATCATGGAGTCAAAGGCATTCAACTCTGCGAGTATTGGGTCCAAAAATTGGGAAGTTGTATATAGAGACTCCGAGGAACTGCATCATTTAGCAGGTACAAAAGGCACTTATAGTAAAATAAGTGGCGACAGCTATTTACCGTATGAAACGGGTGTTGCTTGTAGTACTGAAAATGAGAACTACTGCGCAGCAGTGCATTTGCCTTGGAGTCAGTTCTTTTCTAATAACCACTTTTTATTAATCATCTCCTTAATTTTAACCTGCTTAGCTGGTGTATCGAGTGCGCTAATGGTAAATGCAAGAATTGCTGCTCGTCGCTCTATTAATCAGCGTACTCGTAAAGGACTCAAAAAGGGATCATTTTATTGGACTTACCAGCCTATTATTTGTTTGCAAAGTGGCAAGCTGATTGGTTGCGAGGTACTTGCCCGTTTTGAAGATAAGTACGGTGTTTTATTTCCAGATGAGTTTATTCCGGTTATTAGAAAAAACAATTTAACCTGGACTTTTACTGAGGCCATGATTGCCACCACAATCAAAGAGTTAACTTCTATAGAGGTATTGCCTGAAGGCTTTAAAGTGTCGCTTAATATATTTCCGTGTGATGTAGAGCTGGGTAACGTATTGTTGTTACCACAAATTACAGAGCTTACCAATTCACGCTTTATTATTTGTTTAGAGATAACTGAAGACGAATACCTTGATACAAGCATCGCGCATGCTCATTTTAGAACCTTGGTTGAATCGGGATTTAACTTATCATTAGATGACTTTGGTACGGGTTATTCGAATTTAAGAAACTTACAAAATTTGAGTTTTCATCAACTTAAAATTGACCGTACGTTTGTTCAAGATATAGCAACTGAGGGCTTAAAAGCCTCTATGATCCCAAATATTATGGAACTTGTGCATAAGTTTAATTATACCTGTGTAGCAGAAGGAATTGAAACCACTGAGCAAGAGGCCATTTTAAAAACAGCGGGTGTGCATTACGGACAAGGCTGGAAGTACGGTAAGCCCATGACTGCGTCTAAATTTAAAAATTATATAACTAGTCAGCATTTTTAGATCTCAGCTGCCATACTAAACGTATCGGTATGAAATTTATAAATATTAGGTTTATTATGATCAAATTAACATTAAGTGCTTTTGCACTTTTACTACTTAGCGCATGTACTACACAGTACCCAAACCAGCAATTAACAGGTAAGCAGTTTCCAAGCATTAGTGGCGAAAGCTTAGAGCAAAGTATGGTGACTATACCTAGTGATTTTAAAGCAGATAAAACACTACTGCTCATTGGGTACAAGCAAGACAGCCAGTTTGATATAGACCGTTGGTTAATTGGTTTAGATATGGCGGGCGTAACGCTCCCTACATACGAACTACCAACCATTGCCGGCATGGCACCACGTATGTTTAGCACATTTATAGACAGCGGTATGCGCAAAGGCATCCCTAAAGAATTATGGGGTGGGGTAATCACTATTTATAAAGATGGCGAGACAGTTCAAAAGTTTACAGGTAATCAAAGCCCAAATAACTCTCGTGTGGTACTTATAAATAGCAGCGGCGAAATTTTATACTTTTATGATCGAGGTTTTTCGGTTGATGCGTTAAATAAATTAAAAGAGACAATAGAATAATTACCCCTAAAGCTTAGTTTACGACAATGTATATTTAAGGTTTTAAGAATTACTAAACTACTAATCCGATCTGTTATTTATCTTACAAAAGCAATTGTAAAAACAAAGGCAATGTAGGTTATATATTGATTTAATAGGTTTTTATCTGTTTTAGGGTGAGAAGCGATAACTTTATTTTAATACCAAAATCTCATTGTAAGTTGTATTTGGTTTAGGTAATGTAGTGTAAATGTTTCAAGGACGAAATTTATGCCCCATAAAAACTCGGTATTTGTAAAAACAACATTTCAATCCTCTTTTCATTTACATAACTACGCCACTATTTTAAGGACACTACAAGCCCTGTTTGGTGATATTAAAATGGATGATGTTTTGCCTAAAATAGAGTTGCGTGCAAATTATGATTTATTTTTAATAGATGGTGCTAAAAGTAAATGGCAAGATCTCATTCCCGCAGACCTTATTTGTTTAGCTAAACACTATAGCGTTGTTATCTTTAATGTTGATAAAGAAGATGTGTGCGAGCAAAACTTATTGCTTAACCATTTTAATGGTGTTTTTTATAAATCAGATGCGCCAGAAGATATTTTTAAAGGGTTAATTCGTGTTGATACTGGCGAGCTTTGGTTTACGCGTAAAGTAATTTCAAAAGCTTTTAACGACATTTTAGCCGTGGCAACGTCATTTAATAATCTACACGGCGACATTGAATTAAAGCAGGACTATTACGAGCATTTAACAAAGCGGGAAAAGTCTGTTATTCATTTAATTGCACAGGGTGCAAGTAACAATACAATCGCTGATAAACTTAACATTAGCGACCACACTGTAAAAACACATTTATCCAGTGCGTTTAAAAAAACTAGCTCACGCAACAGGGTGGAGCTTGCTAATTGGGCGCAGCGTTACATATCTGTTTTGCTGCCAATGGGGAAATAGTTTTTTGAATAAATTTCACTACTCCTAAAGTGACTTTAAGCCCAGCATTGCTGGGCTTTTTTATGTTTTAAAAAAATATAAACTATGCTTTTTTATACGGATGGGTTTTAAGCCAGTGCTCGGCTATTTGCTCACGCGTGGCAAACCAAACCTGATCGTGCGAGCGAGCATATTCTAAAAACCGTGCTAATGCTTTTATTCTTCCTGGTCTGCCAATTAAGCGGCAATGCAAACCTATCGACATCATTTTTGGGGTGTTTTCACCTTCTGGGTCACCTTCTTCATAAAGCGTATCAAAGGCATCTTTTAAATAATTATAAAACTGATCGCCGGCATTAAAACCCTGCACGGCAGCAAAGCGCATGTCGTTTACATCAAGCGTGTAGGGCACTATTAACTGTGGTTTACCTTCTTTAATACTGTAAAAAGGTAGGTCGTCGCTGTAATCGTCGGCATCATATAAAAACGAGCCATTTTCTACCACAAGGGCTGCTGTGTTAGGGCTTGTGCGCCCTGTGTACCAGCCTTTGGGCTTTTTACCGGTAAGCGTTTGAATGATCTCAATGGCCTT
This sequence comes from Pseudoalteromonas sp. NCIMB 1079, assembly GCF_040567695.1. Classification (NCBI taxonomy): domain Bacteria; kingdom Pseudomonadati; phylum Pseudomonadota; class Gammaproteobacteria; order Alteromonadales; family Pseudoalteromonadaceae; genus Pseudoalteromonas; species Pseudoalteromonas sp. NCIMB 1079. Next base: position 726,430 of record NZ_JBEWZA010000002.1, on the reverse strand, counting down.
TTGCATGTGCTCGCGCTCGGTTTGCTTATCTATATGTTGATAATTAATCCAGCGCAGGCCATGGCTTGCTATTTCGTGCTCTGCATCAACAAAAGCTTTAGCTACATCGGGATGGCGCTCAAAGGCCATTGCCACAGCAAAAATGGTGACCGGTATATCGTATTTTTTAAAGAGTTTAAGTAAACGCCATACCCCCGCTCGGGAGCCATATTCGTAAATGGACTCCATGCTTATATGGCGGTCTTCTACATGCGGGGCACAGACTATTTCAGATAAAAATGTTTCGGCCGCTGCATCACCATGTAATACACTGTTTTCACCGCCTTCTTCGTAATTTAATACCACTTGTACAGCAATGCGGGCTTTATTAGGCCAATTTGCATGGGGTACTTGTGAGCCATAACCAATTAAATCGCGCGGGTAGTTTTTAAATTGCTCGCTCATTTTATTGCTCCTTTTTAAGTGCTGTGAGCCAAGACCCGAGCGTTTCGCGCTCTGTGTCTGTCATTTTGGTCATATTGGCCAGTGGCATATCTTTGGTTATAACCGCGCGAGTATGAATAAGCGTGCTGGATTTTTTTACATCTCTAATAGAGTCGAGTTTAAAGCCTAGCGGCGCGGTTTGAAAAAGCTCAGAGGTAGGTGTTTCGCTGTGGCACTGTGTACAGTGTTTGCTAATTATATCCCACGCTTGTGCGTCGGTAATACTTGCTTGTAAAGGCGCGCTTTCGCCTGCATTTGTTGGTGTACTAGGCCAAGGGGCTATGGCTAGCATAAGGACAAAAAAAGCTGCAATACTGCTTACAAGTACTGAGGGCTTATTAACGCCTTGATGCTTTAAATTAAAGTAATGGCGTATCCACATACCAATACCAAACAGCGCAATTAAAATAAGCCAGCCAAAGTTGTGGCTATACGTGTAAGGAAAGTGATTGCTAAGCATAATAAATACTACAGGTAATGTGGCGTAGTTATTATGAATAGAACACAGCTTTGCCTTTAAACCTGGCGCTGAATCAGGGATTCTACCAGCTTCTACTTCACTTACCATGTAGCGTTGGCCTGACATAATAATGTGATACACATTACCCACCATACACGTGCCTATAAGTGCACCTACATGAATATACACAGCGCGGTCGCTAAATAATTGATCAACCCCAAAAGTCCACAGAGCTAATAAACCAATAACTACAGCAATAAACACTTTGCCGTTTTCGACCAGTGGGGTTTTACACAATAAACGATAAACACCATAGCCTAAGCCAATAAAACCAAGTGATGCGCCAATAGCGGCAAATTTACTTAGCTCACTTTTGCTGTTATCAATTAAATACACATCGGCGCCAACATAATAAAGTAAGCTAAATAGTAATATACCGGTGATCCACGTTGTGTAGGCTTCCCACTTAAACCAATGCAGGGTGTGAGGCATTTGTTCAGGGCCATTTTGATACTTAGCCACTTCGTAAAAGCCACCACCGTGAACGGCCCATAAATCGCCTTTTATGCCTTTATCTATTTTCCACTGCGGTGGTGTTTGTAGGTTGTTATCAAGCCATGCAAAATAAAATGAAGCGCCAATCCAGGCTATACCAGCAATAACATGAAAATAACGCAGTACTAAATGAGCAAGCTCAAATAAATAGTTTTCCATAACGGTTAAGCCTCTTCTAATACCGGTGAGCGGGTGTCTGAAAATTGATTGTTATCATCGCGCTTATACACACTTTTACCCATAATGTAGGTTTGCTCAACGCAGCGGTCGTCGCCTAACATCATCATTGCAAACAGTTTTTCATGTAGGGTTTTGGCATGCTGTATTCTAAATTTTAAAAATGGGGTTGCTGAACAATCCATTACAATAAAATCGGCTTCACAACCGGCTTCAAAATTACCAATTGTCCCTTCTAAATCGAGCGCTCTAGCACCGCCGAGTGTTGCTAAATACAACCCTTTAAATGCTGAAAACTTTTGACCTTGTAATTGCTGAATTTTGTACGCTTCGTTACCTGTTTGTAACATAGAAAAGCTTGTTCCTGCGCCTACATCGGTACCCATGCCTACGTTTATACCGTGCTCTTCACAGGCTTTTAAATTTAAAAGTCCTGATCCTAAAAATAGGTTTGAGGTAGGGCAGTGCGATATTGCCGCATTGTTATCTGCAAGGCAGCATAGCTCGCGCTCAGATAAATGAATACTATGGGCAAATACTGAGCGTTTACGTACCATTTTTGCTTGCTCGTACACGCCTAAGTAATCATCAAACTCTGGAAATAGCCCTTTTACCCATTCGCACTCGTCTTTGTTTTCAGATAAGTGTGTATGCAGGTAGGTGTCTGGGTATTCTTCAAGCAACTGAGTACATTTTTGAAGTTGCTCAGGGGTTGATGTAGGAGCAAAGCGTGGTGTAACTGCGTAGCTTAACCTATCAACATTGTGCCATTTTTCGATGAGGGCTTTAGATTCGTCATAGCTTGTTTGCGCGCAATCAGATAAGTCGTCAGGGCAGTTACGATCCATCATTACTTTACCGGCAATCATGCGTAAATTGCGTTTTTGTGATTCTTTAAAAAACGCATCAACCGATTGCGGATGCACAGTGCCAAATACAAGGGCAGTGGTTGTGCCATTACGCAGCAGCTCGTCTAAAAAGCGATTAGAGATCTCTTTTGAATAATGCTTACACGTGAATTTTTTCTCTGTCGGAAACGCATACTCGGTTAGCCAACTTAGCAGTTGCTCGCCGTACGCCCCCACCATTTCGGTTTGTGGTAAGTGTATGTGGGTGTCAATCATACCAGGCATAACCAGTTTGCCATCGTGGCGGATAACACGCGCTGATTTATCAAGCGTAGGTAATATGTCTTGCTCGTAACCAAGTTTAACTACTTTGCCGTGCTTGATAACTAATGCGCCTTTTTCAAAAAAACGATGGGCGCTTTCGCCAGCAATGGCAGGGTCGTCAATAAAGTCGAGTATATCGGCACAAACTACTGTTAAGTTATTATTGTTTTGCGTGCTCATTATTAGCTACCTCTGTATGTAGAGTAGCCAAACGGGCTAAGCAACAATGGGATATGATGATGTTTAGTATCTTGTAATCTAAACGTTATTTGCGCCTCTGGGTAAAACGCAGGGGTAGGTTGGTTTTGGTAATAACTATCTAAATCAAATACTAGCTTATAAGTTGCAAATTCTACTTCTGTATTTAGCCAGTCGGTAATACGCCCATCGGAATCTGTTTTGCCTTGGGTTAGTTGTACCCATTCGTTATTTGTAAGTTTAAATAGCTTAACAGCAACGTTTGCTGCTGGTTTTCCGGTGCTGGTATCAAGTATGTGGGTGGTTATAGGGCTTTTGCTCATACCTTTATTCATAGCAGTGACTCCAATCTTATTTTTGTTATTTTGGCTTGTTCGCCCGCGGCTATATTTAGCTCTGTACTGCGGGTGTTGTGTATGCGCTGCTCTATGAGTTCGAGCATTTGTTCGGCCGTTTTACCGGTGGCGCACACAATAAAAATAAAGCCAAACTTGTTCAGGTACTCTTTATTGAGGGCAATCATTTTGGTAAGTACGGCTTCGTTTGCTTTGCTCATACCCGATTGCTCATGCCCCGCTTTTTGTGCGGTAGCAGCGTATTTTTTGCTAAGGGTTGATAAGTCGCCTATTTGCGGGTGGCCTTCAAAGGCAGCTAAATAGTCGCTTTCGCCAAGGTTATCCCATGTGCTTTGTGCGCATTCAAACAGCTGCTGAGCACTTTTAAATGGCATTGCTTTTACCATGCCCGCCACCCAGTTAGGGGCCGCGCAGCAATGCTCAAGTGCTTGTTTTACTTGTGCATCATTTAGCGAATTTATTTGTAAACTGCTCATGCGTCTACTTCCTCCTGCGTGGTGCTAATTAATGCATTTTTTAGTGTGCGCCATTGCAAGCCTTGGCGTTTTTTCGCTTGGGTTTGCATAGCCTGATAAAGGCCAATTAGCTGTCCACTAATCGAAATAGCCACTTCCATTGGTAATTTGCCCGTAATGTTATTAAGCCCAACAGGGCAGGTCATTTGCTGTATTTGAACGGCTGTAAAATCGCGATGTGCTAGGCGCTGCTTAAAGCGTTTGGCTTTAGTGTCAGAGCCAATTACACCAAGCCAATTGGCATCGGCGCGTTTAATAATGGCTTGGGTGAGTGCAAAGTCGAGCTGGTGGTTATGGGTTAATATTAAGTAATTGTTAGCTTTAGGCGCACGTTTTACTTGCTCTGTTGGTTCTTCATCAACCACTTTTACTACGTTATTTGGAATAGCCTGTGGGAATACATCGGCGCGGCTATCTATCCAGCGTATGCGCATAGGTAGTTGTGCCAATATACCAATAAGCGCCTGTGCTACGTGGCCTGCGCCATAAATGTCTAAGGTAAAGCGCTTGCATTGCATGCATTCAAGCATAACGGTGGCAGCCCCGCCGCAGCACTGGCCTAAATTTGCACCTAGGTTAAATTGCTCAATTACTTGGGAGGCTTCGCCTTTGGAAAGTAGTTCGCGAGCTTTTTCTATTACTACGTATTCAAGGTGGCCACCGCCAAGGGTGTCGTAAATATGCTCGCCGCTTATTACCATTTTTGAGCCTGTACCACGTGGGGTTGAGCCATTGGTGCCAAGTACCGTGGCAATTACATAATTAGTGCCGCTTTGTTCGTGCTCGTTTATAGCCTGCGCCCAGTTTTGAGTATGAAAACCCTGAAACGACTCATTTAAATTAGTCATGTTGATGCTCCTTAAACCAACTAGCGGTTTGCTCAATTGCACTCAATACTCGCTCTGGGGTTGCGGGTGTATCCAGTGGGGCTGTGTATTTGTAATCAGCCACACTGCTTATTGCATTACGAATAGCGCTCCATACACTAAAGGCCAACATAAATGGCGGCTCGCCTACGGCTTTTGATCTAAATACGGTGGTTTCTGGATTTGCTGAGTTATAAAGATTGACGTTAAATTCGGCCGGGGTATCGCCAATGGCTGGTATTTTGTAGTTGGCTGGGCCAAAGCTTGCAAGCTGGCCTTTATCATTCCATTGTAAGTCTTCGGTTGTTAGCCAGCCCATACCTTGTACAAAGGCGCCTTCAATTTGCCCTATATCAAGTGCTGGATTAATTGAACTACCTACATCGTGCAGTATGTCAACGCGGGTTACTGTGTTTTCGCCCGTAAGCGTATCTACTTCTACTTCACTCAGTGCTACGCCGTGTGCGTAGTAAAAAAATGGGCGGCCTTCGCCTTTAGCTCTATCGTAATGAATTTTTGGTGTGGCGTAATAACCCGTTGATGAAAGCGATATACGGTTCATGTAAGCAAGGTTTGCAAGTTCGCTAAAGCTAATTTCCCCTTTACTAAAAGTAATGAGGTTATCTTTAAATGTAATACTTTGGCTGTCTACTTCAAAGTGCTCGGTAATAAAGTTTATTAAGCGCTCTTTTATTGTGTTTACTGCATTTAGCGCCGCCATACCGTTTAAGTCGGTACCGCTTGAGGCCGCTGTTGGCGAAGTGTTTGGTACTTTGTCGGTACGCGTAGCGCTAATACTTACCGCGTTAAAATCGACCCCAAAACCATGGGCTACAATTTGCGCAATTTTGGTGTTTAGCCCTTGGCCCATTTCGGTGCCGCCGTGGTTTAAATGTATAGAGCCATCGCTATATACATGTACTAATGCACCAGCTTGGTTTAAGTGTTGTACGGTAAACGAAATACCGTATTTAACCGGCGTCATTGCAAGGCCTTTTTTTATAATAGGTGACGATACGTTAAATGCTTTAATAGCCTCTTTACGTGCCCAGTAGTCACCCGACTGCTCAAGTTGAGCAATCATATCTATTAAAATATGTTGCTCTACGGTTTGATGGTACGGCGTGGTATCGCGGCCTTTTTTATATAAATTGAGTTTTCGGATCTCAAGCGGATCTTTACCTAATTTAGCTGCTATATCGTCCATTATTAGCTCGCCCATAATCATGCCTTGCGGGCCACCAAATCCTCTAAATGCGGTATGGCTTACGGTATTCACTTTACAGCGATTACCCTTAATTGTGGCGGCTGGGTAGTAGTAGGCGTTATCGGCATGAAACATGGCGCGGTCTACAATTGCATCCGATAAATCAGGCGAGTAGCCACAAAATCCGTTTACGGTAATGTCGGCACCTTCTATTAAACCATTTTCGTCAAAACCAACATGATAGTGATTATAAAACGGGTGGCGTTTACCGGTTAATTTAAAATCGTCGCTACGGGCTAGGCGAATTTTTACTGCGCAGCCAAGGTGGTAAACCGCAAGGGCTGCAAGGCATGCCCATGGTGCGCCTTGGGTTTCTTTTCCGCCAAAAGCACCGCCCATACGGCGGGTTTCTACGTTTACAAAGCTAAATGGCTTTTTTAAAATTTTAGCAACTAAGTGCTGCACCTCAGTAGGGTGTTGCGTTGAGCACTGAACATGAATGCCCCCGTCGTTATCAGGTTGCGCCAGCGCTATTTGGCCTTCTAAATAAAAGTGCTCTTGCCCGCCTATGCTTATTTCGCCTTTAAGCTGGTGGGCTGCGTTATTAATGGCGTTTTCGCTGTTACCACGGTTAAGTGAATGCGGCGGCCTTACCCAATGCTCTTTGCTAATGGCTTCTTTAATATCAAGTATTGGAGTAGTTTGCTCGCACCCTATAACCACCAAACGTGCAGCGCGGCGCGCTATTTCATAGGTGTCGGCAACTACTACCAACACAGGTTGTCCGTGGTATTGAATTTCATGACTGGTCAGCAGTACATCACCTGGAAATACCGGGCCAATATCTAATTTACCCGGAGCATCTTCGGCCGATAAAATACGTTTAACTCCTTCAACTGCCAGTGTGAGACTTGTATCAATTGATTTAATAAAGCCGCTTGTAACAGGGGCGAGCACTGGGTAGGCATGCAGGCAGCCGTAAGGCTCAGGGTTATCGTCGGCAAAATTTGCACTGCCACAAACTTGTTTAATAGCGCTTTCGTGATATTTAGATTGCCCAACGCTACCACCTTGGGCTTTTAGTTTATCCATTTCAAAGTGACGCATGTGAGATCCTCGTAATGGCAATGTTGTTATTGTTGCGTGCTTGCGGCTCACAAAACTCAATACCAATGCGTTGTAATAAGTTTTTGCTTACCGTAGTGCGGTAATGCGCACTGCTTCTTACATCGCTCATGGGCGTAAAGTCATCGTTAATAGCCGTTGCTGCGTCTATAAAACTACTTACTTGTAATGATTGAGATACCAGCTTTTGCTCAATATGCTGCGCGCGCTTAGGAATAGCTGCCATACCGCCCATAGCGCAGCGGGCTTGAGTAATCATGTTTTGTGAATGCTCTATAGCAAGCACCAAACACACGGTAGATATATCGTCTTCAAAGCGTTTTGATATTTTATGACAGGCCAGTTTTAGCGACTCTGGGCGCTTTGGGATGGTGAACTTACTAATTACTTCATCGCTTTTAAGAACTGTTTTTTTGTAATCAATAAAGTAGTCGGCAACTTTAATAGTGCGCGAACCAGCGCTGCTTAATAAATCCATTGATGCATTAAGAGCGATTAAAAGTGGAGCGGGATCGCCAATCGGAGAGGCATTCCCTATGCTGCCACCTAGTGTGCCGCTGTTACGTACTTGGCTTGATCCTAAGCGTTCAAATAGCTCTTTTGACTCTGGGTAATGGTTATAAAATGCCTCAACAAATTGGCTATAAGGTAGCGCTGCACCAATGTGTAGCTCACCGTTATTATCTGCTAAGGTGCAAAGCTCCTTTACTTGGCTAAGGGCGATAATTACATCTGGTAAGAGCATGTTTTGGCTAAGCTCAATGGCAAAGTCGGTGCCACCAGCAACTAAATGTGCATAAGGATAAAGCGCTTTTAGCTCAACAAGTTGCTGGGCCGTTTGTGGTAAGTAAAATTTGCGAGGACCATTTTTTAAAAATGGAATATCGTCATCATATTGCGTATTAAGTGATGCTTTAAATTGAGCGGCCATTGCTGAGTACGGTTCAGCTTTACGTTCATAGCTATAGGCTTTTTCGGCTGCAAGTAATATAGGGCTATAACCTGTACAACGGCATAAGTTACCGCCAAGTGCATGAATAACCGTTTTTTTACCAGGGTACGTTGGTTCATTAATATAAAGAGCCAACAAACTCATTATTATACCGGGCGTGCAAAAACCACATTGCGAACCATGGCACTCAACGAGTGCACGTTGTACGGGGTGTAAATCGGTTAAGTTTGGGTATAAACCAGTAGTAACAGCCTCTACCGTTACTATATGTTTTGCATGCGCATTACCTAATAACAATAAACAGCTGTTCATTGTTTTGTATTGCCAACTAGTTTGCCCGTTTGCATTTATACGCTCTTCACCCACTAAAATTGTGCACGCGCCACAGTCGCCAGTTGCACACCCTTCTTTGGTGCCCACTTTCCCTTTTTTGGTGCGTAGCCAGTCCAAAATGGTGAGACTTGGCGAGCATTCTTGTACTTCAATTGGCGTGTTATTTAATAAAAATTGAATCACACAGACCCCCTTAATTTTTATAAAGCCCTGATACATAAAGGCTTGGCGTATGTTTTTTCTTGTTGTTTGCGCACGGGTAACAAAAATACTTTTTAATCTTTAATTAGCTTATTGCAGTTACTATGCCATTGTTGACCGCTTGGTCAGTTAAGGGCGGTTGGGTTAAATTGTCGAGGTATAGGTAATAACGGAGTAGCCTTAAAAATAAGGCACGGTGAAGCGAATGCTTTTATTATTTAAATCTAAAGGGGAAAATAGGGCTGGTAAAAGCACGTTAATGAAAATGCTTTGTGGTGTGGTTAAACCTGACCAAAGGGACATGTTTTTTTAATGGCCGTATAATACCAATCAACAATGAAAAATTAGGGTAGGTGTCAGCGTTATTTTTTATGTAACTTTGCAAGTTGGATAGGTATTAGCCTATTAATCTTTGAGTCAATTTTTGTAGGCTATCTTGCTTATTTTGAGTGGATAAATAGCGCTAGCTTAATTTATGGGCCTACTTATAAACAACGTGTAAAAAATACCTACTTTTAAAATAATTACCTTCTCAAATATTACTTTTCATAAAACCTAACCTCAAACTGCATTCAGTGTGAATTACAGCGTTGTTTTTAAATGTATTTTTCAAAGTTAATTCAACTTTTGAGAGGTGTTTTTTTGGCACGTAAGTTGATACAACTCCTAATAAACTTTAAAAAGGAATTACCATGACTGCTGAATACTTTATGGTACTAGGGTTACTCGGTGTTGCATTTTTTGCTGTTGCAGGGGCATTGCTTGGGTATGAAAAAAACATTAGTGGCTTTGGCGTAGTAGTGGTTGCAACCGTTACAGCATTAGGAGGCGGTACCCTCAGAGATATACTTTTAAACAAACCGGTATTTTGGATTGCTACCCCACAGTATCTATATTCGACCTACGGGGCCGTTATAGCAACAATTGCATTTATTCGATACTTACCGCGCGTTAATAACTACTACTTTTTATTGGTAGACGCTGTGGGTATGGCGCTATTTAATATTATGGGGATAGAAAAAGCACTCATTAATGGATCAGGCATGGTGGTCGCAATTACCATGGGTATCACTACAGGTATATTTGGTGGTTTAATACGTGACGTAATTTGCCGTGAGGTACCAACTGTTATGCGCAGCGAACCTTACGCCTCTGCATGTTTAGCGGGTGGTGCAGTTTATGCCGCTTTATTTAGCCTTAATGTAGATTACATTTGGTGTATTTTAGGATCATTTTTCACGACTATCTTTTTAAGATTAGGCTCTTTGCATTGGGGTTGGCATTTAACTATCTTCAGAAAAAAAGACTTCAGAGATCAAAGCGACTAATTTTAGCTACGAATAGCCCGCGTTTGCATGTGGTACTCGTAATTATCCTCATCCGTTATAGTAAAACCCAGCCGCTTATAAAGTCCTAATGCTGGGTTGTTTTTAAGCACTGTGAGTTTAATGGGTTTTGACTGCGCATTTGTAATAACTTGTTCAATAACCGCTTTCCCATACCCTTTGTTTTGGTGCAATGGATGTATTTGTAATTGCATTATCTCAACGTGTTGAGCGTGTGTTTGGTATTTTAAAGTACCAATTGGTACCTCATTTATAACTATAAGATGGGAGCAGTCATATTGATCATTAAGCCTTAAAACATGCTGTTGATCTGTTAAAAATAACCCGGCATTTTCTAAGTGTTCAATCATAGTCAGTTTTCTGAGGCTTAATAAGTAGTCTCGGTCTGAATATGCTGCCTTTATAAATTTAAAAACCATAGTGCTCCCTTGCAACAGCCTCAATGTTTATATTTGTAGAACGAACTAAAATAAGTGCGCAGTATTAAATGTGCAAGCCAAACTAACAAAGGCAAGACTACCAATACCCAAGTGCTTTCCACCAAAGCCCGCCAATAATTCCCCATACACTTAAATTAATAACGCTCATTATAAGGCCCATTACCCACCAGTCTTTTAACGATACATAGCCTGAGCCAAACACTATGGGTGATGTGCCTGTTGCGTAATGCGTTAACGACATCATGAGTGATGAAGCGCCAGCTAACAGTAAACCTAAAAATAAAGGCGGAGCGCCAAGCGCTAAACCTGCGGCGTAAAATGCGGCAAACATAGCAGTAATATGTGCTGTGGTACTGGCAAAAAAGTAATGAGCATAAAAATACACAGCTACCAATATAATAGCCGATACAATCCAGTCAAAGCCTAGTTGCGCAATATTGCTCTCAACAAGTGTTGAAAACCACGTTACCAAACCTAGTTTATTTAAAAAAGTGGCCATCATTACTAATGCTGAAAACCAAATAACGGTATCCCACGCAGACTTTTCTTTAAGTACATCGTCCCAGCTTAATACACCAGTCACTAATAAAACCGACAGACCCAAAAAAGCCACTGCGGTTGTATTAACTGCGTAGTCAGCCCCTAAAATCATTGCAGGTACGCCGGCCCATAAAACAAGCAGCATAGCAAAAACACCCACCATTATTTTTTCGCCATAACTCATTGGGCCCATTTCAGTTAATTTAGATTCTGCGTAGGTTTTAGCGTCGGGCGTACTTTTAACTTCAGGTGGGTAAATGGCATAAACAACCAAAGGCACAAGGGCAATACATAGCAAACCAGGAACAAGCGCTGCCAGCGCCCACGTACTCCAAGTAATACTAATATTTGCACCAGTAGCATCTGCAATAAGCTTTACAATTAGCGGGTTAGGAGCCGTGGCGGTAATAAACATAGCTGATGTAATAGGGTTTATATGGTAGCTCACTAAAGCAAGGTAGTGGCCAATTTTACGAGAGGTGCCTTCCTCTGGGGACGAGCCAAAGCTTGTTGCTATCGACTTCATAATTGGGTGAATAATAGCGCCGCCTCGCGCGGTATTGCTTGGCGTTACAGGCGCTATAACAAGTTCAGAAAGTGCGAGTGCATAGCCAATACCAACTGTTTTTTTACCAAAAAGAGAAATAAAATTATAGCCAATACGATTTCCCAAGCCAGTTTTAGCTAAACCCCGAGAAATAATAATAGCAATACCAATCAACCAAATTAATGAATTTGAAAAGCCACTTAATGCATCTTTAATAGCGCCAGATGGGCTGTCATTAGTTACGCCGGTTAACGCAACAGAAGTAATAGCTAAAATAGCAATGGCGCCAATAGGCATTGCTTTACCAATAATGGCAACTACAGTACCAATAAATAAAGCGAGCAAATGCCATGCGTTTTCGGTAACACCTTGCGGAGGCGGTACAGCAAACCAAAGTAGTAAAACAATGGCTATAGAAATCAGTCCAGAGGTAACTCGAATATCAGTACCCTTCATTAAAAAATGTCCCTAAGTTTTAGAAATGCATGCATTCTGTTTATTGAAAAGGCAACGTTATTCTACTTCATTTAATAATAAAAAAGATGACGCACATCATATGAATATTAGACTTATTTAATTTTATTAATAAAGAGGAAATAAACTATAAACTAAAGTGATTGATCATCAAACGCACCGCCCTAAAAACAAATTAACTAAGAGTCAAATAACAATACTTTAGTAAACGCTAGTTCATATTGCGTGACGTAATATCCATACAGAACTTTAAGTTAAAAATACGTTCGTGCAGCGTTCCCATTTTTATTTGACTCAATTTATTGGATATTCTTTTTATGAAATTAAAGTTATTTATCGCAATTATTTTTAGCACTTCGATGTCGTCTTACGCGACAGAAGCAGTAGATAAAACGCAGTTTTCATTCGAAGACTTAAAAGCGCTGGCAAAAGCCTCAGCCGAAAAGCCCTATACGCCAACTAAGGTGCCAGCGCCGGAGTTAATCGATAAAATTACGTATGACGAACATTGGAAAATACGTTTTAAAGAAGATGAAACTTTATATCCAAGTGGAAAAAAGGCACCTGTACAATTATTTTATCCTGGTCGATATTTTCCTGAGCCAGTAAGTATTTACATCAGAGACGATAAAAATCAGGTACAAAATGTACCTTTTAGTAATGACGTTTTTGATATGCCTGATGACAGCCCAGCTCACGATCTCCCAGAAGGGTTTGGATTTGCAGGTTTTAGAATAATGCGCCCAGATATGAAACCAGATTGGATATCTTTTTTAGGTGCGTCTTATTTTCGTACCGACGGGCCAGAGGGGCAATATGGACTGTCGGCTCGAGGTATTGCAATTAATACGGGTATGAATCAGGCAGAAGAATTTCCGCGCTTTTCTGCATTTTGGATTGGCCCCGCAGAGAAAAAAGGTGAAAGCGTGTCTGTTTGGGCATTGCTTGAAGGGCCTTCTATCACTGGTGCTTATCGATTTGGTTTAAGTAAAGATAACAAAGAAGCCAAAGGCCATATTACCTCTGTAACGGCTAATTTGTATATGCGCGCCGATGTTGAACGCTTAGGCGTAGCACCGTTAACCAGTATGTATTGGTACTCACAAAAAGATAAAACAGAAGCTAAAGATTGGCGCCCAGAAATTCACGATAGCGATGGCCTTGCGATTCACACAGGATCGGGTCAATACGTTTGGCGCCCATTAAATAATCCTCAGTCGGTGTCGACCAATAGCTTTATTGATGAGAACCCAAAAGGGTTTGGTTTAATCCAAAGAGACCGTGACTTTAATAACTACCAGGACGACGGCGTATTTTACAATAAGCGTTCATCAGCGTGGATAAAACCTACTGACGATTGGGGCAAAGGCGCAGTTCAGTTAATAGAAATTCCTACAAAAGATGAAACGTTCGACAATATTGTTGCCTATTGGGTGCCTGAAAAAGAGGCGCGCAAAGGTGATGAGTTTACCTTTTCTTATGATATTGAGTGGCGTCCACTCGATCCAAAATCAAAAATGCTTGCAAGCGTTGTAAATACTCGCCAAGGCTTAGGCGGAATTCCCGGCCAGCCAATCCCTGAAGGCGTTAACAAAATGGTGATTGATTTTGAAGGTCCAGTATTTAAAGGCTTAGATAGCAAAAGTGGTATAAAATCTATAGTTGAAGCCAGTAACGGCGAAATACTAGAGCCAATTGGCGCTTATCCGGTAGTTGGTACAAACCAATGGCGATTAGCGTTTGACTACAAACAAGCTAACAACAATCCGGTGAACATACGCGCGTATTTAGTTGATAAAAATGATGAAGCTATAACTGAGACATGGGTAAGTGATGCAAAGGTAACGATTAAATAAGACCTTAAAGTAACTGTTTAGCATATTGTTCTTAAATGAACTCAGGCGCTTTTTATCCTTGTTCTTTTTAATGCTTGGCTTTATGTATGCTTTAATTAAATTTATAATTCAAGCATACAAATTACGTGCATAAAAAGTAATGGATACAAATTTTAGTGGAACTTAATATGACATTTTTAAAAAATGTAAAGCAACAAGCGGCGACTAAAACGCCTTCTGAATTAGAGCGTTTATGGCAGCGAATTGAAAAACATACTAAGCGTAACGCAAACTTTGATATTAAAAAGCAGATCCTGTTTTCTCAATTTCAAGAACAAGTAGAGCACCATGAGCAAATTCAAGCTCAAATGATTGCAGAACAAATTATTCATTTTAGTAAGTTTATCCAACGTAAAAGCTTAACTATTGAACAGCGTAATGAACTTGTGGATTGGATAAATGAAGATTTAGATTATTTGTCAGAACATCCATTCATTGGCGAGTTGAATGTTGAGGAAGTGTCTCAAGTTTTTCAATCTTACCTAAATAAGTATAACCAAGATACGGTTAGTACAATCCCTTCTTCAGAGTTAAACATATTACGTAATATGTTACAGCAAGATTTCCCCGGTTTAGAATTAACAGATGACGAACTGAGAGAAATAACAGCTGATCCTTCATTGCTTTATAAGCACCTTGACGAGCAAGGTTTTGGTGAGGAGAAAGATGATGAAGCGTTTAGTGCAGATAATATGCACTATGAACAAGATGAAGATTGGGATGACTTTTTTGACCAACACGAGCGATTTGATCGCGATGAAATTAAACAACAAAAAAACAACTCAAAATTAGAAAAGTTATTTAAAGGCTCGCAGCTAAACAAAATGTATAAACGTTTAGCATCTAAGTTGCATCCAGATAAAGAATCTGATCTTGCAAAAAAAGCAGAAAAACACGAACTAATGCAACAGTTAGTACAAGCTCGAAAAGAGAAAGACGGTTTTACTTTATTACAACTTTACATAAGCCATTTTGACGACGATGTCGATTTTGACGAAGAAACCAAAGCAAACTTAATTCCGTTACTGCAAAATAAAATAATCGAGCTAAATGAACAGCATCGGCAACAAAAAGAAAGTAATGACCAATATACAATTGTGTGGCGTAAGTTTAATGGTCGTAGTAAAGCGCAAATTAAAGATAATTTTGTAAACCATTTAGCGGCGCTAAATAATGAATGTGATGAAATTGCTAAACGTTTAGAGTATTGCACTACGGTTAAATCACTTAAAGAAGAGCTTAACAACCGAATTATGAATAAACGTCATATGCCCATGTCTTTAGAGGCGGCTCTGGAAAACATGTTCAATTTTTGATGAATTAACAGTGACGCCAGCCTAAGTTTTTTCATTAAGTTAGAATGGCTGTCCTGTTTATCTGTTTCTTTACGCTGCGGCAACTGTATTGCCTTGTTCATAATGTAGAAAAGCTGCAAAACGCGATGTATTAAGAAAGATAAGCCCTTAGTACCTCAATAAAGTCACTCAAACACCAGTGTTCCCTTCTAAAATACTAATTTAAACAACACCGAACACTTTTTGTATTTTACGTAAAATACAGTAAACGATTGAACCAAAATATGAACTCGGCTATGGTTTATTTACCAATAAAAATAAAAAACGAGTTAACCTGCAGCTTGTTAGCTGTTTCGAGGGATTGTATGTTTTTTTTGAGTAAATTATTTTGTTGGGAGCGAGGCCGACAAAAATCAGGCTACGATAAAATGTTGATTTGTGGTGCTACGTGGCCAATTAAATTTGATACATATTTGCTTAAATTCCCACAAGGAAGTGAAATAGCACCACACACAGACAAAGTTGAATCTGGTAAACACTATCGATTGAATATAGTACTGAAAAAAGCAGATTTGGGTGGTGAGTTTATTTGCAGTGATCCGATATTTGAAACAAAGCGGGTTAAGCTATTCCGCCCTGATGTAAGTGAGCATCAGGTATCAAAAGTTATAAAAGGTAATCGATATTTACTCAGCATTGGGTGGATAAAAGGGAGCGCTAAATGCTAGATTTAAGACCTAATTGTGAATGTTGTGATAAGAATCTACCTGCACAGTCCACAGAGGCTTTTATTTGTTCATTTGAATGCACATTTTGTTTTGGCTGTGCTCAAACGGTATTAAATAACGTGTGCCCAAACTGCTCAGGTAATTTGGTTCAGCGGCCAATTCGCCCTTTGGCTGCACTAAAAAATTACCCAGCATCGACTAAACGGGTATTAAAAGAAAGTGCTTGTTCGCCAAACACATAAAAACATAAAGTATAATAATTACATTTCTGGGTATGGAGATCTGATGAGAAAATCCTTTGAATTTACTGTTAAGTCAATCAAAGTTAAAATAATTAACACTTGGTTTAGTGGTGCTAAATTATATGTAAATGGTGACTTACGAGATACTGACAAAACTTTGTTAGCTATTAGGAATAATACTTTACTATCTGCAAATTTAGGTGAGTTGGGTGTTCTAGAAATCAAGCCATTATCGGGTTTAATTACCGTCGAAATGGATGCATATTTGGTTAATGGTACAAACATTCAACATGTATATAGCTCACATAAACGCCTTAGCCTAAAAGAGCAAAGGGCAGCCCGATAAAGCTACTTTAAATAACGTATATTCCTGCATTTACCTGCCTTCAGTAATAATCTCCAAATGACTTTAAGGAGGTTTAAGCCCCTAAGCATACCAAGTTAATATACTTGGTTTACTCGATTACCTTAAATCACTGACACTCTTTCACATAAAGTAAAAGCGCGCTGTACATTACACTGAGTGCCTTTGTTACATCGCTGTCGATAACCGCTTCTGCTGGGTGATGGCTTATACCGCCAGGGCTGCGTATAAACAACATTCCAACGGGGCAAATTGGAGCGATTGCCATTGCATCGTGCCCTGCGCCTGAGGCAAGTGAAGGCGATGCTTGGTTATTGAGTTTACATGCGCTTGAAAACAAATGCTGAATTTTAGTGTCGCACGCTACGGCATCGGCGGCATGCGTCCATTGCCAATCAAGCGTTAAATTGCGTTTGCTTGCTATAGATTGTGCGCTGCTTTGTATGGCGCTTAGTAAGTTAGCGAGATCGGTGTCGCTTTGTGCACGTGCGTCTAGGCTAATGGTCGTTTTACCTGCAATCACGTTTGTAGCCCCAGGGCGAGACTGTATTTGCCCTACGGTGGCAACTTCGCCATTTTTAGCATTACTTGCTAGTTTTTCAATTTCGGTTACTAATTCTGCGCAGCCTGCTAACGAATCCTGACGTAAATTCATAGGGGTTGTACCCGCATGACCGCTTTGCCCTGTTAGGGTAAGCATGGCGCGTTTTGCTCCTGCGATTGCAGTTACAACCCCTAACGCCTGATTAACCGATTCGAGTACAGGACCTTGTTCAATATGAGTTTCCCAGTAACCTAGTAATTCGTTTTTGTTTAGTGCGGCCTTTGCGTAGTCGTTAGGGTTTAGGCCAAAGTCGAGCATGGCTTGGCGCATAGTTATGCCGTTTGTGTCTTTAATGTTTAGCCACTGTGGATCAAATTCGTTAGCGAGGGCTTTTGAGCCAATTAAAGTTGTGGCAAAGCGGGTGCCTTCTTCATCGCAAAAGCCCACTACATCTAAATGAAAGGGCAGGTCTAGCTTTAACTTATGTGCAAGCGCTGCAATTTCTATCCCCAGCAGTACACCTAAAATACCATCAAACGCACCTGCGTTTGGTACTGTGTCGAGGTGCGATCCTATAATTAAACGTTTAGCATGTGGGTTTGATGATTTAAGCCGCCCCCAAAGGTTGCCCACTTCGTCTTGCCACGATTGCATGCCTGCCTCAACTATCCACGATGCAGTAACGGCGTTACACTCTTTGTGCTCTTTTGATAAGTACACGCGGTGAATACCGCCTTGCATTTGCGATAGTGCGCTGAGGGTTTTACAGCGAGATAAAGCGCGTGTTGCGTATTCATCAGCAAGCTCTTTATCTAATAAAGGGCTGTGTTGTGGGCTTACAATCGTCATGCTAAATCCTTTTTTTATTTATAGTGAGCAAGGGCGGCAATGGCGGCTTCGCCTTTAGGGCCTTTGTAACCGTTAGCATGTAGGCAAGCGTCTAAGCTTGCAAGTGTTTGTAATACGGTATCTTTTCGGGCGTTGTAGCCCATAGTGCCAATACGCCAAATTTTTCCATGCAATGGTCCAAACGAGGTGCCAATTTCTATTCCGAAATCGGTTAGCATTTGTCCGCGTACGTGATCGGCATTAATGCCCTCGGGTATATACACACCCAGTACGTTGTTCATTTTATGTGTTAAATCACCAAATACATTTAAGCCGAGCGCTTGAATGCCTGTTAGCATGGCATCGCCATGTAATTTGTGGCGCGCTACGCAGTTATCCACGCCTTCTTCAATTACTATGCGGGCGCATTCTGAGGCGCAGTACAGCATGCTGGTGGCTTCGGTATGATGATTTAGGCGCTCCTCTCCCCAGTAATTCATGATCATGCCTAAATCAAAATAGTTTGAGCGTACAAAGGGCTCTGTGCCGTCGGTATGCTCCGCTGTGCGAATACCTGCTTCTACCTTTTTACGTTTTTGGATCCACTCGGCGCATTTGTCGCTAAGCGTTAATGGCGCAGACCCAGAAGGACCGCCTAAACACTTTTGCAGACCAACCGAAAGTGCATCGAGTTTCCATTCATCGGCAGGAAGTTCGTTACCCACAATAGAGGCGGTGGCATCGCAATAAAATAGTACATCGTGCTTTTGGCAAATATCGCCAATATGCTCAAGAGGTTGGTTCATGGTGGTGGATGTATCGCCTTGTACCATAGCAAGTATATGGGGTTTTACATCAACAATGGCTTTTTCGATTTGCTCTGGCGTAAACACTTCGCCCCACGGTACTTCTATTGTGTGCACCTTTGCGCCAACGCGTTCTGCTATTTCAGCAAGTAGGTGGCCAAAGCGCCCCATAATTGGCACAAGTACTTTATCGCCTGGGCGTAAAATTGAGCATAATACGGCTTCAATCCCTGCGCGCGATGTGCCATCTATTAGCATGGTCCATTCGTTTTTAGTTTTAAAAATTTCGCGGTAACGTGCCATGGTTTCGTTCATAAAACCGGTCATTACTGGGTCGTATTGGCCTATAAGCTGCGCCGACATAGCACGTAAAACACGAGGGTCGGCATTAATTGGGCCTGGTCCCATTAATAAACGCTGTGGTGGGTTTAAGGTTTGAACTTGCGTGTTATTAAACATATTTTAGGCTCCCAGAGTCTGAATAAGCATGCGTATGCCGGTTATCATTAAGACAACGGCAAAAGCGCGTTTTAGTTGTTTTTGATCCAGCTTGCTACCAATTTTTACGCCAATAGGCGCAAATAAAATAGTCAGCGGAATAATAAGAAAAAAGGCAGGGAGGTTAACCAACCCCCACGTACCTAGGGGAGCATCGGTTGGCGTTGTGCCAATACTTAATAAGGTAATAACGCCAGGTAGCGCAATCAACAAACCAAAAACGGCCGCAGTACCTACTGCAACATGGGCGCGTACATTAAATGCGTTTAGCATAGGTACGCCAATAGTGCCGCCACCTATGCCAATCATTACCGACAAACCACCTACAATACTTGCCATAACGCCTTGACCAAATTTACCTGGCAGTTGTTTTACAAGCGCGGGTGCGCCGGCTCTAAATAACATGTTTAAACTGACTAAAATAGCAATACAGGCAAACATAAGTACCAGTGCATTACCGCGTATTGAGTGCGCTAAGTAGCTGCCTACAACGGCCATAACTAAAATAAATGGTGCCCAGTATTTTATTAGCGCAAGGTCAATATTCCCTTTGCTATGATGCGAGCGAATAGATGAGAGCGAAGTAGGTACTATGGTTGCAAGTGATGTAGCGGTGGCTATCATCATTGCCGACTCTGGGCTTACGCCAAAACCTTGCAGTAAAAAATACAGCACAGGTACGATAACAATACCGCCGCCTACACCAAAAAGTCCTGCTAAAATACCAGCAAAAATACCGGTTGCTATTAAGGCCGCTACTATTGGCCATTGGTTTATTATTTCTGACATTGTGTTCCTGCTGTAGTTACTGTTGCACGTCCATCTGAACGAGGATCTGTTGCAGCTTCAAGGCTTGTAGGTGTATCTAAAATAGCCCCAGCGTGCCCCATCATTTCGTTATTATTATCAACGCTTACCCAATCGTGGTCACGTTGATTTAATTCATGTTCTATATGAAAAACTAACTCTTTTTCAATTTTTAAATTTGTACTCGTATCGCCCCATGTGCGTCCAAGTAACCAACGAGGGTCGCTAATTGCTTGTTTTATTGATTTATTTCGCCACGCGTAGCCTGCAAAAACAGCGGCTTGAGTTTGTGGCTGCCCTTCACCGCCCATTGTTCCGTAAGCAAGTCGACGACCATCGCTAAACTTTGCCAGTGCTGGGTTAAGTGTATGAGCGGGCTTTTTATTAGGAGCAAGGGCGTTAATATTGTTACTCGCATCAATATCTTCATTGTTTAAACTAAAGCTTAAACCACGGTTATTCCACACAAAGCCGCCTTCACTCATTAATATTCCGCTGCCAAATTCCCAGTAAATACTTTGAATAAAGCTGACTAATTGCCCGTTTTTATCTCTGGCTGCCATCCACACAGTATCGCCAGGCTCTGCGTTAAATGGCCATTTTTTGGCTTTACTCATATCAATATTGTTAGCAAGTTCGCTTAAGCGATTATCGGTTAGTGCGTTTTTATAATCATCCCCTAACACATCAGGGTCAGCCCAAAGGGTAGGGCGATGGGTAAAGCTTTGTTTAGTTGCCTCAACAATTAAGTGCGTCCAGTCGGCATCGGTTTTAGCTAAATGCTTTAACTTATTTACGGCACCAATTATTTGTAGTGAATGCACGCCCTGTGTTGGCGCGGGTAAGTTGTAGCAATCAATACCACTGAGGTTTGCATTTAGCGCAGTAACTACCTCGGCTTTAGTATTTGCAATGTCACCTGCGGTAATTGAGCTGCCTGCTTTTGCTAAGTCGGCGGCAAATGAGTTGGCAAGTGCGCCTTCATAAAATGCGTTTAAACCATGCTTTGCTAGGTATTCAAACGTTGCTGCAAGTTTAGGGTTTTTAAAATGCTGGCCTGCTTGTAAGGGCTTGCCATTGGGTATGTAGAGGTTTTTAAACGCGTCATTGGTATTGTTAGCAGTGGCTAGCTTTTCGCAGCCTGCTTGCAAGCTTTTTGTAACGGTAAAACCCTCGCGAGCAAGTTCAATAGCAGGTGCTAAAATTTTTGACAGTGGTAGTGCCGCATGCTCATCTAGTTCAAGCGCCTTTTGCCAACCGCGAATTGTACCCGCTTGAGTTAGTGCGCTTAATCCGCCGCGCTCTGGTATTTGCGTGAGCGAGTTATACGCCGTTGTATTAGTTGCTGCGCGGCCGCAGGCGTCAATAGCGGTAGGCGTTTTTTGGCTTGGGTTATCGATAAGCCAAAAGCTGTCGCCACCAATTGAGTTCATATGTGGATATACAACGCTAATCGCAGCGGCAGCCGCTACCATAGCCTCGGTAGCTGTACCGCCTTGTTTTAGTATATTTATACCCGCCTCTGTTGCCGAAAAATGAGACGCGGTAAATGCAATGTTGTGTGTGGTCATGCCGGTGTGTCCTGTTTAAAGTGTGCACCTAGGTGCTTAACGCAAGCAAGTAGGCTTTTATCGTTACCGTGGCTCATCATTAATGAAAAACCATACGGATGATCATTTGCTAAATCAGCCAGCGGTAAATGCACTTGCGCTGAGCCACTAAGCCCTGCAATTGCCGAAAGCGTAATAATTTGCATGCGTAAGGCGCTTGTGTCGGCGCCTAATTTAGGTGCGGTTGTGGGGGTGGTTGGCAAAAATAAACAGCTGTTTGTATTTAGGTTTTTAGCTATTAGTGTTTGCCATTGGGTTTGTACTTTTAGTGCTTCTTGTTCTTCTTGAACAGTTAGGGCAAGCGCCATATTAAAACGTGCCGCAATTGCAGGAGCAAACTGGGGAAGTTGCCCCGGCAATTGAAGCCAATCTTTATGCGTTTTTGCGATTGCTCGCCCTTGCAGTACTCTAAAACTATCAGCAAGTTCATTTAATAAGTTGCTGTTAGGTAGTTCAAATTCTTTATGGTGCTTAAAATTAGGCTTGGTTTTTTCAAGCAATTGTTTAAGTGGGGCTTGTAAAGCAGGGTCAACGAGTTCAAATAGTGCTTCGCAAATAACCAGCGTATTTACTTTATTAATAGCTTGTTGTGGTAATAATATATCGCCAACGCTGCTTAATAGCTCGGCGCTTTGGGTAAGCCAACCTATGGTATCAAAAGGGGGAGCCAACGGTATTAGGCCGTCTTTTTCAATCACGTTATGGCTTGGCCTTATGCCATATAAACCACAATAGCTGGCGGGTATTCTAATTGAGCCGCCGGTGTCGGTGCCTAAGCCAATATCAGCTAAGTTAGCAGCAACTGCAGCAGCAGACCCCATACTCGAACCACCGCAAGCATGCCCTTTTAATTTAGGATTTTGCGCAGCGCCATAATGTATATTACTACCCTCTAAGCTATAAGCCAGTTCGTCAGTATGGGTAAAGCCTATAAAGTTACAACCAGCGGTCATGAGCTTATTAACCGAGCTTGCCGTATTTTTAGCCGGTTTAGCTGTTTTAAACCAGTTTGGGTTGCCTGCGCTGTTACGCTCGCCCTTTACTGCAAATACATCTTTTACAGCTAAGCGATTGTTTGCAAGCACTCCAGAGTGGTTTGTTTGCCACAGGGTAGGACCGTGATTGCAAAATATACCTTTGTTGTTTTTTTTATCACTCATTTGCAGCTCATTATTATAAAACTGACCAAGTACTTACTTATTAAGTTAAGAGTGATTAAAAAGCGGGCTGGTTATTATTATGAATACCAATTTTATTAAAAACATGATCATTTTATCGGATTAAATAGCGCACTCACTGCGTCATTTTCTTCTCGTTATAATAGATCACTAATTTAATGCAATTGCTAAAGCTGTGCTTTTTAATCGGTAGTTTTGATTTTATAGTGCTTAGACTAAGCAAGAGGAATGCCATAAATTAAAATCCTGTCCAACTGGTCAGGATTTAGTGGGTTGTATGAGATTTGTAAGTGTGGGCTATAAAAATAGTGACACTAAAATGAGCTAAAACAAACCAATTTGGTGCGCAGATGCACCAAGTTGGTCTTTATTTATATGGTTTTGAGTGCTAAATAAGGGGCGTTTTACTGATGATTAAACCGTTAATATCGGCGTAAACCCAATCGTTAGGTTCTATGGTGGTGCTAAGCATGGTAATAGCTTGGTTTTTATCACCAAAGCCGCGCTTTAAGGTACTACGTGGTGTAGAGCCTAGCGCCATTACAGGTAAGTTCATCGTGGCAAGTATTTCTATATCTCGGCAACAGCCATTTATTATTACGCCTTCCCAGCCATTACTTAAGGCACGCTCAGCCATAATATCGCCTATAAACGCAAAGCGTTTGCTCGCAAACCCGTTTATAACCAATACTTTACCTTCACCATTTTCATGCAATATATCGGCGGCAAAAGAGTTATCTTCTGGGCAGGTAACGGTAACTACTTTGCCATAAAACGTGGTTTTTTTACCAAAGTGGTAAAGGCCGCTGTCTGCTACTTGCACGTTATCGCGATGATCGTCAAATAAATCGGGTGTAGTAAAGGGTATCATGGGTTAAGTCTCACTTTGCTCAGGTATTTTAAGACCAATACCTTTTAAAATTATGTGGGCAATTGATTGCGTAATTTGTGCCACATCGGTTTCGTCGTACTCTAATTTGTTCATTACGAGTAAAACCTCAGCCTGAAAGTCGGCGTAATATTGCGTGGTAGACCAAATAGTAAAGAGCAAATGGTAGGGGTCAACCTTATCCATTTTATCTGCGTCCATCCATGCTTGAAGTACATCAACCTTTTGTTTAACCCAAGGGCGGGTATTGGTTCTAAAGTAGTTTTGTAAATAAGGGGCACCGCGCAGTATTTCACTAGCAAATAAGCGAGATTGCATTGGCTGATTTACGGCCAGTATTACTTTGCTTTTAATATAGTTATAAAGCACGGTAGCTGGATCGTCGTTAATTGTGACGTTATCAAGCCCTAAGTTCCAATTAGCTATTATGCGGTCAATCACAGATTCGTACAGACCATCCTTACTTTTAAAGTAATACAAAATATTAGCTTTTGGCACCTGCGCTTCTTTAGCAACCATGCTCATACTTGCTCCGTCGTAACCTAATTGCGAAAACAATTGCTCGGCGGCATCTAAAATTAGTTTTTGGTTTTTCTCGCGTGTGACTTCTTTTTTATTTGGCTTTATTTGTGTGGTCATTATAAAGTTTGCGTGTTTAACGTATTGATTGATTGTAGCTTTACTGACCAAAAGGTCAATTACTAAAAAGGGTGAATGCTAAAAACAAACGAGAGGTTTAAGCTATTAACTTTAGGGTCTGTTGAACTTTGCGGATTAAAATTTGTTCAAACTAGGGGCTATTTAATCGCGGCGCGAGATTTGTAACCTAGTGGGCTAAGTAAAAACCGAGCAACAAAGAGTAAGTAGCCCCTAGGAAGAACCCTTTGGGCAGCGCCTGTTTGGCATTAATGCTACGTTATCGCCCATTAATGGGGAATAACCACACTATATAGGCTCTGCCTTGCCTAAATACCAAACAGACTGCTGCAAATTTAACCTTGAAAGATCAACAGACCCTTATTGTTTAATTAAATAATTACTGTTAGTTTAGTTTCAAATTTACGAGTAGTACTTTAGGTTGAATATGGGGTTTTTAAGCAAAAATAAATACACACTATATGGAGTCGCGGCCATATTACTGTGGAGTTGCTTAGTTGCATTACTACGGGATATTTCTGAGTTGTTTAGCCCTATTGGTGGTGCGGCGGCTATGTATTCTGTCAGTGCGATATTTTTAATTTTGGTTATGGGAGTGCCCAAGTTTAGTGGGTTTTCAAAACGTTACTTGGTAATAGGTACTTTATTATTTGTATCGTACGAAATTTGTTTGGCGCTTTCTATTGGTATGGCAAATAGCCGTCATCAGGCAATGGAAATGGCGGTTATTAATTATTTATGGCCCACGCTGACTATACTGCTCTCTATTATTATTGGTCGTAAAAAAGTAAGTTTCTGGGTTTACCCAAGCATGATCATTGCTTTTTTAGGCGTTGCTTGGTGTATTACAGGCGATCAAGAAATGTCTCTCGATACGCTTGTTACTAACTTTGCTGATAATCCTGCTACTTATTTAATGGCATTAGCTGCAGCGTTTATATGGGCTATTTATTGCGTAGTTACGCAAAAACTGAGTAATGGTAAAAATGCCATTACGTTATTTTTTACTGTTACGGCAATGAGTTTGTGGGCGCAATATGGTTTTAGTAATGAAGCGCCATTAACGTTTTCACTCAGCTCAAGCATAACATTGCTATTAGCCGGTGTAGTAGTGGGGAGCGGTTATGCACTGTGGAATCAAGCTATTATTGGCGGTAACTTAATGCTTTTGGGTACGCTTTCATACTTTACACCGGTATTTTCTAGTATTATTTCGGCGTTGTATTTATCTATTACGCTGAGTGCTTCGTTTTGGCAAGGGGTTGTACTGGTAACAGTGGGCTCGCTAATTTGCTACTTTGTAACGCGAGAAAAGCCTAAACGCACAGTAAACTAATCTACGTTAGTTAATGTTTTTATATTTTAAATCTAAATTTATACCTTTAATGAGGCGTGCAATACGCCTCATTAAGTTTTTCTTTATAATTTTGCAGGTATAACGGCATAGCTTACTGATTTATTTCTAACTTTTTTTGCACAATAATAAAATATTAATGCAAATACTGCAGCGCTAATATCAACAAAACCGCTTTGATAATATTTTAAAAAATCATCAGCTAATAAAGCCTGTATAAGTGTTGAAACCCCCATTCCAGCAGATAAAAGTGTAATACCCATTAAGCCCCAATAGCTAGCGTGGTGAGTTCCTTTAAAAAAGGTATAAGCAACAAAGGCAAAAAATACCAAATAGTAACTATAGAGATAGCTGTAATTTGCGTTACCCATATATTGGTTAGTCCATTTAGCTTGTAATAAAGTGGCAACCACTGCAATCATTGACCCAAAGCAAACACCAATTGTTAAATTTGCCATAAATCGTGTACTTCGTTTGTTGGCATCTTGTTTAAAGCGCTTGTCTAGCCATAATAAGTTACCAGAGTAAAATAAGAATGCGCCAAGTAGTCCCATAACAAAATACCCCCAACGTCCCCATTCACCTCCATAAGTACCAAAGTGAAGTGAAAAGAAACTTCCTACTATATTACCCCAAACACCATCATCTCCTTGCGGATAGCTTGAGTTAAGTACTTCTAATGTATAGGGGTGTAAGAATAAGTAGTCGGTATCAGGTCCGCGAACGACAGCGCTGTTATTACTCATTTTTAATGTTGCTGTCGGACTGTTTGTATTTAAACGACTAAATGAAATATGAATTGGCTCATAACCTGGAGCGTAGTTTTTTGCCGCTAGGAGCTGTTTATTTATGCTTGGTAAGTTTGCAATATGATAATTATGTGCTGCTGGGGCAGGTCGTTGAAAAAAGGATTTATCGCCATAAAATGCTGATAGACCATCATAAATTAGATCATGAAATGCAAATACCACCACAGTAAACGCTATAATTAAATGAAAAGGCAAACTGGCGATTCCAACTAAATTATGACTATCGAGCCAAAAGCGACTGGCACCTTTTTCTTTTCGAATCGCAAAAAAGGTTTTTACAAGCGTGGGTAGTAAAATAATTACGCCAGATACCAATGCTAAAAAGTACAGCGCAGATGCTATACCGAGTATATATACGCCTGATTGGTCGTGCCCAATTTCGCCTGCAAACCCTGCGGTTCGATGTAAGTAATCTATTAAATCTGCAAGTTTATTCTCACTTTGTTGCTGTATTACAAGATTATTTTGTTGGTTTAGATAGAGTACCTGTAATTGATTATCAAGTTTCATTCCGCGTTCTTTACCTTGGCTATACCAAGATAGTGGCGCTTGATTTGTTAATAAATCGAGAGAAAAACCATTACCCATTTGCTCAGGGTACTTAGCTATTGCTTGATCAACTAATGTTTGGTGATTGTTAGTTTGTGGTTTAGTCACTGGTGCACTGGCGGGGTTTGCCCACTGTGCTAATTCGTGTTTAAACATGGTTAAACTACCAGCATAAAAACCTATAAAAAGTACTAAACCTGCAATTATTCCTGTCCATGTATGCACGCCTTGGTAGGTACGCAAAATATCGGCTCTTACTCTCATAGCCAATTCCTTAAAATTATAAATAAACTATATAGCGTTATATTTAAGCCCCCAAGTGTCAGCCAAGCATTTTTTGCTGAACTAAACAGGTAGGTGAAGCTAAAAATAGTTAACCATAAAATGGGTATCATCCACATATTAATTTGCACTTTGTCGGGCGCATCTATGCCTCCCGCTCCGTACCATGCAAAAAAAGCAACGAGAATAAACGCTAGCGCTAGCCCTAAAAAACAACCAGCCAAACTTTTACCAAGCCAAGTTGGTTTTATTTTTTGCCTTTGTGCAGATGACATTATTTTACTTCCTTGTGTTTAATCAGGCTTACGAGCGGAATTATTATTAAAGCGAGCATTATCATTAAAATGATAAAAAATACGGCTGCCGCATTAGAAAAAGCATATAAGGCTAATGGTATTGCAATAACAAAAAGGATAAATGCGAGCTTGCGCCAACTTTTATTAATGGGTTTGCTTAGTAGCCGTTGGTGGCGGTTACTAAGATAAAACAGGGATGTAGCAGTAAATAAAATAAGAGAAAGGGTAAGTTGCAACATAAATTAAAATACTTGTTAATGATATTGCTATTCTAAATGATAATTAAACTCAATTGCAACAAGTGTATGTTTGTGCTATTTTTCCGAAAAATAAAACAACTATCCATAAAAGGAAATAACTGTGGTAGCTTCATTTAAGCTTAATAAACTTTCACTACTGATTACAAGCTCTTTGTTATTGGCTCAAAGCAATGCATTTGCTGATGAAACAAGTCGAGAATCAATAGATACAATTATTGTAACAGGCGAAAAAATCGAAAGGTCACTCAAAGATACGATTACATCGGTTGCAGTGGTAGATAAGTCACTATTAGAAAATGGACAACTAGGTTCGGTTTCAGAAGCTTTGGCAGAAATGGCAAATGTAGTGGTACTTACTGGAGCCGTGCCAGATATGCGCGGTGTGTCGGGTAATGGTGGTGCAACAGGTTTTAACTCATTTAGTGGAGGCTCTAAAGCAAGAGTATCAACGCTTGTTGATGGTGTAAGTCAGCCATTTGTAGCTGATTTAACCGGTGATACAGGTTTGTGGGATATAGATCAAATAGCGGTATACCGTGGACCGCAGTCAACTAGCAATGGTCGTAATAGCATTGGTGGTGCAGTTTATATGACAACCAAAGCACCAACACAAGATTTTGAAGGTGCTGTACGCGTTGGGTATAGAAATCAAGATAGTTACCTTGATACAGCCGCTGTTGTTTCGGGGGCTTTGATTGAAGATGTACTAGCATTTCGTTTGTCTACTCAATATGTATATGGTGAAACCTTTAGCAACCCAACGATACATGAAACCAATCCAACAGATAAAAACTTAAATCAGCTTAATACCAGTAGTACGCGTGCAAAATTACTGTATACCCCAACAACAGATTTAGCTGTACAGCTAACTTACTCTACCTACAGTGAAGAGGGTAATACAGGTCGTAAGTACTTTGAAGGTGATGAACCGTTTGATTATGTGCCTTTATTTCAGCGCGATATGGATACCCAGTCAGACACGACTCAGGTAAATATTGATTATAAAATAAATGATAACTTTTCGTTCGATATACTACTCGCATATATGGATTATGAATGGGGCTTTGAAGCATATGAGGCACTTGCCAGTGCGGAGTCTGATATTTCTATGGATGAAAAAAATATCACAATTGATAGTAAATTAAACTTTGGCTTAAATAGTGATTTTTATTCGGGCTTTGTAGGTATTGCTTATTTTGACCGTGAACAAGACTTTAAAAGCGTTGGTGCAACCAATTATTTTGGTGACGATAGTAGTGACTCTAAAGCAATTTATGGCGAAACAAGCTTTGAGTTAACAAATGAGCTTACGTTAACAGCGGGGCTGCGAGTTGAGCGTGAAGAACAACTTCGTAATTTTGATATGGCTTTTGGTGGCAGCAGATTAGTTGAGCAATTAGATAATTCTAATACGATAAAACTACCTACGGTAGCTGTTCAATATAAAGTAACTGACAACACTACCTTATCGGCAAGTGCTCGCCGTGGTTATAACGCTGGTGGTGGTGCCTTAGATTTTGCTGCACAAGAATATTATTACTACGAGCAGAATCAGTAAATACCTATGAAGTAGGCTCGCGTAGCGTACTAAATAATGGTGATTTAAATATTAGTGCTAATATTTTTTACAATAACTTTAATGGTTATCAAGCCTTAAGCTCAAGTCGAAAAATCACTAATATTGACGATGCACATAGCTATGGCTTAGAGCTTGAAGCATATAGCATGTTAGATGATCAATGGCAGTTACATGCAGGGCTAGGTTTGTTAAAAACTAAAATAGATGAATCAGCGACTTATTCAGATGCAGTAGGTAACGAATTAAACTCAGCACCAGAGCTAACTGCAAGTTTAGGGTTATCGCATTGGTTTACAGATAGCTTAAAGTTAAATGTGAGCGCTAATTATGTAGACGATTACTATGGAGATTTAACTAATACAGAAGAGCGTGTTGCCGGAGGTTATACAATTACGCGTGCAACAATAAGCTATAACAGCGATCATTGGTTGGTGAGTGCTTTTATTAATAATGCATTAGATGAAGAAGCATTTACGTCAGTTGAACCTGCAAGTGGTCCCTACCCAACAGGTTATGTTGCGGTAGTGAATCCTCAAACGTTAGGTGCTTCAGTAACGTATCGTTTTTAACGTGCATTAATTAAATAATGAGGATGACTATTAAAATTAAGCAGTAAATTTTAATAAACAAAGTAGCCCTATTATTTTAGGGCTTTTTGTTGCGTGCAGATTATTTTGCATTATTTACCTGCGCTAGTAACTCTATAACTTTTTGTTGACCAAATGTTTGTGCAAATTGCTCGGCTGTTTGACCAGCTTTGTTTTGATGCGCGTTGTCGCAATCAAGTGATACGAGTGTTTTAGCTATACTAAATTCACCTCTAAAAATAGCGGCCATTAGCGCTGTGTTGCCACGGTTATCTTCTAGACAGGCATTAGCGCCTAAGTGTAAAAGTGTGTTGACCGTGTTTTTATTACCATGGTAAGTAGCAATCATTAACGCGGTGTAGCCTTTATTGTTGTAGCTGTCGATAGGAATACCAGCATCTACAAATTGCTCTATTACAGCGGTGTCGTTTGTACGTGCTGCGGCAAAGTAATAAGCAAATAAACTCTCGTATTGTGTTTTTGCAGAATGTTGGGTTTCAGATTGCGTACTGGGTGTTTGTGTATCTGATGTATTTTGAGCGTAAACGCTACTGGTAAAGCTTAGCAGTAGAGCGACTATAATTAATAAATTACGCATAACAATTGTCTCTTATAAAAGAGGAAGGGGTTTATTCCTTCCTCATGGTTGTGGTTTAAATAGCTATTTAGTTGGGACTAATTGCTTTTAACTAGTTGCTTATAAGTTAGCGGCTAGTTGTTTAACCATTTTAATATCGCCGTTTACAGCTTTAGTTAAGCGTGTACCGTACTCGCTATCAGCTTTGTAAAAGTGACTAAGCATTTTGTGTTTAACACTGCTGTTTTGCACTTTGCGTAAATCGCCTGCTAGGTTATTAATTAGGTTTGTACGTTCTTGCTTGCTAAAACCACGGTATAAAACACCTGCTTGCGCAAAGTTTTGCTGCTTTTTAATGGCGGCTTGTTGTACAAAACCTTTAAGCTCTGTATTACTTCTACGGGCAATTGGGTTTTCAGCTACGTTTTCTTGGCTTGGTTGATAGTTTACGTTGCTTTGAGTATTACCATAGTTCATTGCGCCGTCTTGGTTGTAGTTAACCACTTCAACTTTTGCACGGTTAATTGGCAACTGTTGATGGTTAGCACCAAGGCGATACATTTGCGTATCTGCGTATGAAAATACACGCCCTTGTAATAACTTATCTTCTGAGGGTTCAATACCCGCAATAATGTTAGACGGTGCCATTGCTACTTGTTCTGTTGACTGAAAAAAGTTAGTTGGCATGCGATTAAGCGTTAATGTACCTGCCTTCACTTCTTTTACACCTAACCACATTTTTGTTGCATCTAATGGGTTGTAATCAAAGTCGTCAAGCTGCGACGGATCAAGCGTTTTAATGTATAGATCCCATTCTGGGAAGTTACCTTTATTTACTTCGCTGTATAAATCACGCGTTAAATGTTGAAAGTCTTGGCCTTGAACTTCAGCGACTTCTTTTGCATTTAAATTCTCAATGCCTTGTTTACTTACCCAATGAAATTTAACGTACTTAACATCGCCCGATTTATTGATCATTTTATAAGAGTGTACACCCCAACCATCCATTTTACGTAAGCTTGCTGGTGTGCCGTAGTCGCTATAAACCCACGTTAACATGTGAGTAGAGCCTGGTTCGTATGAAAAAAAGTCAAAAACACGGTTAGGATCTTGAATGTTATCTACAGGTGATGGCTTTAATGAATGGATCATATCTGGAAATTTAATTGCATCACGAATAAAAAACACCGGTAAGTTAAGGCCCACTAAATCCCAGTTACCTTGATCGGTGTAAAATTTAATCGCAAAGCCACGTGGGTCGCGCAGTGTTTCTGGGCTACCTTTTGAGTGAATTACCGATGAAAAACGTACAAAAACGTCAGTTTCTTTACCGACCTCGGTAAAAGGTGCTGCCATGGTTAAATCATCTAAACTTTTTGATGCCACAAATACACCATAAGCACCCGTACCACGAGCATGCACAACACGCTCAGGAATACGCTCACGTGCAAAGCGTTGCAGTTTTTGAATTAGTTGCACGTCTTCTAGTAATACACTGCCACGTTCGCCAGCAGTAATTGAATTTTGGTTGTCGCCAACAGCTGCGCCGTTATCTTTAGTAAGAGTTGTTGCTGCGCTTGCCGGTAATGCCATTGCAAGTGCCAGTGCAGTTAGTGTTAATTTTGTTTTGTTTATTTGAGTATTCATTGTCGACCTCATCTATTTAAAAGTGCCGGCAGTGGTGCAGGCTGTTAATCTGTTAACGATAGTATTAACTTTATTAACTTCGGTAAAACTGATTAATTAGATTGATGTGATTTGTAAAACAGATGAAATGAATTTGCAGATACACTTTTTACATTAATGTAATTTTTTTACTACGACCTTAGTCACAATATGCTTTTATAAAATTTATTAAATACAAGGGTTTTTAGTTTTATCTGGCGGTATTTTCACCACGTTGGTGCGTTTTATACTTACAGTGTGTTGACATACTCGCGCAATAAAGGGAATATGCTCATCCTATGGGCTTATGCCCATAGTTGGATTGTGCTAAAAAGTTGCACAATATTAATCGCGCTTAACTCGTTATGCTTAAATTAGCTAAATCAAACAGTTTGAATAAGGTGACAAGATGAATACTAATATTGAGCTAGTGATATTTGATTGTGATGGCGTTGTTATTGATAGCGAAATTTTAAGCGCACAAGTACTCATTAATATGCTTGTTGAAAAAGGCGTTGAGATTGAAC
The DNA here is from genome assembly GCF_040567695.1 of Pseudoalteromonas sp. NCIMB 1079. Lineage (NCBI taxonomy): Bacteria > Pseudomonadati > Pseudomonadota > Gammaproteobacteria > Alteromonadales > Pseudoalteromonadaceae > Pseudoalteromonas > Pseudoalteromonas sp. NCIMB 1079. The sequence continues at coordinate 693,657 of NZ_JBEWZA010000002.1, read as the reverse complement.
GCGCTTATGTACAGCAACACTTTTTAGGCTGCAACTTTAAAACAGTAAGCCAAAAAATAGCGGATGCATTTAATGTCACTCTTCCTGAAAGCTTTGAAAGTGACTACCGCGAGGCACTATTAAACGAATTTGAAACCGGACTAACCACGACTGATGGTATAGAAGACGTACTTAACAATTTAGCTGTGCCTATTTGTATAGCTACTAGCAGCAGCCCAGCACGCACCGCAAAAGCGTTGAGCGTAGTGAGTTTAAGTAAGTACTTTAGCGATACGGTTTTTACCAGCAGCGAAGTTAAGCGTGGTAAACCAGCGCCTGATTTATTTTTACATGCAGCTAAGCGAATGGGTGTAAAGCCAGAGCATTGCTTAGTAATTGAAGACAGTAAAGCCGGCGTAAATGCAGGAATTGACGCCAATATGCAAGTACTGCATTACAGCGGTGGGCAACATATGCAAGGCTCTGTTAATCATGTACACAGTGCTTACCCAAATGTTGATCATTTAACGCATTGGCAAGATTTTTTTAGTGCATACCCTGCACTTAAAAAGCAGTAAACACGCAGCTTTTTAAATAAACAAAGTTTTTAACGTGATTTGTTCGCCTTACACACTGACAGGCAAGCAAACGCAAAATGTAAATGTAGATGGTTTTGCTTTACTAAAAATAAAACAAAACATGGCAAAACATCATGCGTTTATAAGCCAAATTATAAAAGGCAAAGTATTTAGGTACTATACCAATCTGCTTGAATATGGGGTTTATTTAACTCGTTAAATTATTCAAATAGTTATGCAGATTGGTATCAAATGCTTTGCTGTTAACAATAGGAAATACCATGGCAACGAGTCCACACACACAAACATTTAAAGATGTAAACGAAGAGCAACTTCCTGTTGCTAATAATAAGCTTCACGGCTGGAAACATTTTGCAGGGCTATATGCTGGCGAACATGTTGCGGCTACTGAATTTGTTATTGGTGCAACGTTTGTTGCATTAGGCGCTTCAACCATCGATATTCTACTTGGTTTATTAATAGGTAACCTGTTAGCAATGTGTTCTTGGTGGCTGATTACTGCACCGATTGCAGTAGAAACCCGCTTAAGTTTATATAACTACTTAAACAAAATTGCTGGTAACTCAATGACCAAGCTCTATAACTGGGCTAACGTGGTTATTTTTAGTATTATATCGGCCGCGATGATCACGGTATCCTCCACCGCCGTGCGGTTTTTGTTTGATATACCTGCGCAACTTGATTGGTATCCAAATAGCTTTTGGTTTGTAGCCATTGTTTTAGCTGTTGGCTCTATTGTTGTATTTGTTGCGATGTATGGCTTTTCGACGGTTGCTGACTTTTCAAAGCTGTGTGCGCCGTGGCTATTTGTTATATTTATTGCAGGCTCGTTCGCGTTATTTCCTGAGCTTTCAAATCACGTATTAGGTTCTACCTCTTTAACTAGCTTTAGCGACTTTATGACCATAGGCGACTCCTCCATATGGACGGGCACCAATGCCGATAGTGAAAAGGGCATTGGCCTATTAGAAGTGATTGGCTTTGCATGGGCTGCTAACTCAATAACTCACTTTGGTTTAATCGACATGGCTATTTTTAGATTTGCTAAACGCAAAAGCTATGGTTTGTTTTCTGGTGTGGGCATGTTTTTTGGTCATTACTTAGCGTGGATCTCTGCCGGTATTATGGGCGCAGGTGTTGCGGTATTACTTAAAACAACTATTTCATCACTTGATCCGGGCGATGTTGCATACCATGCATTAGGTTGGACTGGCTTTGTTATTGTAATTATTGCCGGTTGGACTACAGCTAACGCAAACCTTTACCGTGCAGGTCTTGCAGCGCAATCTATATTTGTTAATCAATCACGTGAACGCACCACCGCTATTGTAGGTGTTGTAACCGTAATTATTGCGTGTTTCCCATTTGTATTTTCTCAAATGCTTCCACTACTTACCTACGCAGGCTTATTAGTTGTACCAGTAGGCGGCATTGTGTTTGCTGAGCATGTGTTATTTCCTAAAATTGGTTTAACACGTTATTGGGCTAAATATAAAAATATTACCCGCAGCGTACCGGCTATAGCATCTTGGGCGTTAGCACTTGTGCTTGGCTTTGGCTTAAACGCAATTGATGTAATGTCGTTTTACTACTTGTTTATTCCTACATGGATTTTCACCATTGTTGTTTACACGCTTTTAGCTAAAAAATACGGCGCTGGTGACGATTACACACAAGAAATTGCAGCAGAAAAGCAAGAGCAACGTGATATTAAAGAATATCAAGCAGCTGAGGCTAAAGACATTCCAAAGCCAGTAATTGACAGCTCTGTATTTACCAAAGTACTTAACGCGGTTTCTACGGTTTCACTGGTTATTATTTTTATATTTGCCAGCCAAGTGATGTTTTTCAGTGAAACTATGAGTATGTACAGCGCTAATAAATCGCAATTCGAAATAGCCTGTTTTATTTGTACTGTTATTTATTTTGTTACTGCGTACTGGTCGTTAAAACGCCATAAAGTACTCAATACAGCATCGTAATTACTTATCGTAATACAGTATCGTAATTTATATTTTATTTTTGTTTAGTAAGGTCGCACCATGACGCAACATCAACACACAAACGCTCTTGTTACAGGGCTAAACCAACAGAGCTTGGCTCAATTACCAAGCCATGTTGACACACCAAGTTACGACCGTAGCGCCGTTAAAGCGGGGATTGTTCATATTGGTGTAGGCGGCTTTCATCGTGCTCACCAAGCGGTATATGTTAACGAGCTTTTAAAAACTCCGGGCTCTGAGCAATGGGGTATATGTGGTGTTGGCCTTTTAGAGGGTAACCGTGGTCTGCGTGATATTTTAAAGCAGCAAGATTACCTTTACACGCTTACTGTTAGACACCCAGACGGTACAATAGATAACAAAGTAATTGGCTCAATGATCGACTTTTTGTTTGCTCCAGAGGGCAAACAAGCGGTAATCAATAAGCTAGCGCACAGCGATACTAAAATTGTGTCGCTTACTATTACCGAAGGCGGTTACAACTTTAACCCTGCAACGGGCGAGTTTGATTACAGTAATCCAGATATTATTAACGACATTAATAACCCGAACGATCCAATTACAGCGTTTGGTTACATTACTGCTGCGTTAAAATTGCGTAAAGAGCAAGGCCTAGGCGCGTTTACAGTACAGTCGTGCGATAACATTCAGCACAACGGTAACGTAACACGCAAAATGCTTTTAGCCTTTGCTACAGAGCAAGACAAAGACTTAAGTGAGTGGATTGAGCAAAACGTATCGTTTCCAAATGCGATGGTTGACCGTATTACACCAGTATCTAAAAAGAGTGATATTGATTACGTGGTTGATGCATATGGTGTTAGCGACGAGTGGCCAATTACCTGTGAGTCGTTTACACAATGGGTAATAGAGGACACATTTAGTGACTCTCGTCCAAATTGGGATGTTGTTGGTGCACAGTTTGTTACTGATGTAACGCCTTATGAAACCATGAAAATACGTTTACTAAATGCTGGGCATTCTGTACTTGGTTTATTAGGTTCAATCCATGGCTATGGCACTATTGACGAAACGGTATCGGATGAATTATTTGCCACATACCTACGTGCTTTTATGGATAAAGAAGTAACGCCAAATCTTGAACCACTTGAAGGCATTGACCTTGAAAGTTACAAAGATACGTTAATAGAGCGTTTTGCTAATCCTAATATTAAAGACAGCCTAGCGCGTATCTGTAGTGAAAGCTCAGCTAAACTGCCTAAGTTTTTAATTGCCACAATTAACGAAAACCTAGTACAAGGTCGAGATGTTTCACTGGCAACGCTTGTTATTGCTACTTGGTGTTTATACAGCGATAAAGGTTTAAGTGAAAACGGCGAGCAACTTGAAATTCAAGATGCGATGCACAAAGAGCTTAATTCTTACGCGCAAGAGACTCAAACTAGCCCGATTGCATTTTTAAAGTTAACGAGCTTGTTTGGTAAGCTTGAGCATAACGAAACGTTTACTGCTGAATATAAAAAGTCGATTGCTGCGTTGTATGCACCTAATAGTAAAATTAAAGCCATTATGCAGGCTGTACTTGATCAAAAGAGTAACTAATTATGAGCATTTTAATTAATCATAAATCAGGCGAAAACGTAAGTGTTAGCTGTTTTGGCGAAGTACTGTGGGATTGTTTTGATTCAGGTAAACGCTTAGGTGGCGCGCCACTTAATATGTGTGTGCGTATTAACTCACTGGGCATAAACGCCGACATGATCAGCGCTGTTGGTAACGACGAGTTAGGCGCTGAGTTACTAGGCGAAATTACTAGCAAAGGCGTAAGCTGCGAATACATTGCTATTAATAGTGACAAAAAAACTAGCACGGTTGAGGTAACGCTCGACAGTGGTGGCTCTGCAAGTTATGAAATAGTGGCAGATACTGCGTGGGATAATATAGCGCTTACCGATGAGTTACTTAGTAAAGTTAAAAGTAGCGATGTATTTGTATTTGGCAGCCTAATTGGGCGAAGCGAAGCGTCTTTAGCAACGTTAAATCAACTAGTTGATGTAGCAAACTTTAAGGTATTTGACGTAAATCTACGTGCACCGCATTACAAGCTAGAAACACTTGTAGATTTAATGAATAAAGCAGACTTTATTAAGTTAAACGATGAAGAGCTATACGAAATTGCAAAAGCGATGGGTTGTAAGTTTCATTCGCTTGAACAAAATTTAGCGTTTATAGCACAGCAAACAAATACCGATTACTTATGTGTAACCAAAGGCAGCCACGGTGCTTTATTAACAATCAAAGGCGAAAATTTTTATAATTCAGGTTATTTAATTAGCGTAATTGACACTGTTGGCGCAGGGGATTCGTTTTTAGGTTCGTTAATTTATCAGCTTTGTAGCAACGACGACGCGCAATATGCCGTTGACTTTGCATGTGCCGTTGGAGCAATGGTCGCCGAAAGTTCTGGTGCAACACCTACTTTAACGCATGAACAAATTAGTGAGTTTATGAACCCACTTTAAAAAACATTGTGTGTGAAAGCGGTTATACGTAAAAGTTTAACCGCTTTTTTTGTGCCTAAAATAAGACGCAGGCGATAAGTGAGTGTTAAGTGCGCAGGTTGCGTAAATAGTGGCTTATATTGATTATTGTATTAGCTAAACGTCTTATTGTTTGAGGGTTAAAGCTTTGTTATCGTTCGTCGATTATTCACGGATTGAAAAGGCGGGGCGACACACAATGCGCTCTATAACTAAAATACAAAAAGAGAAACGTGCTTTATGATCATCTTTTTTATCTGCCTCACTATTTTAATACTGGGCTATAAGTTTTACAGCCCATTTGTTGAAAAACAAGCCGGTTTGGATTCAACTGCTGACACACCACAAAAACGCTTTAGCGAAGGTGTTGATTACGTAGCTATTCACCCTGTACGAGCATTTTTAATTCAGTTTTTAAACATTGCTGGCGTAGGTCCAATATTTGGCCCAATTTTAGGTGCTTTATACGGACCAGTTGCACTAGTATGGATTGTACTTGGTAATGTTTTAGGTGGCGCTGTACACGACTTCTTCTCAGGTGTAATGAGTATAAAAGAAGACGGTAAAAGCCTACCAGAAATCGCAGGCCATTATTACAACGTCGTATTTAAAGGCTTTATGCTTGTATTTACTGCCATGCTACTGTTTTTTGTAGGTGTAGTATTTATTATGAGCCCTGCAGGTTTGCTAAGTAACCTTGATTTTTTTGAAGGTACAATACTGGCAAATAATACCTTTTGGGTACTCGCTATTTTAGCGTATTACTTTTTAGCTACCTTGCTACCAATTGATAAAATTATCACTAAGTTTTACCCAATTTTTGGTGCGCTAATGATTGTAATGACAGTGGCAATTGCTATTTCATTACTTATTAATGCGCCGCACTTACCGGTACCAAGTGACTTTTTAGCTTACTTTGAAGCTGACCACGCACATGACTTTTTAGAGCCAAACCCAGATGGATTACCAACATGGCCATTGTTATTTATAACAATTACCTGTGGTGCTATTAGTGGTTTTCACTCTACTCAAGCGCCAATTATTGCGCGTTGTTTAACTAACGAAAAATACGTACGTCCAGTTTACTACGGCGCTATGATGTGTGAAGGTATTGTAGGTTGTGTATGGGCACTTGCTGGTATTGCAGCGTTCCCAGATGGTTACGCGGGCTTAAAGGCATTGCTTGACCAAGGTGGTCCAGGTTTAGTTGTAAACCATGTAGCTAACAGTTACTTAGGTGTATTTGGCGGTATAATGGCAATTATTGCAGTAGCCGTTTTCCCAATTACTTCTGGTGATACAGCGTTCCGCTCACTACGTTTAACAGTTGTTGATGCGTTTAATATTCCGCAAAGTTTACGTAATCGCTTATTAGTGGCTGTACCTATACTTACTATTGCTTACTTTATGACGAAACTCGATTTTTCATTAATTTGGCGCTACTTTGCATTTTCAAACATGCTGCTTTCTACAAGCGTATTATGGCTTGCCACTAAGTACCTGTTTGACCGTGGTACATTCCATTGGATTGCCAGTGTTCCTGCTGTTATAGCAACTGCGGTAACGGTTTCTTATATTGGTACTGCCGCAATTGGCCTTAACTTATCAAGTGATTTAGGTAAACCTATTGGCGCTGTAGTAACAGTTATTGGCTTAATTGTTTTAGCTATTGTGCACTCTAAGCATAAAGTTAAACCAACAGCGGTTTAATAATAATCACATAAGTTATTTCAAGCATTAAAAAAGCGAGCTATTCATAATGAATAGCTCGCTTTTTTTGTGTACTAAATTTAGGTATTACTGAGTTGCAAGTTCAAAGTAACTGTTATCGTCGAGCGTTTTGCTTATCATCATAGCGCCCTCAAGCAAGCTCACTGTTTGAATAGCCGCTTTAGTAGGGTTGAGTTCACCATTAGCTAAGTGCGCAGCGCTAAGCCATGTTAGATTTTGATTAAAAAAACGTTTTACTTCAAGGCGTACTTTATCTGGAAGGCTATCGCTTTCGGCTCCTAGCAAACCACATAAACACATTTTACGATCGGTTACTAATGCACTTCTAAAAAGCTGAGTGTACACATCAATAGGATTTTTACCGCTTGCTTTAAGCTCGCTTGGCTCGCCTAACGCAGCTAAAAAAGAATTAGTATATTGATGAGCAAGCTCAGCACCTAAATCGGCCTTAGTCGGAAAGTGATAGTGCACACTGGCGCTCTTAATTCCAACTTCGCTGGCGAGCTCTCTAAAACTAAAATTACTGTATCCGCCAAGGCGCACCTTGTTTTCAGCTGCTTTTAATAAAGCTTCTTTTTTACTCATTTTGAATATTTCCTATCTGCAGTAATACCAATTTTATTAAAACATGATCATTGTATCGCATTAAACAACTCACTAACTGCGTTAAAAATTATTCATATAGAACAACTATATCTCATAATTCTCGCCTTGTTATTGCGCTATTTTCTTAGCGCAATAATAAATCACTTATTTAATGCAATTGGTATAGTAAAATTATCGACCAGTAGGTAGTTATTTACAAGCGTTTTTACTTTTAAGCAACCCCCTAATTTTATTACGAATTAAGTTAAATCCTATAAATTAGAATAATTTAAACGTTGACTTAAATTTGGTTTAACATTATAAATTACCTATCGGTAGGTAGGTTTGCCGTTAATTCACTTCTAAACAATAAAGGTAGAGATTGCTATGAAAATTTATGATGTAGAAAACTTTCCAAATCCACTTCGTGTTCGTATCGCTTTAGCTGAAAAAAATGCCACTGCGAATGTTGAGTTTGTACCTGTTGACTTATTAAATGGTGAACACAGAACAAAAGCCTTTTTAGCTAAAAACCCATTAGCAGGTGTGCCAGTATTAGAGCTAGATGACGGCACGTTTATATCAGAAAGTACCGCTATTACTGAGTATATTGATACCACATTTGAAGGCCCATCTTTAATGGGTGAAACCGCAAAAGAGCGTGCAGTAATTAACATGATGCAAAAGCGCGCAGAATCTATGGTGCTTGACGCTGTGGCAACTTACTTTCATCATGCAACTGATGGCTTAGGTCCAGAGCTTGAAACGTATCAAAATGTGGCTTGGGGTGAAAAACAAGGCGAAAAAGCACGCCAAGGGTTTAGCTATTTTAATGATGTATTGGCGCAATCGACGTTTGTTGCTGGTGAGCAGTTTAGTATTGCTGACATTACATTGTATGCTGGGCTGGTATTTGCTGGATTTGCCCAAATAGTAATCCCGAATGAGCTTACCCATTTAGTTGCATGGCAAGAAAAAATGGCAAAACGCCCAAGTGTTGCTGGTTAATTAGGTTGTTAGTTTAAAATTTAAGTGGAGTTACGGTTAGGAGCCAAATATGAAAATTGCTGCCGATTTTAGTAAACGAGTTGTGGTACATAGCGAAACGCTCCCGTGGGTTGCATCGCCAATGGCGGGCGTTGATAGGCGAGCGCTCGATAGAGTGGGCGACGAAGTTGCTCGCGCAACGACCATTGTACGTTATGCACCTGGTAGTGAATTTTCGCCGCATGTACATACGGGCGGAGAAGAGTTTGTTGTGCTTGAAGGGGTATTTCAAGATGAACACGGTGACTTTGAGGCAGGTTCTTATATCCGTAATCCACCGCAATCAAAGCACAAACCGGGGTCTGAAAATGGCTGCGTTATATTTGTAAAGTTATGGCAGTTTCAGCCAGAGGATCGAACGCACGTGCGTTTGCAAACAGACTTGATGCAAAGTACGGCGCATCCTAGTTTTAACAATGTAGCCGTAACCCCTTTATACAAAGATGACTTTGAAGAGGTATGCTTGTTGCACTTTGAGCCCAATGCCTGCATGGTTATAAGCGCAAAAGGTGGAGCAGAGCTGCTAGTACTTGAAGGCTCATTGGAAGAGCAAGCCGATACCCTTGTAAAAAACAGTTGGTTAAGAGTGCCTATTAATAGCTCCGTTAACGTTAAAGCGGGAATTAATGGTGCAAAAGTATGGCTTAAAACGGGCCATTTAACTGATGTAGAAAACCAGATATCTCGCGTAAAAAATGCGTAACTGAGTCGTTTATTTGAGGTTGTTTATTGATTTAGTTCAGGACTAATTAATTTTAGAAGGTGTACTTTTACCGCTCAGCCTATTTAAGGAGAGCAGTAATGGTACACACAACACATGGTTTATCGATTGGTCTTGAACGTGCAGGAGAGAGTTTTTTTTAAAACTTAAAGCCGTTGGTACGCTTACTCACGACGACTACAAAATAATTACCCCAATGATAAATTCAGCTCTTGGCGAAGTTAAGCACCCAGTTGTAAACGCCTTAATAGATGGTAGCGAACTTGAAGGTTGGGAATTACGCGCAGCGTGGGACGACCTCAAGTTAGGTGTTAAGCACTCTAAAGAATTTAAAAAAGTAGCTATTTACGGTAATAAAGAGTGGCAAGCTCGAATGGCAAAAATAGGTAACTGGTTTATCTCGGGTGAGGTTCAGTACTTTGAAAATGCTACCGCAGCCATAGATTGGCTAGATGAATAGCTTGATTGAAAAAATTAAATTAAAGCACTCTTATAGAGTGCTTTTTTGCTCTATGGGTAACATTGTTAGGTAGTTACATTCGGTTTATTTCAATTGTTAATACTGCTCTATTAAAATACACTCATTATTATTGAGCAAACTACACATTATAAAAACAATGAAACAAGTACTTACCTTTATTACATTCCTGATATTTTCTACATCAATACATGCAAAAGATAACAACATATTCACGCCGGTGAGCGATCTTTTTTTGGCTGTTTCTAACGTTGATCACACGCAAATGCGTGCAGCCGTTGATGATTCATTTTTACTTTTAGAGCACGGTGAAGTGTGGACTATTAATGACTTTATAAATGTTGTTAAGCCTTCTGACTTTATAAGAACTAATTATTTTAGTGTTATAAATTCGCGTGTAGTGGGTGATGTTGCTTTTATTAATTACTGGAATAAAGCCAATATTAAAAACACCGAAAGAAGTATTGATATTTATTGGTTAGAAAGCGTTGTTGTATCAAAAGTGGGCGATAAATGGTTGTTATCGCAAATGCACTCTACTCGGTTACCTCAAGATGAAATACCTAAAGGTGTCACCTTTATAAAGCAACAGATATAACTCTGATTTAAAGCCCCGTAATATGGGGCTTTAATCATTTAAAGTACATCAGCCAGTACAGGTAATGCCGGAAATGCCCCTTTTGCTAAACACGCTTTAGAACCACATTTAAGAGCAAAGTGCAGGGCGTCTTTTACGCTCGCTTTATCATTTAGTTTATCTGCTAGTGGTAAATCACTTCCTAAGTTATTTAAGTAGTATAAAACCCCCGCTATAAATGCATCCCCTGCGCTTGTTGTATCTACGGCGTTTATTTTTGGTGCAGATTCGTTAAGTGTAAATGCGCTGTGGTAAACCTTGGCAGGCTCTGGCCCATCGGTTAAAAACACCAGTTTTACTCCGGTATTTAATAGCGTTTGAATGTAATCATCGCTCGTTGTATCACTATGCTGAGCTAAAAAATTAAGCTCATCACGCGAGAGTTTTACTATGTCACAATAGGTGTAACAAGCTTTTACATTGCTTGCTATATCGCTTGTGTTTTCCCACAAGCTGTAGCGTAAATTTACATCAAAACTGACGAGCTTATTATTCGCTTTTGCAAGTTCTAGCGCTTTAACTGTTGTGTTGGCAATTGCTGATTCGGTTAATGTGTTTGAACAAAAGTGTAGTGTGCTTATTTCTTGCCAATTTATATGCGTTAAATGCGCCGGGGTTAATAGTACATCGGCTGTGTTATGGCGATAAAAGCCAAAACTACGCTCGCCGGTTTCATCAAGGCTTACTATAACCATAGCGGTTTGTGAGCCTGCAATGGTAAATAAATAGTCTGTATTTACATTGTATTGCGCTAATGCATTACTTAATTGATTGGCAAAATGATCGTCCCCTCTACCACCACAAAATGAAGCTTCACCTCCGAGTTTTGCATAGCCAACAGCTACATTGGCAGGTGCGCCACCTGGTATAGGTAAATAGGCAGAGTTATTAGCATCTTGTGGCAGCATATCAATTAATAGCTCGCCTAAGCACAGAAGTTTGGTCATTTGGAATATCCTAAAAAGCCTAGCAAGGCTAGGCTAAAAAACGTGAAGGGTGTTAATTATTCATTCTTTAAAAGGCGCTACAGTGATTACTCACTGCAGCGCAATACACACATTTAGTTAAAAGCGTATTTTAAAGTTACCGACGTTGTGCGGCCGTTAATAGCACGGGCACGAATAATGTTGTTTTCAGGTACTGAGCCTTCTTCGGCTTCTGTAATACCTACTGTATCGAAGAGGTTATTTACATTAAGGGCAATGTTAAGGTTTTCAGATAAGTCATAACTTACAAAGCCATTTACTTGTGTGTAACCGTCAAGTTTAAGGTCGTTATTATCTTGTGCATATGCATCGGTAGTACCAATAAAGCTAAGGCCAGCAGAGCCTTGCTCATAGTTATAACGTGCCATTAATGAATAAATTAAATCAGCTTGACGACGCGGTGTATTACCTACTACCTCAGGAGCAAGTGCGTCTTTGGCTATTTCTGCGTCGGTCCAGGTTAAATTACCACGGAAATCCCATGCATCAATAAAGTAAGTAGATTCTATTTCGATCCCTTTTGCTTCGTATTCACGGTCAAAAAATGTTTGTGATGTTGCTTCAAAGTTTTGCTCTTCAGTTTCGGCAAAAAACGCAGTAGCAAACACTGATAATGAATCAAAGCGCTTTTTAACACCAAACTCAAATTGGTTCACTTCATCAACAGCGTCTTCTTTTGCAACAGAGCCGTCGGCGCGTACTTTACCAAATAAAAGTCGGTCGGCGTTTGCTCGCCCGCCCTTACTTATACGTGCAAACGTGGCAAGGCTTGGGTCAATTTGGTAATTAGCACCAATTGAATAAGACGAATAGTTCCAGTCATAGTTTACTGGGCTTGCGTTTGCAGTATCAATTCCAGCAACATTTTGTTCCGGCACAGAGATCACACCGTCGCGGTTCATATCTACTGTTGAAGTCACTGCACCTGCGTATGTTCCGCGAGCTTCACCGCTATCGTAGCGAGCACTTGCATCAATACTGACATCACCTAGCTTAGTCGAAAATGCTACGTAAGGGGCGCGAGTATCGTATTCTGTATCGTAATCACGTTGACAACAGTTACCAAATGCACTGTAGGCGTATAAACCGTTTTCAGATAACTCAGTGCCATCGGCACCTGTTACATTTAATAATGCAGCATTGTCACCCTTGAGCTCCATTACGTAAGAATTCCATAACCACGACATAGCAATGTTTTGCGTAGATGCATAGTAACCAAATGTAAGGCTGGTATCATCGTCGAACGATTTAGTTAATTTAAAGTCATTAACTATAGAGCCGAAGTCATTCATTGTGACATCAAATGTCACCATCTTCATTGCTAAACCATCGTTAAACGCTTCACCGGTGTTCGCGTTACTCAAGGTTGCACCTGCGCCACCAATGCTTTCAGCTATTGATGTTGCACTACCGACTTGTTCTGTGAAAGGTGAATTAAAGTTACCGCTAATTGATGACTTACGGAAACGGTTTTCAATACGCCAATCGTTATCTAAATCAAATACAGCTTCAAAACCAACAGAGTCAACCTTTGGATTCATACCATCACGGATATCGCCGCTGCTAATTTGGTTTTCACCATTTAAGCGCACTGTTTTAGTAAATAACGCTGAGTGAGGGGTGTCTGACTGCGCATCAAAGCCAGCAATAGAGTCACCATTTGAGTACATTGGCATAGGAAGGTAGCCAACACTCTTATCGTCTAAGTGTTTGTAATAAAGGCGAACGTAGCCATTTTCAAAATCTTTTGTAAGGTTAGCTTTAATTTGGCCACCTTTATTAGACGTGTAACCTGTTTCGCGCGGGCCTTCGCCTTGTCGAACAAAACCACCAACATGAAAACGCACGCTATCGGTTAAGTAAGTGCCGTATTCAAAGTCTGTACGAACGCTGTCGTAATCTAAGCCTAGTGTTGTAGACACACTGCCAGATTCGTTTTCGCCATTTTTAGAGATAAAGTTAATAATGCCACCAGGTGCATTACTTGCTGCAGTAGATGCTGAGCCACCACGAATCGATTCAATTGTTTGCACCGTATTATCTAATCGCATAAAAATATCAGAATTACCAAAAGCGATGTCACCGTATTGCATTACAGGTAACCCATCTTCTTGTAATTGTAGAAATTTAGCACCGCCTGATGCTACAGGTAAACCACGAACAGCAATATTTGCATTACCTTCGCCACCTGTCGATTCTGCACGAATACCAGGAATGATTCTAAAAGCCTCGGCTGTTGAGCGAGGAGTAGACACCTGAACTTGTTCAAGTGATACGCTACTAACTGAAACGCTTGAAGCCATGATTGTTGTTCGACGTGGTACGCCGGTTACAACTATTGTTTCAAGACCTTTGTTTTGTGATGCTTCAGGTGTTGCTTGGTCTGTTTCTTGTGCGTTAACGCCTTGACTTACGGCAAGTGCTAAAGCGCTGATTAAATATAAAGGTGTATTGTGTGTTGTCATGTGAACGCCTCGTTGTGTTGATCCCAGTAGGATTTGTTATTTTCACTTAATCGATTAAGTAAAAATAACAAATATTTTACAATAAGCAAATCATTTTGTGTTTAATTTGTTCTTTTATTATTTATATTTTGATTTTTAAGGTGTTTTTATTGTATTGAAATACAAGTTTATTAAGCTGTTGGGTTACTTTCTTGTAAAGCACTCATTGATGGGTCGCGTAAATAATTGAACAACATAGCTACAAATAAAATCACGGCAAACCCTGTTGCTAAGTAAAAGCCATAGCGCACATGGCCAAAGTAATCGCTGATCATACCCATAAATAAAGGAGCTAAAGCAGCCGATAATGCGGTAAAAAACAATATAACGCCGGCTACGGCTCCATGGCGCTCAGCAGGGAAACACGATATACCTTTAGAGTTTAAAGTTGGATAAACCATAGACATAAATAAACCTGAAAGAGGTAGTAACCCTACAGCCCAGTCAACACCACCAATAAGTGTACCCACATAACAAAGCGCAATGCCTAAGCTTAAATAAGCCATAACACCTTGCCAGCTATAACGGTTTAGTAACCATACGGCAATAAAGCGACCTGCAGCACGTAGTATAAAAAATATAGTAAGTGCATAAGTGGCAAGGAGCGGCCAAGAGCCTGTGTAGTCTTTTAATAGCGTTGGCATCCATACATAAATAGCCACTTCAGTCGCTACATACAGTGCAATGGCTAAAGAAAAGCCAAGTGCATAAGGGTTTTTTACCATTTTCAGGGTAGTGGCAAGCGAAGCAGGCTTTTCAGTTGTTTTAACCACGTCAGGGTAGTCTGCGCGCCATGCTAATAAAGCAAGTATTAAACACATTACGCCCGCAGTAATATACAGGTATGTCCAACTTACGTTTTGCACTAATAAAACACCAACTAGGGCAGGGCCTACAATAGCGCCAATGCCAAAAAATCCCTCAACCTTGTTCATGGTTTTAGTATGGTCGTCGTTACTATGTGAAATATCGCCAAGCAATGCCAGTGCGCCGGTTTTAAATAAACCAATGGCCAGACCTATGCAGCAAAGCAATACTAAAAAGAAGGTAAAACTGGTGCTAAATGCAAATAAAAAACAACTAGCAGAAAATATTAATAAACCCAGCATAATGGTTTTTTTACGGCCAAGGCTGTCAGCTAAAAAACCTAAAAATAATCCACTAAAGGCTATTAATGCCATGGGGGCGTAATGAAATGCACTAGCTTGAGTCATGCTCAAACCGAAATCTTTTATAAGTTCGGGGATTATCATGCCGACTGCGTCAGAGGTCATGGCAAACATAAAAAACATCATGTATGTAAGCCAGCGTATTTGTTGCAGTGGGTCGCTGCTTACGTGTGTGTGTGATTTTGTCATGTGTTTATTCCTCGTTAAATTCTCTATTAATACTTCGTAAGTCAGTTAGTTGCTTACTGTAGTATTACGTGAGACACGAAATTTGTATGTAAAATTATTAAAAATTACTTGTAAATTCTTACTCGCTAGTTAAAGATATATCTTAATCGATTAAGTTTCAACATGGTAATCACACAATGATGAAGAATAAAGTTCAATTGATCACATATGCTGATCGAATCACTGGCCAAAATATAGGCGCGCTAACCACACTTTTAAACGGCCCTTTAAAAGGCGTATTTGGTGGTGTGCACTTATTGCCATTTTACAATCCTATTGATGGCAGCGATGCTGGCTTTGACCCTATTGATCATAGTGAAGTTGATTCTAGAATAGGCACTTGGGAAGACATACAAGTATTAGGTAAAGATCTCGACTTAATGGCTGACCTAATTGTTAACCATGTATCGGCGCAGTCTTTTCAGTTTCAAGATGTATTAGCTAAAGGTAAGCAATCAGAATTTTGGGATTTGTTTTTAACCAAAGATGATGTATTTCCAAATGGTATGAGCGAAGCTGAGCAAAAAGCAATTTACCGCCCACGTCCTGGTAGTTGCTTTACCCCAATGAAATGTGGTGATGGTCAAACGTATGACTTCTGGACCACTTTTACCGATAACCAAATTGATATAAACGTAAAAGTAGAAGCCGGTGTTGCGTATTTAAATAACGTACTCACTAAATTTTCGGCTAACAATGTAAATATTATTCGTTTAGATGCGGCGGGTTACGCTATTAAGCAAGCTGGCACTAACTGCTTTATGCTTGATGAAACGTTTGGCTACCTAGATAACTTATCTAAGCAAGCAAACGATTTAGGCATGGAAACCATTGCAGAAATTCATAGCCATTATCAAACTCAGGTAGAAGTGGCAAAACGCGTAAATATGGTTTACGACTTTGCGTTACCACCGCTTATTTTACACAGCTTATTTAACAACGATGTAGATGCACTGCTCAAATGGTTACAAATTTCGCCACGTAATTGCTTAACTGTACTTGATACACATGACGGTATTGGCATTATTGACGCAGGTCCAATGGGCGACAAACCAGGGCTATTAAATGCACAGCAGATTGATAACCTAGTCGAAACAATG
Source organism: Pseudoalteromonas sp. NCIMB 1079 (assembly GCF_040567695.1). Taxonomy (NCBI): domain Bacteria; kingdom Pseudomonadati; phylum Pseudomonadota; class Gammaproteobacteria; order Alteromonadales; family Pseudoalteromonadaceae; genus Pseudoalteromonas; species Pseudoalteromonas sp. NCIMB 1079. The sequence goes on along the minus strand of NZ_JBEWZA010000002.1, from coordinate 677,389 downwards.
CACGCCAACAGTAACAACCAAAGCCGCCAAGCTACGGGCGCTGCGGCGAGTAATGTCGACTTATATCAAGTTAACTGTACGTACTACAACGCATTAGGCGCTAAAGACTTTGATTACTTACTGTCGCGTGCAATTCAATTTTTTGCACCAGGTGTACCACAAGTGTATTACGGCGGCCTATTTGCTTGCGAAAACGATATGGAATTACTGACAAATACAAATGTTGGCCGTGATATTAACCGCCCATATTTAGATGCAAATATAATCGATAAAGCCTTAAATAAGCCTGTAGTAAAAGGTTTAATTGAATTAATTAAAATTCGCAATTCACACCCTGCATTTGCAGGTGAATTTAGTGCCCAAGGTGAAGGCAGTATGTGTTGTTTATCGTGGCAACTAGATGAGCAAACTATTTCACTTACTGTTGATTTTAAATTACGCCATGCACTTATTACGCAAGTAAACGGTGATGAAGAAAAAACGATTAACTTAAATTCATTTTTAGCTTAATGTTAAAAGAGTAATTTACAAACGTCATGTAAAGCAAAAGCCAAGCTACTTAAGTTTGGCTTTTTAACACATAAAACTATTACAAGGTTTGTAAGCTAACTACTGGCACCAATCTCTAATTCGTAACTGACTTCCTGAGTTTTTTCTTCTTTAGAAATAAATAATTCAGCGGCTATAACGCCTTTTTCTTGGCTGTTTTGATGAATGGTGGTGAGACGAGGTACAAACCGGGCTGCTTCATCAATACCATCAAAGCCCACAATACGCAGTTCTTCACCTATTTTTATGCCTTGTTTTATTGCTTCTCGCATTGTGGCAAGGGCAATTAAATCACTCATACAAATTATAACGTTAGGACGCGGTGATGCACTAAGTACTTCTTTTGCAGCAATATTGGCAAAACGTTCGCTACTTTCAGGAATGTTCCAAATACGATCGTCAGCTACCGTAATATTTGCCTCGCTTAAAGCGCGTTGATAACCACGTAAACGTTGATGCGAAATAGATTGTCCGGTTTCAAATTCGTGATGCTCATACACCCGGCACAATACGTTTTCATCAAGTAATCTAAGGCCTAATATAGCCACTTTATCGTTTTGATTATGCAGTACGTGTTTAGCTATTTCGTAACTTGCTTGCTCGTTATTAATATTTACAGAGGCATTGCGAGCAATATCAAAATCAATTGTCACTACATGTTTAGACACAGTTTTTAACTGCTCAACTAACGCGTTATTACGAGGGCGGCCATAACAAATAAAGCCATCTACAAAGTCGACTATGTTATTAAGGGTATCGCTATTACCTGAAAACAATAAAACATTAATGCCGTTTTTTTCAAGCACTGAGGTAACACCGCGCATAAAGCTACTAGCTACAGGGTCCGACACCATGTATTCCACACTATCGGGCAGTACTAAAGCGACAATATTAAATGTGCCATTACGCAATGATTGCGCGGCCTTATTAGGCCCGTAATAGCCCAAAGTTTTACACGCTGCAAGAATATCTTCTCGGCGTTTAGCCGATAGCTGATCAGGGCGATTAAACGCATTAGAAACCGTAGCATTAGACACACCTAATTCTAGAGCGATACTTTTTAAGGTCCAGTGGGCCGGTTTTCTCATGAGTTATGATTATCCTTTAAAAAGACTGTGCTTAAATTAATAGAGATAGTATAAAATCAAATAATAGTTATAGCTATAAACTGGCATGAAGTATGATGACTTAATACTTTCATTTTATTTTTTAACCTCGGCCCACTGGGCTTTTAGCCAGCGGCTTAGGGTAATAATATCGGTTTGTTTTGCTCGCGATTTTTTATATACAAAATAAAATTTACAGCCGGTTTCAACTCCATGCAGTGGCAACTTAACTAAGTGGTTATCGTGCTGTGAGGCAATAAAAAACGCATCAATAAGCGTAATACCTAAATTATAACGCGCAGCTTCTGCGGCTAGTATAACGTGACTAAAGTGATTAACTCTTACGTTTTTAGGTAGCTCAAAGCCGCCGCTTTTACACCATTGCTGCCAGTCATTGGTGCTACGTTGCTCTGACTCATCATACTGCACCGACAACAGCGGGTGCTTCCATAATTCATTGGGCAGCGATTGATTTTTTAATTGCTGCCACATGCCTTTGCCACAAGCAGGGTAAAGCTTTTCTGCAAATAAAAATAAGCTGACAAACTCACCTTTAGGTGGCGTTGTGGTAATAAAACAATCGGCAACACGGTCGCTAAAATCCGCCTCATCTACAATCATATTTAAAGTTAAGTCGATATCTGGCGAGTCATGTTTAAAGCTTTCTAATCGCGGTATTAACCACTTAACAGCTAATGAGCTATAAAGTGCTAAACGAATATGCCCAGGCTCGCCGTAACGTATTTTTTGTGTGGCAGAGGCTAAACTGGTTAATGAATGACTCACTTCTTGATAGTAACGATTGCCCGCGTCGGTTAACGAAAAGCTACGACCACTGCGGTTAAATAGCGGCTCGTTTAAATATTGCTCTAGTAATTTAACCTGATGGCTCACGGCACTTTGCGTCACATTAAGGTGTTCAGCTGCTTTAGAAAAACTATTTAATCGCGCTACAGATTCAAAACACTGAACAGCACGTAATGGGGGTAATTTCATTATTAGTTAAACTCATACTAAAAGTATTTTAATCATTATACATAATTAAACGAATTGCTCTATGCTAGCGTTTTTAATTTGCGGGCACGGAGTAACAATGCAAAAAATATCGGTTGGCTTAGGCATGACATTACTTGTGGTGGGTAATATTATTGCGGTTTTTTCTGATGCTATAATCAAAACTTTACCAGCAGAAAGCCCCACGTTTCAGTTTGTATTTATGCGCCAACTTACCGCAGTATTAATTTTGCTCCCGTTTTGTTTGTCGGCGAATAAAAAACATTTATTTGCCGGTTTAAAATGGCATGCGGTACGCGGACATGTATGGTTATTTGGTATTATATTTATGGTGTTTGCGCTAAAAGCTTTACCGCTTGCAACCGCTAACGCTATTTTTTATGCAGCGCCTTTATTAATGCTGCCTTTAGCAGTAATGATATTTCGTGAACAGCTCACAAAAAGCAGCATAGCTGTGGCTGTTATTGGCTTTATAGGGGTACTTATTGTTATTCAGCCTACCGACATTAATTGGGCGGCTATATTTGCACTTGTAGTCGCAATTACACTAGCAATAAATAATGTACTAATACGAAAGTTACCTAAGCATCATAGTATTATGCAAACCTTGTTACTTACCAATTTAGTAGGTATGCCTGTGGGATTGGGTTTGGCGCTGTGGGAAAACGAGCCATGGCATTGGGCCGCACTTATTACTGCGTTTGGCTCTACACTGTTTATTTTAATTTATGCGGGAATTTGCGTGTATGTTTATAGCAAAATCGAATCGAGCCAAGTTGCTAGCGCTGAATATAGTGGCTTAGTGGCGGCTGTCGTTGTTGGGTTATTTTGGTTTGGCGAAGTACCTACACTTGGCTTAATAATTGGCGCATCGTTAATTATTTTACCCTTAGTATGGTTGGCTAACGTACAAAAAAACAAACAGCGATTGGTTAAACGTCAACTCACAAAATAAACTACTGCGCGTGGTGTGTACTGCGCAGTAGTAAATAGTCGTTTAAGCCAAATAAACAAATATAAGTTAATTTTCGCTTATATTACTTTTGTAAACCAAACGGGTCGTCAATACTGTGGCTAGGCTCGGTAAACCATTTTGCACCACTGTCGGTCATATAAAAATGATCTTCTAAGCGCACCCCAAATTCATCCGGTATAACCAGCATTGGCTCGTTACTAAAACACATGCCAGCGGCTAGTGGCGTTTTATTACCGCCTACCAAATAAGGCCATTCGTGAATATCTAAACCAATGCCGTGGCCTGTACGGTGCGGGCAACCAGGTGTCTGATAATCAGGGCCTAAACCTTGCTCAGCTAAGTAGCTGCGCGCAGCTGTATCTACGTCTTCACATGGCACGCCAATTTTTGCTGCATTGAAAGCTGCAATTTGTGCTGCTTTTTCATTATTCCAAAATTGACGTTGGCGATCAGTTGCTTCACCAAACACATAAGTGCGGGTAATATCAGATAAGTAATCATGTACTTTACAGCCAGTATCAATAAGTACCATGTCGCCTTTTTTTAGGATTTGCGGATCTTTTACCCCATGCGGAAATGACGTTGCAAGCCCAAATAACACGATACAAAAGTAGTTACCCGGCGCGCCTACTTTTTGATGCGCTAGCTTTATAAACTCTTCAACTTCAGTGGTACTAATACCCTCGTGCAGCATGCTTGCCGTAGCTTGGTGAACCACTAAGGTCATATCCATAGCGCGTTGCATTAACGCCAGCTCATTGGCTGATTTATGCATTCTACAATGTGCTGTAACAGGTTGAGCATTCACTAAATTTAAGCCCGTTTGCGCTTTATTAATACCATCAAAAATAAAGAACTGCGCGCTTTCGTCAATACCAATAGTGCCATTAGCCGCAATACCCATTTCCGTTAATATATTAACAAATAACTGATATGGGTTTTGATGCTCTTGCCAGCCACGGATTGGCCCGTCAATTACTTTAAAACCATTGAGTGAGCCAATTTCAAAATAAGGAGCTATGTATTGCACTTCACCTTTAGCAGGCAAAATTGCGCCAACTAAACGCTCACTTGCATACCAACGCATACCGGTAAAATAGGCGAGGTTAGTACCTGCATTTAAATAAATGGCATCAATGCCATTGTTTTGCATATACGTTTGCGCTTTGGCTATACGAGATAAATATTCTGCCGGTTGAATAGGGGTTAAATCGCTGGTCATATTGCTTAAGCTAGCGAGTGCTTGTTCTTTGGTTTGGGTGCCAATACCAATTGTGGTCATAATGATCTCCTCTTTTATGCGGCTATTGTGCTTGTGCGGCAGGTTAACTGCAAGTTGCTTGCGGTAAAACTTTGTAATCTGAGCATGTATTTAATAAAGCCAATGCGCTATATTAATCTAAGTGCTAGGCAGTTTGATTGCTGCGTATGTTGTTAGTAAACTATAAAAATAAAAACAAAGGTGGGTGTATGGCTCTGTTGTGGTTGGGGGTTTTATTTATAATAATTGGCACTTTGCCATTTGTACGCTGGTTAAAATGTAAAGTAAGTAAACACCACTGGCGGGTTTGTGTGGTAGAACAAATAACTGCCGTGGCAAATAATCAAATAACAGCACCCGAAATGTTGCATCAGCCAACTATGCTAGTGAGTTTTCGTTTTGATGGGCAAGTGCACAGTGTATTAGTGGAATATCGTGAAAAAATGTTTACCCGCTTTAAACAAGGTAAAACCTGCACACTGTTAGTTGACAAAAATAACCCGCAGCAGGTTTATAATAACGCAATACTTTGGCAAAGCTACGGATTAGTATGGTTATTAGCCGGTATTAGTTTATGTGCTTTTAGTTATTTTAGTTTGATTTAGCTTGATTTAAATCCCCTTGTTATCCCTTAATAGCGTTTAAGTGCAGCGCTTTTGAGGGAGCTTACCATGCGTTTTATTACTCTGTTTACTCTTCTTTTATTTCATCCTAACACTCGTTTTACAGCTACCAGATTAATTTTACAGTTGCGCAGATAATCAAAAAACTCGTCATTAGTTTAATTATTGCGCGGTGGTTTTTCACGCTGAAATGTAAGTAAGTGGGCTCATTGTTTCCTCTGTGTTTTTGTTATGTTTACTTTGTGTTTTCCTTTTTTAATCAATGGTTTGTGACCCCTGTAAAATCTTATGCTATCGCTGTTTGCTATATTGAATAACCCCAGTGGTTGGATAAAATCCTTTTCAAATTGGTTATTACTGATCACAGCTCATTTACTACGAGTTATCGTAGCTGATCATTATTAGCGCCAAAATAGTTAGCTTAAAGTTAACGGCTTTATGCCTTTAATTTTTACTGACACAAAGTTAACTAAAAACTCCATCTTTAAAAGTAACTAATTTCGTATTTGTAGCTAGCAACCAGCACTGCTTAGCTAAATTACGGCTGCATTTTAATTAAATAGCGCTGCAAATACATTTAATGTAACCCCACAACGACTATGGTAAACATGAAATATAACAAACGAATTAAACCCTCTTTATCACTACTTTCAATATGATGCGCAGCTACAATGAGTGTTCACGCAGCAGAGCGCTCCGCTGGTTTATCGGATGAAGATATTGCATACGTTAAACAGTTAATTAATAATGAAATGCAAGCTCAGGATGAGGCTAAAGCTAAGCAAGAATTGGATAATGGGTTTGAATTTAATGGGTATTTCGCTCAGGTACAAACACCATTATAGGGAGTGGCAGTAAAAATAATGGCTCTTGTTATTCACTAAACTACCCTAAAATGATGGGGTTTATTATCGCTTAGGTAACGAATGCAGAGACTACAGCGAGTTTCAGCTGACTAAAAAACAGCAGCTAAATGGGGTTAATTTTAAAGCCGTATTTATGATGGACTTTGCCGGGGATTCAAGAGATCCAACCGCAACGGAGGAGTGGTCTAGACGCTCAAGGCAGCTTATGTAGAAACAGACAACTTACTCGATAATGGTACGCTATGGATTGGCCGCAGATATTATTACGATAAGGCAGTTGGTAGCGTACATATATTAGATTACAAATATATGCAAAGCTCGGGTAACGGCGTGGGTGTGTCCGACATTACGGTAAATGAAACCGATAAGCTGCATCTTGCTGCCATCACTTATGGTGGCGAGGGCGAACTTACAGGTAACAAAGCCACTGCAGATACTAACTATCAAAACTTTATGGCCGACGTACGCTATGAAATGGATGTAGGCGATGCGGGTAAAGTGGTATTTGCACTGCAAAACTTATTTGTAAATGATGCAATTGATGAAGCAGGGCTTACCGATGGTAGAACGTTTACAGTGCAATGGCAAAAGCAGTTAGGCAATGTTGATCAAAAAACAGTGATTCAATATGGTACCGGCGCCATGGCGCAAAACCCAGGCGCTGCCGGTACTGATGGCGGAAGCTTTGATTATGCGGCAGATAGCAGCTCAAGTGGCTTTCGTATTTTTAATAATGGCTTAATTGATATTACCGAAAAATTTAAACTAGATTACATGGTAATGTACGAAAAATCATCTGATTACCACACCCTAAAAAGTGTTGGTGTGCGCCCGCATTATTCAATATCGCCACATTGGAGTGTGCTTGGTGAATTGGGTTATAACGCTTATCAAACCAAAACAAACGGCATTGAAAATGATGAGCAAACACTCATGAAATATGCGCTAGCATTACAAGCAACAGCCGACTCTACCGAGTATTGGTCGCGTCCATCGTTACGCTTTTATCTAAGTAACTTTGATTGGAATAAGGCTGCTGGGCAAGAGTCTGGGTTAAGTGTTGCAGGCAAAGAGGGCGACGAAAGTGCCTTAGTTGTAGGCGCTCAGGTTGAAATTTGGTTTTAATACGCAGTATTAATGCGCCATAAAAAATACAATAAAATAAGTTTCGTAGGCGCATTTAGTGCCTACGAAACGTTAATTAACCTCGCTATAAAATTAATCTAAACCACCACTTAATGATTTTTTTTGGCAATGCTTGCTGGTGGTACGCCATAGGCTTGTTTAAATAATCGGCTAAAATGGCTAGGGCAATTAAAACCCAGCTCATAACACGCTTGGCTAACCGTGCGCCCCTGTAACAATTTACTATAGGCTTTTTTAAGCCTAAGTTGCTGTTGCCACAGTGCTGGGCTCGTACCAAACGCCAACTTAAATTGTTGATAAAACTTGCTGCGACTCATGCAGGCAATTTTACACAGCCTCTCTATATCCAATGCCTCATTTAAGTGCTCTTCTATGTATTGCAAAGCATTATTTACCGGTGTTTTAAGCTGCGGATTATTGCCATGTTTTAGTAATAAATCTCGACTTTGCTGCTGTAGCAAACGGGTAATAAGCTCGTTTAACGATAAGTCGATTAAATAACCTCGTTGCTCGTCGGGCTCACTAAATAAATGCACCATACGCGCTAAAAGTTGTTGGGTTTGGCTATTATGTTGGCTATGTACCAGCTGCGGTGTATAGGCAAATAAGTCATCGCTGGCAAAGCGTTGCTCAATATTGAGTGCATTAGCCACCTGCGTTATTTTATCTGTACTTATTTCTATGGCAAGGCAGGTAGTAGGCGCGTTTAAAGATGCTTGTTCAAAGTCAATTAATACCCCTTGCTCTGGTGCTAACACAAAGGATTCGTGAGGTAAAAATGCCTTATGATATTGGCAGCTCTCTACATGCATTACCTTTTTACCACTAAGCATGGCGCAAAAAAGTAATTCTTTTGAATGCAAAGCTACTTTTTGCGCATTTTGATAAGTATCGTAAATACTTAGCTCGCTATTATCGGCAGCAAAGGTCACTTTATTTTCAATTAGCACCTTTAATTGCTGACGTTGCTTATTTAATTGCGGAGTATGCATTTTAATCCCTTTTAAATCTGGACTCATAGACAACTTTTGTGGACAGCAATACATGCTTTTAAGTGTTTGATAGTCTAATGTCAATCAATGCTGATTAATTATAAAACAGCACTTGATTAAATATAAAGCAAAAAGACTTATTTAATAGCTCGACTTTTAGCTAATAACAACAAGAGAGTGTCACTATGATTTATGCAAATCCAGGCGAAAAAGATGCACTAATTACCTTTAAAGCGCAATACGAAAACTACATTGGTGGAGAATGGGTAAAGCCAGTAAACGGCCAGTACTTTGAAAATATTAGCCCTGTAAACGGCAAAGTGTTTTGCAAAGTAGCGCGCTCCGACAAAGACGACATTGAGCTTGCGCTCGACAAAGCCCATGCAGTAAAAGCGCAGTGGGGCACTACATCGGTTACCGATCGTAGTAACGTATTACTAAAAATAGCCGACCGTATTGAACAAAACTTAGAGTTACTTGCAGTTGCCGAAACGTGGGACAACGGCAAGGCAATTCGCGAAACACTCGCGGCCGATATTCCATTAGCCGCCGATCACTTTCGTTATTTTGCAGGTTGCCTGCGCTCACAAGAGGGCGGTATTAGTGAAATTGATGAAACTACCGTTGCCTATCATTTTAATGAACCGTTAGGTGTAGTTGGGCAAATAATTCCGTGGAACTTCCCAATACTAATGGCAGCGTGGAAGCTAGCCCCAGCCTTAGCTGCGGGCAACTGTGTAATACTAAAACCGGCAGAGCAAACCCCTGCCTCTATTTTAGTGTTAATGGAAGTGATTGGCGACTTACTGCCAGCAGGCGTACTCAACGTAGTTAATGGCTTTGGTAAAGAAGCAGGTGAAGCCCTGGCTACCAACACCCGTATTGCTAAAATCGCCTTTACGGGGTCTACCCCAGTGGGTTCACATATTTTAAAATGCGCCGCCGAAAACATAATTCCATCAACGGTAGAGCTAGGTGGTAAGTCACCCAATATTTTCTTTAGCGATGTAATGGACAAAGACGACGCGTTTTTATCTAAAGCAATAGAGGGCGCAATACTGGCCTACTTTAACCAAGGTGAAGTATGTACTTGCCCATCGCGACTATTTATTCAAGAAGATATTTACGAGCAATTTATTGAACGCATTTTACAGCGTACAGCACAAATTAAACGCGGTAACCCACTAGATACCGAAACCATGGTAGGTGCGCAGGCGTCTAAAGCGCAATTCGATAAAATATTAAGCTACATCGAAATTGGTAAAAAAGAAGGCGCCGAAGTACTTACCGGTGGTAACGTAGAGCAGTTAAGCGATGAGCTTAACGGCGGATATTACATTCAGCCTACGCTATTAAAAGGCACCAACGACATGCGGGTATTCCAAGAAGAGATTTTTGGCCCGGTTATTTCAATGTCGACCTTTAAAGACGAAGCCGAAGCGTTGGCACTTGCCAATAGCTCTGAATTTGGTTTAGGCGCCGGTGTATGGAGCCGCAACATGAACCAAGCGTATCGTATGGGGCGTAAAATTGAGGCAGGCCGTGTATGGACTAACTGCTACCACATGTATCCGGCCCACGCCGCGTTTGGCGGTTATAAAAAGTCAGGTATTGGTCGCGAAAACCACAAACTCGCACTGGGTCACTACCAACAAACTAAAAATCTATTAGTAAGCTATAGCGAAGATCCGCTCGGCTTCTTTTAATCAAAAAGTTTAAACTTAAATACAACAACCGTTAAGTAATGACAGCGCTGCATATTTGCAGCGCTTTTTTGTACATTGGTTTAATTAATTTAAAACGACTCAACCGCGTAAACGCTCCTAGCAGCAATCGTGTTTTTTGCATGTTTTTATTATATATGTGTTCTTTTTTCAGTGTTACAAAAGGGTGTTTCATACAAGCTAAATCTTATAATTAATAACTGTATAAATTGACAATAGTTGCGGCTTTGTCGGATAACATTATTAAAAGTCGTTCTGAGGTATTTAAACAAGGGCAATTTTATAACACACGTAATTACTTGTTTACATTAGAGTTGTTTGATGGAACTATTAAGCTATGTAATATACGCCGTTTTGGGGTGTTATAAACCCCCAAAGTGGTGTTCAATAAGCTGTTATATTTCTTCAAGGAGGATTCGTGTCATCTTTAAGTAAAGCTTTAAGTCTTGAAACAGGTGAGTCGTTAACTGCCGAAGAAGCGTCCCGTTTATTTATACAGAGGACTATTTCAGATAAACGAAAATTTATATGTATTGATGAAAAATGCTCTGCATTAATTACTTGTGCGAACATGGATAAGCCACTAGGACAAAGAAAAGTAGATCCATATTTTAGAACTGTTGAAGAGCACTCTTCAGAATGTCAGATATATAAGACAGAATATCAAAATTCTGTTGATCTTGGTTCGGAAAGTGAAACGACCGAACAAGAAAAAGATAAGCATGAACCTGATACTTTATTTATATCTCGCCCTAATAACCATTTTGTAGAAAAGCGCGCTACACCAAATCATGAAGGCATTGAAATTGTAACTCGTAAAAATAGTAATCAAATAGGAAAAGAAGTTAATCTTTCAGGTTCAAATTTTTATCATATAGGGCATGTAATAAGTCGATACCATACATATAAATCGGAAAGTCTTTTATACAAAAGGTATCTATCATCAGAAGAAAAATTAAGAACTTATGGTGAGTTATTTAAACACTTAAAATTTCAAAGTTTTACTGATTACTCTGAGGTTCCAACTAATAAAAGTATTTACTGGGGTACTATATTAAAAATTTTTAAATTAAAAAATGGCGACATAAAAATAGATCTTATTGACAAAGCTAAATTTAAAACGGCTCCCGTGTATATTTCAATTTTCATCAAAAAAAATGACTATGAAACATATAGATTTAAGCGACCAATTAAACAGAGTATTGATAACCTTATTAATAAATTTGGTAGCCGTTATAAAATATACGTGTACTGTGCTCCACATTTAGAAATAAAAGATAAGGTCTTTATTAACTTTAGGCCTAGTAGTCTTGATTTATTGGAAATTACAGAAATATAACAACACGCCCTGAGGTGGACGACTAGTAAAATTTAGCTATTAATTGCAAATTTTAAAAGTGGTGAGCCTCTGCGTTTTAATGCTTCTAAATACGTCGATTCATCGTAGGGTGTATTCGTTTCCCAACATCTAAATACAATCCTTATCCATTTAAATGCCAGTGATCTAATAATGCTGTTGTGCGGCTTACCCTTGGCTTTTTGTTGCTCATAATAAGCTTTAGCCCAAAATGAATAACGAATAGAAAAGCCTGCCCATTCTACAAATTTTTGCCTTAAAAATAAATTAAACAGACACCCATCCTAATATTTGTAATATCAGTGTAATTAACTAAGCTCTGGTTAGTGCAATAAGTGTCACATGGCTATCGCAAGAAAACGTCAGGTTAGTTTGGTCGATACAAAATACTATCACTGTATTTCGCGCTGTGTACGCCGTGCATTTTTATGCGGCGTAGACAACTTTACTAATCAATCGTATGAACATCGCAGAGGGTGGGTTGAAAGCAAGTTACTTGCCCTCGCTAACGTATTTTGTATCGATGTGTGCGCATATGCAGTAATGAGTAATCACACCCACTTAGTACTCTATGTTGATGATAAAAAAGCCAAGCGACTAACCGATAAAGCCATTATTCAGCGGTGGCACAGGCTTTGTAAAGGCACTGTACTCACTAACAAATACCTGCAAGGCGAAGAGCTAAGTAAAATTGAATGGCTCTTTCTAAATGAAACAATCATTGAATACCGAGAACGCTTAGCTAATATCAGTTGGTTATGCGCTTATTAAATGAAGACATTGCGCGCAGAGCTAATAAAGAAGATAACTGTACCGGACGGTTTTGGGAGGGACGTTTTAAATCACAAGCCCTCTTAGATGAAGCCGCATTAATCGCCTGTATGGCATATGTTGATTTAAACCCAATAAGAGCAAAGGCAGCAACAACACCAGAAACATCAGAGCATACCAGTGTAAAAATACGCATTGAAAGTGCCACTGCGGGTAAGCAACCGAAGCAACTCCTGCGCTTTTCAGGTAAACCAAAAAAGCAAATGGCAAAAGGATTACCCTTTGCGCTTAAATCTTACCTTGAACTAGTAGAATTAACTGGACGTTGTATACGCGAAGGCAAGAAAGGCCATATTGAGAGTACCACTTTACCCCTGTTACAAAGAGTCAACATTACCCCGAAAACTGGCTAAAACTCACCACACAATTTAGTCGTGTATTTCATGGTGCAGTAGGTCGCCCAGCGTCGCACGAAGGATACTGCGAACACCTAAACAGAAAGCGGCGCGCCAACGTTAGTAACTGCGAAAAACTACTGGCTTAAAGCGTTACTTCAAAAAGTTACCCGTTATTTCCCTTCACTGTGAAAGCACAGTATTTCGCATGCCTAAAAATGAGTAATAAGTAGGTAAATACAGCGTTATTTGAATAAGTCGAAGTATCTTCAATATTTAGGACACTTTAAGCCAAACGATATTTACCTTAGTAGAAGTTAAAGCGATTAATAATTAGAGTGAGTGTCATGTTATTTTTTTGGCAACATTACAGTGAATAAAGGGATGAATAAATTGACCTTACGGGGTCAACTGAAAGTGAATGCGCAATGGCAACTGTATTGCCTTGTTCATAATATAGAAAAGCTACAAAACACGATGCATTAAGAGGGGTAAGCCTTTTTAACCTCAATAAAGCCACTTAAACACCAGTAATACCTTCCAAAATGCCAATTAAAACAACACCTAGATTCAAATTGTAAGTGCATAACTTGTTTTGGCTAGATTAAGTGGTCAGTTGCTCATAAACTAACTGCTTTTTCTCCGGCAAGAGATTTTACAATGAGACATTACAAACAACTGACCTATGCGCAAAGATGCCAGATCGCCGTTCTAAAGAAAAGCGGTTTTACGCAACAAAGTATTGCTGAGCTAACTAATTTATCGCAATCTACGATTTCAAGAGAGCTTTCTAGAAATACAGGTAAGCGAGGTTACAGACACAAACAAGCTCATGAGCGGGCTTTGTTTCGCCGAAGAAGTGTAAGAAAACCGCTTAAGATGACACCTGAAATGATAGCTTTAATTACCCAGAAGCTTAATGAGAAGTGGAGTCCTGAACAAATAACGGGATGGTTACGCAAAGAAAGTGAACTGTCTGTCAGCCATGAATGCATTTATCTGTATATCCGGGAAGATAAAAAAGCAGGTGGTGAGTTATACCTACATCTGCGCCGACACGGTAAGAAATATCACAAGCGCAGTCATGGTAAAACAAACCGAGGGCAAATAAAAAATCGCGTTAGCATTGAAGAGCGCCCACAAATAGTTGATGAGAAAGGTCGTATCGGAGATTGGGAAATAGATACCGTCATAGGCAAAGGTCATCGAGGCGCCCTTGTTACCATTGTAGAGCGGGTCACCCAATTCACTGTATCAACTCAGGTGGCAGGCAAAACAGCACAAGCCGTCACTGCGGCGACGATAGAGCTATTAAGGCCATATAGGTCAGCGCTTCATAGCATCACGGCTGACAATGGAAAAGAGTTCGCTTATCACGAGCAAATCACAGAGGCTTTAAGTGTTCCTGTTTATTTTGCTCACCCTTATCACTCATGGGAGCGCGGATTGAATGAAAACACGAATGGATTACTACGTCAGTATTGGCCGAAGAGCACCGATTTTAAGGCGGTAACACCAGCGCAAGTTATACCAGTACTGGAGCAACTTAATAATCGTCCGAGGAAGACACTTGGATTTGAAACGCCTGCAAAATTGATGCAGGATCACTTGGCGGCTAAAGCCGCCTAAACGTTATGCACTTCAGATTTGAATCCGCGACATCAAACTCCCACTTTATATTCTGCATAAAATAAGTAATCGATTGAACCAAAATAGGAACTCAGCTATGGTTTGTTTATCAATAAAAGCAAATAAAAAAACGAGTTAATCTACAGGCTCGTTATGTGAAAGGAATCATCGATGAACAATGATCTATTAATTGAAATTATGGTATTTACACTTCCATTTATAGTTGTATTCGCTTATTTCAGCAGCGTTAAACAATCAACTAAAGAGTTTGGCTCTGATTATATGGAAGTGGTTAAATCCTACCAATGGAAATGTTTGAAAGGTATTGGTCTTATTTCAATTTATCTTGGGCTATCTTTTTATCAAGGTGGCTGGGAGAAAATATTAACCGGTGTGGCATTTTCAGCATCGGCCTTTACTTTCTTTGTGCTAGCAATACATGAAATGGCATGTGGTATTTGTGTTTCTCATAAAATGAATGTACCTAAAAAAGGTATGGTCATTATATCTAGGTTAATTATTATCGGCCTTGTGCTTTCTCTTATTAGTACAATCCTTGTTTTTCTGTCTACTTCCGTTCACTGGGTGCTTTCAGGGTTCCAAATAATTCTATTCTTGCTGGCGGTACTGGCATATTATATTGCAGGTACAACCATTAACCTAATTCGTATCGGCCACGTTCCAACATCACATAACAAGTCAAGCAACGCGGACGGCGATAAAGCTGCCGCCGGTTCTTGAGGCGTTAGTTACCATCATGAATCGAACTCATTTAGCACTTGTATTCACATTAGGAATATTCTTTTTGCCCATCATATTCTTAATTTGGGACGAAAATGTTGATCCTCCTTTTATTTCAAATTCAATATATGACTTCTTGGTATATAAGCTAATCCCAGTATTGGCAGGCATATTAAGTATTATATTCTTTGCCTTCTCGTATAGGAAATATAAAAGCTGTAGTCACTATCAACAACAAATGAAACATCAATTTGAAGACCAAGGTAAATTTCGCTCAACGTTAGGTATGATTTTTTTACCTGTTTTAGTATATGGTTGGATTTGGGCTGCTATCGGTGCTCCAATCAAATTATGGGCTTATTATTCTGTGAATGAATATTGGTCAAAAGAGTACCATTTAAGTAAGGTTGAGAGTTGTGGTAGTGATTATGAATATGAGTGTACTCGCCTCACTTTTTTAGACTTAGATAGCAATAATAAACACTCTGTTAGATGGTACTATGATAAATCATCATTGATGAAAGTTAGAAATAAAAATATAAATGTCATCGGTGAACAAGGTTATTTCGGTTATATTATCAATGGACTGGAGTGGTAACTAACAACACGCCCTGAGGTGGACGACTAGTAAAATTCAGCCATTTTATTGCCTCTGAATGAGGCGTTATATTTTTAGGTGAAGTATGTCAGATTTCGAAAGAATTCAATATGGTGTAATTCAAGACCAACTTTGTGAAGAGATGCGATGGGATGCAGCAAGTAGAGAGTCAGCACTGGAACAGTGCATATATTTATTTGTTGAAGGAGAAAGTGAAGAAGGCGCTTTTAGGATTTTGTTGGAAGAAGGTTTAGGGATTAACTTTTCTGACTACGGTGTCGTTATCGCTAATTACAATGGTATAGGTAATTTAAAGCATGTAATCAGAATAATGAACCAAACATTGAGCCACGATCGCCCAATGATTTTTACTTTTGACAATGACGACCCATCTAAAGTTCCAGCAAAAAACACTTTGCCAAGTAACGTTCATTTGTTCAAAGTTCCTTGTACACCGACAGTTACTTTATCAAATGGGTTACAAGGCGGTTCCTTTGAAGAGTCTTTTAAGTCTTGTGACTTTATTGATGCATGTTTTGAAACGAACTTTTTAAAAGCTAACCCTCAGATTTCCAAACAAAGCTTTATTAATGTATTCGACAAAACTAAGCCGTTTTATGCTCAGATTGTAAAATTCTTAAAGGCTCAAGGGTTGTCGATATATACTTTATCTAAGCCTGAAATAGCGGAGAATATGGCAGTGTCCTGTACTCCGGAACCAGATACATATGTAAAACTGGCAGATTTAATTCAACAAATACGAACTCAAAATCCAGTAAAAGTAAAAATATAACAACACGCCCTGAGATGGACAGCAAGCACTAAAGCTCACTTTCCACCGCAAATTTTAACAGCGGTGATCCCTTACTTTTCAATGCGGTTAAGTAAGTCGATTCATCGTAGGGCGTATGTGTTTTCCAGCACCTAAATAGTATTCTTATCCACTTAAATGCTAATGATCTGATGATGGTATTATGGGGTTTTCTTTAGGTTTCTTGCTGCCGATAATAAGCTTTTCCCAAAACGAATAACAAATAGTAAAGCCTGCCCATTCTACAAATGTTTGCCTTAAAAATTTAGAAATTAAACAGACGCCTTAAAGTTTTAACCTGGCGTATTCATGGAGTATTTTATTTAAACCAACCTACATCAAAGGGCTTTTAAGTAGATTGTCATTGTGTAAAGTGCAATATAGTTGTTTTTACTTGTTTTTAAACGGCATGATGAGTAACCCCCAAAGCGAGGCGTTTTGCTTTGCGCTTGGGTATTCAACCAAACCTATATCTATTTCTGCGTCGGCTTTTTTGGCCTCACTTTTATAGCTGCCAAAAAGTTTGTCCCACCAAATTACACTAAAGCCATAGTTTGAATTTGTTTCACTCACTACTTTACTGTGGTGAATGCGGTGCAGTATTTGCGTCATTAATATCAGGCGTAGTGGCTTTTCAATGGCGTTTGGTAGGCGTATGTTTGCATGGTTAAACAAGGCGAGTCCATTTAACGCGATTTCAAATATAAGTACGGCAATGGCGGGTACGCCAAGTGCAGTAACTGCAATAAGTTTTATAACTATACTAAGCACAATTTCGATGGGGTGAAAGCGCAGGCCTGTACTGGTATCTACATGCGCATCGGCGTGGTGTACGCGGTGCAAACGCCATAATAGTGGCACTTTATGAAACAATCTATGCTGCCAATAAATGAGTATATCGAGCAGTACAAGGCTTAGCACTATGGTTACTATGCTAGGTATGGCTAGTTGGTTAAATAAGCCAATGCTGTGCTCATGATTGTAAAGTGCTACTGCGGTTAAACCAAGTGGTACGGCTAAGCGCGCAATGATAGATGAGGCAAACACTAAGCCAAAATTTGCAAACCAGCGAGTGCTGCTTTTAATGGGCGATTGCCTTGCGGGCTGTCGCCATTCAAGCAGCATCATTATGACTAAAATGCTAAAAAAGCAACCGAGTCGCCACCAAACTTCGTTAGTCATTATTATTTATAACCTCATTGGCTTCTTGCTGTTTAAGTGTGTGGTAGCCGCCATGTATACGGGTAAATATGGTAATGGCACAGGCAAAAGCAAATATGCCAGCGAGGAGGGCAAAGTGCTGCGGCCAAATACAAAAGGCTATAAATAGCGCTATTGTTTCTGTGCCTTCGGTTAAGCCATTTAAGTAATAAAAGCTTTTGTATTTAAATTGCGGCTTTTCGAGTTTAAACTTTTCAGCGGCTATGGCAAAGGCTAGAAAGCTTGAACTTGTGCCTATAAAAGTGGCCAGTAATACCGCACCGGCAATGGCGTTTTGCTCGGGGTTTGCCAAAATAAAGCCAAGCGGAATAGCCGCGTAAAATAAAAAGTCGAGTGTGATGTCTAAAAAGCCACCTGCGCTTGAACTTTGGTTTGCATAGCGTGCTAATGCGCCATCAAGTCCATCTAAAATTCGATTTAAAACAATGACAACTAATGCCTCGTACCATATTTCAAACGCCAGTAATGGCACGGCTAATAAGCCAACTAAAAAGCCTACCACGGTTAGCTGATCGGCGGTTATACCGCGTTTATGCATAAGCATAACCACAGGTGTTAAAAGTGGCTTAATTACAGGGGTGATAAATTTGTCTAGCATGTTTATTGCCTTATGCGTATTAAAGCCACGAATTAAAGTGTGCTATTTAAAGTTATGAGTTTGCCATTTGCAGCGTCGGCATCACTATGATCGTGGGTTACCATAATTGCAGGTAGCTTATGATCGCGTATTTGGCTAAACACGAGTTCGCGTGTATCAACACGCAGTTGGGTGTCGAGTTTGCTAAAGGGTTCGTCGAGTAAAATAGCTTTAGGTTCGCTCAGCAGCATACGTAATAATGCAACACGGGCTTGTTGCCCACCCGATAAATTGTCGGGGTGACGATTACCCATGTCTTTAAGACCAACTTGCTCAAGTGCGTGTTCTATTTTTTCAAGGCGTTGTTTTTTATTACCTTTAGGCATTGCAAAGGCAATGTTACCAGCAACAGTTAAATGCGAAAACAATAAAGCGTCTTGATAAAGCACTCCAATATGGCGCAAGTGTGGAGGGGTGTTGTCGATATTTTGACCATTAAGCCACGCCTCACCATTGGCCTTAAAGCCACTGGGTAAAGTACCCGTAAGCCAATTTAGTAAGCTTGATTTACCACTGCCTGATGGGCCCATAATAGTGAGTATTTCACCGCCATTAACTTGCTCGTTTAAGCTAAGTAACAGCTCATTTTGGCGATAAAGCTGACAATTTTTAATCTGTAACGATGACTGCATTAAAAAACCTTAACCCTGATAGTGTTAAACATGGGTGCTTTAAATATGTGCACTTTTAAACTTGCTTACTTTTAGACACGTGCGCTTTTAAAAAAATATTTAGGTAAACCCCATGCAACTATAAATCCAATAAGCGGCAACGCCATTTGCATAATAGCGTACACGGCACTGGTGCGTCTGCTTGCGCCATTGGCAAGCGTAACGGCTTCGGTTGTTATTGTGGCTATGCGCCCGCCGCCAGCTAAAAGCGTGGGGAGGTATTGTCCAAAACTAATTGCTAAGCCCAGTGCGGCTGCAATTAAAATCGGGGCAAACAACTGAGGTAGTTTTACTTTAAAAAACACCTTGCATGGCGCTGCGCCTAGGCTTGCTGCAACATGAGCAAAACGAGGATCTAAGCGCCTATAACTGCTCACGAGTGACAAAAATACATAAGGCAACACAAACAGTAAATGCGTAAGTACCACATTAAAAAATGCGGCTTGG
Organism: Pseudoalteromonas sp. NCIMB 1079; assembly: GCF_040567695.1. Taxonomy (NCBI): domain Bacteria; kingdom Pseudomonadati; phylum Pseudomonadota; class Gammaproteobacteria; order Alteromonadales; family Pseudoalteromonadaceae; genus Pseudoalteromonas; species Pseudoalteromonas sp. NCIMB 1079. The sequence goes on along the minus strand of NZ_JBEWZA010000002.1, from coordinate 657,854 downwards.
TTATTTACCAATTGTTGTATCCATACTAGCCCAAACAAAAAGGCAATACTGGGTACTAATAACGGTAAATAAATAATTAAACTGGTAAAACGAGAAATAGGTTTGTCACTCAACTGCTCTGATTCTAAACACAATAAAGTAAGAATAATGGCAAATAGTGTGGTTACTAAACCGATTGCTAGGGTATTAAAAAGCGGACTGCCCATTTGCATTAGCGCACTTTTAAAATGCAGTAGTGTAAATTGCTCAGGCATTGCATCTGGAAAGCGCCAAAAACCTGCAACCGACCACATAACTAAACCAATAAGCGACAATAGTATAAAGCTAATTACTAATGCGGTGAGTACTACCGTTATTTTTTGCCAATAAAATCCGCCGTATTCGCGCACCCCATTAGTGAGAGAGTCGCTAAATAACACATTTACGGCCTTTTCTGCGCCAAGCCAAAGGGCTAACAAACCGCCTGTAACAGCCAGTTGTAATAAAGCACCTGCAGAGGCTTTAATACGCAGGTTTAAATCAACATCGTTAAACCAATGCATTATTGCAACGGCCAACGTTGGTGGTGTATTTGGGCCTAAAATGAGTGGCATTTCTACACTGGCACTTGCATAAGCCAACACGGCTAAAAGCGGTAAGCGCAGCAGCGGATAAAGGCTTGGCAGTATTACTTTAAAAAAGGCGGTCATTGGGCAATAACCCAAGTTAAGCGCAACCTTATGTTGTTGGCGTAATTTTTTGCCAAGCTCAGGTTGAGTAAGTACGCCCAGTGCCATTAGTAATAAAAAGGGAAGCTCTTTGAGTGTTAAGCCTAAAATAATACTAATACCGAACGAATCATGCGGAAACAGGCCGTTTGGCGCAAGTTCCCAGCCGCTTAACCAAGGCGACGCTAAGCGTGAAATCATACCTGAAGGGGCAATTAAAAACCCTACTGCAATAGCCGCGGCGGCATGAGGTATCACTAATATAGGGCTCAATAAACGCTGAATTCGGTTAAGCCACGGGCTATTAAAAAACGCAGCTAAAATCATTAAGGTAATGATAAATGCAAGCAGAGTACTTATTAAGCCCGTAGCAACGCTTAAGGTAACCATTTGGGTAAGGCCGGGTGTTTGCCAAAGGGCGTTAAAACCTTGCAAGCTAAACGTTGTTTGCTCAAGTACGGGCGCATAACCAAAGGCAGGCAGCAATACGCTAATTAAGCCACCAAGTACGGGTAGTATAAGTAAAGCGAGTAAAAATCGCGGGCTAAATTTTACAATGCGCGTAAACATATCGGTGCTGCACTGCGTTGTTGCTTTGGTATTAATCGGTACACTTTTTGAAATAACACTCATTGGCTTACTCCATAACGAGTTTGCCAACCTTGCATAATGGCGTTTACCCAGCTTGGATGAGGTTCGCTCAATGTGCGTTTAATACTGTTTAAAGGCAGTGCACTTGGATGTGGTTTAGCTGTTTTAAATAAGGCTTGCTGATCAGGCGTTAACGTTGATTGAATAAGTACGCTTTTATCGCCCCATATATGCGCTTTTTGTTTTTGAGCTTGCGCCTCAGGGCTGAGTAAAAAATTAGCCACTAATTGCGCACTTTGCTGGTGGCTTGCATTGTAAGGGATTGCCACAAAATGGGTATTACTTAAACTGCCATCACTCATTGCGTAACTGCGAATGCTGTTTGGTAAATCATAGCGTTTTACAGCTGCGGGTACTTCAGGTGCTGAAAAAGTAAAGGCTAAACTCAGCTCGGTATCGTCTACTAAGCGGCGCATTTGAGCACCACTTTGCATAAAATGAGTGCCACCACGCCAAAGCGTTGGGTGTAGTTTATCTAAAAAGTCCCATAACGGATTTAGCACTTGTGCAGTATTTAAAGCGGTAGCTGGTTGGTTTAACTGCGCTTTAATGTTTTCGCTGCTGTGCTTATGCAGCACAACTAAGGCGTACTTTAAAAAACTCATACCTAAAAAGTCAGGCGGCTTTGGGTAACTAAAGCGACCAGGGTTTTGTGTGCTCCAGTTTAATAATTCGTTTAATGTAGTAGGGCGTTTATTGTTTGTTTGTTCATTTATTGCAAGGCTGTCGTAATAAAAGGTGAGCGATGCTTGCCCCCACGGTGCTTCCATACCGTTTGTGGGTATGCCAAAGTCAAAATTAACAGCAGGGTTATTAGCGGGATCTGTGTATGCAAAGTGTGGCAGTTTATTTGCCCACTGTTTTAACAACAATGCGTGCTCGCTCATAGTGGCAAAGTTAGCGCCGTTTATCCATACCAGATCAACACTGCCTTGGTCATTATTATGTGCTGATTTTTCGGCCAACACACGGCTTACTGCTTCGCTGGTGTCGCTGAGCTTTACATGGACTAAGTTAATATTATATTGAGTTTTAACTTGCTGGGCAGCCCATTGAATATAGGCATTTATTTGCGCGTCGCCGCCCCAGGCATAAAAGTACACGCTTTGGTTATTACCAAGCGTTTCAATATTTTCCCAGCGAGTGAGTCGTTCTTTACTCATATTATGAGCGCTGTTATTAGCAAAAGTACTTAAGCTTGTTATTAAGCAAACGCAAAACGCGACACAGTAAACACTGTATCGCGTAGTTGTTTGCCAAAACTTACTGGCGTGCATTTAAATCCCAGCTGTAGTCTAAAAATTTTACTTTCATGTCATTATTTTTAAGCGCTTTTTGCTGAGCGGGTACTAGTTTAAGTGCATCGCTATATTGCAAAAAAAACTGCTGTAAGGTATTTGCCCCGTTAAAGCCTTGTTCAAAGTCATCACCGTACCACTTAAATATAGAGGAGATATTTAGCGTATTTTCCTGCGCAAAATTACGTGTTGTATCAGATAAAAAACGCACCGTTTGCTGTTGCAATTGGCTCTCTAGTTCAGTAGCTGTGAATGCCTCCCCGCGCAGCGCAGGGCAACCAATACTTGCACAATTTACAGCAAAATGAATGCGTGGATCGTTATATTTACCGCTGCCACGAATTAAACCGTGCTCTATGTCATCAAGGCTGCGAGTTTTACCCAGTAGTGGCACAAACTCTTTGCTCCATGGTGAGCTAAAAAAGCTGCCTAAGTCTTTTATTGATTTAAGGTTTGGGTACTTAGTCAATATAAGTTCAACAGTCCACGCATTATACGCATTAATTAAAAAAGCGAGTTGCTTAGGCTTTTCCCACGCGTCAAACTCGTTTTGTGTTACAGCACTTAACGAATCTAAATACGTTTTTAGCTGTGCATGCTCACGTTTTATGGCTGCGTAATCAACCTCTGTGCTGTGATTATGGTTAATCGCTACAACATGCTTATTTAATAATGCATTCCAGCTATCGTGCATGTTTTGGGCTTGGGTCGAAAATGATGTTGCAAACGATGTTACAACTAAAGCCGAACCAAGTAGCAATGCTTTTAGAGGTGTTTTAAACATAATTAACCTCGACGCCAAGTGTGGTATTTTTCAAGCAAGTTAAGCACTTTTTCAGGTGCATGAGCGCGTTTCCACTCACCTGCTGCGTATTTGTTTCCTTCAGCCCAAGTAGGGTAGCTGTGTATAGTACCGAGTATTTTGTTAAGACCTAAGCCGTGTTTCATTGCCAGTACAAACTCAGCAATTAAATCGCCAGCGTGTTCAGATACTACAGTAACACCCAATATTTTGTCTTTGCCTTTGGGTGTAATCACTTTAATAAAGCCTTTTGTAGCGCTGTCGGTAATTGCACGGTCTAGCTCTTCAAATTCAAAGCGAGTAATTTCGTAATCTATGCCTTTGTCTTTTGCGTCTTGCTCGTTTAAGCCAACACGTGCTACTTCTGGGTCAATAAACGTAGTCCACGGAATAACACGGTAATCTACTTTAAACTTTTTAAGGTGACCAAATAAGCCATTTACCGCTGCGTACCAACCCTGATGAGCTGCCACATGTGTAAACTGGTATGGACCTACAATATCGCCTGCTGCAAAAATATTAGGGTACAGTGTTTCTAGGTATTCGTTAGTTACTACTGTGCGGTTTGTTTCAATGCCTAGCTCTTCAAGACCGTAACCTTTAAGGCGTGCACTTCTACCAACGGCACATAATAGCTCGTCGTATTCAATATCTATTTCTTTGTCGTTATGTTTAACAACAATATATTTTTTACCATCGCGAGCTTCACAGCGTAGTGCTTGGTGCGATGTTAAAATATTAACGCCACTTTCGGTTAACGCTTCGTGAGCAAAAGTAGACACTTCAAGATCTTCTTTGATCATGATGCGCTCCGCCATTTCAATTTGCGTAACGCTTGAACCTAAACGTGCAAAGCTTTGTGCTAATTCGCTACCAATTGGACCACCACCAAGTACTACAAGTTTCTTAGGTGCCTCATCTAGCTCTGCAAATTTATTCCACAACGTATCGCTTGTTACATAGCCAGTTTCTTCAATACCAGGTAGTGGCGGTACAAATGGGCGCGCGCCAGTGGCAATCACAATAGTACGAGCGGTGAGTGTTTGCGTGCCACCGTCGTTAAGTTTAATTTCTACAGTCCACGGGTCTATTAATTTACCGTAACCTTTTACAACATCTACGCCTAGGTTGGTGTAACGCTCAACGCTGTCGTGCGGTGCTACATCGGCAATAACTTTATGTACACGTGCCATTACTTTTTTGAACGAAAACTGCGGTGTCGCATTTTCTAGGCCGTAGTTTTCACCATGGCGAATTTGTTCTGCAATTTTAGCGCTTTTAATGACTGCTTTACTTGGAACACAACCATAGTTTAAACAGTCTCCACCCATTTCGCCCGCTTCAATAAGGGTTACTTTTGCTTTAACAGCAGCGGCTATATAACTTGTTACCAAACCACCTGCGCCTGCACCAATAACAATCATGTTACGGTCGAATTTTTTAGGCTTAGTGTAGTTTTTGTATACGCGACGTTTTTTAAACACGTTTAAGATTCCCTTAGCAATGAATGGGAATATACCCAATAAAGCGAATGATAAGATTAAGTTGAATGATAAAATTCCAGATAAGCTCTCTATTTGAGCAAGCTGCGTACCTGCATTAACAAATACAAATGTACCGGCTAGCATACCCACTTGGCTTACCCAGTAAAAAGTCCATGACTTGATGGCTGTTACGCCCATTAACAAGTTGATTAAAAAGAACGGAAACACCGGCACTAAACGCAACGTAAATAAGTAAAAGCCGCCTTCTTTTTCAACGCCTGCATCAATGGCTGCTAAACGATCAGGAAAGCGCTTTTTAATGGTGTCGCGCAATAAGTAACGTGATACTAAAAAGGCCAATGTAGCACCTATGGTTGATGCAAACGATGCAACCAATAAGCCTTCAACTAAGCCAAATAAAGCACCCGCTGCCAGTGTTAAAATAGCCGCGCCCGGTAAAGACAATGCAGTAACCACCACATACAATAAAAAGAATCCGCCAATTATTAATAGCGGAGATTGCGCTTTATATTGGCTAAACTGATCCATCGAGCCTTTTAAGCCCTCAAGCGTAAGTAGTTGGTGCAAATCAAAATGAAAGAACAGGCCGATGGCGACCGCTGCAATTAATAACAAAAGTATTTTTTTAATCATGTTCTCTCTCTTTCAAACTTGTCTTTAAAAATTATGCGTAAGCGTCAGCTTGGCGTTTATTGGCAACTCAGGAAAAGCTAAAGTTGCACCAAAGTAACCGCCTTCAAATACTGGGCGCCAGTTTTTTTGATTCGTTACGTTGTTCACATCTAATCGTAACTTGGTACTAGGCGTAAAAGCATAGCTAGTATTTACGTTTAGTGTGTACTGATCACGAATTTTTACTGTCGCCAAAAAGTCTAATGGGTAACTCTTTGTATATAGACCTGAAAAACCCGTTTGCCATTTCGAATTAATTGAATAATTTCCGTTAAAGCTAAAAGATTGCTCAGGGATGCCCTGAACTTGGCGGTTTGAAGGTGCAAACGCGGTAAAGCTAGGTGCGCCAACACTGGTGCCTGCAATAATATCAGGGCGTGAGTTGTCAAATGCATCGGCTACTTGTGCTGAGTCTTGGCTACTTGCAGAATTATCGTAGCGAGCATCAATATAGCTGTAGCCAGCACTTAGCCAATAAGGGTAAGCATCATAAAATACTTGGCTTTCAAAGCCGGTAGTACGAATGCCGGTATTGCTACCATCGCGATTACGTAAACTACGACGTTGGCTGAATACTGCTCCATCGGCGTACCAATCACTGTCGGTTGGTGCGTACTTTAAACCAAATTCAACTAAAGTATTTTCGGTTGAAAAGTTTTGTGCGCTAATCGTGTTGTCGCCACCAAGAGACGTGCCGCCAGCCATGCTATTTGATGTGGCTTCGTTGTAACTTGCTGCACCATAAGTGGTGTAATCACTGTTTAATCGGTAGTTAAAGCTTATTTGCCCAGAATGTAGCTTATCGTTAATGCTATCGCGAGCTGCAATTTCACCCTCTGGTGCTATTGGGTCGTGCGCGTCTACGTCATAAAAATCTATGCGGTAACCAACACTTGTATGAAACTTATCTGTCCAATCAGAATCTTGCTGAATAGCAAAACCCGTTTGCCATGAGCGCGAATCGGTAGTGTCTGATAAGTTAAAGTCGCCGCTGCCATCGTTATTAATATCGTATTGACCACCAGGGGATACAAATACACCTGGACTAATTTCAATTAAACGCGCTTGTTGTGCATCAGTTAAAGGAATACGGCGATTTGAAATTGGGCCAGTTAAATCAATAGGTAAGTCGGCTTCTGTTGTAAATTGGCTGTAGCCTAGCACGCGGTTGTAACGCACATCAAAAGCAAAAATTGTTTGCTGTTCGTTACTCCATTGGTAAGTCAGTTCGGTACGGTTTTGCGCGGTATCGGCACCATCTATAATTTCAACAAAGCTATTTTGTGCAATTTCTTCGCGTTGTAAGTGCTGAAAATACGTAATGTTTTTTATTGATGCGTTGTTTGAAAGTTCACGCTTATAAATACTGTGTAGTAAATAAGTAGTGGCTTCGTTTTGATTGTCAGGGTCGGTAAGTACTGTACTACGGTCTATTTTTACTTGCCCAGTTGGTGAGATTATTGAACCTGCTGCCGGTACTGTACTGCCATTGGCTTGCACGCCTTGGCCGGTAATATAAAGGCCATCATCAATTAAGGCTTGAGTAGGGCGGTTAATACCTGCGTTATCGGTAAATTCAACTTGGTATAACTCAAAGTTAATATCCCAGCTGCTCTTGTCATCAGGTAACACCCTAAGTGCTGCAAATAGGCTGTCGCTTTTCGTGCCCGAAAAGTCGTAGTAACTGCCGTTATCAATGTGTTCAGCGCTTACTCTAAAACCTACTTTGTCTTTTACTATAGGTGCACTGTAATCAACTAAAACACTGTACTGATCCCATCTTCCTGCAGATACCGTTGCTTTGCCTTTACTGTCGTCAGTTGATGCTTTTTTAGAATGTAAGTTTACAAAACCACCGTTGCGTTGGCTTGAACCAAATAATACCGGTGGCGCGCCTTTTACTACATCTATTTGTTCTATGGAGTTGAACGATAACGGCACACCAAAGCCATTATTACCTGCTTGGCGGCGTGTACCATCTTGGAAAAGCTCACCTAGTTGCCCACGAATAGTAGGTAAACTAGGTGCGCCAAAACCACTGGCTGAATAGGTATTAGGACTTACTGCAAGTACATCTTGTAAAGTCGTAATATTGAGTTGTTCTATTAACTCGCTTGAAATTGGTGTTACTGATCGGGCTATATCTTGTAGAGCTAAGTTGTCGCCAAAAGGGCCGTCTACAGTGGCATTTTTAACCGAAAGACCTTGAGATTTAATAACTTGGCCTGCCACTTCAATACGCTCAATTGCGTCTTCTTTTGCTGTTTTTGATTCTTCGGCTGCAAAAGCATTAAGTGGTGTATTTAATATGGTGGCTAGGGAAAGTGCTAAATATGCGTGTTTCAAACGTTTTCTCTCTACGGTTAAAATGTTGTTGGCGATAAAGACCGAAAGGATTAAAAATAACTTTCAGTAAAATTTTGATTCTTTTTGTTTTTTAGAACATAACAAAACAGATGCATTACAAAGTTGGTAATTAAGTAGTATTGTTTTATTAGTCGATAAAACATTAATAGGGCGATTGTATTAGAGTGAATGTAAATGTTTGCTTTTAATAGGATTTATTAATTATAGACTACTTTCAACCTGCTAACATTTTAAAAGAGTTAACTTTTATGCAGCATTTTTAAATTACTTAAATAAGCTTCACTTTTAGTACTGTATGGCTTAACTAATGAATTTAATTAAAAATTTTTGAAATAAAAAATAACTTATACGGTCTAGCTTACTTCTACGTTTATTAATATTCATTTAAGGAAATTTTATGACAGGTTCAATGAATTCTGATGTGCAAAACCGTTTGCAGTGGTCACTTTTATCTTTGCGTTTAGGCGTGTTTATTGTAATGGTTATGTGGACATTCGATAAGTTTGTTAATCCTGGGCATAGCGCACGTATTTTTGAACATTTTTACGGTATTAGTGGCTCTACAGATATAGTGGCTTACATTATTGGTGCGGTGCAGTTAGTGCTTGTTTTAGCATTTTTAGCAGGTATTAAAAAGCGTATAACGTACGGTATCATTTTTGTAATGCATGGCTTATCTACGCTTTCTTCTTACAACCAGTACATAGATGGCTTTAATAACTTATTATTCTTTACTGCATGGCCAATGTGGGCTGCGTGTTTTGCACTTTACTTATTACGCGATCAAGACGTGAAATTTACTGTAAAGTAATAAAGTACATGCAAAAAAATTGGTTATAAGCCATAAGGCTTATAACCAATAAGTACACAGGGAGTGTGTGGAAGTCGGTTTGCATGTTATGCAACTAATGCATTGCGTCGTTGTATTGCTCAGCAAGGCTCTCTTTTTGCCCTTCGGTAAGTGCTTTACCCGCTAATTGAAACACTTCGTGTTCTTCTTCACTTAAATGATGATGTACCAAATGGTGTAGCTTTTTAGCTGCAACTAACCATGCAGACGAGCTCATTTCGGTATCTTCAAGTTGTTCAATTAATTCATCAATTTCGTGATGTTCAGCTACGCTGTGGCGCGCTTTTTCATGAGTTAAGTCATCAAACATAAGTGGGTTATAAAAGTAACGTTCTTCAAATTTTGCGTGATCTTCTAATTCTGTTTTTAGCTCATCCATTAGCTTGTGGCGCTGCTCTGTGTCGCCGTGTGTTTGAATAAGCGCATCTACCAATTTTCGTTGTTTATCATGGTCGTGACGTAGTGCTTCAAAAATATTCATAACTAGTCCTTTTACAATTTATTTGCTTATATCATTAACTAGCAAACTAAATGCCAAATATTAAATTATTGTATTTTAATGAATTTATATTGGTTTTTTATTTTTAGGCTGCTATCACTGTAAATTTTACAGTGATATGAATGCAATAATTTCAGGCTTTTGCGTAGTTCAATTATAAAAGTGAGTATAAATTCCTACAGAACCTTACAAATATTTACTGGTTGTTTATTTTATAGCAGTGATAAAGTGTCAGTGTTATTTGGGTACAACCCATATATTACCCTCACACATAAATGCAGGTAGCACGTTAACTTAATAGGATAGTTTAAGGATGAACATAAAAAGCCCCGTCGCCGCATTACTACTGTGCGCTTTACTGAGTGCATGTAGTACAGCCCCGCGTTCTGACCCTAACTTATGCATTGAAGAGGCTGAAATGGTTGATCGAAATGGCGCTCAAACAAGCTCACAGGTTGATAATCAATGCATTAGCGCACAAATTAAAAAGGATGAAAAAAATGACACTTTTTTGATGCCATCGGTACGTTCTTTTTTGAATTTTTTGTAATGGTGGTAGAAAAGTAAATAGGCTAACTTGCAGCTGTAATTTAAAGTAAATAAGTTGCGTAAAAATAGGATGGGTTATGAAGCAATTGTTGATAGCAATTCCACTTTTTTTATTACTAAGCGCTTGTGCGGCGCAGCCTTACGCAGGCTCGGCAAAATGTATGGAACAAGCAGATATTTCATACGAAACCGATACACGTAAAAATGAGACATTAGATAATAACTGCAAAGCTGCAAAAGTAAATACGCCTAATAAAGAGCTTGAGAATCATGGCTTGGTTGATAGAAGCCTTTTACAGCTAATCGTTAGCTTTTTAAATGGCGTATTTTAATAGTAAAAATATAATTAAATAAGGTATGTATGAGGGAAGAACTAAGAGCAAAAATAATTACCGTGTGCGATAAAAAAATAGCAGTTAAAGGCGAAAATGTAGGGCTTTCTTTTTATGCATTTTTTGCTAATAAAAACGACGACCCAGAGCTACTTATGGAAGCTGCTACTTGGTGGATACACACCCATAAATTAGATCATTTTGTAAAAGCACATAAAATTAAACAGATGGTTACAGATGGACTTTAGTCAATTAACTGAGCAAGTACTTTTAGCTGTATTTATCTAATCAACAACGACTTGGTTTCTTCCGTTTTCTTTTGCTTTATAAAGTAATTTATCTGCATGCTTAATAAGAACATCTAGTGTGCTTTTTAAAGGGTTACTTACAGAGGCTCCAACACTAAAAGTGATTTTTGTATCACTAGGAAGGTCTTTTATATTACTACAATGCTCGGTAAACCTAGTGGCTAGCTGGTCAAATATATCTCGAATAGCTAGTTCGTCAACCGAATTTAGTGCAAACAACCATTCTTCGCCGCCGTAGCGGCCAAACTGATGATCACCACTTAGTGTTTCTTTTGCAGCCTTTGCAAAGGAAATAAGAACTAAATCTCCAACATCGTGACCAAATTGGTCGTTAACTTTTTTAAAGTAGTCTAAGTCAATAATCGCTATAGTCATTTTACCTTCACCAAGCTTTGCTTCTGCTGCGCGCATTATTCCTCTGCGATTAGGGCAATTTGTTAGATAATCTGTTAATGAAATATCGTGATATTTTTGACGTTGTCGAGCTTGCCGATAAAATAAAAATAATGAAGCAATCACTAAAATAAATGCAATAGCAGCGCTAAGTCGCCAAATTATTTTTTGTTGGTACTCTTCTTTAGCTTGTAGTTCACTAATGTCTTTTGCGTACTCTAGTTGCTGTATTTTTTCTTCTTTTTCTTTTACTTCAAACTGCACCTGTAGTGTTTTTATATTATTTTCACTGGTAGCTTCGTAGTGTTTTTTTGTATAAAGGAGCTTTTGTTCAATTGCTTCAAAAGCCTCGTCAGTGTAGTTAAGGCGTCGCTTTAGCTCATAGCGTTTACTTAAAAAATCGGCTTTATAAATACTGCGGCTGAATTTATCTAAGTTTAAAAATACCTCATCGTTTGCTTCATTTGCTTGATCAAGTAAATCTAGTTTTATATATATGTCAGCTAACAAAATGAGCGATGCGAGTTGCATGTCGTGTACACCAGCAGAACGAGCAAGTTCAATGTTTTCTTTAGTTAAAGTTAAAGCTTTATCGTAGTTTGCTTGTAAGTACTCAATACTAGCAATTGAGTATTGGGCAAAGGTTAAGCCTTTTTGCATATTAGCTTTTTTAAAGTAGAACAATGCTTTGTCTAGGTATATTAAGGCATCTTTAGGTTTTTTTATCTCGAGCAATATATTGCCTAAACTCCAATATGCTTTTGCAGTAAAAAGCCCATCTTGTGTTTGCTCATATGCCGCAACCGCTTTTTTTGCATAATATATGGCTTTGTCTTTTTCGTTTAGATAATTATATGCATCGGCTATTTTTCTAAAAAAGTATCCCTGAGATGCTGAATCGTCATCTTTTAATGCTAATTCTAGCCCCTCTAGTGCAACATTTAGGGTCTTTTTCAATGCGTCTGTATCGGTGTAATAGTAAGCAAGTGCTCGTAAAATAATAATTTTTTCTTTAGATGAATGCTGTTGCAAGCTCTCTTCTAATTTTGTGGCTAGCGTGTGTGCTGGAGCTGGGTTTGCATCCCTCGCTAGAGACTTGAGTTGTGATTCGAGAAATAATAAATGTACACTTTTTTGGTTTGGTAACTCTTTGTTCTTTAAGTAATAAGATAAGTGAGTATTTAACGCTGCGTATTTTTCTTGTCTAAAAAGTAACTCCGCGTACAAAGCGGCCGCTTCTAAATGAAGTTTTTCCCAATTTTGATCTTTGCTTATTTTAAACGCTTGAGTGAGTTTGTCTCCATTTTGAAGATAGTCTAATTCATTTAGTTTTATGTTATTGATGAGAGTTTGAGTCGTGTCAAAGTCTAGCGCATGTGAAGTTGCATTTAATGAAACGCCGTTAGCAGAGGCAAGTTTACTAAAAAGTAAAAATAAAAGGAGAACAATATACTTTGCCCATAAAGTATTACCTAAAATCTTTATTTGTGTATTGTTAGCCATGTTAATCCTTTGCTGATTTATTTTTATTATTGAAATACTTATTCACAGTGCTTAATAAACTTGGGTTTGAACAGCTTTTTTATACTTCTCATTGAAAAAATAAGACCACAAACGATATCAATTTAATTAATAAAAACAAACACATTGTATAATATAGTCGCTGTTGTTATGTGTTTTATTAAAAATCAGCAGCTACTTCAAACTCTAATCGTTTAAGCGTAATAGGGTGAGTAAATGCTAAGTATTCTGCATGTAAATGTAATCGTTCGGCTTTTTGCCCGTAATGTGTGTCGCCTATAATTGGCATGTTTAAACCTAAGCTGTGCGCACAATGCACTCTTAATTGATGAGTTCGCCCTGTTTTAGGGTATAACTGTAATCGGGTAATATTGTTGTTACGCTCTAAAACCTGCCAGGTAGTAAGTGATGGCTTACCGTGTGTGTAACACACCATTTGGCGCGGTTTATCATCAAAGTCGAGCACTAAGGGTAAATCAATCACTCCGCTATCCTCAGCTACGTTGCCATTAACTAATGCGACATAACGTTTATCTATGGTGCGTTCAATAAACTGCTTTTGCAGTGCTTTGTGCACGCGTTTATTAAGCGCAATCATCAATAACCCAGAAGTCGACATATCTAATCTGTGTACAATTAGTGGGCCTGATGCCTCTGGAAACTGCGTTTTTATGCGCATATAAACTGAGTCATCAATATTAACGCCAGGTACCGATAAAAACTCAGCGGGCTTATTTACCACAAGTAAGTCGTCATCTTTATAAACAATATTTAAATCTTTACCCTGAGCTGGGTTGATAAGTAGCGGGTTATCTTCAACATCTAAACCCTTTAGCATGTGCCCAAGTATTGGTTGGCATTTACTGTAACAAGAAGGGTAGTAGTTTTTATGCTGCCTAATTGCTGATTTAGGTGCTGCTCCCCACCAAAACTCTGCCATAGCAAGTGGCTTTAAGTCATGTTTATAGGCGTATTGTAATAATTTAGGCGCTGCACAATCGCCAGCACCCGAAGGAGGAGTGTGCTCAGGTAATGCTGCAAAAATAGCATTTAAATCTGTAGTTTCACCATTTGCATTTAAAAATTGGTACTGTGCAAATAGTTTTTTTTGTAAGCTTTTAGAAAGCGTTTTACGGCGTTTTTTTAAATGAGTAATTTCATCAGAAATATTGATGTGTGTTTGCTGCAGTGACTCGATTATATTTTGCCAATAGGCTTTAAGTGCCAGCAGTTGCTTTTTTTCTACGATGCTTTGCCCTGCAAGCTTATTTTTTAACTGCTCAAAATCACTTTCGCTAAGCTCTAATTTGCCTTCAGTACGTTGTATTTTTCTTTGCTGACGACCGGCTTGCATTACCGCCTGTTGAGCTAATAACGCTTGCTGGTAGCTCTGTGTTGCATCATCAAGTTTGCTATTAACTTCAAGCAGTTGTTCACTATTTTCTAATTGCTCAATTTGAGCATTAATATCGTTAATTATTTTACTTTGAGCCAAATAGGTATCGTCTTGAAGTTGCATGCTAGAAACAGGCGGCACAAAGCTAATATTGCCTTTATCACCTTCAATTTGCCCCGAATAAGCGCTTAAAAAGCCTAATTGTTGCTTAGCATTTTGCACCACTAAAACCCCAAACATTTTACCTGCATTTTCTGCTTTTAAATGGGTTAACGTTTCAAGTTGTTGCTGTAATTGTTTAGTGGCTGCTACAGCTAATGGTTGCGGCTCGTAATAAAAAGGGAAAGTAAACTTTTCAGGAAGCGCGAGAGCATCAATATTTTGAGAAAATAATGTAAAGCAAGAAGCAGAATTTGACATAGAAGTAAGAGAAAAGCATTCAGTAAAATAATTGAGCGCATAATAACATATTCATAGTTAAGCCACTAAAAATCTCGCACCCGCATATTCATAAACACTTTAAAGCGGACATTCATGTTTTATGTATCAGTATGGGGTCGCAGCAAACCTAGGAGTCTCGTTTGTTAGTAAAGTCTCAGTAGTAATATATCTATCATTATCAAAATACTTAAGCTTATCGATTCTCAATAATTGAGCGCATTTCGAAACGATGACTTACCTGATAGATCAGAGACGAAAAATCAATTTACAGAATAACTGAATATTTAGGAGTTCTATATTATGAGTCAAAATATCGCAAGTTTTATTACTAAAACCCTTGAACAAGCTGGCGTAAAACGTATTTGGGGAGTAACTGGCGATTCACTTAACGGCATTAGTGAAAGTCTGCGAAAAATGGGAACAATTGAATGGTTAGGTACGCGACATGAAGAAGCTGCCGCATTTGCGGCTGGTGGCGAAGCCCATTTATCAGGCGAGCTTGCGGTGTGTGCGGGTTCTTGCGGGCCAGGTAACCTTCATTTAATTAATGGCTTATTTGATTGTCAGCGCAATAATGTACCAGTATTAGCAATTGCCGCACATATTCCTTCATCTGAAATTGGTAGTAGTTATTTTCAAGAAACCCATCCGCAAGAATTATTTAAAGAATGCAGTGTGTATTGTGAAATGGTGTCGAGCCCTGAGCAAATGCCGTACCTGCTAGAAACCGCAATGCGACAAGCAATACTAAACAAAGGCGTGAGTGTACTTGTGCTACCTGGCGACATTGCATTAAAAGATATGCCTAAAGCTATCAAACCAAAATGGAACGTGCCAAAGCCAGCAACGTATACCCCCGCTTTATCTGATATTGAAGCAATGGCGACTCATCTTAATAAAAGTAAAAAAGTAACCTTATTGTGTGGTGCTGGTTGTAAGGATGCCCACGACGAAATTGTTGCGCTAGCCGAAAAACTACAAGCGCCAATTGTGCATGCCATGCGCGGTAAAGAATTTATTGAATACGATAATCCTTACGATGTTGGTATGACCGGATTTATTGGCTTTGCGTCGGGCTATCATGCAATGCAAGAAGCCGATACGTTACTTATGATTGGTACTAGTTTTCCTTATCGTGCTTTTTACCCCGAAAATACCACCATATTACAAATTGATAATCAAGCTGCGTCACTCGGGCGACACGTGCAAATTGACTGTGGCGTGTTAGGGGATACTAAAAATTCAGTGACCACACTGCTTGATTATATTAAAGGTGAGCGTACAAGTTCGCACTTACAAAAATGTGTTAAAAATTACAAAGAGTCTCGACAAGATCTCGATGAACTAGCCAGCGGCAAAACCTCGCAAAATTTAATTCACCCGCAATACCTAACACGGTTACTCAACGAGCAAGCGGCTGACGATGCTGTTTTTACTTGTGACGTAGGTACGCCAACAGTGTGGGCTGCGCGTTATTTATCAATGAATGGTAAGCGGCGCTTAATTGGATCGTTTAATCATGGCTCTATGGCAAATGCGATGTCGCAGGCAATGGGGGTTCAATCTGTTGATAGAGATCGCCAAGTCATTGCAATGTGTGGCGATGGTGGCTTTTCGATGTTAATGGGGGATTTAATCTCACTTAAGCAGCTTAATTTACCAATAAAGATTGTTGTTTATAATAATCGTTCACTCAGTTTTGTGGCTATGGAAATGAAAGCCAGTGGGTTTTTATCAAGCGATACCGATTTAGAAAACCTAAGTTTTGCTAACATTGCACAGGCCTGCGGCTTAAAAGGGATTCATGTGGATGACCCTGAAAAATTACCATCGGCAATGAATGAGATGATGAATCACTCAGGACCTGTTGTTTTAGAAGTCGATACCGCAAAACAAGAGCTTTCAATGCCGCCGCAAATCAAATTAGAGCAAGCAAAAGGCTTTAGTGTTTACATGATGAAGGCGTTAATAAACGGCAAAGGAAACGAGATTGTAGAGCTTGCCAAAACTAACTGGTCACGCTAGTTAGTTACTTCCCTATTGAGTATTTTGGCTCAATAGGGAAGTATAAAGCAATAATGTCCTCTATTATTTGCTTATTGAAAATGTATACCTTTCACGTAATGTAAAAAACGTCTGACATACTTTCTTAAATATTAATAAACCATAGTGCTCTCTTGTAACTTGTTGAACTAAAAGTAAAATAACATGAAGTTTGTATAGAGTAGGTAATAGTAATAACCTATAAGGTCAATTACGTGTTTATAAAAGTAGGTATAGAGCGTTGATTAAAATTGAAGACTTTTCTTTAGCATGGCGCTGGATTAGCTCATCCTATGGTAATTTTTCTAAAGATACACTAAATAAACTTATTCCGTTGAGCGAAGATCAAGCAAGAGCATTAATTGCTACTACACCTATTAACTTTCCGGTCGGAGCAAAAAGATTCGACTCCACAGAAGGGAGTGAGTTAACACGCCAATGGTTAAAGGGCTTAGTAAATGATTCGCAAACAGTAACAATTTGCTGGGATCAAGAAACAGCGCTTACCCTACCTTGGCTAGTTTTTTGTGATTACTATGAGGTTTTTGAGTTTGACTCAAGTGCAATGTAATAAGCTAAAACACTTAGCATTGGCCTCAATTGCTACTTGGTAGTTGTTTTTAGTTTAACGTTTTACTCGCTTTACTCAATTAAAGTAAAGCGAGCGCTCAGTATCACTTACAAACTCTTTTTAGGCGGAAGAGCCACGTTTGCAAATATTAGCCCTGCAACAAGCGACATAAATATTAAAAACGTTTGCTGGCCTATATGCTCTGCGTATATAAAATCTTGGCCTTCAATGAGTGAGTTTAAGCCAATATAGGTTTTGCTACCTGGTACTAATACAATTAAGCCTTGCATGGCCACAATAGAGGCCGGCGCATTAGCAACACGGTTAAACAAGTTACTAAATATACCCACCGATAAAGCACCTACAAACGTACCTAACGTGTAATCAAGGTACATAGCCGAGCCAATACTGGTGCCATAGGCTATAAACCCTGATGCAATAGACCAAACAGCGTGCTTAAGTTTGGTTCTAAAAATAACGATTAAGCTGCTACAAAGTAAAAATATGGCGAGCCATGCTGTCCACTTTGGTAATGGTTCAGGTTGTACAAAGTCAGCTTGCCCAAAGAGTGCAAAGCCAATGCCTATGCCAATAAAACCGCCAAAATAGAGTTTAAATAACAGCATAAACGAGTCCATGACTCTTGCTGTACCCGACACTAAATGCCGCGCTGCAAGCTCTGCTAAGCCAAGCGCAAGTGCTAAACCGGGTATAAATACAATAATGGCCGAAAGTACCACCAAGCGTATGTTTATTTCAGGTGTTATATACACGCTTACTGCACATGCAAGTATTGCCGATATTATGGCTACCAATGGCTCAAGCATATGGGCTACGCGTTTTGAGCGCCCAGACCAAAGCACAAACAAATAAACAACTAAAGTAAGAAGCGATGACCAAATAACATCAGTCCAGCTAGTACCCATTAACATGGCAAACGCACCACCAGAAGTTGCAAAGGCAACGCCCGTAACAAGTTTATTGTATGGGTTTGGCATGTCGTAGATAGCATCTAGCTGGGCGTCAACTTCTTGTAAAGTTAGCTTGTCGTCAAGCATTTGGTTTACAAGATCGTCGGTGTCGGCAAGTGAGCCTAAATCGTGATCGCCAGGGTCTACACGCGCAACGTGGGTGTACTCGTCTTCGTGGCCATCAGTCCAAATAACAAACGTTACCGAAGTTGGCGACATAACAAACGACGATTTAAGCCCTAAATATGTAGCCACTTCCATTAGGTGTGCTTCTAGGCGGTAAGCAGGCGTACCATACTTGTGAAGCATTTTACCCAATTTAACGATAAATTTGCGTTTTTCTGTAAAGGTTGCAGTTTTCAAATCTTTTTGGACCAAATATTGCGATAACTAAGCTAAAAATATAGACAATACAGCTAAAACTGCCCACGTTTGATGGGCGCGATTTTAAACACTAATTGGTGTGTGTCTAGTCATTTTTAATCTAATTTTTTATTTTTTTCAGCTATCCATTGCGACATGTATTGAGTGCTGCGCATTGTATGATGTTTGAGCATTTGGCCTATGAAGTTTTTTTCGCGATGAGCCTCTAAATCGCTACTTATTGAATCGATTTTTTTAATTAACACCGTGCTCAATTGTGCTTTATCGTAAAGCGTATTAAGGAGCGTGTTGCCATCTTGCTGCGCTTGTTCAAAGTCATTTTGATTGGTGTACATTTCAACAGCAGCATTGGCAAAATCGTCGGCGGTGTTGGCTATTTTACCAGGCCATGGTAAATCGTTATGCATGCCCTCTGCGCCAATATTAGTGGTAACGCTGGGTGTTTGCATAATCATGGCTTCAAGTAATTTACCTTTAATCCCTGCACCAAAACGCAGTGGTGCTAAACATACGCGTGCGCTTTGCATTACATCAAACGCATTATCGGCCCAGCCTTTTATTAAAAACCCTGTTTTAGGGTTATTTAGTGCCGTGGCTTTTGGTGGTGGGTAGGAGCCATAAATATGTAGTTCTGCTTTTGGGAGTTGCTTGCGAATAAGTGGCCATATTTTTTGTAAGTAAAGTACAGCATCCCAGTTTGGCGCGTGTCTAAAGTTACCTATGGTCATAAAGTGCTGGCGCTGCTCAAACGTTTTTGTACTTGTAGGTAATGAGCTTAAATCGACCATAAATGGTAAATGGTGTAATAAGCTCGGCTCTATTTTAAATACACTGTTTAGCAGGCTCATTTCATAACTTGAAATAATTAAGCTTAGGTCGCAGCGTAAAATAGCGGCAATTTCGCGTTTTGCTATGTCTGAGTGTAAATCGCTGGTTGTAAACTCGCGCTCACCTTTGTGCGCTTCGTGGCGAGCGTTACGCAAACATTGTAAATCTTCGGTATCTAAAATTTTAATCGCATTTGGGCAATGTTTATCGACGCGCCAGCCAAATTGCTCTTCCATCATAAAACGGTCAAACATGACTATGTCTGGGTTATAAGCTTTAACGTATTCGTCAAAGCTGTCGCAGTTTAGTGCAATGCTTTGGCTGGTTATACCAAAGTCGTCAAGGTTTACCATGTGGTCGGTGCGCTGCGCGGGCGTTGCAAATTCAACGTCCCAGTTTTGCGCTCTAAATGCATTTAATAACGACATCATGTGCGTTCCCGCAGCAGACGAATTTGGCTCTGGCCATACGTAGCCAATTACCAGCACTTTTTTCATTGGCTAGAATCTCTAATTTGTAAGTTTACATTTACCAGTGTTTTTACTGGCGGGGCTGTATTTTGTAGTAGCTCTTGCAGTATTAAAAGGCACCGCTTAGCTATATCAGTTGTATTAATAGCCACGGTTGTTAAGTGATTATTTATAACCGCGCTATTAGGAATGTGGTGGCAACTCACTACTTTAATACAGTGATGAGTTAATGAGTTAATAGCGGCAATAACACCTTGAGCAATAATATCGTTTGCACACACCACTGCGTTTAATGTGGGGTTGTGTTTATATGCTTCTATAAATGCATTTTTAGCGCTAAGGGCTGTGTTTACTGCGCAGTCAATGGGTGCTAATGGAGTAATGCTGTGCTGCGCGCATGCGGTATTAAAGCCACTTTGCAGTGCTTGTGAATCACTTAAAGTAAGTTCATTGCCTATAAATGCTATGTTTGTCACGCCTTGTGCGAGTAAATGCATACTGGCTACGTGGCTGGCTTTTTTATAGTCGGGTAATACACACGGAGCTGCGCTAAAGGGCACTTCGCTCATTAAGGTAATTACTTTGTGTTGCGCGCTGAGCGCATCCAGCCATTTGGGGCAAGTATTAGCAACGGGGCAAATAATAAATGCAGCCGCGTTGTATTCTTTTAAGTTTTTAACTGCGTTTGCTTGTAGCTCAAGACTATTATTACTACTTACAATCATGGCTTGTAAGCCATTGTCGTTTAACAAAAGTTGTAAGCTGGTAGCAAGGTGTGCCATAGCTGGGTTAGTTAAATCATTTATTACTATGGCCACTAAGTTAGAGCGTTTTGAGCGCATAGCAGCGGCATCACGATTATAAACGTACCCTAGCTCATCTATCGCTTTGAGTATTTTTTGTTTACTTTTATTGCCCACTTTATCGCTTTGGGTAAGTACCAACGATACGGTTGATTTTGATACACCAGCACGCTCTGCAACATCAAAAATGGTGACTGATTTGGCTTTGTTATGCATTGTATTTTAAGTACCGCAGTGGTGAATAAATAGCGCTGTAGTTTAGCTTAATCAGCACTATTAAGTCATCTTTTAGAGGTGTTTAACTTACCTTAATACTTTATGAACAAAGCAAAACGTGTTTATATACGCCTATAAGAGTAAAAAATAACAAAAGGATAAAAACATGAGCGCTTTTAGGCTGTTAGTTGCCTTTATTTGTTGTGCGGCATTGGTGCCAACAAGTTACGCCGAGCAGGGCTATCAAACCCCATCACCTGAACTTGCAGCATTGGTTGACGCTAAGTTAGCACCCACTAGTTACTTATCGAGCGATGGCCAGTGGCTAGCGCTTTTTGAGCGCAAACGTGTAGTAACCCTTGATGAACTTGCAAAAGAAGAGCTTAAGCTTGCTGGTATTAAGCTAAACCCCGCTAATTTTTCGCGCTCTCGTGTGAGTGCCAAATTTAGTGCCGTGGAGCTAAAGCATGTTCAAAGCGGGTCGGTTATTAGCATTAACAACTTACCTAATGGCATTATCCGCTCACCTAAATGGTCATCTAATAGTAAATATTTAGCCTTTGTTGTTGAGCAACCAACCCAAGCCAACTTATGGCTTTACAGCGTTGAAACCAAACAAGCAAAAGAGTTAACTAGTGCTGCGTTAAATTCGGTACTAACTGCCTCACCATATAAATGGCTGCCAGATAGCAGCGCCATTGTTGCAAATCTTGCTGTTAATTTTGGTAAACCGAGGCTTGAAAATAACAGCCAAAATGTAGTGCCTGTTATTCAACAAAGTACTGGCGAAAAAGCACCAGCACGTACTTACCAAAATTTATTAACCAGCCCGTATGATGAATCACAGTTTAAGTTTTACGGCCAAGGGCAATTGGCTTACATAACGCTTGATGGCAATACTCAAGCAATAGGTAGCCCTTCTTTATTTAAATCGTTTTCGGTATCACCTGATTCTACCAATATTTTAGTTGCCGGTATTAATGAGCCGTTTTCGTATCAAGTGCCTTATAGCCGCTTTGCAAGCACATGGCAAATATGGGGCATGCGCGGCTATGCATTAGCAGAGCTGGCAAAACAGCCACTTGCCGATAATATTCCACAAGGTTACGACAGTGTACGCACTGGCCGTCGTGATTTTGAATGGCGAGCCGATCAAGGCGCTGAAGTTATTTGGGCAGAAGCACAAGATGGCGGCGACATGAAAACCGACGTTGAGCATCATGATTATGTTTACAGCTTACGTGCACCATTTAAACGCGAGCCCAAATTATTTGCCAAAGTAGAGCGCCGTTATGCGGGAATGGAGTGGGGCAACGAAAACGTAGCCATGCTGACAGACTGGCGCTTTAGCGATCGCCAAGTACGCACCTTTGTTGTACAGCCACGAAATGCCGACAGAAACCGCGTTTTATTTTCAGAGCGTAGTTACAACGATGCGTATAAAGACCCAGGTAATGCAATTTACGAGCGCAACGATTTAGGCGCAAACGTAATTAAAATTGTAGGCGGGCGTTATATTTACCTGCGCGGTAATGGTGCTTCAGAGCAAGGTAATGTGCCGTTTTTAGATAGGTACGATGTTAAAACAAATAGCAGCAAGCGTTTATGGCAATCAGAAGCGCCATACTATGAGCGTGTTCGTGCACTACTTGATGACGAAGGTGAGCGCTTTATTACTATTCGCGAATCTAAAACTGAGCAACCTAACTTTTTTATACGTGATTTAGATAACGACACGTTAACGCAATTAACGACATTTGAGCACCCGTACCCTGCATTTAAAGGCGTAACTAAAGAGCAATTACGTTATAAACGCGACGACGGTGTTGAGCTTTCGGGCACGCTTTATTTACCACCAGGGTACGATAAAACACAAGGCCCGTTACCGGTACTTATGTGGGCTTACCCACTTGAATACAAAGATAAAGCCGTAGCATCGCAAGTTCGCGAATCGCCTTATGCGTTTACCTACATTGGTTATTGGGGCCCAATGCCTTACCTTGCTAAAGGGATTGCTGTGTTTGACGACCCTAAAATGCCAATAGTGGGTATTGATGGCAGCGAGCCAAACGATAACTTTAGAAAGCAGTTAGTATCAAGTGCGCAAGCAGCTGTTGATGTATTAGTTAAAAAAGGCATTGCCGATAAAAACAAAATTGCCATAGCAGGGCACTCGTATGGTGCATTTATGGTTGCTAACTTATTGGCGCATAGCGATTTATTTAAAACAGGTATTGCCCGCAGTGGCGCGTATAACCGCACATTAACGCCGTTTGGTTTTCAAGGAGAAGAGCGTGATTTTTGGCAAGCACAAAGTGTGTACGCTAATATGTCGCCGTTTTTTCACGCTGAAAAAATTAACGAACCAATGTTAATGATCCACGGTCAAGAAGATCCTAATTCAGGAACCTTCCCAATGCAAAGTGAGCGCATGTATGCAGCCCTAAAAGGTTTAGGTAAAGATGCTCGCTTAGTAATGCTCCCTTATGAAGCACATGGTTACCGTGCGCGTAAAAGCTTATTACATGTGTTGTGGGAACAAGAACAGTGGTTAGATAAGTATTTGTTAAATGATACAGCAGAGCCAGTAGAGGTTATTACTGAACCCGTGGTAAGTGCTGGGCAATAGTAATAAAAATGAGTAAGTAACAGCGCGGCTACTTATAGCCGCGCTTTTGCTTTTAACATGAGAGTAAATTAATGATTGATGTAGCAGCACTTGCGGTTTTTATTCCTACGTTCTTTTTTGTGTCGATAACGCCTGGTATGTGTATGACCCTTGCCATGACACTCGGTATGAGCATTGGCGTGCGCCGCACATTATGGATGATGATAGGCGAGCTGTTAGGTGTTGCAAGTGTTGCCATAGCTGCGGTATTAGGTGTTGCAAGCGTAATGCTAAATTACCCTGAAGCGTTCGCTATTTTAAAGTGGGTAGGCGGTGCGTACTTAATTTATATTGGCGTTAACATGTGGCGAGCCAAAGGAAAAATGTCGGTCGATACCTCAAAACCAAGTGACGTAAGTAGGAAATCGTTATTTACGCAAGGTTTTGTAACCGCAATTGCTAACCCTAAAGGGTGGGCGTTTATGATTTCACTACTGCCACCCTTTATAAGTGTTGAGCATGCTGTAGCCCCTCAGCTTTTAGTATTGCTTGGCGTTATAATGACCACCGAGTTTTTAAGTATGTTAGCTTACGCAACAGGCGGTAAAAGCTTACGTTTATTTTTAAGCCGTGGTGATAATATTAAATGGATGAACCGTATTGCTGGTAGTTTAATGGCTATAGTGGGCGTGTGGTTAGCATTGGGCTAATTATTAAGGTTGATGACAAATATGGCTGGTCAATATTTGCACAGATCAGGGGGTTTTTTAACCTCAAATTAAGTAAATAGAGCTATTATACAAAAATGAGCCAAAAGTATTAACCTAAGCTGAACACCTTGCTGTGGTTACATTTGTTGCTTTTTTTTATGAGTAATTAAGTTTTCTTTATTTTTTTGTGTTGCATTTTTTTATAAATTCGATAATTCTAGTTACATACTCAAGGAAGAATGAATTAAGTCAACGGCTTAGCTTTGTGCTTTCTTGCCTTTTGAACGTACAAGGAATTACCCCATGAAAAAAGCTATTCTATCTGCACTTATTTTTGCACCTCTTTTTGCTGGTTGTGTTTCAACAACTGACACTAATACTTCTGCTAATTTAGACCGAAATGCAGCTGTTGCTGAGTTAACAACTCGGATGGATACTTTAGGTTATTTTCACCCGGTAACAGTTCAAGTCGGTATTGACGAATTTTTAAATATGTCTGCAATTATACTTGAACGTCAGCGCAAAGTTATGGGCGAATACCGCACTCAAACAGATAACTACCGTGATGTACAAGCCTTTTTGTATGCCCATCAAAAATCTACACCAGAACAGCTTCAAGCAGCTATTGCTGAATTTGATGCCGGTGCAAAAAATAAAGATGAAGAAATTGGTCATAAAATCGCAGCTTATAACTTAGCAAATGAAGGAATTTATCAGCAAAATGTTGCACTTGCGACTGATTTAACTGTCGAAATTGCTAAGTCTGCTTATATTTTAAGTCAATATAGTACAGCAGTTGCTCAAGCGACCGCTATAAATGTAGGTGGTAAATACGTGACTAGTTGGTTATCTAGCGACGAAGAAAATACAGATTCTGCAAAAGAAGATGATTCTAAAGATATAGGCACCGCGCTTATTAAAGCAAAAGATCAACTTGCGTTAGCACTTGAAGCAAACGACATTATAGAGCTTGAGCAAGCAACAATAACTGCTATAAATGAGCTACAACTTGAGCAAGAAGCGAAAGGCTAATGAAAACAAGCATTTTTGCTTTTTTAATAGCATGTGCTTTTAGTTGTTCTGCTCAAAATTGGCCTGATTGGGTAACCCAACCGCAAAAAAGTGATGAATATATCACTGCGGTTGGTATAGGTGAAAGTCGCTTAGCTGCAAAGCAAGCGGCTTTAGCCGATATTATCACTCAATTAAGTGTTGATGCAAGTACGCAGCAAACACAAAAGCTAACAAAGCAAGATAACCAATCAAGCAACTATTTTGAACAAGCAACTACTTTAACTAGCTTACCGTTTACGTTGACTGGGCTAGAAGAGCTTGATGCGCTTGAGCAAAATAACTTATTTGCTTTAAAAATGGGTGTTAAAAAATCGATTTTAGTGAAAAATCTTAAATCTGATTTATCAAAATTATCTCGCATTTTTGCGCCAAAAAATAACACTGAACAACGCTTTATTTGGGCGCTTAAAAATAGTGGCGAACTTAATGTTGCGACAAAAAAATTAGCAGTATTAGAGCACCTTTCCGGGCCTAAGCTATTTATTCAATCGACTTTAAATAATTTATTAACTGAGCAAGCAAAGGCATTAAATGCTGTTTCTTGCGATGTGATAGGCGCTAATAACATTAGCGAGATTAAATCTGCACTCAATAATGCACTCCCTCATAACGGCGGTACACGCTTATGGGTGCGCCCTCAAATACGCTGGCAGTATGCTAAATCTAATAATAAATACTCTGCTAAAGCTATTTTAACTCTAGCGCTTACGCGCAGTTCAACCCCTTTTAAAGTGTTATTGCAACAGGATCTTGTTGCGCAAGAAAGCGCTGCAACACAAGAAAATGCAAAGCAAAAAGCAACCAATAATTTAGTACATCAACTTAAAGCGCCTGCTAGCCAGTGGCTGTTTGATATTTAGGAATAGCAATGAAATTAGTAAAAAAATTAGCTCTATCTGCACTAACACTCGCCTTATTAGCTGGTTGTAATTCTACACCACAGCAAGGTCGTTCTACTCAGCAGGGTAATGTGAGTAATACTGCTTCAAATGCTGTTATAGCTAAAAGTGTATACATATTTAACGATGCAGATATAACTATGCCAGCTTATTTTGATACACAAGGCTTAGAGCGTTGTACGTTCGATGTAAATAATGAAACCGACAGCTGCCCACTTAAAAAACCGATTGTACGTATGTACTTTGACTTAGCTGGCGTGAGTGGCAGTGGTATTGGTGTTGATGCGATGCGTGAATTTGATAATAAAAATTTATTACTCATGCTTGAAAATCAATTTGCAGGTATTAATCGCTTCAGAATAGTAACCCGTGATGACGAAGCTATTTCAAAAGAGCAGCAATTAATTTTACAACAGCAAGGCGTAAAAACAGCGGCCAAACGTGCCGAAGTGAAAGCATTAATCCCCGATTTTGTCGTGAAAATTGATTCATTAAGAACACTAAAAACTGAAGGCGCGATTACAGATTGGGCCGATTACACATTAGAGCTAACAACCGGTGTGATAAATCCGCAAACACGTGAAAAGCTGTCGCATCCTAATTTAGGAAAGATTCGCGTTAAATCTGAAGATATACGCGATCGCTCGGAGTTAAAATTTACAACCGTAAGCGGACGATACGCTGCGGGTTTTCACTTTGATCAAAGTGCTCATGTAAATGCAGTACTTAGTGACATGGGATCGCGTGGTATTGATATTTTACTTACTCGTATGTTGAGTGAAATGCCTGCAACAGCACAAGTATTAGGCATTAAGGGTAGTAAAATCAGTTTAGACCGAGGCCAAAATGCGGGTGTATTACCTAATGAAACAATGATAGTTTTTAGCTATGAAGCTGGATTCGTTGAGCCAATTGGCGTTGCAAATGTAAACCCTTCTATTAACAGTGCCCAGGGCGAAATTATCCGCTGGAAAGATTCTGATATGGCTGATGATGTTAAAAATAAAGCCGAAAATGGAATTTATCGCCCATCAAATGGTACAAAAATATTTGCTGTTTCTGTAGGTACACCAGCTGACTTTTTGGAGAATCGTACATGATAAAAAAGCTTGGCTTATTAGCATTATGTTCTTTGAGTGCGCAAGCTCAAGTGGATGTATTGTCTGATGGTACGCTACAAACTCAGGCATGTGCATATGGACGAGGTAGTACGGCTATTTCGGGTGCAAAAGCACAGGCTAGTGCTGAGCTTATAAGTTTTATTAAAGGTAATAAAAGCCTAACAACCCAAAGTGCGCAGCAACATTTAACAACAAGTTTAGATGATGATGCCGCCAGCTTATATGAGCAGCAACGCACTACGATGATGGAAGGTTTGAGTGCTGGTGCCGTTCCTTTAAATTACTCAACGCCTACGCTTAGTGGTAACGACACTTGCATGACTGTAAGCCTTAACCCGCAAGAGTTAGGAGAGCCGCAAGAGCAAAACTGGCAGCAAACCACTCAAAATATTAGTGTGACAGTAATAGGCCAAGGCTGGAAAAAAGAAGGTAAAACAGCACTGACGATTGCAGAGCAAGATGCTCTGCAACGTGCTGTATCGCAAGTTGTAGGTGTGTGGCTTACTCAGCAGCATACTCAATCATCAAGCATGAGTATGAATATTGTTGATGGAACCGAATCAACAAATATGCAAGAGCTAATAGGGCAACAACTTTCGAGTCATAGTGAAGGGCTTGTTAAAGAGTGGCAAACGCTGCAAACCAAAGAACTGCAAAATGGAGGTGTGGAAGTCACCGTTTTGGCTGTTGTAGAGAAAGCACCTCTCATTCAAAAAGCATCTAAATTACTGAGCATGATTGGTTCGCCTAGAGTACAAGTTATTGCGCCAGAGCCATTAAAAACAGAGCTGAAAGTTTGGCTAAACGAGCAAGGTATTGAAGTTGGTAACGCGGCTAGTTTAGTTATTTATGCAAAATCTGAAGTGATTAAGCGGGGCAATAATAGACAGCTTTATTTAAGTGCTGATGTTAGAGATTTAGCTGGAAACATTTATGGTCAGTGGAAAAACGACCCTTCATTTATGTCGTTGCCTAATGACTCTTTCGTAGAAAAAGATTTAATGGCAGTACATTTGGCGAGTGAGTCACAATCAAAGGCACTTCATAACACGCTTAATAATGCATTTACTCAAGTTGTTGCAAGAGGGGGGTTGGTTCGTGAAATCATGCTGCCAAGCAATAAGCTAACGCAACCAGAAAAATTGCATGATGTATTAAGTACGTTAGGTGGAGTAAGTGATGTATCTATACATAAACAGCAAAAATATACTGTAGCCAGCCTTAGATTTAAAGGTAATACCGGTGAACTTGCTCATGCGCTCGATCAGGCGCTCATAACAATAACAGCAAAAAACCTTTCAAAAATTACAGTCGAAGACGATTTTACACTCAGGTACAAATAAGGATAGATGATGAAATTAAAAATATTAACATTAGCAATGGTTTTAGCTATGCCTGCAATCGCAGCGGAAGAATTTAGCTTAACAGATATGATCCCAGCTCGCCCTGGCGCGCAAGTAGCGGGTGCTGAACAAGCACAGGTTTCTGGCGATGTAGTGGTTGCAAAAGATACAAACGTTGCAGTTGCTGTTGCTCATCAGGCACTGATGGATGACAACGAAGACGGTATTAAAATGATTCAGGTTGGCAGCGGCACCGGTATTTTATCTATTGGTAGTGCAAGTTATAACACCTACGAAAATATGAATGCGACGTTGCTGTCTAAACGTGGTGCTTATAATCAAGCTTATTTAATTGCGAAAAAACAATTAATTGAAAATATGAAAGGTGTTGAACATCAATGTAGCAATGTAGTGTCTGCAAGAATGGATGTTATAGATACGGGCGTTGAAGGTACGGCAAACGAACAAACTAATATGATGGAAGCGTGTACAGAGTCTGTATCGGGTTCGTTAGCGGGTTTTGTTACTTATGACGTGTACGACAATATTGGTGAGAAAGGTGTACGCGTAAGTTTAATATCGACTCCTAAAACACGTTCACAAATTAAAGGTAATCGTGGTGCTGTAGCAGTAACTACTGAGCCCAATGTAATTTTTCAACAAGTAATAAGTGATGTTAAGAGTGGTGTTTTACCACCTGTTGGCGCCAAAGTACTTACTAATGCTGATACTGGTGAAGTTATCGTTTTAGGTTATGGGTCTGCAATTGCTCGTCAAAATAGAAATAGCAATGTTGCTCGCAAGCTTAAAGGCGTTGCTAAATCACAATCGCAAACTCGCGCGCGTTCTGCGTTGCTTGCCACTATCCAAGGCGAAAAAGTGTATTGGCAAGGTAGCTTTGACGAAAAGCAAATGGAAGGTACAAAGCAATTTGAGTATGAAGATCCTAATTTAAACGACCCACAACAAGTAGAAATTTTAGAAGAAGACCGAAGTACATTTTTGAATCAATTAAAAACGTCTGATGAGTACTCAACCGTTGCAAAAGGTAAATTACCACCGGGTGTAAGTGTTAAAAGCTTTGCAAGTGATGATGGATTTTGGCAGTACAGCGTAGCTGTTTATGCGCCAAGCTTAGAAGCTACAGCACGCAAAGCAGCTAAAGAGATGGAAGGTAATAATGGCCAAACTGTTAACGGTGTAAGTCACCACGGCCACAAAATAAAAGCACACGGTGGGTTAAACGAAAAAGCGGCTAACCCTCAGGGTGCATCAGGTAAAGTAGCGAGCGAAAAGGAACTTTAATGCTAGCACCTATTTTAGCGCTTTCGTTGGTGGCTTCGGCCACTTTCGACTCAGAGCAAACAATTGAACAACAAACTGCTTTTTTTAAAAGTCAGACTAATGGTCAATACGCCCGAGTAATGGCGTTAAAATCGAGTGCAAAAAATGCGCTTGAGCAGGCATGTCGAAATGCATTGACCCTGCCACAGCGCAGTATTATTAAAAATACTTTAGCTAAAAAGCTCAATATAGCTTTGCCAGAGTCGGTAAGCTTTATTGACGCTGAAATTATGGACTATAAGCAAGAAAAACAGCAGGAATGGTTAACTTGTACTGGCGTTGTAACACCTGCTGCGCAAGATATAAACGAAGCTGGACTTGCCGTTAGAGCTGCTTGGCAAGTAGGTAGCCAAAAAGATAAAGCAAACTTACGCCCTTTATTACAAGTTGCATTGAATCACCCTACAACAATGTCTGATGCAGTAGCATTAGCCGCTGTTCTGTCGCCAGAGGAGCAACGTTTGAGCTATCTCGATAAATATTTAAAAGCGAGTGAGTTAAAACTCGATGAAGCTAAAGCCTCTGTTGCACAAACGTGGTTTGTTAATGAGCGTTATAAACAAGTTATTTCGCTAACTCAGCAATGCGAAAGCATAGACTGTAAGCGTTTAAATTTATCCGCTCAAACTGAGTTTGATAATCTATCTGCTGATGATTTAAGTAGTTATTTTTAATTTTATAGGGATATAAAAAATGCACTCAAAAGTTAAAATACGACTAAAAATTAGCGCGTTAGCTTGTCTAACACTTAGCTTAAATAGCTTAGCTCAAACAAGTGAAGAAGCCGAATTTGAGGCTTTTTTAAAAGCGCAGCAAAGTGAGTTTAGCCAGTACGAGCAACAGCAAAAGCAAGAATTTGAAGCGTTTGTAAGTGCCTGGCATGATGCGCAAAGTGCATATTTAAAACAAGTAACCGAAAAGTGGCAAGACCCAAACCTGCCAAGCTCAAAAGTGTGGGTAAAATACAGTGATGATTTAAATAAACGCACCAGTGTGAATTTTGAAAGTGGTGAAGTTGTAGTTGAGTTATTAAATAGCCAAAACGACGAACAAGCTGTTGAATATGCAAAAGATCAATTAAATGAGCTTTCACAAGTAACAGTAGATAAAACACTTTCAAATGATCCGGTTTATATTGCGGCTAATAACACAATAAACAGCAAAAGTTTTACCTCAACGGGTAAGCCTTTAAATAGAAAAATTGAGCAAAGTAAGTCACCAACAACGATTCAACCTAAAAAAATAGCCGAGCAAACAGTGCTCTCTACAGAGATTGTAGAGCAGGTGCTCACTGCCAAGGCACCTGTTATAACTAAACAAAAAAACAGAGTAACAATTAGCTATAAATTGCCCGATAATACACTTTCGAATCAAGCAAAGCGTTACCTACCAGAAGTTCAACAGCAAGCTAAACGTTATAACTTAGATCCCGCATTATTATTGGCAATTATACACACTGAATCAAGCTTTAACCCGCTTGCCCGTTCGCCAATTCCTGCTTTTGGTTTAATGCAAATAGTGCCTACTTCAGCGGGTAAAGATGTGAGCAACTTTTTGCAAGGTAAACCGCTATTACTTAGTCCTGAGTACTTATTTCAGGCTGATAATAACGTAGAGGCAGGGAGTACTTATGTGCATATTTTAAGTAGTCGTTACTTTAAAAATGTACGTAATGAGCAATCAAGAATTTATATGAGTATTGCAGCTTATAATACTGGCCCAGGTAACGTAGCCAAAACGTTAAGTGGTTCTAAATCACTTAACCAGGCAAGTATTGCTGCTAATTCAATGCCTGCAGAGAAAATTTATACCTTAATGGTTAACAACTTACCTGCGCAAGAAACCCGAAATTATTTACAAAAAGTGGTTAAACGCACCGCTTATTATCAAAAGCAATTGAAAGGAATTTAAAATGAAAAAATTATTACCAGTTATAGCTGCTTTAGCTTTAGGTGCGTGTTCAAGCACTGAAAACACGCAATCTGCGCCATTGGCAAAAAACGATTCAGTACCAAGCTGGGTGTTATTGCCTGTGTCTGATAAAGGTTTAGCGTCGTCGTCATGCGTTCCTTGGTCGGGCAGTATGTCTACCGATAGAGCGCAAGCAATTGCAGCAGCTCGCGCCGATTTATCACAGCAAATACAAGTTAAAGCAAGCGTTATGGACAAGCTATATCAACGTAAAGCGCAAAGTAATGATGAGCTAAACGTTGGTGGAACTTTTGAGCAAGTAAGTAAGCAGGTTGCGCAGCAAAGCCTTGTGGGCGCTATTCCACAAGAAGTTGCCTTTGCTAAATTAGACGGTGTAAAGCAGCTTTGTACATTTGTTGTAATGAGCAATACACAAGAAACATTTAATAACCTAGTCGCTCAATCTGGTAAGCGTTTAGACCCAAGTTCACGAGAAGCGCTTTACGAAGAGTTTAAAGCCCAAAAAGCGATGAAAGATCTTGAAAAAGAGTTAGAAAATTTAAATAAGTAACTTATTGAGTTAAATATTAAAAGCTAAATTCTAATATTTAAAATGATAATAAATATAAATCAGATTAATAAATTTTATAGGGCTAATATTTATCATTAGTCCTAATTCAATCGTAGTAAAACAAGGAGACATAATGTCATCTATCACGGAATTAAAAGACAACATCAACACTAAAACTTTGAATTTAGTACTTCTTACATTTGTTACCGCTGGTATTTATGCAATTATATGGATGTTTATAAATACACCAAAGCTAGAGAAATTAACCTCTAAAAAGATAGCTGACAATACATTTCTGATTTGGTTAGCTGTGTGCGTGGGGCTTGGTGGTGCTTTGGTGGGTACCGGTGAGGAGTCTTTGGATGTTATTTCTGGTTTACTTACTATTGCATCTTGGGTCCTATATATTATTTGGGCATTCCGTGCAAAAAGTGCTTTACAAGAATACGCACTAACAGAACATAAAGTGGATCTTAGAATGAATGGTATTTATACTTTCTTTTTAACTATTTATTACATCAATTATTGTATTAATGATTTACCAGAAGCTCAGAGAAAACAACAAATATTATCAGGGCAAGAACCTAAAGCTGATAATTTATAAATAATATTTTCGTAATTTAACAGTTGGTTTTAGTAAAATATAACCAACTGTTTGCTAGCCAATTAATGTATTAACTTTATCACTTAAAGTAATTGTTCTAGCATTAGCTAGCAGGACCCCTACCATTCTTATTTAGCCCCATAAGAAATTACTTTTTTAGCATTTAGTTACTCCTCATTTTTTAAATAAAACTACTATTTGGGAATTTGAAATTAGTTGACGTTATCAATTAATTTGTTGTAGTTGATTTTGTCATCTATTTAACGCTTAAGGCATGCCCAATAATGAGTACACCCGTATCAGCAAACCCAGTAATGGTTGAGCCTAAAAACACACCTGTAATTTATAAAATACTGGTTATGGTGAGTATTATTACCTTAATTGGCGGTACTCTAACTGGCATTATGACTCATGTGAATGTGGGTGTTACAGAGCATTTTTATATAGATTGGTTTACCTCATTTATAAGTGCAGTATTGGTTATGGCGCCTATTGGTTTTGTAATGATGACCTTAATGCACAAGCTAGTTAATAAGTTATTGCCTACTAGTAGCGAGCTAAAACGTAATTTAGTTATTAGTGTTTTTATGGCGCTGATCATGGAGTCGGTGATGGCGTTTGTTACCGCTACTAATAATATTGGCTATGCAGATATGCGTGTATTTGTAACTGGATGGGCTGAAGGGTTATTAGCCGCATTACCAATAGGTTTAACTATAATGCTGATAATGTCGGTTACGGTAAAACCTAAAATAGAACGCTTTTTAAAAAGCTAACACTTTGAGCGCTAACGTATTAAAGCAAATAATTTAATACGTTTATAGTGGGCAGATGCATGAAGTAATTAGTTACTTAATTGAGTTTTCTACCGGGCAGCCTTGTTTACGGCATACACCTTCGTTACATAATTTGCATATTTTACGTGCTTCTACCTGCTCGGTTGTTAGGCTGCCAAGTGCTATTTCTATCAAACTTAAAAAGCTTTGTTTTTGTTCATCATTAAAGTTGTTTAGTATTTTAGAGGTGGCTGTTTCTCTGCTGCCTAGTACTAGTTCAACTCTTTGGCTGCCTTTATCCGTTACGCATAAAACAACAGAGCGGGCATCTTTTACTGACTTTCGCCTTTCTACAAGTTCTTCTTTTTCAAGTGTATTTATTAATCTAACTGCACCAGAATGCGTTAAGCCTAAAACCTTGCTTAGTACATCAATGGTTTCATTAGGATGATTGTAAATAGTGACCAGTGCCGCTTCGTGGCTTAGGCTTCGCCCGCCTAATTCGGCAATCTGTTTTTCAATGTCATTAGAAACAGAAGTAGCAAACGTGCCGATTAAATTTGATATATATTTTTCATTTTTCATAAATTTAATTATATGTGATTCGATCATATAAATATAGTGACAAATTAAGCGCTTTCATTTATTGTGTGACTCAGTCATGTATATTAACTCGAAATTAGTTAATCTACTTCGAATATTACACAAATTAGATGAGCGAGGATTTACCGCCAGCTCATCAGTTAAATAAAGCGATATAATTAAATGAAGAATAATTCAGAAACATTACGTTATGCAAAAAAGTTTAAAACTGTATTAGATAAAAAAATGGCTTATATAGATGAAGGCGAAGGTGATCCTATTGTATTTTTACATGGTAACCCTACATCTAGCTTCCTTTGGCGAAACGTTATGCCCTATTTGCAAGGAAAAGGGCGTTTAATTGCTATCGATATGATTGGATTAGGAGATTCACAAAAGTTAGATAACACCCATGAAGGCAGCTACTCACTTGCTGAAAACAGCAAATACACATTTGCACTTTTAGAAGCGTTGGGTGTAAATAATAACGTTACCTTGGTGCTGCACGATTGGGGTTCAGGCGTTGGTTTTAACTGGGCTAATACACATCGTGATGCTGTAAAAGCAATTGCGTTTATGGAAGCAATTGTTACTGACTTTCCAACATGGGACGATTTTCCTAAAGATTTGCACGGCCCTATTGGCACTATGCGCTCAGCTGAGGGTGAAAAAATGGTGCTTGATGACAACTTTTTTATTGAAACAATATTACCAGCGACCATTGCACGCAAATTAACTCAAGCAGAGCATGATGAGTATCGCAGACCCTTTATAAATGCAGGAGAAGATCGCCGTGCAATTTTAGCAGGGCCTCGCCAACTGCCCATTGCTGGAGAGCCTGCCGATACCGTGGCTTTAGTTAAAAGCTATGCGAGCTATTTAGCTAACTCTCACGATATTCCAAAGCTATTTATTAATGCTGAACCGGGTGCATTTTTAGTTGGTTACGCAAGAGATTTTGTGCGCACATGGCCAAACCTAACTGAGGTAACCGTAAGCGGTATTCACTATATTCAAGAAGATTCACCGCACGAAATAGGTAAAGCTATTTCAGATTGGTTACCAAGATAAAAACGGGATGTATTAGTAAACCTGAACTTTGGATAATTAATCTATCTCAAGCTGTTATTTTCAGCGTTAACTACCATATATAGATGACGCTTTTATACAACTAAAAGCGTCATCTATTAACTATTTAAGTAAAAATGGTGCGGTTTTACTCGCCTTTACGCTTGCCACTTTTTCGGGTGAACCTTGCGCTACAATTAAGCCGCCTTCTTCACCAGCACCAGGGCCTACATCAATTACCCAGTCACTATTACGGGCTACTTGCATATCGTGTTCAACCATAATAACGGTATTGCCAGCATCAACTAATTTATTTAACTGTGACATTAACATTGATACATCAGATGGATGCAGCCCTGTGGTTGGTTCATCAAGAACATAAAGCGTGTTGCCGCGCTGCGCACGTTGCAGCTCGGTGGCTAATTTAATACGTTGCGCTTCACCGCCAGAAAGCTCAGTTGCAGGTTGCCCTAAACGTAAATACCCAAGACCTACTTGCATAAGTGCATCGAGTGCTCGCAGTATTGCAGGTTCGTTTTCAAAAAAGGTATGCGCCGCTTCAACCGTTAAATTAAGGATATCGCTTATGTTTTTATCACGATATGTAACCTCAAGTGTTTGCTCGTTATAACGTTTGCCATGACACACTTGGCAAGGTGAGTAAACGCTTGGTAAAAACAGCAGTTCTATACTTACAAAGCCAACGCCTTCACAGTTTTTACAACGGCCTTTAGCTACATTAAACGAAAAACGACCGGCATCGTAACGGCGCTCTTTTGCTTTTTGGGTTGAAGCAAATAGTTTACGCACGTGATCAAACAAACCCGTGTAGGTAGCTAAGTTTGAACGAGGGGTACGGCCAATCGCTTTTTGATTTACGGTAATTAGGCGGCTTATATTATTTATACCTTCAATGATTTTTCCGCTGGTGTGTGTTTGCAGCTCCTGTTCGAGTAAGTCGGCTTCGTCGGTTGGCGCTTCCGTTATTATTTTTTGCCCAAGTGCTTCGTAAACAAGCTCTACTAGTGCTTGGCTTACTAGGCTTGATTTACCAGAGCCCGAAACCCCAGTAACGGTTGTCATAACACCCAATGGAAATTCTGCATTGAGTTTTTTAAGATTGTTACGCTCAATATCAGCTAATTTTAACCACGCTTTTGGCTGCCTTTGCTCCTTTTTTTGCGCGCTGTTTTGAGTAGACTCTTGACTGACATTTTTAGCAAAAAGGTGGCGGGCAGTGTGCGAATTTTTTACTTTGCTTAACCCTTCAACAGGGCCGCTGTAAATAATGTCGCCACCATGCACACCTGCATCAGGGCCTACATCAACAATCCAATCGGCATGTTTAACAACGCTAACATCGTGCTCAACAACAAATACAGAATTGCCAGCCGCTATTAACTCGTCGAGCGCTTTTAAAAGTGCTTGTGTGTCGGCAGGGTGTAAACCCGCTGAAGGTTCATCTAGCACGTAAACCACCCCAAATAATTTAGAGCGAATTTGTGTGGCAAGTCGCAATCGTTGTAGTTCTCCGGGTGAGAGCGTTGGCGTTGTACGCTCAAGCGACAAGTACCCTAAACCAAGCATGGTTAGTGCTTCAATACGAGTGAGAATGTCACTGGCAATGCGCTGCGTAACAATGGCTTGCTCTGGATTTTTTGTATTCTTATTTACTTTGGTGCTGGCGGCGTTACTTAGCTTTTTAGCAAGTTCGTTTAATGTAAGTTGAGATAGCTCGCCAATATCGAGCCCTGCAAATTTAACACTTAACGATGCTTGTTTTAATTTTTTACCTTGGCAAGTAGGGCACTGCGATATTTGCATAAACTGCGATACGCGCTTTTTAGTACGCGGGCTTTGGGTAGTAGCAAAAGACTGTAAAACAAAGCGTTTAGCGCTTGAAAAAGTTCCCATGTAGCTTGGATCTTCGTTATTTTTTATCGCATTCTGTGTTTGCTCATAGGTGTAATCTGGGTATACCGGCACAGTAGGTGTTTCGTCGGTAAATAAAATCCAATCCCGTGCTTTTTTAGAAAGTTTGTTCCAAGGTGTGTCTATGTCATAACCAAGGGAAGTAAGAATACGGCTTAGGTTTTTACCTTGCCATGCTGGTGGCCACGCTTCAATGGCGCGCTGGCGAATAGTTTTTGTATCGTCTGGCACAAGTAGCTTTTCGGTTACTTCAAACACTCGGCCTATTCCTGAGCATTCTGGGCACGCACCTTGTGGCGTATTCGGCGAAAACGCATCAGCATAAAGTATACCTTGGTCTTTTGGGTATTCACCTGCGCGTGAGTAAAGCATACGTAGCGCGTTAGAAATAGTTGTTATGCTGCCAACGGATGAGCGAACCGACGGTGCGCCGCGTTGCTGCTGCAAAGCAACGGCAGGCGGTAGCCCTTCAATAGAATCAACATCGGGCTCATCAACTTGATCTATCAACCTTCGGGCGTAAGGCGATACTGAATCAAGATAACGGTGCTGCGACTCAGCAAACAGCGTTCCAAACGCAAGCGACGACTTTCCAGAGCCCGATATTCCTGTAAAAACAACCAATGCGTTACGAGGTAAATCAACGTCTACATTTTTTAAGTTGTGAACGCGTGCCCCTCTTACTTGAATGCTATTACTGGGATCAGATAAATCCATTGTTGAGTTTTTATGTGTGCTTGCCATACGTTTATACTCCTGTTTAATCGCGCTTTTTACTTTAAGTTAGCTTTAATTATTTACTCTTATCACTCGTTATTACCCTAAAGTAGCGCAAGCAAACTGAATGAGCGCTTAGTCTGCAGCGGCGCAGCCAAAGCGCTGGGTAAAATTGCGATGATTGTTTGTTTACATAATAGGTATGGAATGCGAATATAATTTAAACAGTTATTGTTATGTAATTTACTAGGTATTCTACTTGGTGATAAAAAGGAACTAACAGTGAATAAAGCCTTAGTGATCATTTTATTGGTGCTTTCGTGGGCAACCCAAGCCGACTCTATTAAAGCGCTAAATGTTGACCGTGCAGTACCAAATAGCATGCACTTATCGTTTGCAAACGATAGCAACATAACCCCTAAAAAAGGGGATTTTAAAATCGTTAATTATGTATTAATGAGCAATGAAGAGGGCGAACGCTGGGCTGTTATAACGCTAACTAACTTATCGTCGGGCAATCGAGAATTAGGCGAGGAGCACTTACTTGCACTTTTTGCTGACGGCAGCCGATTCATGCCAATGGAATTTAAACTCGGTTTCAAAGGCAACGAAACACAATCGGTAACTGTATCGTTTGCCGATTATAAATTCCCTATTTTAAGTGTGTATTCGAGTAACGATTTGTAACTAATAACGATGCGATAATATTAAATTAGGGATATTTCTAAAATTAAGGGTTTTTATGAAGTTTGAAGATGCGCAACAAAATATGAACCTCGCATACTTCGGTGGTGGAACCGGTGTATTAGTGTCTGGCTTGGTTTGGTGTATAGCTGGCTTTGTCGCATTACTGCATTCAAATCAATCGAGTATGCTTACTTTGTTTTTTGGTGGTATGTTTATACATCCTTTAGCCATGCTACTTTCAAAAGCTCTTAAACGCTCTGGCAATCATGACCCTAAAAACCCATTAGGTAAATTGGCCTTAGAAAGCACTATTATTTTATTTGTT
Source organism: Pseudoalteromonas sp. NCIMB 1079 (assembly GCF_040567695.1). Lineage (NCBI taxonomy): Bacteria > Pseudomonadati > Pseudomonadota > Gammaproteobacteria > Alteromonadales > Pseudoalteromonadaceae > Pseudoalteromonas > Pseudoalteromonas sp. NCIMB 1079. The sequence continues at coordinate 619,005 of NZ_JBEWZA010000002.1, read as the reverse complement.
GGTTTGTTTTTAGCGTTTTACGTAGCAAAACTTCAAGCTGAATGGTTTTATTCAATAATGCTGATGATAATTGGTGTTCGCTATTTAGTTTTCAACACTTTATATGGCATGAAAGTGTACTGGATTTTAGGTGCTTCGCTTATGTTTTTTGGCATGTTGTGTATTGTATTAAATGCCAATTTTGTAATCGGCGCCTTTATTGGCGGGATAACCGAAATAGTATTTGCGCTAGTGATATTTGCCCAATCGAAAGGTATGGTTTTAAAAACAGAATAATAAGCCCCTATAATCACAAAATAATGTGCTGCTGGAGTTACCCTTCAGCTTGGTATAAAGCAAAGGCTTTTAAAGTATTGAGTATTTGCAAATTGCATGTATCCATTAGTCGGCTTAGAGCGATAACCGGACGGTCATCTTTTTATATCAAATGCATTTAAGGTTTTCCTGACTTGGATTAACTGTTGTCTTGTAAATAATAATTTTGCTCCTGTATAAGGAGCGATATGAGTATCGTGAGATAAGGTTTACTTAGCTACTTTATGTTAATGTAAATAAGGTAATAATTAATTTTAAGGTTGAAGTAATGGAATATAACAATCTATCCAAGCTTATAAAAAAAGTCCTCAAAACAGATCAAAGTGGTAATACATCAATGCCCTCAAGACGCGAAATGACAAGCAAAATTTTTGCGTTTATTATGCTTATTCCTGGAATTATCAGCATTGTGATGACAGTTGCAAGCGAAGGAGGGGAAAGTATTTTCTTCGCGACTTCTGCAAGCTTCTTTTTAAGTATATCTATATTGCTTTTTGGTCGAAAGAGCCGTTTAGAGTTTAACGTGACAGAAAAACAGCTTAATTTAAAAACCGCATTATGGGGTTGCTTTCAAAGAAGTAAAGTTGTTACATCGTTTGATACACTATCATTTGAATTGAGTAGTATAGGCGCGCAAGGCCCTTATCAAATTAAGTTTGTTGATCAGTTATATGAATTTAAACAGTATACAGATGCTAAGATGTTCATTTCGTTTTTAAATACAAAATATAATACTACTGCTGTTGAATCCATATCGGATTGGCCAAATAAAACACCGATAAAGTTTGCTCAAAGTGAATTATATAGCTCACCTCAAATTACTCATGGTACTAAAAAAGCTAATTCAAAATCTCATCTGGAAGATGTAGATTTTAATAGTGAAGATCCTGTTTTCATTGAAATATGGAATCGCAAATCGCTAATAAAACTATCCCTGCCATTTTTTGTTTTTACAGCCATTGCGGGCTTAGTTAAATACGGAGTGCTGTAATGTATTTTAAAGAACTATCTAGTGAGCTAGCTATTTATCGACAACCAAGGTTAACTAGATTATTGCTAGTTTTGTTGTGTGGTTTCTTTTTATTTATCGGACTAATTAATGTGTTCAATTCTGATGAAGCAAAATCATTACCGATATGGGTATCTGGGTTTATATGCTGGCTAGGGTGGAGTGGTCTGTTTGGTGGCTATGTATGTCGTTTTGATCTCGCAAAGCAAACCTTAGAATTAAAGTCGAGTAGTTTATATACTATTTTTAAACGTGTGTATAAACTATCAGATATTAAAGGCTTTAAAGCTATACCTAGAAAAGGCTACACACATGACTATAGATTATATGCAGTGTTAACTGATAATACTCATATTGCTTTCGCAAACTACAAAGGACGAGGATTTGCAGTTAAGGAGTGTATAAAAATGGCTGAGTTTGTCAGTAAGCCTTATCAAATCAATATTGATACAGCTCCATTATAATTTTCTTAGAACAAAGTAACGTGGATTAACATTTTTTTAGAAACCAATGCCAGACGCTTACTTCAGGTCTGGCATTGGTTCATACTTAAGCATCGATCTGTTCTGATACTTCTAACGCATCATCAACTTCTATTCCCAAGTATCTGACAGTGCTCTCTAGTTTTCTATGGCCAAGTAGAAGCTGACAGGCTCTTAAATTTTTAGTTTTTTTGTAAATTAGCGATGGTTTAGTACGTCTCATAGAATGAGTGCCATATTGAGTCTTATCTAACCCAATTGAGGTGACCCAAGAATCAACTATGCGTCCATATTGACGGGTTGAAAGATGTTCAGAGGAATGAATTCGTGACTTAAACAAGTAATCATAAGAACTGAGAGTAAATTGCTCTATGAGCGCCATAATTGATTTCCTTGTGTTTCCAGTAATTTCAAATTGAACAGGCATACCAGTCTTTTTTTGAACGACTATTGCCCGTGATTGGATTGTTTTACCATGTGCAATGTCATTAACTTTTAGTGATACTAAATCACACCCTCTTAGTTTGCTATCTATGGCTAGGTTGAATAGCGCTAGATCTCTTATTTTATGAAAAAGTTCCAGTCGTATTCGGATAGCCCATATTTGCTGTAATTTTAGAGGTAACTTTTGTCCTACAAGCTTATTTTTATTCCAAGGCTCTTTAGGCTGATATATAGTTAACTGGTGCATTAGTTGTACTCCGGTGTTTATGGAGTTTTAAGCTTAGCTCGCTACAAAACAATTCGGGTATGAGCGATAAGCCGTCACCTAGGGAAGTTGTCATTAACTTAGTAAGAATAAGAGAAAACTTTCTTCTTTTTTACATGTTTATATAGGCCGGAGGAAGAGTAATATTTATAGTTGGCAATAACTTATAGTATTTGCTATTAATATAAGTTAACTAAATAAGGATGTCTTCGCACTACATAGGGAAAGAGGCCCCTGACAAAGATGTTATGTGCTTCCTCGGATAAACGAGCATCTGTCGAGTGCAATAATGTAACACCCACTTATCACTTCAGCATAATATATTTATGCCAAATCTAATTTATGGGGATTTTATGATAAAATTTCCCACCATTTATTTAAGGCTTAAGCAGAACCAGTGAATATTTTAAGCGAAAACGAGTTGTTAACTAAATGCGCATTAGCTTGGGGTGATTCTGGAGCTGAAAAGGGTGAGGTATTTACCAAACCAAACATCGTTGATTTTATGATTAAGACCTCAGGAATTGATCAAGCCATACTGCTTACGGAAACAAAAATATTAGAGCCATCTTGTGGTCAAGGTGATTTCGTATTAGCAATAGCTAAAGAGCTTTGCAAAAAAGCATCATTAAACGGGATTGTAAATGGCGGTAGATTCAATTCATTAGTCACAGCCTATGACATTTCAAGTGAGAATATTTCAAACGCCAAAAGAAAAACGCTTGAGATATTAAATTCTACCTTCAGCTTTGAAGACTCCAAAGAACTTGTTGAGCAATGGTATAAAAATACTGACTTTTTACTTGAGGAAAAGCAGTCCCGTTTTACACATGTTATCGGGAACCCTCCCTACATCAGAATTGAAAACATACCTGTAGATCTGCTTAAAGCATATAGAAAAACATTTTCTACGATGAAAGAAAGAGCAGATATTTATATTGCATTCTTTGAAAAATCCTTATCCTTACTCAATAATAAAGGTGTTCTTTCTTTTATTTGTACAGATCGATGGACGAAAAACAGATATGGATCATCCCTGAGAAAATATATTTCCAATTCATATCAACTTGATCTATTTGTCGATTTGTATGGGCAAAATGCTTTTAAAGCAGAGGTACTTACATACCCAGCAATAACGCAAATCTCCAAGCAAAGCAATAAACAAACCATCATCATTCATAATCCAAACATTGATGAATTATTCTCTAATTTGGTAGCTAGATCATTAAATAGAAATATCGTTGACTTCGAAGGCGCTATTGTAAGAAAAGATGTTGTGAACTCTGATAAACCTTGGATGTTTGGCTCGCCCGATGAGTTAAAGTTAATCAATAGATTAGAAAGTGAGTTTCCATTAATCGAAGATACTGGTTGTAAAATTTACATTGGTGCTGCGACTGGAAATAATAAAGTATATGTTGTAGATGGCAATCTTGATATTGAGCAGTGCCGTAAAATCCCTATGGTGAAGGCTGGAGATCTAAAGGACGGATATCACCGAGATGCACAACAGTTTCTTATTAATACTTACGACGAAAATGGTGTTATTGACTTAGAACGCTTTCCAAAACTACAATCATACCTAGAAATACATTCCGAGGTACTAAAGTCTAGACACATTGCTAAAAAGCAACCGGATGCATGGTTTAAAACTATTGATCGCGTATATCCTGAACGTGCTGATAAAGCTAAATTGTTAATACCAGATATAAAATCACAACTAACTGTAATATATAGTGAAGGATTTCATCCTAATAACTCAATCTATTATATATGTTCAAAATCTTGGAGCTTAAGGGCGTTGCAAGCAGTTCTCCTATCAGGTTTAGGGCAGTTGTTTGTTTCTGTATATTCAACAAAGGTTTCAGGTGGAAATTTAAGATTTCAAGCGCAACATTTGAGGAAAATTCGTTTACCACAATGGAAAAATATTTCCATAACAACCAGACTTCGGCTAGAAAATGCTGCTGTAGTTGGTGATCTTTCAGAGGCTAAGAAAATTGTTTTTTCGCTGTATAATTTTTCTGAAAGTGAAAAACAGATACTAGGGTACTAAATGTCGAATATGATAAATAATGCGGTTAGAAACTTCTGGAATGTTAGATCTGGAGGGCAAGGGGTTCTTGGTGGAAAAACTTTAGATGGATTTATTGAAGTCATTAACTCAGTTATTTTGCACTCAGGAATACCTGAGGTACAAATACACACAAATAAGCAGGCTTCCCAACTACCTGGATATTTTAGACCCCATAAGTCCTGGGATGTGGTCGCCGTTTCTAGGGGGCGTTTAGTTGCAGCTATTGAATTGAAATCTCAAGTTGGATCAATTGGGAATAACTTTAATAACAGGACAGAAGAAGTTCTTGGTAGCGGCACTGATCTCCACACCGCTATCGAAGAAGGAGCTTTTGGAACTGATGCTGAAATATTTACAGGCTACCTGATTCTAGTAGAAGATTCTGTAGCTAGTCGTAACTTTCCATCTATTAATATGAACCACTTTCCAGTAATGCCTGGCTTTCTTGCAGATGAAACGATTAGAGGTACAACTTATCGACCCAATGCATTGGGTATTTATCCTAGAGTTCAGGGAGTTTCATACTTAGAACGATATGACTTGCTTTGTAAAAAATTGGTTTTAAAAAACATTTACACGGCAGCAGCACTAATTATTGCCGATCAATCTCAGTCAATTACAGGACAATATAGGAACTTGACGCCTCAAACGAGTATTAACACATTTCTAACAAAATTGGATAATCACTGTCGCCTTATTGCAAGTTATGGCTGATATAGATCAACCATAATGAAAGGTGGTATTTGAAAAATGCTAACTACACATATTAGCTAGCAAACCCATATTTTTTATAATCGCACATAACAAGAAAGTCCAGGTGACGCCTTCGGCGCACCTGATTTAGGCGTTAGCTACCAAGGAAAGTTATGTATAACCTGATAATAGGATATGTTGGTCCGTCGGACTCTGAAAATGAAGTTGTCGTATCTTCGTCACGATTTTTGGAATATACCGATTCTGAAACTCAAATGAGATATCGGGTTCTCAATCCTGATGCAGTACGTGAAATTAAAAGTTTTCCTGCTCTTTTTATGCAAGAGCACTATGCCGATGGTGCCTTTATCGCCAAAATAGTAAACATAACAGGCTCGGGCAGAGACTACCGCATAACTTTTGAAAGAGATCAAAGTATTGGTGTTATACCTCCTGCTGACATTGAAAAGTTAGCCCTTGAATTAGGAATTGATGATTTCGAATTTTATAGAACTCATTGGGCGGTTAAAAATACAGATTTATACCGAGCTCTATCTGAAAATAAACTAGATGACACCAGTGAAGTTGAAGTACCTGAATTTATCGCACCAAATAAACCACCAACTGATGGTTCTGAATTTAATAAAGATCAAGTTTTTATCGTTCATGGGCATGATGAACACGCCAAAAATGATGTGAAAGCTTATGTTGAATCTAAGGGGCTTGAACCTATAATTCTTCACCTTCAAGCTAGTGGTGGTAGAACGATAATAGAGAAAATCGATCATTACAGTAACGTTGGATTCGGTATTGTTTTGTATACTGAATGCGATATCGGAGCAAAAAGAGATTCTTTAACTTATAAATGGCGTGCAAGGCAAAACGTAGTTTTTGAGCATGGGTATTTAATAGCTAAATTATCTCGTTCAAGAGTTGCTGCACTTGTTAAAGGAACCGTAGAAACACCAAATGATATTAGTGGTGTTGTATATGTATCTATGGATGCTGCGGGTAATTGGAAAAATGAACTAGATGCTGAATTAATTAGTGCGGGGTTTAGTGTAAATGGTAGCTAACAAGAGTCTAAGGTTACGACAGTCCGCTTATGGCACAAAGCGGACTACCCCCTAAGTCCACTCATTTAACTCCCAGCTATAAAACCCTTACTCAATACTAATACCTTGTTTTAAAAGGTACTCCACTGCTTTATTAGTATGTGGCTTAAATGCTTTCCAGCGCCCAATTGCTTTATTGTTAAGTGGTTGGCGTACTTGCATTTTACTTGCTGTAGAAACCGGTGCGGTGTTTAAGTGAAAATCTATACATTGCTCCTGCCACTCTAAGTTACAAAAGCTGACTAACTCTTTAATTTGTTGCTCGGGCTGTGCGACTAATTCTTCGTATTTTACTAATTTTATATTGCTGTGCAGGGTACTAAAGTGCTGCATTAGTTTGTAAAAACGGCTGTAAAATTTTGCTGTGTCGAGTAAGTCGAGCGAGTACGCGTAGTAGGGGTTATTAATGGTAAATAATTGGCGATAGTTGCCAATACAGGTGTCCATTGGATCGCGCAGCATACAAATTATTTTGGCGTTTGGCAGTGCTTTGGTTATTAAATCGATATAAAAAAAGTTAAACGGGAGCTTATCAATAAAGTGTTTATGGCTGCCTGTTATTACGCGAGTCGCGTTTAAATAAGTTGTCCCAAGCTGATTAAAATCAAGCTCATACGCTTGAGTGAGAGTTTGAGTATCGAGTACATGCGGTGTTTGAGTCTGGCTTAACTTTTTAACGCTTAGGCCAAAGTCTTGTAATTCTCCGGCCGATTGTACGTCGCTGTGGCTCGATAAAATACGCTCAACCAATGTGGTGCCAGAGCGGGGCATACCTAATACAAAAATAGGCTCTGCCGTTGGGTTACCTTGTGTAAGCGCGTGTTTATGCTGCTCACTTAAATGTTTAATGTGTTCAAATAATGCGGTTGAGCTTTTATGATCAAACGGCTGCATAGCACGTTTAGCCGCCTTACCTTGCTCTAGGCTTTTAAACGCATCATCAAACTTACCTATGTCTTGGTACTCTTTTGCAAGTGCGTGGCCAATGTGTAGTTTTGCATCGGGATGAGTGATTTGCTCAGCTACGGTTTTTAAGCGCTCAATATGATTGTTTTGCTTGCTTACTTTAGTTAAATCACTTAATGCAAAATGACTTTGGTGGTGCAGCGGGTTAAGCGCTATGGCATTTTCAAAAGCGTGTTGGGCTTTATCAAATAGCCCTAAAAACTTAGCGCTTACACCGTAGTTATAATAAAACGGAGGTTGAGCTTTGTTAGCCGCTGTAGCCAGTGTAATAGCGCGCTCAAAGTAGTTAAGTGCGTGTTCGTGAATGCCTGCTTGAGTAAGTGCAACGCCGAGTGTGTCGGCATCAAGGGCTTTAGTTATTTGCTTTAATGGCACCGATAGTGCGGTGTTTTTTGCTTTTTGTAATTCGCCAGTAAGTGCGTAACATTTAGCAAGTTGCGCGGTGTATTCAATACTTTGGCCAAGGGTAAGGGCTTTTTCGATGAGCTTTATTGCTTTGTGTATTTGCCCAACAGTTAAATTAACCATAGCTAACAAAAAATACCCATCAGCAAAGTCTGGTTTGAGTGTCACTAACTCCACTAGGGCTTTGTGTGCTTGCTCTATTTTACCTTGGTTTAGGGAGTGTATTGCGCTTTGATGAAGTTGCTTTAAATTTGGCTGCATGGTTTTGGTAATTATTATTTTGTAAAAGAAAATAAAAAGGCTCAAATAAATTTGAGCCTTAAAACAGTATTTAAAAAGTGAGACTGTTTAAAAGTCGCTTAAATTATATTTCAAATTTGTAGTTAAATTTAACACCTACCGTAAGCGGGCGATTAATGTAATGGCCGTAGTTACGTTGTATGTCGGCGCCATTAGCTGATGTTATGTCTTCATCTGAACGACGAACGGATGTAACCGCGTATTTGTTGAATAGGTTATCAACATATAGCGTAGTTGACCATGCATCAGCTGTTAATTTAGCTGATATATTACTTAAGCTGTAACCTGGTAGTGTTTCGCCGTTATCACGAAGCCCTACTCTTGAAAGCACGTCGCTTTGCGCGGTTAAACCGTAGTTAATATCAAGCGTTTTGTCGTTAAACACGTCTGTTTGATAGTTTACACCCATAGAAAATTGATTTTCAGGTGAGCCTGGTAAACGGTCGCCGTCTTCTGCGCCATCGGTACCATCGGCATTAAACAAAAATGGTGCGTCTGATGTTAGCTCTGCTTTTGTGTAAGCATAGGTTGCGTAAACTGAAAACGAGTCAGATAAAATAGCACGGGTTGAAATTTCTACCCCTCTTGCATTAGCGCTGCCTGCGTTTGAAAGGTACGTTAATTGACCTATATCTGTAGCGCCTGTAATTTGTGCATCATCCCAATCTACGTTAAATAACGCGGCGTTAAAGTGTAGCTGGCTTCTAAACCATGTACTTTTAAAGCCTAGCTCGTAGTTTGTTGTGGTGTCGGCTTCATATAATAATTCGTCAGGTTTACCACAACCTGTTTGTTGATCCTCAACAATTGGATCAGGGCAAGACACTAAACCGTTTGAACCGCCAATTCTAAAGCCTTCGCTTACTGTTACATAGCCCATTACTGAGTCAGTGAACTGGTATTTAGCATTAAATTTAAATAAGTTACCGTTATCGCCTGCTTCGTCTTTTTCGTATGCAACGGTAATTTTGTCAGGATCTACTCCACCATACAATGTATTGGCTAGAGGAAAGTCAAAAGCCGCTTGCGACTCTATATCGTATTTGTAAAAACGGGCACCAATGGTCACATCTAATTTGTCGGTAACTTGGTAGCCAACTTCACCAAATAGTGCAGACTCAGTGACGGTACTTTTTGTAAGCTCTAAGTATTCTAATGAGTCAGGTCTTAGCTGCTCGCCACCAAAGTTATCGATAGCGAATTGGTCAAACCCAGGGGTAAACTCTCGGCTTGATGCTTCGGTTTCTGTTTTGTTGTAAAAGCCACCCACAATCCAGTTAAAGTCGCTGTCGCCTTGCGACACTAAGCGAATTTCTTGAGTAAAGGTATCTTCTTCGTCAATTTCACGGGTAAACGTTGAAAACGAAGGAAACTCTTCATAACCGTAATCAAGACGAATTAGTAAGTCTGTTTGATCGCGTTGACCGTCGGCATCAAAGCTCGAAATACCGGTTGCCGATACTAGCTCTGCAAAACCTAGGTCGGCTTTTAGTTCGAGGCTTAGTAATTGATCTTTTTTCTCGCGCGGCTCTTCAAAGCGATAAGCCGATTCGTATTTACCTATTACGTCGCTTAAACCGTTGTTTGCATTAAGGCTGTTGTAATGAACAATCGAGCGGCCTTCGCTGTCTTGGTTTTGGTAAAAGTAGTTTAGCGTACCTTCAAACGATTCATTTGGTTTAAAGCGTACGGAAATACGACCTGTTGTGGTGGTTTCGCCGTTGGCGTCTTTTACATTTTTAAGGTTGTTATTAACTGCTGAGCTGTCGCTCCAATCTGGATCTGGCAACGATACGCCAGGTTCACGTACTACATAGCCGTAATCGATAAAACCCGGATCTTCATATACATTTAAGCTGGCGCGTACCGCTAATTTATCTTCGATAATAGGAAGGTTAAATATAAAACCACCTTCGCCACCTAGAGAGTCACTTTCTTTTGTTTGAAACAGGTCGCCGTAAACTTCAAGCGATGTAAAATCAAGCTCAGGTTGTTTAAGCATGTAACGAATTGCACCGCCTAATGTGCCTGCACCATATAAGGTGCCTTGTGGCCCAATTAATACTTCAACACGCTCAATATCTACTAGGCGCATATCTACCGAAACCGGAATTTCGTTAATGTAAGTAGATACCGTGCCGCCATCTGATGATGGACCAGATGAATTGGTATTTAAACCACGAACAATAATAGGCGAGCCTGAGCGACCACCTTGATCGGTAATTGTTAAACCAGGTACCCAGCGCGCTACATCGGCAAGCTCATTGATATTTTGATCTTTCATAATATCTGCATCAAGGGCTGTAATATTTAGCGGTGCATTTTGCACAGAGCCGCTGCGCCTTGTTGCTGTAACTTCGATTACTTCGAGTGATTTGTTTTTAGCTGCAACTTCTTCTTGAGCAAGTGCGGCATTAGGCAATAAAAATACGCTAGAAACAGCGCTCGAAATAGCCAAGGTTAACAAGCTTGGTTTAAACATAAAAAGTGATCCCCGGTTCAAATGTTTTACATTAGTAAATTAAGTTAGCAGTTTATCAGGGAGTGAAGTAGCTTGGAATATTTAAATTGAATTTTAATTCACTTTTATAGAATAAATATATTTTGTTTGTGGGGGGTATTTAGTTAATAGGCAATATAAGCAATAGCTTAGTCCTATTAGGTACAGCTAGGTTAAAAATCGCACTCTTGTTTAAAGGTAAATAGTCATTCATTTTTTAAAAATGGCTTTATGATGTGCTCGTTAAACAAATTATTACATTAAAATTGATAGTTTATAATGTTATTAGTTATGCTTTTATCAGCACTATTAAAGTATATTTTTATCCCCATTAAGAGTGTTAAGTCGGAATTATAAGTAACTGTGTAAGTTATTGAGTGAGCGTGTTTGATTGCCGCTTCGTATTCTTTTTTTTGTTTTGTTCGCACTTTTTTGTGCGTGTTTTTAAGGATTAACAATGAGCCAACTATTTTCGCCTTTATCACTTGGGCAAGTAACGTTAGATAACCGTATTATTATTGCACCCATGTGCCAGTATTCAGCAAACAATGGCGCTGCTAGCGATTGGCATACTATTCATTTGGGCCAATTGAGTTTAAGTGGTGCAGGATTACTTATTTTAGAAGCAACAGCAGTAAACCCAGAAGGGCGTATTAGCTATGGCGATTTAGGGCTTTGGAATAACGAAACTCAACAAGCACTAGACAAAAGCCTAAAAGCAGTAAGGCAATACAGCCCTATGCCTATTGGTATTCAGTTAGCGCATGCTGGGCGCAAAGCATCAACTGAAAAACCATGGGACGGTGGCGATGCCATTGCACCTGATGATGTTAATGGCTGGCAAACGCTCGCCCCTTCGGCAATTGCGTACGACGCTAACAGCCCAGTACCAAAAGCAATGAGCCAATCCGATATTGACTCACTAATTGAAGACTTTGTCAGTGCAGCTAAACGCGCTGATGAACTCGGCCTTGATTTAATCGAGCTACATGGTGCGCACGGTTACCTGTTACACCAGTTTTTGTCGCCACTTTCAAACAAGCGCGATGACAACTACGGTGGTAGCCTAGAAAACAGAATGCGCTTATTGCTTGAGGTATTTAAAGCAGTACGCGCGGTATTCCCAAGTGAAAAAGCAGTGGGTGTGCGTATCTCGGCAACCGATTGGGTTGAAGGCGGCTGGGATTTAGAGCAATCGATAGTGCTTAGTAAAGCGCTTGATGAACTCGGCTGTGATTTTATTCATGTAAGTACGGCGGGTTTAAGCCCTGAGCAACAAATACCAGTAAAACCTAATTTTCAGGTGCCATTTGCAACAGCGATAAAAAACGTTGTTAAAATGCCTGTAATAGCCGTTGGTTTAATCACTGAGGCGCAACAAGCCGAAGATATTATTAGTGAGCAGCAAGCCGATGGCGTAGCACTTGCGCGTGGTATTTTATATAACCCGCATTGGCCGTGGCATGTTGCTGCAGAGCTTGGTGCTACAGTGACTGCACCTAAACAGTATTTACGCTCAAGCCCACATGGGCAGCCATCCCCAATTAAGTAAAGTTTAGTTTTTTGTAAAAACCCAATCAGCGTTTGCTGGTTGGGTTTTATTATTTTTGTAAAGTAGGATACACATGACCCAAACAGGCGTTTCACCACAACCACTTAGCAATACACTCGTCACTATTATTGCTTTGTGCTGCGGCCTTATTGTTGCCAATATTTACTACGCTCAACCTATCATTGAGTTACTAGCACCAGAGGTGGGGTTAAGCTCGCATAGTGCCAGCCTTATCGTATCGCTTACACAAATAGGTTATGCCTTAGGTTTGTTTTTTTTAGTGCCTTTAGCTGACTTAATAGAAAACAAACGCTTAATGCTTATAACGCTCGCTGTGTCGTTTTTAAGTTTAGTGGGTACGGCATTGGCTGATTCACCTAATGTAATGCTTATTTTATGTTTGATGATAGGTATAAGCTCGGTGTCTGTTCAGGTTCTTATTCCGCTTGCTGCGCATTTATCGTCGGATGAAAAACGCGGACAGGTGCTTGGTAATATTATGGCAGGTTTGCTGTTAGGTATTTTGCTTGCAAGGCCAATATCGAGCTTAATAGCCGATCACTTTGGTTGGCGTGCTGTATTTTACTTTGCAGCAGGGTGTATGGTGTTTATTGCAGGCGTGATTTATTGTGCTATTCCAAGCAGGCAACCTACCCATAAAACAACGTATTTTAAGTTATTAAAATCGCTTAAACAGTTAATGATTAGCCAACCAGTGCTGCGCCAACGTTCACTTTTTCAAGCATTAATGTTTGCATCGTTCAGTTTATTTTGGACGAGCGTACCGGTTGTGCTTGCCCGTGAGTATGGTTTATCGCAATCAGAAATAGCATTGTTTGCATTAGTGGGTGCGGCAGGTGCTGTAGCTGCCCCCATTGTTGGTCGCTTGGCAGATAAAGGCTATACACATCAGGTATCGTTACTGGCCAAAGTAATTGCAGCAGTGTGCTTTTTACCAAGTTTATTTGAGCTACCTTACGGCATTATAGTATTGGCATTAACCGGTGTATTTATTGATTTTGCTGTGCAGGCCAATATGGTATTGGGTCAACGTGCAGTGTATGCACTAGAGCCGCAAAGCCGTGCGCGTTTAAACGCTATTTACATGACGAGTATATTTGTAGGTGGCGCAGTAGGCTCGCTTATTGCCAGCCCATTATATGAAGCGTGCGGGTGGACAGGTATTGCTCTGGTCGCGACGGGCATGCCGCTTATTTCGTTGATTGGCTATTTGGTTACAACTAAAAAGCCAAGTAAGGCTGTGAGTTAAAAAATTACCGGATACAACATAATAAAGTCACCATGTTGCGTGGTGACTTTATTTAGATTATTTAGGTTATTTGGTAGTTAACTAAGTAGTCTGTTTTTTTGCGTTTGAAAACGAGCTACCAACAGAGGCAATAATTACCAGTAATATTGCCAGCCACTGCCAAATAGACAATAGTTCGCCTAATATGAGTAATCCGGCTAATGCTGCAATTGCGGGCTCTAAACTCATCATAATACTAAAGCCTTGCGACGACATATTACGCAAAGTGATCATTTCTAGGGTATACGGCAGGGCGCTTGAGAGTACTGCAATAGCAATACCTAACGGAATAATATCCCAACTGAATGAAGAGGCTTGCAAAATTCCGCCATAGGGCACAAGTACAATGGCCGAAATAGTCATACCCATAGCCACAGTTGCACCACCAGAGCCTTGATTACCGGTTTTTTTACCAAAAAGAATATAACCTGCCCAACATGCACCAGCGGCAAGCGCCAATATAACGCCAACCGGATCTAGGCTTTCTTGGCCTTTCATATCAGGCAGTAATAATAAAATGCCCGCAATAGCACAGCCTACCCAAAATAGATCACGCTTACGGCGCGATGAAAATAATGCAACTGCTAATGGGCCGGTAAATTCAAGTGCAACGCCAATACCCAGTGGAATACGCTCTATGGCGTAATAAAACAAAATGTTCATACCGCCGAGGCTCAGGCCGTAAATTAAAATAGGAAATCGTTGGCCTGCGGCAGGTAAGTGTTTCCACGGTTTAAAAATCAGGCATAAAATAGTGGCAGAAAAACCTAAACGCAGTGCAGTAGTCCCTTCAGGGCCTACAATAGGGAAGAGTTGCTTGGCAAGCGAGGCACCAGATTGGATAGTTACCATAGCGAGCAATATACAAAAAACAGCGAGTAAGAGTTCTTTCGTAGATGAATGCATTATTTTCCTTGAGTTGAGTAACTCTATCAATTAGTTATGTAATGCAGGGAGTATAAAAGCTAAACCCCTCCGATATTAATGGCGGCATAGTATCTTTTTTTAAATTTATAGGTAAGTGTTTGCGACCAAAAATAGTGCAATAAAAAGTATATTAAATAGGGAAGGTAAATAAAGTAAGAGGTAAAGTTAGCAAACAGGCGTTTACTAACTTTAATCAGTTGGTTAAAAGGCCTTAGTGGGCACTTTTATTAACTAAGCCATCAAGCGAGTAGAGGCCTCGTTTTTCATCATTTTTGCGTTTAATTTCTTCAAGTGCACGCGATTCTACAGCGTCAAATAAAGCATTAATTAAGCGGTTAAAATGTTTGTGCATTGCACTGCGCGCTGCATTTGCATCATGCGACTTTAGGGCTGTATAAATAGCGGTGTGTTCGTCCATAACGCATTCGTTATTGTTTTTACACACACTGCCATAGTCAGCAACAATTTGTGGGTTTGTTAAACGTAAATCCCACAAGTTAGACACTGCAAATTCAAGTGCTTTATTGCGCGTTGCTCTAGCTATAATTTCGTGAAACTCACGGTCGGCTTGCTCAACATACAGGCCTTTTTCCATAGCAATTAATGTTTTATTTAGTTGCTCTAGTTCTTCTTCTGTAATGCTTTGAGCAGCTAAAGCGGCAATTTCGCCTTCAATTAATGCGCGAGCTTGAGTAAGTTCAAATGCACTGATCTCTTTTGATTTTATAGATGCATTTTTTTGTTCTACTACGTAAACACCAGAGCCAGTTTTAACTTCAACTCGGCCACGTACTTCTAATGCGATAATAGCTTCTCTAATGGTAGGGCGGCTTACATCAAACATTTCTGCAAGTTCACGTTCAGGTGGTAAACGACTCCCAGCAGAAAATTCGCCTTGATTTATTAAAGACTCAATTTTATCAACTATGCGCCAAAATAAGCGACGATTACCCATACTTTACCTTCATTACCTTAAGGAATAATGGCCTCTGGGGCCTATAAGTCAAAACCAACTGTTAATATCAGAGGTTACCTTAAAATTCACTATTATGTCAAAATTCTAACGCGATGTTAGGGTTAAAACCACTATACACCAACGGTTGCATTCTTGTATCACCAATTTAGTTTAAAATAATGTAATTGGCCAGCTTGATTGGTAATGTTTTTATGTGTTAGGTTAGATTTAAGGTTATTGAGTAATAAATATTGGTAATAAACCGAGTTGGGTTGTCAGTGTTAAGTTTGTTGTAGAAGTATTTGATTGCCCATGGATGGGGATCGCTATTTTAAAGTGTTTTGTAAAATGTGTCATTGTACGAGAGCTATTTAAGCTTTCTTCTGGGCGTTAGCTGTCGTTGGTTAACGCCCATATTTTATTTAATTAGTCGTTAGGGTACACAACCCCAAGCTGTTTGCGCGCTTCATCAAGAACGCTCATTACGTTACTGGCTAAAATGTGCGTATTAACAGGTGACTCAAGGATATTTTGCTTCACTAATGACATGAAATGCTCAACTTCGTATTTCATAAAGTGCTCATCAAACGGCTGGGATATAATCTCTACATCACCATTATTAGCAATAAATTCCACTTTTTTAAGTTGCGATACGGCTTCTATACGTATGCGCCCAAGCTCGCCTTGTATTTCGGTTATGTTGTCGCCTTGCGATATTTTGGAGTAACTAATAACGGCTTGTTTATCTGCATAGTTTAGTAATACATCGCCCGCACCATCTACACCAGTATCGAGCAATACGCCACTGGCACTCACGCTTTTTGGTGCCCCCCAAAGTGCAATTAATAAATACAGCGGGTAAATCCCTAAATCAACTAAAGCACCATTTGCAAACTCGGGTAAAAATGTGTTTGGGCGTTCTCCATTTTTATACTTATCGTAACGCGATGAGTATTGGCTGTACTGGCCAATATATTTACGTGGTGTGCCAATTTTTACTATTGCCTGTTGTAGCTGTTCATAGTTAGGCAAGTGAGTGGTCATCATGGCTTCCATGTAAAGGCGCTGATGCTTTTTTGCTGTAGCTATAATGCTTGCAAGCTCTTTAGAATTGGCAGCTGATGGTTTTTCGCCAAGGACATGTTTACCCGCTTCTAGACACATAACGGCATATTGTTTGTGTAAGCTATTAGGGGCGGCTATGTAGACAGCATCGACATTTTGATCTTGGCAAACTTGCTCGATTGAGGTGAAAATTTTTGCTTGTGCATTTTGTGGGTGTTTGGCTAAAAATGCTTCGCCGCTAGATACTGCGCGCGAGCACACCCCATATAAAT
Organism: Pseudoalteromonas sp. NCIMB 1079; assembly: GCF_040567695.1. Classification (NCBI taxonomy): domain Bacteria; kingdom Pseudomonadati; phylum Pseudomonadota; class Gammaproteobacteria; order Alteromonadales; family Pseudoalteromonadaceae; genus Pseudoalteromonas; species Pseudoalteromonas sp. NCIMB 1079. The sequence goes on along the minus strand of NZ_JBEWZA010000002.1, from coordinate 602,354 downwards.
TAAAATCGTTTAACGTATTTGCAGCGGCTAACAATGTGTCGCTAATAAAATTGGTGCCAACAATAACAAAGTTCATGCTCACTCCTTAGCTTAAATAAAAATAATAAGAGTATTTAGTTTAACATTTTTTTAGTTCTATATGCTCGAGGAGAACATCCAAACCAGCGTTTAACATTAACACTTAGTGTTGCTTGCTCCTGATATCCTAAAAGCTCAGATATGGTTGAGATTGTAAATTGGTTTTGCGCTAAATAGTGTGCAGCTAAAGCGCGGCGAGTGGCATCTTTTAGTTTTACAAAACTCGTATTATGTTTGATAAGTTCTCGATGCAGAGTACGCGGGTGCATACCCAGCGCAGCTGAAATAGTTTGGTTACTACATTGATAAATAGGAAGCATAGGCCTAATTAGCGCACTAACTTGGTTGGGCAACGGTTGTGTGTGTTCTTTGTTTTTTGCCAAGAAGTTTAGCGCTGCTTGTACTTTATTTAGTTTAGGGTGTTCAAGCTCAAGAGTTAAATCACTTTTTGAGATTACAATGCCAGCGCTGTTGCGATGCTCTATAACGTTACAACCAAAGTAAGTGTTATAGGCACGAGTATTAGTACTTAACTTTTTTGGCAAAAATATATTAATTGGTTTGCAGCGGTTATTACTCAGCTTTTTAATAACAGCTAATGCTAAACCAATGGTTAGCTCAATGACTTGGTTTATGTGCGGTAATGGTTTTAAATTAATTTCGAATGATAAAAACAAGCTTTTATCATTCTCTAAAGGGTGCGAATTTAAGCTAAGTGCAGGGCTGTGTAAGTGAAGGTATTTAATAACCCAATTAAGTGCATCACCTAAATTAGTACTACTTTTGGCAGCTATTGCAATATGTCCTAAAATATCAAAGTTTTGTCTACTTGCGAGCTTAAGGCCAAAACTAGAGCAATTGAACTTACAAGCACAGTATTCTAAAAGCTCAGCGTAATCTCGATAAGGTAAATATTGGTTGTCGAGATTTTTAAAGTCAACGTTACTAATATTACAGCTTTGCATTATTTCATGCGGATCGCCGCCAAATTCGCTAATTAGCGTGTCTATACCTTGTAATGACGTGGCTCTGATTAGGCTGCTCATGGTTAACCCCAAATAAGTGATGTCTAAAAATATCAAGTTTTATTGGGTTTTTCTATGCACTATTACTGTTAAGGCCGTTTAAAACTTTTATTAAGGTACACCATGAACAATACAACATTTGATTACATTGTGATTGGCGCAGGCAGTGGCGGCTGCGTTATGGCATCGCGATTGTCTGAGGATGAAAATGTCAGTGTGTGTTTAATTGAAGCTGGCGGCAGCGATAAAAGTGCATTTGTGCAAATGCCAGCTGGCATAGCAGCGAGTGTGCCTTATGGCATAAATAGCTGGCATTACAATACGGTGCCACAAAAAGAGCTTAATAACCGCTGTGGTTTTGTGCCGCGCGGCAAAGTATTGGGTGGGTCAAGCTCTACCAATGCAATGGTTTATATTCGCGGTAACAAATACGATTACGACCAATGGGCTGCTAATGGCAATACGGGATGGGATTTTGAGAGTTTACTCCCGTACTTTATTAAAGCTGAGAACAATAAAGCGTTTATAAATAATGAGCTGCACGGAATAAAAGGCCCGCTACATATACAAGAGCTAAGTAACCCAAGCAATGTAAACCAATATTTTTTAAATGCCTGTGCTGAGCAGGGCGTTAATTTAAGCGACGATATAAATGGTAAAGAGCAAAGCGGCGCGCGTTTATCGCAGGTAACTCAGCACAATGGCGAGCGTTGTAGTGCAGCAAAAGCATATTTAACACCGCATTTAAACCGCCCGAATTTAACGGTATTAACCCATAGCCACGTTAATAAAATAAATATAGCTAATAAGATAACGCAAGGCGTGCAAATAGGGCGTAATAAGGAGGTTATTAATTTACGTGCTAAAAAAGAGGTAATACTCAGTGCTGGCTCTATTAATTCGCCGCAAATATTAATGCTTTCGGGTATTGGCCCAAAAGAGCAGTTAAGTGCACATAACATTAAGGTTCAGCACGTACTTGAAGGTGTTGGCGCTAATTTACAGGATCACTTAACGGTAGTGCCACTTTATAAATCAAAAACAAGTAAAGGCACATTTGGTATAAGCCCGCTTGGCATTGCCAGCATTTTAAAAGGATGCGTTAACTGGTTTAGTAAACGAGAAGGGCGATTAACCAGTAATTTTGCAGAGTCGCACGCGTTTATTAAATTATTTGAAGGCTCGCCAGCGCCCGATGTGCAGCTAGAATTTGTAATTGGGCTGGTGGACGATCATAGTCGTAAATTACACACTGGGCATGGTTACAGTATACACAGCAGTATTATGCGCCCCAAAAGCCGAGGTACTATTACATTAGCCGATAACAACCCGCGTAGTGCACCGCTTATAGACCCTAATTATTTAAGCCACCCAGATGATTTAACTGTAATGCTTGCAGGCCTTAAAAAAACACTCGCTATTATGCAAAGCAACGCTTTTGATAACATACGCGGTAAAATGCTCTACCCGCTTGATATAAATAATGATGAGCAGCTAATTGAGTTTATACGCCAAACTGCAGATACCGAGTATCACCCAGTAGGGACATGTAAAATGGGGCAAGACTCAATGGCAGTGGTAGATACTAATTTACGAGTACACGGGGTGAGTAACTTACGCGTAGTTGATGCGTCGATTATGCCTACTATTATTACCGGCAACACAAATGCGCCGGTAATTGCGATTGCTGAAAAAGCGGCTGATTTAATTAAACACGAAAACGTGTAATTAAATAAACTGTAGTAGGGCTATTAATTAGCGATAAAACTCATTTAGCCATTGTTGCCAATCGCTTTCAAGATGTAGCATTTGCTGATGCTTTTTAGCGTTTAGATGCTTGGCTTCGTCCTCGCTTGCCACATAAGGCCCAACGCGGCATAGGGGGCAATGGTTAGATGTTAAGTATGCAGGCTTTGTAAGGCGTGAGCTTAATTCGCTAGTATGTTTATCGAGACTTTTTGGGCTGAAAACGTAAGTTATGCCGCTTGTGTCTTTAACGTGTTTATCGCGGTCAACATTACGAATTTTATAACCTTCAAAATGGCTAATATCAAATGGGATTTGGCCTAAATAATCTGCGGTTAAACCGTTATTTAAACTCCCTTCTATATTCCACTCACGATAAGGTTTTACATCCTTTGAGGTGATGTAACAAAGCATTGGCCCATTTTTATCAAGCGCGTATTCGTTAGCGTATTTAATAAATTGGTGCAGTAAAGCGCGGTTTAATACGTTCATACTGGTTTGGCGCGTGTTGTTTTCAAATGCTTCACGGCCAACAAATGCAGGTATAAGCGGAAACTGAAAAATAACCACATCAAAGCTGTGCTGGTTTTCACTTAGAGCTTGCCAACATGCAGGGTTTGTTACATCAAAACTATTAAGTACCTCAACGTTATGCGCTTTTAAGTTGCTAAGTGCATTGTGCTGGTACTTTTGCTCAATAGTAGTTTGGTCATCGTAAGTGGATGCAACCAAAACTTTTGGCGATAGATGGGTGTAAATAGCGTTCGAAAACGATAAATCGCCATCGCCTACGGTGAGTATTCGCCATTGAGGATTTAAATACATATTTTATTTAGCGTTTATGTGTGTAGCAGTATTATTTATATCGCTATTTGTTTGTGAGTCTTTTGCTAGTAAACGATGAAACGCAAGTCTGGTTTTTAATCCTTCGATTGCGATTTGTTTAATAATAAGATTAAAGGTAATTAAAATAGCAAAGGCAATATGAATAGGGCCGTGAGTGAACCCTGCATCTGTATCGTACAGTGTTAAACCGAATAGCAAAAATAAGACGACTAATAATATTTCGAGTAATTGACTTGAATAAAAGCTTAAACGACCTTCGCTTTTATGATCTTTTTTAATGCGAATAGCACAAAAAAATGGGATCACTTTGATTTTAAATGCAGCGTTTTTTTCTACGTAGTTTTCGCCAAGTTCATCGAGTTGTTGGCGTAGTTGGTCAATCATGGTGTGTCCTCAAATAGCAGTGCGCGGATATTACCTTATTACCACGCAATATTTAAGTTTACAGCTGCTATTTAGGGTAAATACTCATACCAATAGTAAGGATATGACAAACAAACACAACAGAGGTAAGTACTACACGCATTTTTTGATAATCTTTATGATAGGTTTGCCATTGCGGCGTGGCTTTTTCAAATATAAGTACTAACCAAAAACTAGCACCTAGCCAAGCCAGTGCCCACTCTACAGGTAAAAATGATAAAAATGGAACTGGGATAACAGGTAATACCGCTTTAATTGCATTGCTATAGCTTTGCTCTCCGGCGCGCCACAAGCTACCTGCCATAAATGCTAAAATGGCGATACTGTAAAAAGTAAAAAACTCTAAGTTAAGGCTATTACTGCCAAACATAAGTGGCCAACCCACACACCCTAAAAACGGGATTAAGCCTAAGTAACCTAGTTGTATGTGGTTAAAAAATTTTTCCATTACGGCGTGCCTTATATTTAATGACTTATTTGAAGCGCGGCTATTGTAGCAGTATTGCGATTAGCGATCTTAATAATTCGCCAGCGTTTACAATCCAAATAATGCTTACGATAACAATGATTATATAGTTCAATCCAAAAAACCGATTGTTTTAATCTAAACAATCAATTTTATTTAATTATCCATTAGCCTTATTGTATTAACCAAGCCAACGCAGAAGGTCGTTTTAAACGAGAGCGTTGATTACTTTTTAAATACATTAAATATAGATGAGGAAATACCATGAGCACTTCATTAATCAATACTAAATTACAACCATTCAATGCAACCGCTTACCACAACGGTGACTTTGTAGAATTGTCTGAAAAAGATGTTCTAGGTAAATGGTCAATCTTCTTCTTTTACCCAGCAGACTTTACATTTGTATGTCCTACTGAACTTGGTGATGTTGCAGATTATTACGCACAACTTCAAGAAATGGGCGTAGAAGTTTACTCAGTATCTACTGACACTCACTTCACTCACAAAGCATGGCACGATACGTCAGACACAATTGGTAAAATTACTTACCCAATGATTGGCGACCCAACAGGACGTATTACTCGTAGCTTTGGCGTAATGATTGAAGAAGAAGGCTTAGCACTTCGCGGTACATTTGTAATGAACCCAGAAGGCGAAATTAAAATTATTGAAACTCACGATTTAGGTATTGGCCGTAGCGCTAAAGAACTTGTTCGTAAAGTACAAGCTGCACAATACATTGCAACTCACGACGGTGAAGTTTGTCCTGCATCTTGGCAGCCAGGTGAAGACACACTTGCACCTTCACTAGACCTAGTTGGTAAAATCTAAGTATAGATTTATTCCTACTATAAGGGCAGGTAACTGCCCTTAAATCAACGAACATCCGTTTGTTGGTGCCTCCTATATCAATATACTTGTTTAAGCACATGCATTATTTGGCATGGGAGGCTTGCTGTTTAAATTTTCCTAAAAGGGTTAAGCCATGTTAGATAACAACATAAAAAATCAATTAAAAAGCCATTTTGAATCGCTGACTCAACCTGTTGAGCTGCTTATTGCCTTGGATGACAGCAAAAAATCAGCAGAAGTAGAAAGTTTAGCGAACGATTTAGCTTCACTGAGCGATAAATTTACGGTAATAAACAACCCAGATACAAGCGCGCGTCGCCCGTCAATGGTTGTACATTCACCTATTAAAAATACCCATATTACGTTTGCAGGCGTACCTATGGGCCACGAATTCACAAGTTTAGTGCTAGCACTTTTACATACTGGCGGACACGCAAGTAAAGCTAAAAGCGAAGACATTGAACAAATACAATCGCTTACTCAAGAACTTAACTTTGAAGTATATATAAGTTTAAGTTGCCAAACGTGTCCGCAAGTAGTGCAAGCACTTAACACTATGGCAGCAACAAACAGTAATATTAAAGCCACCATGATTGACGGTGCACTATTTCAAGATGAAGTAGAAGAGCGAAATATTTTAGCTGTACCGGCTGTATATTTAAATGGCGAACCATTTAGCCAAGGTGCACTAAGCCTTACTGACATACTTAATAAAGTAGATAGCAAAGGGGCTGCTAAACAAGCAGCAGCACTAAGCGAAAAAGACGAGTTTGATGTACTGGTAGTTGGTGGCGGCCCAGCGGGCGCGTCGGCTGCAATTTACTCAGCACGAAAAGGGTTAAATACAGGCATTGTGGCTGATAGATTTGGTGGACAAGTTGCCGATACATTAGCAATAGAAAACTTTATTTCGATTAAAGCGACTGAAGGTCCTAAATTGGTTGCTCAGCTTGAAGAGCACGTTAAAGAATACGATGTAGATGTAATGCATAATCAGCGTGCAGCGGCACTTGGTTATAACAATGGTTACGAAATCACGCTAGAAAATGGCGCAGTACTTAAAGCTAAGTCGCTCGTACTTGCCACTGGTGCACGCTGGCGCGAAATGAACGTACCAGGGGAGCAAGAATATCGCGGCCATGGTGTGGCATATTGCCCACATTGTGATGGCCCTTTATTTAAAGGTAAACCTGTTGCCGTAATTGGCGGTGGTAATTCAGGTATAGAAGCAGCAATCGATTTAGCTAATATTGTGCAAAGTGTTACGGTACTTGAATTTGCAGACACACTACGTGCTGATGAAGTGCTTATTCGTAAAGCTAAAAGCATGGCTAATATTACTATTATCAAAAGTGCACAAACTACCGAAGTACTTGGTGATGGTAAAAAAGTAACTGGCTTAATGTACACAGATAGAGTGTCGGGAGAGAGCAAAGAGCTTGAACTTGCCGGTATATTTGTACAAATAGGCTTAATACCAAATACCGAATGGTTAAAAGACAGCGACCTTGAATTAAGCAAATTTGGTGAAATACTGATTGATGCTAAAGGCGCAACTTCATTACCAGGCATATACGGCGCGGGGGATGCAACCAATACTCCGTTTAAACAAATTATTATTGCAATGGGCAGTGGTGCAACAGCAAGCTTAGGCGCATTTGATTATTTAATTCGTCACTCTGAAGAAGCTGATCAAAGCGCTGCTTAATGTAATTAGTAAAAACTCTCTTGATATAACAGCAAGGCTACACCCATAGCTGTTTGTTAACCCAAGCCGCCCTTCTCCAAAGGCGGCTTTTTTAATGCTTAAGAATTAGCACACGATTTAATCGCACCCACCACCAGAATCACCGCCGCTACAATTTGTGTGAGAGTGCGCTGAGTTACTGCTAGAGGAAACTGGTGAGTCACTGCCAGTATAAACTGATGATCCACGTGATGACTTAGCACTGATAAATGTAACTAACAGCAATACGCCTGATACGATAACTATTGTTATTGATGAACTCCATTGCCCAGTGGAAACGCCTTTAAATACTGCAACAATAAGTACTGTTAGTAATATAGTTCTAATTATGTTTTTAATTTTATATCCTTATTTAACCAATCAGTTGACTACAAACGTTAGCTAACTTTAGCGGTATGCTCAAGCGCGTTAATAACTGCTTTTTCAAGTATGGGTAGTTTAAAAGGTTTTGATATAAACATATCCATACCGGCTTGTTTACATGCAAGTTTGTCTTGTGATGAGGTGTTAGCTGTTATTGCTACTATGTAAGTTTTTTCATGCGAGCAGATGTTTTCTGATCTAAGTTGCTTAGTTGCTTCAAATCCATCGAGGATGGGCATTATGCAGTCCATAAAAATAAGGTCATAATGCTTTTGACGACATTTTAATACTGCACCTTGGCCATCTACTGCTGAGTCTGCTTTAATATTAAGCTTGCCCAAAGAGGCATGAAGTACCAACCTATTAATGTCGTTATCATCTACTACAAGCACTGATAGTTCACTGCCGTTGATATCTAACGTTGATTTAAGACTTTCTTGTTTTTGTTCTGTCCCTTTCTCAATAGGAATATTTACTAAAAACGTAGTGCCTTTATTAGGTGTACTTTTTACCTTTATTTTACCGCCCATATATTCAACAAGTTCTTTTACTATTGCAAGGCCAAGGCCTGTGCCACCTTTTGAATTTTTAGCATCAATTTCTTGAGAAAAAGGAGAAAACAGTGATTCTAAAAAGCCTTTACTCATTCCTCGGCCGGTATCAGACACATCAATATTTAAAATTAGCTTATTTTTTATTTTAGAAAGGTTTGTGTTTAGTGTAACTGAACCATTCTCAGTAAATTTCAGCGCATTGCTTAGTAAGTTAGAGGTTATTTGGCTAAGGCGTGTGTTGTCGCTAAACGCCCAGCAGTTGTCATCAATTGTATTATTTACTTGTAGCGTTACATGCGTGTTTTTAAATAGAGGTGTATACAAAGAAGTTAAATCGGTAAAAATTGTTTTTAGTAAAAAGTCAGTAGGTTCAAGCTTTAGCTCACCATGATTAATTTTAGAAAAATCGAGAACTTCGTTAATTATACTGAGTAAAATATCGGCGCTTCTAAGTGCGATTTTAATTTTTTCGGCACGCACTTCTTCACTATGCTCGTCGATTAATGTTGTAAGCATACCTGTAATACCATTGAGTGGGGTTCTTAATTCGTGGCTGATTTTAGCAAATAGCATGCTTCTGTCTTCAAGTAGGCGCTCTGCTTGAGCTTGCTTTTGTTTAAGCTCTTCTCGTAGCATTACTGATTCGGTTACATCTTGGCAGGTGCCAAATAACCGCACGCATCGGCCTTCATCAAATTCGGCCTCACCAAAGGTAGCCACCCATAAGTGTTTATTTTTAGCGGTTACTACTTCTAGTTCTAAATTCCATTTTTTGCCTTTTTCTATGGCTAATTCTACCGCGCGAGTAATGCCTTCACGACTTGGGCCTTTTTTATAAAACTCGATTGCAGAATTCATTTGCGGTTGAAATTGTTCATCTACCTCATGTATGAGGTAGGTTTGCTCACTCCAGGTAATTTTATCGGAGATTAGATCAACTTCCCACGTGCCTATATTTGCAATGTGCTCTAACTTTAATAAAGTATTACTATTTTTTATGAGTTGTTCTTTAGCTTGGGTGCGAGCAAATTCCGATCCAAGCCATTGTGCAAATAATTCGATGTAGTCATAAGCATCATCGTTAAAAGCGAGGGAGTCTTTTGCGGATGAAAAGTTAACGGTGCCAAATATTTTATCACCAATTTTTATTGGCGCGCCAATATAAGACTCTAACTGAAAGTTTATATAACAGGGGTGGTTTGCAATTGCACTTTGAGATGCTTTATGAAAGGCAAGTGCAGAGCCAGCAGCGAGCGTATGTACGCAATAGGTGCCTTGTAATTCAAACACGGTACCGGGTAAAAGTGAGTTGTCAGGGGTTTTGGCATATAAAACGGTGTAGCTGTTTTCATCTACTTTACTAATAATACCTAGCTCAAGGTCAAATACTTCTAACCCAAACACTAAGAGCTTATTAATTTTATTTTCAAAATCAAGAGATTGATTAGAAACTATATCGTGAAAACATCGTAAAAAATTCAAAAGAAAACACCCCGTAAGCTTTTGTTCAATTTATATAATACATAGGCCAATTAGGGCATTGGTATTAGTTTAAAATCCAGTTTAGCAGTTTTAATTACTAATAACTAAAATTGATACGTATTAAATTTTATAACCTTATGTTTTTATGAACTAAGTTAGTGGTTTATTAATAGTAGTAGGGCCTGTTGACCTTTCAGGATTAAAAATTGTCCCTAGGCAGAACCCAAAGGGCAACGCATGTTTGGCATTTATGCTGCGTTATCGCCTATTTATGGGGAATAACCACACTAAATAGGCTCTGCCTTGCCTAAATACCAAACAGTCTGCTGTAAATTTAACCTCGAAAGATAAACAGGCCCTTGTATATAGCGCAACATGCCGCCGAGCATATAATACTCAGCGGTATACTTTTAATACGTTGAATTTGGGGTATATTGCGGGTTGATATCGCCGCCTACTTCCTCTGGGTCAACATCGTTAATAAGCAGTGTTTCACGTACCGCTTCAATGTGATCAAGTACGCTTTGGTAGCGCTCGCCATATTCATACTTTGTCACCTCAATCGCTTTAGGCATGTAAGTAAAAGCTATTTTTAGGGCGTGGAGTGCTTCTTCGTTTATTTTTTCGCTCATAATATTCTCTTATGTGTAGGCTATAGCTAACCTGAGTTCTGGATAATAAATCTATCTCAAGCAGCTATTTTTAGCGCTAACTGCGTTGAATTTCCTTGCAATAGACCAGCTATTGACGCGTAAATTCGCCTTGTTTTCACCAAAAATTTCTAGCTAGAGAGAAACAGACTTAAATATCGTTATTATTTATAGTGTTTTTAAATCTCTTAACCAGAATTCAGGTTAGTTAGTAAAATAACACCAAATACGATTCGGTAAAGACCAAAACTAACAAAAGTGAAATTTTCTAGAAAGCGTATGAATAGTTTAATAGCGCGGATTCAAATCTGAAGTGCATAACGTTTAGGCGGCTTTAGCCGCCAAGTGATCCTGCATCAATTTTGCAGGCGTTTCAAATCCAAGTGTCTTCCTCGGACGATTATTAAGTTGCTCAAGTACTGGTATAACCTGCGCTGGTGTTACCGCCTTAAAATCTGTGCTCTTCGGCCAATACTGGCGTAGTAATCCATTCGTGTTTTCATTCAATCCGCGCTCCCATGAGTGATAAGGGTGAGCAAAATAAACAGGAACACATAAAGCCTCTGTGATTTGCTCGTGATAAGCGAACTCTTTTCCATTGTCAGCCGTGATGCTATGAAGCGCTGACCTATATGGCCTTAATAGTTCTATCGTCGCCGCAGTGACGGCTTGTGCTGTTTTGCCTGCCACCTGCGTTGATACAGTGAATTGGGTGACCCGCTCTACAATGGTAACAAGGGTGCCTCGATGACCTTTACCTATGACGGTATCTATTTCCCAATCTCCGATACGACCTTTCTCATCAACTATTTGTGGGCGTTCTTCAATGCTAACGCGATTTTTTATTTGCCCTCGGTTTGTTTTACCATGACTGCGCTTGTGATATTTCTTACCGTGTCGGCGCAGATGTAGGTATAACTCACCACCTGCTTTTTTATCTTCCCAGATATACAGATAAATGCATTCATGGCTGACAGACCGTTCACTTTCTTTACGCAACCATCCCGTTATCTGTTCAGGGCTCCACTTCTCATTAAGCTTCTGGGTAATTAAAGCCATCATTTCAGGTGTCATCTTAAGCGGTTTTCTTACACTTCTTCGGCGAAACAAAGCCCGCTCATGAGCTTGTTTGTGTCTGTAACCTCGCTTACCTGTATTTCTAGAAAGCTCTCTTGAAATCGTAGATTGCGATAAATTAGTTAGCTCAGCAATACTTTGTTGCGTAAAACCACTTTTCTTTAGAACGGCGATCTGGCATCTTTGCGCATAGGTCAGTTGTTTGTAATGTCTCATTGTAAAATCTCTTGCCGGAGAAAAAGCAGTTAGCTTATGAGCAACTGACCACTTAATCTACCCAAAACAAGTTATGCACTTACAATTTGAATCCAGGTAGTAAAATAAGCAACTATAAAAGACGTTAAAAAACCCACAGCAAGGGCAGTTAGGTCATCTAAGCTAAACAGTTGGTAATGTTTAAGTAAGTCGTACCCTGAGGCTGCTGCAAGTACAGGTAAACCAAGTAAAAATGAAAATTCAGCGCTGGTTTTTCGGTTTAAACCACACAACATGGCACCAACAATAGAGCTCCCAGCACGACTAGTCCCTGGAATTAACGCAAATACTTGTGCTACGCCAATCCAAAGTGCTTGTTTATAAGTAACTTGGGTTACATCGGTAGTTGTGCAGTGAGTCTCTTTATAACTGCGCTCTAATAGTAAAAAAATCACACCGCCTACAATAAACATAACACCTACTACAGGTACGCTAAACAGTGTTTTTATTACATCACTAAATATAAAACCAATAATACCCAAAGGAATAAATGCAATGGCAACTTTAATCCATAAATTAAAATGTTTAGGGCTAAACTTGTCTTTATAGTTAGCTAGTACCGCTAAAATGGCGGCAAGTTGAATAATTACTTCGAAGGCGAGATTAGCGTCTGTTGATTCAATGCCTAACCACTTTGACGCTACAATTAAGTGCCCGGTTGATGATATGGGTAAAAATTCTGTTATACCTTCAATAATACCTAAAATAATCGCGTTAATTATATCCACGGTTTACTGCTTCCTGAAAAATTAAAAAGCCCGAACTCGGCTTAACTGAAATGACGCATTACTGCGTACCTAAATTGCGAGGCGTAGCATAAAAGCTCTTAAAGCAAACCAACAGTATTTTTAGACTTAATGTGTTTAATAAATTGCATTAAGCAGTAAATGCACAATATAATGACAATCGTTATCATTTGCATGTACTGTTTTGTATATGTTTGGGCAAATTTATTGAGCGAATAATGAATAATAAAAAAACGTTTACAGCTACACGGCGAAGGCACTTAATTGCGTGTGTATTAGCGCTAGTTACAGCGGTAATAATGATTCCGGGTATGACAACCTATTTACCGTTTCAAATGAATGAACAAATATTACTGCCTATTTTACTCTTTCCTGTTATTTGGACTGCGTTGTTTATTTATGCGTATTTGGCGCAAAAAGTATGGCAACCTTTTGTAGTAATGATTGCATTGTGTGTATTACATGGTTTATTGAGTTTTTGGGCGTTAACGCAGGGGCAGGGATGAAGTCGATTACGTTAAAAAAGCTATTTTTATTACATAGCTGGGTAGGAATTATTACTGCTGTACTGCTATTTATTGTTGCATTTAGTGGGGCGTTAGCAGTTCTGTCGCGACCTGAGTTAAAAATATGGGCAAATCCAGAGCTACAATCTAGCCAACACGTTGCCAGCGCGCAAATTAATCGACTAGTAAACGAATACCATAAACAGGTGCCTAGTGAATTTGGCGAAAACATTCATGTGTTTTTACCAAGTGGACATAACTTTCATTTATTAACGTTGGTATTTGAATCCCACCATGGCGATGAAAACTATGATCAAGAGGTGGCCAGAGTATTCCAGTTTCATCCGGATACTTTGGCGCTGGAAAATACTTACTATGGGCCTAGTAAAGAGTTTTACGCTAATAAAAAAACAGATGCGCCAACCTACATAGGTCAGTTTCATGCAGATTTGCATTTAGGGCGACCAATTGGGTTAATTCTTACTGGTTTTTTAGGTTTAACACTTTTAGTAAGTGCAGTGACAGGCTTGTTTATTCATCGTAAATTGATAAAAGAGCTCTTTACGTTTAGGCGAGATAAAGGATTAGATATTGCAGTCAGCGATGCTCATAAGGTCATAGGTATTTGGGGCAGCGTATTTAATATTGTAATTGGTTTTACAGGATCATTTTTAGGGCTTGCGACCGTTATTTTATTACCAGCTGCTGCGTTTGTGAGCTTTGGTGGCGATCAAGATAAGTTAATAGAAACGTTTACCGCTATTCCTGAGCCTGTAGTTAGCCACATTAAGCAACCTACAAAAATAGACACTATTTTAGAGCATGCTCATAGTCGTTACCCTGAAGCAATAATTAGGGATGTCACAATAATGGCGCATAACGATGCGAATGCGCAGGTATATTTGCGTTTGTTAGGTGGCGAGGCTGTTGCTTCTCAGTTACTGCATTATCAGGGCAATGGTGAGTTTGTGCAGTCGATGAGTAGTTTTGGTGATATTTCAGGTGTTTCGATAAAAGTAATTGAGTTGATGTTTCCGCTGCACTTTGGGAACTTTGCAGGAGTGTTTGTAAAATTACTTTGGGTATTGCTTGGCTTAAGTACTGCGCTTTTACCTATTTCGGGCATGATGATGTGGCTAACAAAGCGCACACGTGGCAGTAGCCCTTCACTGAGTATGCAGGCATATGCACGCTGGAATCGTTTTATTATTGGCAGTTGTGGCGGTTTGGTATTAGCAAGCTTTGTGCTATTTCCTGTGCAAGTTTTACTTAATTATAGCGTTGTTGGTGTGGCGCAAAATAGCTTTTTTGGACCCGTGTTTTTTTATACGTGGTTGGCATGGTTACTATTAAGTGTATTGCCCATAGGTTATAAAAACTATTTTAAGCTGACACTTTTACTATGCGGCGCTTCGCTTGCTTTGGTGCTGCCACTTAATATTTTACTTGGCGTTAGCAATGTTATTAACCTTAATAGCTCGCTTGTCGCGGTAGTAGATATAAGCTTTATGGTGGTGGGTATCGTGTGTATGTTTGTTGCCTTAAAAATAAAAAACACACAAAAATTACAAATTGAGGTACAACCCGTATGAACGAGCTACTAATTACAATTGCGATGGTAAGTTTACTACTCATGATGCTCAACCTACGAAAAAACACACTTACATTAGCGACTAAAACATTTTTAAGTGCACTGCTATTTGGTTTAGCACTGATATGTTTTATGAGTGTTTACGGTATTTTAGGCGGTGCAATATGCACCGTTGTGGGAGCTATGTTAGCTGGTTTACTAACCGCAGTTATTGCGGGTAAAGCACCGCAATTATTAGGTTAAATAATGCAGTTATTTAGCTAAAAAGACCTTAGCAGTATCAACTCCCATGTTGTAACCACTATTAAGTATTTCAAACTTTTTAGTGGTACGCCCAACTTTAAAATTAGCCGGTGGTGCAATGATATTGATTTTGCAGTCATTAGGTGGATTCATAATAAAATCGATAGACTTATTATAAAAATCAGCCCTGTTTAAGGTCGTTTGAATTAATGCGGGATAGTTTTTATACATTTTTTTAGTGAGCCAAGGTGCCTTACTTGGTTTTTTACGATAGCCTAAACATTGAGACAAAATAACGGTGATTTCGCGTGCACCCATTTCGTAAGCTTTTATTACCGGAATTGAATCAGCAACACCGCCATCGGTCATCGCTATGTCATTAATAATAGGGTAGTCACGATATGCAATGGGTATAGCGCATGATGCTTTTAATTGATGCACCATATCGGCGCTGGTGGCCTTTAAATAGTGTGCTTTGCCTGATTCGATTGCCGTAGATACAATATAAAACTCGTGTGGAGTTTGCTCAAAGACCTCCGTATGAAGGCGTATTTCGCGAATAGTTTCTTGCCATAACCAATCTAAATCAAATAAATGACCACCTTTAATAAAGCGCGCTAAATTAATAAATTCAGGACGGCATGAGTAGTCAGTAATCACTTTATAATTTCGCATTGGTTGTCTGCATAAAAATGCGGCTATATTAGTTGCCCCGGCTGAAACACCAAAATAGCGTTCAAACGGCTGATATTGCTGTTTTAAAAACTCATCAAGCACACCTGCGGCAAATATACCGCGCATTGCACCGCCTTCAACGACGAGTGTGTTTTTATTATTGTTGTTCATGGGCAATCCTTTTTATGAAATTTGATGTTATCAACTCAGTCTAAAAAATGCGATAGAGATTACTGAAGATGATAAAAAATTAAAGCCGGGTACACATCGCGAAATTCACTGTTTTCTGGTAAGGTTTAGTATTACAAGGCTTTGTTAATAATAAAGAATAATTACTTATGTTTGATCCTAGCGTAACCATTTTTGAAAGCACACAGAGTCAGCTTGCAGAAAGTCCTCTTTGGCATCCTATGCTGAACACTTTTTTTTGGGTCGATATAAATAAAAAATTACTTTTAAGCAAAAATATACACAGCAAAAGCCAACTAAAAACCGTGAATATGCCCGATACGCTCAGTGCAATAGCGTGGATTGATGAGCAGCACTTATTGCTAGGTACAAGTACTGGTATATACAAATACCATATTAATTCAAGCACTCGCCATCTTATCCTTAGTATTGAAAATACACAGCTAAATCGACGTTCAAACGACGGCCGTGCTGATCCATGGGGTGGCTTTTGGTTAAGTACAATGGATGTAAATGCTAAAAAAGGGGATGGTAAAATATACCGTAATTATAAAAACCAGCTTAAAGCCGTTGTAAGTGGTTTGAGTATCCCAAATGGATTGTGTTTTGATAAGTCCCGTTTACGCGGTTATTACTGCGACTCTTTAACGAGTTGCATTTATGTATTAGATTTGGATGAGAAAACTGGTGAGCCTTGCGCTGAGCCACGTGTTTTTTATCAATTTAATAATACTGATGTTGACCCCGATGGCTGCGTAACCGATAAATTAGGCAATTTGTGGCTAGCTGTTTGGGGAATGGGATGTGTTATGTGTTTATCCCCAGACGGTGAGCTAATTAAAACAATAGAGCTTTGTGCATTAAAACCGACGTGCACCGCCTTCGGTGGTGAAAATGCTGAGTTACTACTTGTGACATCGGCATTTGATGAAGCGATTAATAATACTGTTAGTGAACAAGGCGCTGTATTTCAGATCTCCGGTATAAAAAAAGGGCAGTTTGAGCCGCCCGTTTTACTGTGACTTGTAATTTACAGTGATGGTTAGCTTTTAGGCTTAACCCACATAACACCCACTTCTTTTTTGGTTACTAAAACCTCAGTACCGGCGCTAATTGGTTGCTCACTTTTGAGTTTCCAGCTAATACCTGAATATTGATGTGTAGTTAAACCTTGTTCTGTTACATCGCTAGTAAGTACAAAAGTAAGTTCAGCAAAATCACTATTCACTTGCTTCTTATCTACGCGATTTTGCATTTGTTTTAATGGTTTCCAAAGTGCAACGGCTAAGCCCGCTGTTACAACTGCATTACTCCAAAGGGCTGTTGCTAATGAGTCAGGTAAAATACCAAAACTCATTAATAATCCTGTAAGGAATAACGATAATCCAAAAAACAACAAAATAAATGTAGAAAGGCCAAGTACTGCTACTTCTATTATTAAAGCAACAATACCAAGTACCATAAGTGTTTGCGGTAAATTTTGCGTAATAAAATCCATACAAACCTCTTTATTTAGTTATTAACCCAGATGCTTTTTATTTAAGCTATTAATGATTGCCATACCTTGGGCAACCATTGAGCTTGCATCTGTCGCGTTGTCTGGCAGTAATACAATTGATGATTCACGAGCAATCGCTTCTTTAGCCGCGATTGCTTTAGTTGCTAAATCTAACTGAATTGCTTTTTGACCTTGCTCTGTATCTGCAGCTTCACCTATTTTAATAAGTGCATTTGCTTGTGCTTCTGCAACCGTAGTAATAGCTGTTGCTTCACCTTCAGCGCGTAAAATTTGCTCGGCTTTGTCGGCTTCAGCAGCAAGTACTTGTGCTTGTTTTTTACCTTCAGCAACGTTGATATTTGCTTGGCGATCACCTTCTGACTCTAAAATTTGAGCTCGTTTAACACGCTCAGCTTTCATTTGTGCTTCCATCGCTTCCATAATAGAGTTAGGCGGCACAATATCTTTAATTTCGTAGCGAAGTACTTGAATACCCCAAGGCTCAGATGCCTGGTTTATAGCTGCAACAATGTTGGTATTAAGTAAATCACGCTCTTCAAATGTTTTATCAAGCTCCATTTTACCTAATTCTGAACGCATTGTTGTTTGCGAAAGTTGTACAACTGCAAATGTATAGTCGTCAACGCCATACGTTGCTTTGTACGGGTCTAGTACCCTAAAGTACAGTACACCATCAACTATAAGTGAGATGTTATCTTTAGTGATAGCTGACTGCGATGGTACATCTTGAGCTTGTTCTTTTAAGCTACGATCAGCCGAGATTCTATCAATAAATGGAATAATAAAGTTAAGGCCGGCTTCTTTAGTTGATTGGTATTTACCAAAACGTTCGATTAACCAGGCGCGGTTTTGTGGTACAAATTTAACGCTACTTTTTAAAAGCACGATAACAAAAACAAGTAAAAAAGCCTCAACAGTAAAAACTATATTGAGAATTTGTGTGACTGGATCCATTTAAACATTCCTTATAATAATTAAACGCTGAGTAGTTGTATTGTTTATAATTTCAGCGTGTATAGATTATCACTACAGAGAACTTTAAACCACTAAAACTCACTGCAGTGCGCCACCTTAGTCGGTTTTTAAAAACTAGCTATTTTATTTCTACCTGTTTCTTTTGCGTTATAAAGAGCTATGTCGGCGTTAGTTATAACCTCTTTGGGTTTTGTTTTGTGATTGGGTATGAAACTATAAAACCCAATGCTTAAAGTGAGGTATTTACTGACAGTTGAAAAGTTATGTTCAATTGCGAGTTCTGCGATTTTTTCCTGAATAAGAACAGCAAACCTTTGACAGTGTTCTGTGTCGACTGCAGGTAAAACTATCGCAAATTCTTCACCCCCGAAACGAGCTGTTAGATCACCTTCCCGTTTACAAATATTGTGTAGCGCTTTGGCCACTCGCTTTAGCACTTCATCGCCAAGCTGATGCCCATAGTTATCGTTATAACGCTTAAAAAAATCAATATCACACATAATTAAACTAATGGGTTCCTTATTACGTGCACAGCGCTTAATTTCGCATTTTAAAGTCTGATCAAAACAGCGTCTATTAGCAATGTTTGTAAGGCCATCAGTATTGACTTGCTTATTGAGTTTTTGGTTGGCGTTAATGAGTTGCTGCTGAGTTTGTTGAAGCTCTTGCTTATAATTTAAATTTTTGAAAGCATTAGCAAGCATTTCACCTACTAACCTTAGGCGAATAAGGTCTAAATCAGTCCAGTTTCGCTTTTGAACAACGCAATCACAGCCTATAAAGCCAACGAGCTCTTTGTCATAACGTAGACCAATGCAAAGTACTGATTTTATTTTTTGTCGCTGGAAAATTGTTTTTTCGCTCATTGCTTGAATGGGTAACGACGTTACATCGTTAACTCTAAATAAGTGAGTACGTGCCATCAAACTAAAAAAATATGGGAGATCGCTTTTCGGAAGGTTTTGTAAGTCCTCTTTAAATGCTTGTATATCATTATTGACCCATTCGTGGGTGTTATTTATAGTTTTACCATCCTCGGCAAACTTAAAAAGATAACTTCTATCTGCGTGGCAAACGGTACCAATAGCTTTTAATGCGTAGTTGATATGCTTAGCAACGTCGTCGTTTTGAATATCAATTAAGTCAGTTGATATGTTCGAAATAATATTATCAAAATCATATTGTTCATCTACATTATTATTCAATACATCGATTATAATAATGGAGCTTGAGTTAGGTAATTTTGCAAATTTTACATTGAGTAGCAATTTAGATACCTGTTTTGATAAAACAAACTGGCATTGGTTATTTGCAGTGAAATAATCAAAGAATAGCTCCTCGACTAATAGTTCTTTTTTACTGTGATGATTGGTCAAAGTGATGTGTGAAAAATCAATTTATTAAAATGTGATTTATTTCTTAAGCCAAACAAGCTCTGTGCTTGGCTGTTAACTTTAAATATATTTTCATTGGCATCATAAAGTAATACACAAAACGGCAGTAACTCCAAGTTTCGCCATATTTCATTTGATAGGTTATTACTCACTCAACTCTCCATGTGTTTAAGCCACAATTAAATTGTTATCTATTGTATTTTTATTGTTTTTACTTGGGCGTGTTAATCTTCCTTAGATCGAGCTCAAGGGCAGCTCATGCTTGGTATTTATGCTGCGTTATCGCCTATTTATGGGGAATAGCTACACTACATAGACTCTGCCTTGCCTCAAAACCAAAAATACTACTGCAAATTCAACCACCGAAGTTCAACAAGCCCTACTAATTATTAGCACATTTTTTTTGATTTACTAAGTTTTTAGTGCGTTTGATGGCGGTACGTATTATAATTGATACTGTATATCATTACCCATTTCTACTCTAAGCCATCTTTGGCTTATTTGCACTTTAAGTATAGGTTATTCAAGCATTTCATGACAGAAATCACTACACACCAAGCTTCTCGTCGTCGGTTACTCATTGCGCTAGCAATTACGTGTTCGTTTATGGTAATTCAGGTTATAGGTGCTTATTATTCTAATTCGCTTGCTGTTCTTGCTGATGCGGGGCATTTGTTTGTTCACAATAGCTCGTTATTCATCGCACTGATAGCATCAAGTCTCGCTATTCATTTTGCCAAAACCTATAACGATGGCCATCAACGAGCCGAGCTTTTTGGTGGCCTAGTGAACGGGTTTTTATACCTAGCAATCAGTTTAATTATTTTGTATGAAGGTGGTGAGCGCTATGTACACCAGCATGAAGGAAATGAGCTGGCTATTAATAGTTATTTAATGTCGGTTATTGCTGCTATTGGTTTTTTGTTTCATGGTGCTGCTGCATGGGTTTTATATAAAGGCCGCAAAGCGAGTATTAATGTTTACGCGGTATTTTTACATTCATTCTTTGATTTGATTTCTACCGTATCGACATTTGTGGCTGGTATTCTTATATATTTTACGGGCTGGGTTGTTATCGATATTTTATCGAGCATGTTAATCGCCTCTTTCGTGTTGTTTACCGGTGTTAAGGTCATTATTAGTTGTATAAAAGGTTTACGCTTAAATAAGGCCAAACTCCCTAAAGTAGCAGATATTGAAAGTGAGATTACAGATATGGAGCATGTTCATAATGTCCATAACGTCACTGTAACGCGCAAGTATAATGGTATTGTAGTAGGCGCACACGTTGTCCTTAAACAACATTGTACGATTGAAAAACATGATGAAGCGTGTCGTATGAAGGTAGAGCAATTGTTAGCCGAAAAATTTAATGTACGTAATTGTGTATTACAAATTGAAAGCCATGAATGCCATCATATCCATTAGTAGCATTTAATTAATATAAAAGCGTGTAATAATGATTAGCACGCTTTTAATGTTTTAAATCAAATCAAATCAATGATATTGCTAAAACAATCGCTTTTACGTAAGTCTTTAGCATCCATTGGCCTTGCAAAGTAATAACCCTGTAATACATGGCAGCCAACCTCGGCTAAAAAGATCATCTGTTCGCGCGTTTCTACTCCTTCTGCAATACAGTAAAGATCTAGGTTTTCGGCCAATAAAAGAATGGTCTTAATAATTGACTCATCCCCTTTATCTATACCAATACTGTTTACAAAGCTTTGATCTATTTTAATAACATTAATAGGAAATTGGCTCAAGTAGGTGAGTGACGAGTAACCAGTACCAAAATCATCAAGTAGTAATTTAAACCCAGCAGCTTTTAAGTTTTGTAGCTGCTTGGCTGCTTTGAGTTTATCTTCTAGTAAAATACTCTCTGTTATTTCAAGTCTTAATTGTCTTGGATGAACTTGAGAGTCAGCTAATATAGACATCAGCCGCTGGGTTATGTTTGTTTTTAAAATGTGTTTAGGCGATAAGTTTAAAGATATATAAAACAATGGGTTTGCGCTGAGTATAGGTGCAATTTCAATAAGAGCTCGTTGCAATGCTTGCTCAGTAAGGAGTTCTATTAAACCAGTTTCTTCTGCTACCGGTATAAAAAGTGCTGGCGATACCAACTGTCCTTCATTTTTCCAGCGCATGAGTAATTCCACGCCATTTATTGTTTTTTCTTCTATGTCGATAATGGACTGATAGTGATTAAAAAATCGGTTGTCTTTTACTGCATCTTTTAAATCATTTTCGAGCAGTAACTTTTGTTTTATCAGCTCATTCATTTCATCGCTAAAAAACTTAAAGTCGTTTCTCCCGCCTTGTTTAGCGTGCATCATCGCAACATCGGCATTACGGATAATTATATCGGTGGTTACAGCATCGAATGGGTATAAAGCGACGCCAATACTGGCTGAAATATTAATAGAGAAGTCTTCAATAATTACTTTATTAGCTAACTCATTACTAATTTTTCTTACTGTATCGCGAAGAGACTGAAGCGATTTTATATTTTGAATCAGCACTAAAAATTCATCACCACTTTGACGGCCAAGTTTTGCGTTTACGCCAAGCATACCGTTTACTCTTTGGGTAATATTACAAAGTAGCTTATCGCCAACTGCGTGGCCAAAAGAGTCGTTAACAGGTTTGAACTTATCTAAATCAATAAATAATAATGCGCATTGGGTATTGTTTTTATCGGCATATTTAATCGCCTTTTCAATGTTTTGATACATTAAACTACGATTAGGTAGATGTGTTAGAGGGTCAAAATTAGCCAAATAGCGCAGTTCGTTTTCAGCACGTTTTTGTTCAGTTAAATCTGTAATAACAATCACATAGTAACTTGCAGTGTCTTTTGTTACAGCTGTGGCACTTATATGTATTGGATGTTCGTTACTTTTTGCTGTTCTTATATAAACATCACTTTGCCAGTTTTCTGTTGGTTTTAATTTTTTTAAAATACTAGCAAACTCTCTGCACTTATCTTTACCAATTGCTTTAATAAACAATTTAGGGCTAATTTTGGTGGCCGTTTGCTCGTTTGAAAATGTTTCAATAAAACTATTGTTCGCAGAAAATGGCATTAAACGCTTATCGAGTATAAGTAACCAATCGTTTATTTGGCTAAACGCTTCACCTAAAATTTTTGCTTGTTGCTCATTAGCTCGTTGCTCGGTGATATTGGTATATATGCCAGAAACATATAGAGGCTCATTTGTTTGAGGATCGTATATAACTTGCCCTGTATCTTGATACCATAACCAATGCCCATTTTTATGCTGTAGACGATAAGTTGCTTGCCAGTTTTGTTGTTTTTTGTACTTGAAGTAGTTTTCCCATTGGTTTTCAAAACGACGTCGGTCATCTGGGTGTATAAGCGCTAAAAATTGTTCTATGTGTACGCGTACAGGCAAGCCTGTATAGCCTAATTCACTTCCTCTGAGCGTACTTACGGAAGCATCTTTAAAATTATAATCCCACACGCCACTTTTGTTATTTTTAAGCGCGAGTTCTGTTTGCTTTTGCGAATGAATAGTCGCTCTATGGGCTTGTTTAATTGCTACTCGGCGGCTGCGATACTGCCAAAAAATAAAAAATAACACCCCAAGAATTAAAATAATGTAGGCGGCTATAGGAATGGGCGATCTCCAAGGAGCATACGCCACGTTGATATTAAGTGTTGTAGGCTCGCTTGTAATAATACCATCACGATTATGTGCTGATATTTTTAGTGAGTAATTACCAGGTTGAAGCTTTGTGAAAAACACTTGATTAGATTGTAAATCTTCATATGTAAGAGACGTAGGCCCTGAAAGGATTACTTTATAATATGCTTTATCAATATTAGGGTAAGAAAAGTTAGAAAAACTAACTGTAAGGCCCATGTCTTCATAACTGAGATCAAGTGGTTGGCTAAGGTATTTATGAGGGTAATAATTGAGCTCTTTGGTAAAAAGGTTTATATCGGTAATCGCTACATTATTTTTTTTAAATAATTCTTTTTCATCAAAGTCTAAAGGGTTAAACAGTAGAGCTCCGGCATTGCTACCAAAAATTAACCGGTCATCATTTAATGTTGTTGCTGCTATAGGAGTAAATTGGTTTATATTCAACCCGTCTTTTACTGAATAACTCACCACATTGAGTGTATCTAGGCTTATTTGATATAAACCATTGTCGGTACTTGCCCATAAAAAGCCGTTTTTATCAGGAAGTAACGAATAGATAGAGTCAGTATTAAATGAATTTTTTAATCCTATGTAGTGTTTTCTCTCATAAGTAACTGGGTCAACACCAAGCAAGCCTTCGTGGGTGGTTGCCAACCATAAAATATTTCGTTTTGAGTCTAAGTAAAAGTTTTCTACAGTGTAAAAAATATCTTCTTTAGGATTAAAAGACTGAAATATAGTCGTTAAAGTTTTCGTTTTTTCGTTGTACCTAAGGAAGCTTTTTGATGTGCCAAGTACAAACTCTTCAGGATGTGTGTCGAGGGGTTTATAAAAAGCATAAGAAAATAAAGGGTCAACTTGCTCTTTGAGCCCCTTAATAATTCTTGTTTTTCCTGTTGTTTCATTAAAAACATAAAAATTATCATCCGACATAAATGCATATGTGTCTGCAGATAACTGGGCAAAGCCAAATAAGTTGGATTGGTTAATTACATCTTTTTCTGTGTCTTTATTTTCAATAATTTTACCCGTTTGTTTATCAAACAGTTTAAAACCATCGAAAGTAACAAGCCAAAGGAATTGATTATCACCAATTGAAGACGCAAAAATATCATAAACGGCAGATGCCCCGTATATTGCTTTTGAGTCGGTTGAGCTTAGATATACATCACTTTTATTTGTTGCTTTGTCGTACCGTGCAATTCCATCTTCTGTTCCTAACCAAATAATATTATTTTTGTCTTGGTAGGTGGCATGAATAGTATTGTTACCGGGTAAAGTAATGTGTTTAAACCGTCGGGTTTTAATTGGCCATGTAAACACGCCCTGGGTTCTAGATGCGAGCCAAAGTACGCCGGACTTATCAACCATTAGATCGTTTATTGAGTTTTCATTAATATTAAACTTACTTTTTTCATAATTTAATACGAATTCTAGTTCTTTGGTTTCGCGGTGATAACTGAACAATCCACTTTGGGTTGCTACAAACTCCCCGTAAACAGTATTGGCATAATCCCATATATTATAATCAGGGATTAAAGTTGTAATATTTGCTGCAGATATATTTTTGTTATTATCGAATGCTAATTGATACATGCCTTCAACAGTACCAACAAGTAATCCTAATTCATTATCAACACTTAAGAATTTGACGTTTACATTATCTATCGTATTTTTTTCAGGGGGATGAAGAGGTATTTTTACAAGTTCTGAATTATCTATATTTGCAGTGTATAAACCATCATTTGTACCAATATATAAAGTGTTTTTATATATTGTTAATGACCGAATGTAGTCACCTTTATTTGGCAGGATTAGCTTAAATGTGAAGCGTTTACTCGTCTCATCAAATGTATATATTTGGGCATCTATGGCGAAGTAAAAAGTACCTTGTTGCTGAGTCATTGCAGAGATCGGAGAGAACATTTTTTGTTCTTTATCTATTTGACCAGAATAGATTTTTTCGGTTTTTAAAGTGAGGGGATCTATTATATAAGCACCAGAAAGGTCTGTTGAGACAATGATTTTTCCGTCTTCGGCTTTAAATAATGCATAAATATAGTGTTTATCTAGGCCAAAGCCGCCACTAAAAGTTTTTACATTATATCCATCAAAACGGTTTAAACCCTGTTGGGTTGCTATCCAAATATAACCAATATCATCCTCTTGAGTCTGCAAAACGTAACTTTGTGATAGGCCTTCGTCAGTAGAAATTCGTTGTAATTGTTGAGCATAGTTTTGTGATGCAAAAGTGCTTTGAATGCATAGCAAAAAAACAATAGTGATATGAAAAAAAAGTTTGCTCAAACGCACTTATAAACACTCTCAGTGGAGGATAGGATGATACTTAGCTAGATAGTAAATATAGCATAAGTTTTTATTTTTTAATTACAAATAATATACGTAAAGTTAAAAGCTCTATTTTCAAATAGTGAGCTAATCTATATAGATAACAGTTAATGTTCATAAGGAGAGTATAGTGGTTTTATCTAATATTGATGCAAAAAATAGCGTGTTATTAATAATAGACTTACAAGAGTTGCTTGCTCCTGCAATTAAAGACTTTCCGAATATTTTAAAAAGTACATTGCAGTTAGCGCAGGCGGGTATTATTCACGGTGTCCCAGTCTTAATAACCGAGCAATATGTCAAAGGGTTGGGCGAGACTAATCAGCAAATTAAAAATACGTTACCTAATGCTACGTATCTTCATAAAACGTACTTTAGTGCGTGTGCAGAGCCTAGCTTTGTTGATAAGTTAAAAAGCCATGATAAAAAGCAGGTTGTTGTTGTGGGCACTGAAGCGCATGTGTGTGTTTTACAAACATGCTTAGATTTAATAGAAAATGGTTTTGAGGTTATTGTCGTACACGATGGTATTGGCTCGAGAAATCCGCAACATAAAAACTTGGCAGTTGAGCAATTACGCCAAGCGGGTGCGGTAATTTCATGTGCTGAAATTGTTATTTTTCAGTGGACAAAACAAGCTGCAACACCAACTTTTAAAAAAATATTACCTATAATAAAATAAGCCTATTTGAGTTTGTCTTCAATTGTTTGAGGTTTTATTAAAATAAGTGCTCCAGCTTAAGTTTTATTACGTATAAAGCTGTGTGTTTAGTCGGTTGCTATATTTAAGGGTTTTATGTCTAGTGTCGCTCGGTTGTTTACCATTATTTTTAGTCTTTTATTTATTGAGTCTATTGGTGTTGGTCTTTATTTTGGTACGTTAACTCAAGCTTTTGTTATTGGTTTGCCACTTTACTTACTCCCAATTTTGTTACTCAGAACGCATCCAGACAACGCTGTAACCGCACACGTAGTTGCAGCCGCTATTATGATGTTCTCCTTTTTGCACATCCAACAAACATTCGGGCTAATAGAAGTCCACTTTGAGATATTCATTTTAATGGCTGTACTTATAATGTTTGTGCAGTGGCGTGTTTTTATAACGGCAATTATATTTGTTGCTGTTCATCATTTATCTTTTTATTATCTTCAAACTCAAAATACAGGTTTTTATGTATTTGATCCGGATAGACTCGCTTTTACTACAGTACTTATACATGCAGGATATGCGATTGTTGAAGCGCTAGTCGCAGGTTATATAGCTAAAACATTGCAACGCGAACGTCGTGCGGGCTTATCTTTAAGTTATGCGACAGAACAAATAATGAAAGATCCTGAAAACATTAAACTCTCTCTTCGCGCGGATGACACTAAAAGCGAAGCTGTAGCAGGATTTAACACATTACTAGATTACTTATCTAATGTTATTAAACAGGTACAAACACAATCAGAATCATTGCAAAAAAACTCACAAGAGCTTATTGATGTTCACGATCAGTTAGCGAGTGGAGCGGTTCAACGTACGCAACAAACCGATGATATTGCTAATTCTGGCGCTCAAGTTGCCAATGGCTTTAAACTTGTAGAAGAAGAAAGTGAGGTGCTTAAGCGCCAAGTTGACCATATTACACAATCTGCAGGTGATGCATTAAAAGAAGTGCTTCAAACAGACGCTAAAAGTAGAGAGTTGTTAACACTGCTTAATCATACCGAAGAAAAAATAAATCACTTAGTGGCAGCTGGCGATGTTATTTCAGGGCTTCTTAATGAAATATCAGGCATTGCTGAGCAAACAAACCTACTTGCTTTAAATGCAGCTATTGAAGCTGCCCGCGCAGGCGAACACGGTCGAGGTTTTGCTGTTGTTGCTGATGAGGTAAGATCTTTGGCTAACCACAGTAAAGCAACAACAGATAAAATTAGTCTTACATTAAAAGATCTTGTTAATAATAGTAAAACGTCAACGCAATCAATGAGTCAGTGTGTGAGTTTTGTAGTTGATTTAACAAGTATTAGTGCTGCAATGAAAGAGAATATTTCAGCAATGAGCGAGCAAATAGCCGCAGTATCTTCAAGCTCTGACTCAGTTGCACAAGTCGTAGCGGAGCAGGCAGGTAATACCGAGTTAATAGCAAGCAGTACTGATACTATGCGCCAAAATCAGTACCAAGATACGCAAATAGTGCAGCAGTTAACCGCTAAGGTGCAGTTAATCGATGTAAGTATTGATGTATTAGAGCAAAGCATTGCCAAGTTTAAATAAATCTAACACTTTCGTATTTTCGCTTATATTTGCATGGCTAATTTGCGTTGTTGCAGGGTTAATTTATTTTCAATTAGAGCAGCTTAAACCGTTTGATAACTCAAATATTTTATTGCAAAAGCAGTGGTTTAGTAACTTTAAAAAGCAATTGGATTGGGATGACACTAACGAAGCGTCGTTAGTACTGATAACAGAAAAAAATTGCGGGTGCACCATACAAGCCAAGCCGCATATTTCATCGTTAAGCTCCTTTGCTGCCAATAAAGCTATGAAGGTTGTACAAGTTGAATTAACACCAAAGCTTAAACTTGTTATTCCGGCAACGCCTGCCGCCGTTATTATTAATAAAAACGGTGATTTTGTTTATGCCGGTCCTCTCTCCGAAGGGTTAGCGTGTGCCCAGGGAAGTGGCTTTGTTGAAACTGCGGTCACTAATTTAGCTGCAGGTTTTAACTCAAACCTCTTAATTACACAAACCAAGGGATGTTATTGTGTAAATAATGCGTAAATAACGTGCAGAAAAAATTAAAGCTCGCACTTAAATTAATAGGTTCGAGCTTTAACATTGATTAAATTGTAACTAAGCCATAAATACCTAATGACACAAACACACAAGCAGCAATAGCACGTACGGTGTTTAGAGATATTCTTTTTAGTAATGCATTACCAGCATATATAACAGGCACGTTAGCAATTAGCATACCTAACGTGGTTCCTACCGTTACCCAAAACACAGACTGATATTGTGCGCCTAGCAACACTGTCGCTATTTGTGTTTTATCACCAATTTCTGCAATAAAAAATAATACAAAAGCAACTAAAAAAGCCCCGTAGCTATCGTATTTACTACTTACATCTTCGTCTTTGTCTGGAACTAATAGCCAAAGGCCAACAACAATAAAGCTGATGTTTACAAGCCAAGGTAAATATTCAGAAGAAAAACTATTACTTAACCACTGCCCAAACCACGCTGATAGGCCATGATTGAGTAAAGTTGCGGCTAAAATACCAAGAATAAGTGCGCTTTTATTACGAAAACGGGCAGCTAACAGGAGTGATAAAAGCTGGGTTTTATCGCCAATTTCGGCAAGTGTAACAGTGACGGTTGAGGTTAAAAAAACTTCCATTATTGATTCTTACAGGCGGGAATGCTAAACCAAGGCAAACAACTATCTCCCGCCATGAGGATAGTGTCTACCTAGGTCTCGCCGATAACGCTTGCTACAACATTACAAACTTACCATGCACATGAGGTGCAATTGTGTTGATAAGTTTACTCATTACTGAGCGGGCTACTCCCCTAAGAGGCGGCCATTATTCCATAACTTTATTCTTAGGTAAATATAGTTAAGAGAACAAATACCATATTCTAATAAATAATTTATATTTATTAGTGAGGAAGCTATTGATAACAATTGTCGTTTAGATTAGTATGCATCTATTGAATGTAATTAACACGGTTTGTATTGATGTATATTTGTCTTTGTCACGGTGTGACTGATAAAAAAATTGAGCAAACAATTGACGATGGTGCAACGACCATGCGTGAATTAACCAAAG
Organism: Pseudoalteromonas sp. NCIMB 1079; assembly: GCF_040567695.1. NCBI lineage: Bacteria > Pseudomonadati > Pseudomonadota > Gammaproteobacteria > Alteromonadales > Pseudoalteromonadaceae > Pseudoalteromonas > Pseudoalteromonas sp. NCIMB 1079. The sequence continues at coordinate 573,103 of NZ_JBEWZA010000002.1, read as the reverse complement.
AGCTTAAAGTAGGCAGCCAATGCGGTAAGTGTTGTGGTTGTACTAAAAAGATCCTTAATCGCAGGCTTATTCAAATTGCGGATGTAACGGATCAAGTTGCTTAATTACATATAAAATTTAGATATAAAAAAAGCAGCTTTTTAGCTGCTTTTTTTATGCTTGTTACTATTTACAGTTGAGACTGTAAGTAGTTTTTGATACCCGTATTTTTAATAAGTAATTGTTGGGTTTCTAACCAATCAATTTGCTCTTCTTGTTCATTTAAAATGTGATCAAGGGCTTCACGGGTAATGTAATCTTTTTTACTTTCAGCCAGTTTAACTGCGCTACGTAACTCATCAATAGTATCGAGTTCAAAACTCATGTTAGCAGCAATCATTTCTTCGCTGTTTTCACCAATACGTAATCGGCCTAGGTCTTGAAGATTTGGTAAGCCTTCTAAAAACAAAATACGTTCAATTAAACGATCAGCGTTTTTCATTTTTTGAATTGATACTTTGTAGTCTGCTTTATCAAGCTGTGTAAAGCCAAAATCTTTAAACATACGTGCATGTAAAAAGTATTGGTTAATACCAACAAGCTCATTAGCGAGTACTTTATTAAGCGCTGCAATAACGTCTTTATCGCCTTTCATAATATGCTCCTACTAAGCCATTTGTGCTTGATGATAATTTTCAGAACCAATTTTATCAATTAGACCAAGTTGTTGCTCTAACCAGTAAACATGATCTTCTTCGGTATCAAATAACAGCTTTTCTAAAATGCTACGAGATTGATAATCTTGTTGTTCTTCACATATTGCGATTACGTCTTTAACACACGCAACTACTTCAAGCTCTAGTGTTAAATCGTTTTGCATCATGCTTTTTACATCGTTACCGATAAGTAAATCACGGCGCTTAGTCATATTTGGTACACCTTCTAAAAACAAGATGCGCTTAATAAGCCAGTCTGCGTGATCTTTTTCTTCTTCCATTTCGTGGTTAAGGCGCTCGTATAGTTTGTTTAAACCCCAGTCGTCATACATGCGCGAGTGTATAAAATACTGGTCGATTGCTGCTAATTCGTTAGCTAACAATGTATTAAACGCATCGATTACTTTTTGATTACCTTTCATGATAAATCGCCTTAACTATTTCAATTGTATGCAGTGTAATACAAATAGCCTATATTGCAAGTTTTCTCTATAAAAATCATTGTGTTACTATTGGTTTTGATTCTTATTTAAGTTTGCGTTACTGCTTGGTTTATGGACAGTTTTTTATTTGCATTAGCATCTAATAGACGCCTTAAATAAAAAAGTGAGACGTCTATTTATGTGGGATTTGTTAAGCATATAGGCATGCAGGGCATGCCTATAGTGTTTATTTGTTAAAATTGGTATGTAGCACCCAATGTTGCAGTTGTGCCTAATCCTTTAATGTTGTACCCACCGTAAGTATATGCTTGTGCGCGGGCTGGGTAGTAATCACTATTGAAAAGGTTTTCTATTCCAAAATAGCCACTCCACTTGGCGTTAACATTGTATTGGCCACTTAAGTTAAATGTGTTGTAGCTACTAACAGGGCCCTGATCGCCGGAGTATTGGCCTTGTGCGTTTTTATCAAAGCGCTTTCTGTCGCCTACGTATAAAAAGCTCATTGCAAGTGATAGTTCGTCATTTGTTTGCCATGTTACATTAGCTGTTGCTTTAGGTGGGCTAATTTGGCTTGCGCCTAAATAGTCATCTGTCTCGGTGTTTTTACCTTCAACATAGCTGTAAGTAGCACTTAATTTAAGGTCTTGGGTAATAGTGTAGTTAACTAGCCCTTCGTAACCCCATATTTCTTGTGGTGCACGTACGGGTTCGTAAACACCCGTTACTTCATTATATTCACTACTTGTACCAAGCTCTGAGGTACTTCTGTAAAGTGCAAATTCAAAACGCACGTTTTCAAACTGTGAGGTAAAACCAACTTCGTAATTATCGATTATTGAAGCTTGGGTTTGAATAAGCGCAATATCTTCAACGGTCGCAGAGCGAAGTAGGCGACCAATATCAGAGATGTCAGAGCCTTGTGAGTAACTAAAAAACGGACTAAACGCCTCTGTTAAATTGTATTTTATACCAGCGTTATAGGTTGTCGCGTCGTAATTAATACTGTCGCCACGCACACTCAATGGCACTGAGCATTGTGATTCGGTTCTGCACAGCTTTAATGTTTGATAATCACTTACGCTCAAATCGATGCTTTCGTTTCTTACGCCTGCTTTTAGGATAATATCATCGTTTATTACCCATTTAGTTTGTAAAAAGCCGGCAATACTTTCCATGTCCATTTCTGGCACCCACACTCGGCCATCTACTAAAGGTTGCGATGTTTTATCGTTTAAGGCATCAATGCCGTAGATTAGGGTGGCTGTTACATTTTCAAAATCAAACTGGCTATTAAACGTGGCTCGTGCACCTTGTTTATCTGATTTAATAACCGATTGACCACCGCTGTAACCTTCATCAAGATTGGCTAAAGCGGTTGAGAAAAAGAACACGTTTTCTATATTTTGTTTATATAGATCGAGGGTCATTTGTGTGTTTTCAAACAGCGCGTAATCAACATATTTTAGGGTTATATTCTCGTTGCCTTCAGGGCCTTGCGGTTTACCTTGTTTTTGAAGCTCTAAAGGGACGTGTATAGCGTATGTTTTTTCCCCTATATTGCCATCGCCAGTCACATCGCCTAAGTCTGTTTTTTGTTGTGAGCTGTAAAAGTTGTAGCTAAACTGAAGTTGTTTTTCGTCGTCAAAATCGTAACTTAACTTTGTAAAGTAGTTTTGAGTTTCAGAATCAGATAAACCATATTGCAAGCCTAAAATATCGCCCTGTGCATCGCGTTGTACGCCGTTTTCTTCATAGCTTGCTGTTAGTAGATAGCTTAGTTTATCAAGTTTACCGTTCACTGCTGCTGATATTCTACCGCCGCCACTTTCTGCTAACTTAACAGCGCTAAAGCGACTTGAAATACTTATTTCGCCTTCCGGTTTACCATCACTACGCGCTTGTTTTGTTATGTAGTTAATAATGCCACCTGAGGCACCATTACCATAAATAGAGGTTGCTCCTTTTATGACTTCAATGCGCGCTATTGCGCTTGCGTCTAACGTTTTTACACCTAATGAACCATTACGAAGAGGGGTTGATTGCGGTACGCCATCAATCATTATTAATGGCGCGCGACCACGCAGTGTTTGTCCTGAATTACTTGAGCTGCCAGTGTTAGGTGCAAGGCCTGGAACCTTTGCGCGAGTAAACTCCCCAGCTCTGAGCTTACTTTTAAATGCTGCTGTATTTGTTGCTGATTAATAACGGTAATTGAGGCTGGTACTTCGTCAATGCTTTCTGATATTCGGCTGCCAGATACAATCACATGCTCTAACTGATCAGAAGTGTATTCATTTTTATTATTTTCATTTGCTAACGTGTTAGCACTTATTGCAACAGCAATAAGGCAAAGCGAAGTTTTTAACATGGGAGGGTCTTAGTTGATAATAAGTTGCGTAATGGTAATTATTATCAACTAATGACGCAAGTGTTAATGATATTTATTTCCATTTGTGGCGTTTTAACCAAAAATACACACCGCTTACAATAAAAAATGCGAGTGAAAGGGCTATTAATAACCATAAAAACTGCACTATAGGACCTGCAAAATCACCAATGTGAAATTTATACTTAAAGTTCCATGCTTGTGTTGTGAAGTTGGTTTTACTGGCGTCAAATGAGTTTAATACTTTACCAGTAAATGGGTTAGTCCAAACCCAGCTGTAAGCATGGCTTTCGCCAGGGTTTTGCATTCTCAGTGCAATTGCTTCGTCATCTTTTTTAGGCAAGTAAATTCTATATGTTTTGCCATCAGGGAATACGCTCTCGGCATTTTTTATTGCTTCGTTATAATTTAAAACAGCTTGAGAAAGGGGGATTATTTTTGGCGCTTTAGGTCTTTGCTCTACTTTGTTAAACGTTACAAATTCTAATACAGATTGAGTTTGTGTTTTCCAGTTAAATGCCATGCCAGTAAAGGCAATAAGCATAAGGGGTATAAAAAAGTAAACACCAAGCACGGTATGTAATTGATACATGAGCACTCTAAATTTGGCTTTTGGTTTTATAGCTAAACGTTTAACTCTGTTTTTTGGTTTTACCCATAAGTAAAAGCCCAGTAATACATTTATTAAAAGTAGCAATGCACATACCGACATCCAATTTCGAAAGGTTTTTTCACCCTTACTATTTTCAAACAACAGCCAGCGATGTAAGCCTTGGGCAAACCCATAAATAGTATCGGTTGATTCATAGACGTTTAGTACACTCCCTGAATAGGGATTAACACTAGCGTAGTGTTTATTAGCTAACCTAAACTGCCATGCGGCGTCCGGTGCTTGCTCTGGCATAAAAAAAGTAATTTTTTGCTTAGTTTGAGTTTGTACATTTTGTATAAGCTCATCGTAATGCATAAAAGTAGCTTGTGGTGCTACTTGCCATTTTGCGGGTTCTATTAAGTGCTGAATGTCTTTTGCATAAATCATAACAGCACCGGTTAAGCTCACTATTAATAAAAATAGTCCGCTAATAAGGGCAAGGCCTAAATGAATTCTACGTAACCAAATTTTCAAAAACGGTATCTCATTATGAGTTAATGCTAATATTGTAAATGATAATACGAGCTGTTTTCAATTAAATAGTTGTGTATTTGGTTGGATTTCTATTATGCAATTTTCGATATTATAATTATCGTGTAAGAATATTTTTATGGCTTGCAAATTAATCGCTTGCTGAGTGCTAATAATAAGCTCGCAGTAGCTTTCTTTATCGTCTAATTGCCAAAGCTTAATACTGGTTACCGATTCGATATTAAATTTACTACTAATAGCATCCGATATTGCGTGTGTGTCGATATTGTCAGGCGCTGCTTGCATTAAAACTTTGCAGCTTTGTTTTAAAAGTAAAATGCCATGATAAATTACATACATAGAAATAAGTACAGTGGCGATTAAATCAACAATATACCATTGATATAAAATAATTAAGGTGCCAGCAATGATTACCACAATAGATGCCATTGCATCTGATACGTTATGAATGAAGGCTGCTTTTATATTTATACTGTGATTTGCACCAGCTCGATAGGTTAAATACGCTGTTGCTAAATCAATCACTAACGCTATTGCGGCCACCCACACAACTATCCAACCATTAATTGGTTGAGGGTTTAAATAACTCGAAATTGATTCAAAAATTAAATACACACCAATTATTATTAGTGTACTGCTATTAAAAAGAGTGGCGAGTATTTCAGCGCGTTTATAGCCAAAGTGATGAGTGTCATCAGCTGGTTTATTACCGATTTTTCGTGCAATCAAGGCTATAAATATAGCGGCGGCATCACTTAAGTTGTGAAGTGCATCTGCTATAAGTGACAAACTGCCCGAAAATAACCCACCAATAACTTGGGCTATGGTTAGTAATACATTAATAAAAACTGCAACGGTGAGCTGCTTATTACTTTGGTTTTCGTCTACATGACTATGTGAATGATCGTGCGCCATTGCCATAATCCCTTCAAATACATTGACTGAATATTGATTATATCATGGGTGGTTTAAAACAGCTACAGAAGTTGTCGCGTACATGAACGTAATTTTAAGTTAATGATAAAGGCGTATTTTCTTAAATGCGTAAATTTAAGTTTGTCGCGCTAAATGTCGAGTTTTTAAGGAGTTTACGGCTCAAAACTTGCGTCTTTATATATTTAGTGCATTAATGTAAGTAATATTAAATGATTAAAAGCTGCTGGGTATTAAGCATGGACAAAGGTTTAAACTTTGGTGAATTAACAGGTAAAGGACAATCTGTTCGAAGTAAGTTAATTATAACCTTTATAATTATAGCTTTAGTGCCACTTTGTATACTTACGTGGTTTAGTCTTGAACACGTAAATCGCACCCTTAAACAAAATGCAGACACCGAACTTAACGAGCTTAATAATATAGGCAAGCAATTTGCTGATATTTGGTTTGCAGACCATGTTAAAGATTTATATTTGCTTAGGTCACAACTTGATATTAGCTCTGCTAAAAAACAAAAATTAATAAATCAATTTGTTGAGCAGTATGACTTCGTTAATCATGTAGAGCTTATAGATATAAACCTTGTTAACTCACGACCTTTATCACCTTTTTTTGATGTTATTAAAGAGCAGCGCTTTGACGACATACGCACAGGTATTAAAAATACAGGCAAGATTCAGTTTCGGTCAATGACTGCCTCAGGGCGCGACTATCATATTATTGGCTTGCCAGTATTAAATGATGAAAATAAGTTACAAACAATATTGATCGCAGATATAAATTTAAACGGCTTATTAAATAATTTAAGTAAAATACACGCTGCTAATAAAGACATAACATTTTATGTTATGTACAAAAATAAAATTCAAAAAAGTAATAATTCAGACGATACCCAACCACTATTTTTCTCTCAAAACGGATCACCAACACAACGTGTTTTTACTTATAGTGATAAGAATGAAGTCACTTTATATGGGTATATTAATTCATTAGAGTTTTTAAATGAATCTGGCTGGCAGCTACTCGTATCAAAACCAAAAGAAGTCGCACTACAAGGCGCCAATTATTATAAGCAGCTTGCTGTATTGACTAATACGGGGGCGTTATTGCTTATATTAACGCTGTCTTGGTGGTTTGGTCGCCGGCTTTCTCAGCCTTTAATTAACTTAGCTAAAATTGTTGAAAATATTACAAAAGGCGATTTGGTTAAAGTTCCAATAATAAACGACAGTATAGAGTTTAATCAGCTTTCATTAGGTCTTCGTAAGTTAGTGGACGTAAAAGCAGAGCAACAAAGTATATTACAAAAACAACGCTCTGCACTTCAAATTGCATTAAAACAGTTAGCCGAGCAAAAAAGTGCATTAGATGAACACGCTATTGTTGCTGTAACTGATTTGCATGGCACCATCACTTTTGTAAATAAGAAATTTTGTGAGATTAGTGGCTACGATGAACACGAATTAATAGGTCAAAACCATCGCCTTTTAAATTCAGGAAAACACGAAAAAGAATTTTTTAAAAATATGTATAAAACCCTTAAACATGGCGACATATGGAACGGGCAAATATGTAACAAAGCTAAAAATGGTGATTTTTATTGGGTAGATACGACCATCGTGCCATTTTTAGATGAAAACGGTAAACCACAAAACTATATTGCTATTCGTACTGACATTTCAGCACTTAAATTACAAGAGCTAGAGCTTGAACAGCACAAAACACAGTTACAACTAGTGATTGACTCAACAGCCGTGGGTATTTGGGATTGGTATATCGATTCTAAAAAAGTGACATTTAATAATCGCTGGGCCGAGATTATAGGTTACAAACTCAGCGAGCTTGAACCATGCACTATAGATACTTGGTATACATTTGCTCACCCTGATGATTTAGCTATATCGGAGAGAAAACTTAAAGCGTATTTTGCCGGCGAGACTGACTATTATGTTAGCGAAGCCCGCATGAAGCATAAAAATGGAGATTGGATTTGGGTTCTCGATACTGCAAAAATAGTTGAGTGGAATACCGATGGCTCTCCAAAACGTATGATAGGTACGCATTTAGACATATCTGATCAAAAATCTACACAGCATGAATTGCAAGGAAGTCTAGATAGGTTTGCATCTTTAGTATCAAATATACCGGGCATTATTTATCGATGTAAATTTGATGACAAATTAAGCATGCTTTATATGAGCGACCAAGCGAGTGAAATAACAGGCTATTCGCCTGATGAGTTGATACATAGCGAAGCCATTAACTTTTTTGATTTAATATGCGATGACGATTCTACAAAAATAAAAGCTGAAATATTAAGCTGTGTCGGCGCCAAGCAACCATGGTCTGTTGAGTATAGAATTACAGCTCGCGATGGTTCCTTGCATTGGGTAAACGAAAAAGGCCAAGCGATTTACGCAGATGATGGCAACATATTGTATTTAGATGGGTTTATTTTAGATATTACGGATCGTTACAACACTCAATTAGAAATAAATCGTCAGCAAAATTTACTCGAATCCATGAGTAAGCAAGGTCAGATTGGCGCATGGGAAATTGACTTAGAGGCACATACGCTTTATTGGTCTGATGAAGTTAAAGTTATTCATGAGGTACTAGAGGGCTATGAGCCTAGCATAGATACCGCAATTGATTTTTATAAACCAGGAGTACACCGAGACACTATTAGTACCTTGTTTGAATGCGCTGTGACTCTAGGTGAAAGTTGGAGTGTTGAGCTTATTATTTTAACTTATTCGGGGCAGGAGCGTTGGGTTAAATCAATGGGCCAAGCAGAGCTTAGAGATGGAAAATGCGTACGTGTTTTTGGCTCGTTTCAAAGTATTGATGCGCATAAGCGACTTGAACTCGAAAGCGAAAAAACAAACAGGTATAACAAAAATTTAGCCGCACTTACTGTTGCCCCTGAAGTACAAAACAGTAATGTAGAACAAGTTAAAAAGTTAGCAGTTAAATCTATGTGTGAAGTGCTAGATATTACTCGCGCTTCGGTATGGATTTTTAACGATAAAAGAGATGTGATGACATGTCATGGTTTATACATTAAAGGGCAAGGTTTTGTAGATACAAATGCTGTTTTAACTGCTAAAGACTACCCTGAATATTATAACGCCATTTATAAGCAAAACTTAGTAGCTATTGATGATGTTTATACGCACCCAGCAACTGCTGATTTTATAGAAGCGTATGCAAAACCACTAAATATTAAATCGATGCTTGATGCAGTGATAGCAACTGGCGATGGTAATTTAGGTATTTTGTGTGCTGAAACGGTAGGCGAGCACCACTATTGGACGCAAAGCGAAGAAACGTATCTTCGATCATTAGCTACTTTAGTGGGAAGCTCTTTAGTTTCTCAGCAGCGTAAAGTAATCAGTGAGGAGTTAAAAGTAGCGCTTGTTAAAGCTGAAGATGCAGCGCTTGCTAAGAGTCAATTCTTAGCAACTATGAGCCACGAAATAAGAACGCCAATGAATGGTGTGCTCGGTATGCTAGAGCTTGTTCAATTAGAATCATTACCTAAGTCAATAGAGACAAAAGTAGACATTGCCAAAACAAGCGCACATTCTTTATTAGCCGTAATTAACGATATTTTAGATTTTTCTAAAGCCGAGGCTGGTAAAATCGAACTTGAAGAAATTAACTTTAATGGACGAGATTTAATTGGCGAAGTTGCCGCCGCGCAAGCATTTACTGCTCAAGACAAAGGCATTGAAATAATTTTAGATTTGTTAGCCTTGGAGCCTTCGCAATTATGTGGTGACCCCGGGCGAATTCGCCAAGTGCTTACTAATTTACTGAGTAACGCCGTTAAGTTTACGGCTAAAGGCGAGGTTGTGGTAAGTGCGAAAATTAATAAAGTGGTTCAAGGTTTAGAATTTGTTGTAAGTGTAAAAGACTCAGGCATAGGAATAAGTGAAGACAAACAACAGCAATTATTTACTCCGTTTTCTCAAGTAGATGCATCAACAACGCGTGAGTACGGGGGCAGTGGCTTAGGGCTGGCTATTTGTAAGCAGCTTTGTGAACTAATGGGGGGAGCTATCTCTCTCACTAGCGAAGCCGGTAAAGGGAGTACTTTTACTGCCACTATAATGCTGACTCCGGGAGATCAAAAAGAACGTTATATTCCTAATATTAATATGGAAGAGCTAACCGTTTTGGTTGTTGATGATAACGAGACAAATCGAATTGTAATTTCACAGCAGCTTGAGCACTGGGGCGCTAAAGTTGCGCTTGCATGTGACGCACGCGAAGCTCTTGATATGTGCGCGCAGCAGTATAAAAGTAACAATTGCATGTATGACATTGCAGTGCTTGATATGCAAATGCCAGGAATGGATGGTATAGAGCTGTGTAAAGCACTAAAAGCACATGAACATTATAAATCAATGCCACTTGTAATGATGACCAGTATTGCTGGTATGGAAGGTGCGCAGCGCTATTCTAATGCAGGCTTTCAGGCATATTTCCCCAAACCTGTAACCACTGCCGATTTAATTTCTGCACTGTCAGTCATAACAAGTAATGATTCAGATGAGACACTCCCACTTGTTACTTCAGGCTATATTTCCTCTCTTAAAAAAGAAAAGGTGCAGGAACCTACCCAAATATTACTTGTAGAAGATAATCCAATTAATCGGCAAGTGGCTACATTAATGCTCAAAAAGCTTAATTGTGACGTTACAATTGCCGAAAATGGTCAATTAGCGATAGATATATTAGAGTCTCACGATTCTGGTTTCTTTAAGCTCGTTCTTATGGATTGCCAGATGCCTGTTATGGATGGCTTTGCTACAACTGCAGCTATACGTAAAGGTATGGCGGGTATACAACACAAAAACATTAGGATCATTGCTATTACGGCTAACGCAATGGGCTCTGATAAAGAGCGTTGTATAACCGCTGGAATGGATGACTACTTGAGCAAACCGATTCAATTAGATATTTTAAAAGATAAATTAGAGCAGTATATTTAAGGTAAAAATACAATGAGCCAACCCGTTATAATACGTGATGCAAAGCCAAGTGATGCGAAAACAATTTTGCACTTTATTACCGAACTTGCCATATATGAAAAAGAACCGGATGCAGTTAAAACAGACGAACAGGCTATTTTAGATACTCTGTTTAGTGAAGGTGCTACTGCGCACAGCATAATTTGTTTAGAAGGTGATGAGCCAATTGGTTTTGCGGTCTATTTTTATAATTACTCTACATGGTTAGGTAAAAATGGCCTATACCTTGAAGATTTATACGTAAGCCCAGATAGCCGTGGCAATGGTGCAGGCAAAGCCATTATGAAGCACTTAGCTAATAAGGCGATTAGTAATGACTGTGGTCGTTTTGAATGGGTAGTGCTTGATTGGAATAAACCCGCTATCGATTTTTACAATAGCATTGGTGCAAAGCCGCAAAACGAATGGATTATATATCGCTTAACAGGGCAGGAATTACTAGACTTCGCTAAATAGTTAATGAAAATCATTTGCATTTAGTTTTGTGGGTGTGTAAGTTAACTACACGCCCATAAATAAACGTGCAGATGATTATATGATCTCAAATCAAAAACAATCCCACTCAGATTTACTTTGTCTTGATCAAGCATTAAGCCCTTGGCAGTCGAATATAATGCAAGGTAATTATGCATTTGAACAAGGTGCACTTCTCGAAGCCCGCGATAAATACTTATTAGCTAAAACACTTGCAGATCATCTTCTTCAGCAGTTTTTATATGCTCAGATTAATAACAATGTCATCCATGCTATTGAGCATTGCATACCCGCACTTGTTGTTGCTTCACATAATTTAGCTGATACCTATATAGCTATGCAACAGCCTGAAAATGCATGCAAATGGCTATGCGAAGTACACTTAACACTCTCTTCATTAATTAAGCATACTCATTACGATATACAAAAAGTGAGTAAGCATCATTACATTAAAACTTCCTCTGAACTTGTATCATTCGCACAGCGTTATCCTTCTTTTCCAGAACTTATTGAGCAAGTGAATTTTTGTTTAAGCTCAAACACACCTCCAAACAACCAGTTGCACTAAAAAGGAGTAATTTATGTCGTTTACCTTGCCAGCACTTAATTATGAATATGATGCACTTGAGCCTCATATAGACAGTAAAACAATGTATATTCATCATACTTTACATCATCAAACCTACATAAATAAGGCTAATACAGCATTAGAGAACACTGAATATGCTAACGTAAATGCTGAGGAGTTACTTATTAATATAAGTAAGCTGCCCACTCAATTGCAAAAAGCGGTTCAAGAACACGTAGGTGGGCACTTTAATCACAGTTTGTTTTGGCAAGTAATGAGCCCGCAAGGAGGTGGTAAACCTGAAGGTATTGTGGCCCAAGCTATAAATGAGCAACTCGGCGGTTTTGATGAATTTAAAGAGGAATTTACAGCCGCTGCAATTAGCCAATTTGGTAGTGGCTGGGCGTGGTTATGCGTCACGCCAGATGAAAAGCTGATTGTACAAAATAGCGCTAATCAAGATTGCCCTTTAATGCATGGAAATACCCCTATTTTGGGACTTGATGTATGGGAACATGCCTATTACTTGAAATATCAAAATAAGCGCCCTGAGTATATCGCTGCTTTTTATAATGTAATTAATTGGACTGAAGTTGAAAAGCGCTACTTAGCTGCTATTAGTTGAGTTCCGAATATGGCTAGTAAAGTGAGTTTTTTTCTATAAGCTAGACTCTATTAGGTTATTTTACAGAGTCGCTTATGGACATTTTACATTGGCAAAAAGCACGTCAGAGTCGCGATCCTCGTTTTGACGGGCTTTTTTATGTTGCTGTTAAAAGTACCGGTATTTATTGCAGACCTATTTGCCCTGCACCAACGGCTCACGAAAAAAACGTCACGTATTATCAGTTTGCGCATAATGCAGCCCAAGCTGGGTTTAGGCCATGTATACGATGCAGACCCGATAGTGCCCCAGGCAGCGCTGCTTGGCAGGGTACAAAAACCACAGCTCTGAGAGCTAAGCAATTAATTGATCAAAATGATGAGCACGACTGCGAAAAATTAGCCGCTCGTTTAGGCATAAGTAGTCGTTATTTAAGACAGTTGTTTAAGCAGCATTTTGGCGTGTCGATTACGCAATACCGATTATTTAACCAGTGTCACTTTGCTAAAAAGCTGATTCAAGAAACACATTTACCTCTTACCGAAATAGCATTTTCTGCTGGCTTTAAAAGCATTAGGCGCTTTAATGATGCTTTTTTACAGCAGTTAAATATAGCTCCCTCAAAGCTGCGCAGTGGCGATAAAAAACCAACATCAACACTCACTTTAACGCTACCATTTAGGCCGCCTTATAATTGGCCTGCTTTGCAGAGCTTTTTACAAAGGCGTTTGATAAAACCAATGGAGTGGATAACGCAAACGAGCTACGGACGTACTTTTGCAAGTGAGGAATATAAAGGAAGCTTTACTGCTGAATTTATAGAGAGTAAAAACCATTTTATTGTATCTATCGATATAGATAATACGGCTTATTTGCAATCGGCTATAAATAATATACGTCGTGTGCTTGATTTAGATGCCGATATTAATTTAATTCAAACGCATTTAAGGGCTAATATAAACAATGCATTTACAGTGTGTGAAGGGCTCAGGCTTCCGGGGATTTGGTCAAGTTTTGAAGCCGGTATAAGGGCAGTACTTGGGCAACAAGTGAGTGTTACTGCCGCGCATAATTTAGTAACAACGTTAGTTGACGAATTAGGCGAAAAAGAGGGCGATGCCGTTTATTTTCCTACGGCTAAAATTGTTGCTAATAGTGATTTTGCATTTTTTAAAATGCCACAAGCACGCAAAAATGCGCTACACAACTTAGCCCAGTTTTGTGCACTAAATCCTGAAAATGACGATTTAGACGAATGGCTTAATTTAAAGGGAATTGGTCCTTGGACGGTAAATTATGCAAAGTTGCGAGGGCAAAGCCAGCCCGATATATTACTTGATGGCGACTTAGGTGTTAAAAAAGCTCAAGCGGCGGCAAACCCTTTCGTACCTGCTAACAGCGCTCCTTTTCGCTCTTACTTAACTTTTCAACTTTGGCAGCAATTATAATGATCATTCAAACATCCATTTCGAGCCCTATAGACGACATAATTATTCAAGCGACAGATAAAGGAGTGAGTTACGTTGGGTTTTATCCTCCAGTTGAGCACCTTCATACGCCATTTGAGCAAGTCGCTAACAAGGCGGTGCTTATTTGTGCTGCGCAGTTAAATGAGTACTTTGCAAAAAAACGTACTACTTTTGATGTACCACTTGATACAAATGGTACGGTATTTCAACAAAGCGTATGGCAAGCACTATTAACGGTACCTTTTGGAAAGTCGCAAACATACGGCTATATTGCAAACCAACTCAATAATCCAAAAGCAGTGAGGGCAGTAGGTGCTGCGAATGGTAAAAATCCGATTAGTATTATAGTGCCTTGCCACCGAATTATTGGCGCAAATGCAAAGTTAACGGGCTATGCTGGTGGGCTTGATAGGAAACTTTGGTTGCTGAAACACGAAGGATTAATGTAAATTAATTGATAAAATATAGCCAGTCTGCTTAACTCAACCTATAATTTAAATAATCAACTAATAAAAATTATTATGCGTATTAATAGCTTAGTGTACTTTTTTATTGCCAGTTTAATGTTTACCGCTACTGCGTTTAGCAAGCCGCAAAGTCTCGTGTTTTGTTACGAAGACAAAAATATAGCTCCTATGTTTTTAGGTGATGGCCAAAATATACCAACAGATAAACCTGGTGCATCAATCGAAATACTTCAAAAACTTGATTTAGCATTGCCCAATGTAGCAATATCATTTGTTAGAAAGCCATGGCGTAGATGCTTAAACGATTTAGAATTTAATCGAGTTAATGCTGTTATTGCAAGTTACCGCAAAGGGCGAGAAAACGTTGCTGTTTACCCTGTTGATGAGCAAGGTAAGTTACAAGATGACTACGCAGTAAGTGAATTTGGCAGCTGCCTTATAGGGCGTTATAAATTTCATAAGGAATGGGAGACTCGTGAAGTATTTCAAAATAAAGCATTTACGATAGCTATTCCTAATGGTTATGGGCTAAATAGCGCGTTAAAAGAAGAACCATTTTTTATTCATAATACGTTTTCTAAAAGCAAAGCTTTTGAGTTGCTAGATAAGGGGGTAGTGCAAGCGAGCGTTGATCTATGCCAAGTAGATAGCTTAAAAGTGTCGAGTTATCCGTATGAGGGTAATAATGTTAAACCTATTTATCCCCCTTACGAAACCAGCCATGGTTATCTTGTTTTTTCAAAAAAATTCACGAAGAAAAAAATGCTCTAAGCTTACAAATGTGGCAGTGGTTATCAAAATTTGAAAGTGCACCTGTGTATATTAAATACTTACAAACACTTAAATAAACAGGCCCTGACAAAATAAAATTCGCGTTTGTAAATTGGTATTAATTTAATATTAAGGTAGCATAAGCGGACTTTTTATAAAATGGCACCGCAATGGCTCAATTATACTTTTACTACTCTGCAATGAATGCAGGTAAATCAACCACGTTATTACAATCTGCATTTAATTATAAAGAACGTGGTATGGAACCTGTGATCCTTACTGCGGCCATTGATGATAGACAAGGCGTGGGTAAAGTATCGTCTCGTATTGGTTTGCAAGCTGATGCGCATGTATTTGATGCCAGTAAAGATGTTTTTGATCTTATTCAATCACTCAATAATGATAAAAAGCGCCATTGTGTGTTAGTTGACGAGTGCCAATTTTTATCAAAAGAACAAGTAATGCAATTAACCGATGTGGTTGATGAGCTTGGTATACCGGTATTGTGTTATGGCCTGCGTAATGACTTTAGAGGCGAGCTATTTATAGGGTCGCAATACTTACTTGCGTGGGCTGATAAGTTAGTTGAGCTCAAAACTGTATGCCACTGCGGGCGTAAAGCTAACCATGTACTTCGTACCGATGAAAATGGTGATGCAATAGCCGATGGTAACCAAGTAGAAATTGGCGGCAATGACCGATATGTTTCGGTATGCCGCAAACATTATAAAGCCGCGTTAAATATGGGCCGACAAAGCATTTAAAAATATATCAATATCTTCGCGCGTAATATCTAAATGCGTTACTAGCCTAAGCTGCTTGCTTGGGCTAAATAATATACCTTGTTGTTTAAGTGCCTCAGCAATCTCTTCAATGTTTATACTGTTAGTGTATGTTGCGTAAACCATATTAGTGGTGTTACTCATATCGACAGTAAAGCCACTGATTTCACTTAATTGTTGAGCCAAATAACGTGCATTTGCATGATCGTCTTTTAAGCGCTCTACATTGTGCTCAAGTGCAAACTGCCCAGCGGCTGCAAGCATTCCGGCTTGGCGCATACCGCCACCAAGTACTTTTCTCCATCGTCTTGCTTTATTAATAAGTGCTGGTGAGCCTAATAATAAAGAGCCTACGGGCGCTCCCAAGCCTTTAGATAAACAAATAGAAACTGAATCAAAGTGTTTTGTAATTTCAGTGATATCAACATTTAGCTCAACTGCGGCATTAAATGCTCGTGCGCCGTCTAAGTGCAGCGCTAAATTATGTGTGTTAACAAAGTCACGAGCTTGGGCTAAGTACTCAAGAGGCAGCACCTTTCCGCCAATGGTATTTTCTAAACTAAGCAATCGCGTTTTTGCAAAATGACAATCGTCTGGTTTTATAGCCGTCGATATTTTACTAAAAGGTATACTGCCATCAGCATCGTTTTCGATAGGCTGTGGTTGCACAGACCCTAAAACAGCTGCACCGCCGCCCTCAAACTTATAGTTATGCGCATTTTGGCCACAAATGTATTCGTCACCTCGCTCACAATGCGCCATTATTGCAAGTAAGTTGGCTTGTGTACCTGAGCTACAATAAAGTGCGGCTTCAAAGTTAAAACGCTTACACGCATAAGCTTCTAGTTGGTTAACGCTTTCATCATCACCATATACATCATCACCAACCGGTGCGCTGCACATAATATCGCGCATTTCTTTTGTTGGTTTTGTAACTGTATCAGAGCGAAAATCTATCATGATTGCCTTATCCTTTTTATTGTTTTTAATAAAATTGGTATTAATCAAGCTCGCTACAAATTTGCTCGCGGGTTTCTTTATCAAAGTAGCTCCATGCAATAAAGCGGCTAATTTTTTGACCTTGTGCCATATCAACTATTTTATATTGTGCTATCGGGTGGGCTTTTAATACTTTTTCAAGGGCTGCAATATTATCTTTTTTGGATACTAACGACGTAAACCACAGTACTTGCTCTGCAAAGTCTTCGCTTTCTTTAATCATATTAGAGATAAACTGTACTTCACCGCCTTCGCACCATAATTCATTATTATGGCCACCAAAGTTAAGCGCGTTACTTGGTGTTTTGCCTAAGTTTTTCCATTTACGTTCACTACCTTTAGTCGCTTCTTCTTCACTGGCATGAAACGGAGGATTACAAAGTGTTAAATGGAATAAATCTTTTTGATTTATAACGCCTTTAAAAATATGTGATGCGTTTTTTTGTTGTTTTAGGGTTATTTTTAAACCATTAAACTGAGCAATTTGCTTTGCTATTTTTACTGAGGTTGCATCAATATCAGTCCCTGTAAAATGCCACTTATATTCACTTGTACCAGTAAGCGGATAAACTAAATTAGCACCAGTACCAATATCAAGTACTTTAATTTGCTTACCTAAAGGTATTTGTTGTTGATTATCATCACTTAATAAGTCGGCTAAGTAATGAATGTAGTCAACACGCCCAGGTATAGGCGGGCACAAGTTGTGCTCGGGAATATCCCAAAAATCAATATTATAATGTGCTTTTAAAAGGGCTTGATTGAGTGTTTTAACGGCTTTGTTATCACTAAAATCAATACTTTTAGTACCTGCAGGTGTGGTTATAACAAAAGGCAGTAGAGCAGGGTGCTCTGTTGTTAATAAATTGAAGTCGTAACCATTTTTATGTAGGTTACGAGGGTGTAATTTTGAACGTGCTTTATTTTCTTTCATGGCTTCATTTTAACAACAGATATGATGTGGTGATTGTAACAAATGCTGATGAGTAAAGTGCAGACATTTCCTTTGGTATATTTAATATTGCTGGTAGGATGAGTTGAAAATAATAAAAAGGAATAACTGTGGCAATTTCTCAGCAATCAATAATAGTTGATTTAGACTCTCAGCAAACTCTTCATTTACGCCGTATTAGCGATGAAGATCAGCAAGGGCCCATCGTATTTTTTATGCATGGAGCAATAGAAAACGGTAAAATTTTTTACACCCATTCTAATAAAGGGCTTGCCCCTTTTTTGGCTGAGCATGGGTATAGATGTTATGTGGCTGATTTACGTGGACGAGGTGATAGTAAGCCAATTATTTCGAGCGAGTCCGAATATGGACAAACTGAGTCTATCCTAGAAGACATTCCTGCCTTTATTAAGCAAATAGAGTTGATTGAAGGCAAGAAGCCTGACTACTGGGTCGCTCACTCTTGGGGCGGGGTATTGATGAACAGCGCGTTTGCACGTTTTCCAGAATATATTAATGATGTAAAAGCGTGTGTGTATTTTGGCTCTAAGCGTTCTTTATTTAATAATCATCCTCAAAAATTATTACAAGCCAATTTAATTTGGTATTTTATGGCACCTTTACTTGCTAAAAAACACGGCTATTTAAATGCTAAAGGTTATAAGTGGGGAAGCGATAACGAAACTCAAAAGTCGCATTATCAAAGTATGCAATGGGCTAAAAAGAAGCCATGGATAGATTCTGATGATAATTTTGATTATGCAAAAGCGCTAAACAACCTGCATTTACCGCCAACGCTTCATATTGCTGCGGTAAAAGATAAAGCATTAGCGCAACCAATCGATATTCAAAAATTTATGGACGAATCGGGGCTAGGCATTCAACAAATGCAAATTTACGGTCGTAAACACGGGCATAATTTTGATTACGATCATATTAATATGCTTACCCACCCAAGTGCGCGTGATGATCAATTTAAAGATTTACTTAATTGGTTTAAAGCACATCCGATTAATTAATTCTCATCAAGTAACTTTAAAAGAGGTGTTTTGTAACGCTCCCACTTAGCGATTGCGGCGTTATTAATAGGTTGGCGAATAGCATGTTTACTCAAGGTCGTTACCGGTGTTTTTTGTTTATAAAATGCTAAGCAGCGCTCTTCAAAACTACAGTTTAAAAAACCAAGTAACTGCGTTAGCTGCTCTTTTGGGTTACTCACTAAATCTTCGTAACTGACATCATAAATTGGCATCTCTTTAAAAGAGTGCCAATGGCTCATCAATTTTTCATACAACTTATGATAAAGCTTAAACTCAGGTAGTGAGCAAAAGTAAGGCTCGTTTTCAGCAAAGTAATTAGTGAAGATAGAAAATGCGGTGGCATTAAAATCACGACTTAAATTTATAAATTTAGCATTTGGAAATAGAATATATATAAGTCCGAGCGACTGATAATTACTCGGCAGTTTATTTATTATAAAAGGTCTGATGGGCGATGCTGTTTTTAATGTTGTAATATACAGCTCGCGGACTTTTTTGATTAAATCCGGCGTTAAATATGCTAAACATTGCGGGTAAGTCACTCCCGTTTTTTGTTCGATAAAAGCAACTGCGTTATTACTAATACTCGTGCTCTCTCCTAGGCTCGAAAACTGACTATGGCTTGCCAGCATTTGCTCCACAAGGGTAGAACCACTACGAGGCATGCCAATAATAAATACAGGCGTGATATTACCCGTAAACTTTTTATCGGCAGAGGCTATAAACTCCTCGGTGTTGTATTTTATTATTTCATCGTAAAAAGGGGTTAAATCTTTAGTGTTAAATTCACTTAATTTTTTTTGTAATTTATTCGCCAATATAAAATAATTAAATGCTTGCTCGGTATCCTCAAGTGCATCGTAACTGTTTGCTAATGCGTAGTAACACACCATTTTTAAACGTAAATTACTCGTTTGAGTTAATAAGTGGTGCAAATTACTTACATAATTATGCTCATTATCAAAGCGACCTAACTGCACAAGTTCAAATAAAATATAAGCTGTTACAGGGTATACCCCAATACTGAGTGCATGAGCAAAGGTTGTATGAGCTTTATCTAACTCGCCATGTGTTAAATAGTGCTGTGCTAAGTAATAATGAGGCTCTGGGTTATGACTTGCTAATTTTTTTGCGTATTCAAGCACCGTTAGTGCATCGTTTGGCGAATGAACACCGTTAAATGCATCAGCAAGGGCATGTAATGGTTCAAGCATATGAGGCAAGCGCTCACAGGCTTTTTGGAGTAGGTATACAGCAGCGTCGTAACGTTCTAGTCGTAAGGCAATTCTGCCTAAGCCAAATAAAGCCTCACCATTTTCAGGGTTACTATTTAATAGCGTTTTAAAATGAAACTCAGCTTCTTTGAGTTTATTTTGTTGCAGTAGTTGGTTGGCTTTTTCAAGTAGCATAGTTATACCAATTTTATTAAAAAAATAATCATTCTATCGCATTAAATAGCGTACTCACTGCGTTAAAAATTATTCATATAGAGCAACTATATATCATAGTTTTCGCCTTGTTATTACGCTATTTTCTGAGCGCTATAATAGAACACTTATTCAATGCAATTGGTATTGTTCATTATTATTTTTATTAACTATAAAATTAAAAAGGCGAAATGTCTTTAACATTTCGCCTTTGGTTCTTCATGAAAATAGTTTAAAAAGTATATGTTGCTTTAGCGTAGTAAAAGCCACCGTTAATACCAAACGGAGATGTTTCGTAGAACTGACCACCCCAGTTGTTATTAGGGATGCCCGTTGCATCTGCAAAATCAAGTTTTTCAGCATCTTGGTCGAATAAGTTTTGAGCACCTACTGAGAAGCTAACTGATTCATTTAAGAAGTAAGTTACTTCAGCATCAATAGTGACTGCAGCATCTGCTGTTTTAGCTGTTGCATCATAATCAACGTGAACACCTTGGTATTCGCCGTAGTAGTTTGCACGAGCAAATGCAGAAACTGATTCCCATTGTTGAGACAATGTGAACGTTGCACGATGATTAGGTAAATCTTCTTCTAAACGCTTAACTTTAAACGCACCTGTAATTTCACTAAATTTAGTTACTTCAGTATCATTCCAGTTATATGCAAGGCTAAATGTAGAGCTACCGCCCATTAATTCAGCTGTATAGTTTGCAACTAAATCGATACCTTGTGTTGTTGTGTCAAAGTCGTTTGTAAAAAAGCTTACCTGAGCAAGACCTTGTACATTAGGTACTCCTGCTGCTGCAAGGGTATCTTTGTCTGCTTGGCTTAAGTTGATTTTATCTGATTGGCTAATACGGTCATCTACTTGGATGTTGTAGTAATCAAGCGTTAAAAATAATTCGCCAATTGTGTATACAGCACCAAGCGTATAACTTTGTGATTCTTCCGGCTCAAGCTCTGTACCACCTAATTGCACTGCAATTGGGTTTGTTGGTGGAAGAAGCGCTGAATCTTGTAATACACCGCCATCTAAACTTGTTTGTACATTACTTACGTTAGCTTGACCAACCGTTGGTGCACGGAAACCACTGCTTACAGAGCCACGAATATTTAAATCTTCAGTTAAATGGTATTGAGCCATTACTTTGTAGTTAGTGGTAGTGCCAAAGCTGTCGTAGTCTTCAAATCGAAGTGCTACGCCCATTAAGAAGTCTTCAGTAAACGGTGCTTCAACATCAACATATGCTGCATAGTTACGGCGAGAAAATTCACCTGCTTGTGATGGTTTAAAACCAGGAAAGCCGTTAGAGCCAATACCAAAACCTTGTGCTGTTAAAGGGCCTGCAGTGTAAGATTCTTCATCACCAGAGACGATAGTGAATGTTTCTTCATGCCATTCAAAACCACCGGCAATGTTTACATCATATGCTAAACCAAAGTCGACACCCTTTGATAAATCAAAGTTAAAGTTTTTCTCTAGCTGTTCGTATTTACCTGGGCTAAAGTCACGTGGCGTATCTGCACCTAAAGAGGCATTAACCGTATTGTAAATAAAGTAACGTGATTCATTTAAACCCACAGTACCGCTTAAGTCATAGTAAGTATCTTTTAAGAAACCACCAGTGAATCGCCCTTTAGTACCAATAGTTAAAGAAGTATCAGTAATGTTGCCGCCAAAGTTAGGTGTAAAACCACCTGGAAGCATCTCGTTAAAGGCAAAACAATCTGGGTTGTTTGCTACACCATTTATGTAAGCTGGATCATCTAGTACGTTGGCATCTGTTATTGCAATAGTAGGACAATTAGCACTCATATCAGGTGTTGTGTCGGCAACGAGTAGTGTTTCGCCACCATCGTTAGAGTAAACGCCAGAACGTGTTTGCGGGTTACGGTAGTAAAAGCCACCACGTACATCACGTTCAGAGTAGTTACCGAACATGTAAAATTCAGAGTCATTTGTTAGCTCTAAACCCACGTTACCAAAAATTGTAATATCGTCATCTACTTCTGGTGCGCCCCATACTTGTGCAAGCGAAGATACATCAGGAACACCGGCCGCTGAAAGTGCAGCAGCATCGGCACGTTGTACTGATCGGCTTGTTGCATCAGCTGTTTTATATTGAAAACTTAAGTTAGCAAAGCCATTGTCGGTAAATGGTAAACCCACGTTACCCGACACTTGTGTTGTATCGCCGTCGCCTTCATAAAATTGACCATGGCGGATTTCTAATTTACCACCTTCAGAAGCGTCTTTTAGTTGGAAGTTCATTACACCGGCAATCGCATCAGAACCATACTGAGCTGCTGCGCCATCACGAAGTACTTCTACTTGTTTAATCGCGATGCTTGGAATAACTGAAATGTCAGCACCTTGAGCGCCATCGTTAATACCACCGCCTAAAAATGCAATTACAGAAGCACGATGACGACGTTTGCCGTTTAAAAGAACCAATGTGCTGTCTGACGGTAAACCACGTAAGTTAGCTGGGCGAACAAGAGAGGCCGCATCACTAATAGGATTTTGGTGTACGTTAAAAGATGGCACAGCACCTTTTAAAAGCTCAAGCATGTCGGTATTGCCTGACTTTTCAAGTTCTTCGCCGCCAATAATATCGATTGGAACCGGTGAGTCACCAATTGAACGTGGAGCTGAACGCGTACCAACTACGGCAATTTTCTCTACGTTTTTATTTACTTTAGTTTGCTGTTGCTCGTCTGCTGCAATAGCAGAACCAGAAATAAACAACCCTGCAGTGGTTGTAGCTAAGGCAAATTTAATTGCTTGGTTTAGCGCATTACTTTTTAATTTCATTCTAATTTTCCCCAGTTAGAATAATTCTTATCTTTGATGCTGATTTCACATCTTTTATTTTTGCTTAATTTTTTGTTTCACATAAGTTTGAGTTTTTAGCTCAACAGCCTAATCAATTAAGCTTACTTTTTGTGAAGTCCTATCTACAGACTATAGGTAAAAAACGGGAAGGGCAATTGTTAATTAACCATTTGATAACAAAAAAGTTCACTTCAAGAAAAAATGCAATAGTGGTGCAAAGTAAAGGGAAAATGAACTAAATAGGTGCAAATAGGGCTTTTTAGGGGAGTGTTAATGCGCTGGCAATGTTTAAATGTTATTTATTTGTTTCTTTTTTGTGGGGGTTTCAATGTTTTGTTCGCATCGCCAAGCTGCTAATTTTTCTTTGTATTCATCCCACACGCAGGGGCAGCAACTGCCTCCACCGCAGCATTCATCAGATTTTGGTTTTTCAGGTTTTTTCGGTAATTGGTTTGTCATATTCTGCACTTTTGTATGTATTTAATACTAATTTGGTGCAAAGGGTAAGTTAAAGGATGCTGTAAGTAAATTATTCTTTGTGAACCTGTGTTGCTGTGTGAAAATAAAAGTTATGCGATTATATAAAGTTATTCACCGTGCACCTTGGCGGGTAGTTAAAATTAGTAAGAAACGCCAACAGCTGCGTTTTCGTCGTGCTATGGTGGCGCTTAAAATTGCACTTGCTCAAGAAAGACAAGAAACCAAAGAAATGCTCTCTATTTATAGGCGCTATACCCAAGGCCAAACAAGTAAAGAAGAATTAAAACGCGCTAATGAACAGTTTGTTGATATTTTGAAAGGGTTAGGGCTCGGTGTGTTTGCAGTATTACCTTTTGCCCCGCTTACAATTCCTTTAGTTGTTAAATTAGGGAGTTTAGTGGGAGTTGATGTACTGCCAAGCTCGTTTAATATGAGCAAATCTATTAAAGAGCTTGATGCAAAAATAGATCAAGAAAATCAAAAGCAAGAATCCAAAAATAGCTTAAAAAAGTAACTAAAATCCCTCCAAATTAGCGATACCTTTTAGGTGCGCTTATTGATATGCTCTTAAGTACCATTTTTATATTATATGAGCTTTTTAATGAGTGCATTACTACGTCATACATCTTCTGGTATTCCTTTATCTTTTATTCTTAAAAACGAATTATCTGACTGGCAAGCACAGCAGCCTGCATTTATACAAAATTGGTTAACTAATACAGGTTTTGAAAAGCAAGGTGTTGCTTTAATCCCTGATGCTAAAACGGGCGAGTTAAGCCAGGTATTTTGTTTAATGCAAAGCAGCGATGATTTTTGGGCTGCGGGTAATTTAGCAAATACACTGCCTACTGGTACTTATCAAATTCAAGGCGACAGCGCTTTTGTAGAGCAAGTTGCTTTAGGGTTTGTACTTGGTGGTTACGAATTTAGTGAATATAAAGAAAAGCCAACAGCTAAAGCGCAATTAGCCATTAGCGATAAAGCGTTGTTTGAACGTGTTAGCCAACAAGCTGATGCTATTACACTTGCACGTGATTTAGTTAATACTCCAGCGGTAGATATGATGCCGCAACATTTATCGCAAGTAATGGAAGATTTAGCTGCAACTTACAATGGCGAATTTTCACAGTGGATTGGCGATGAGTTACTAGAGCAAAACTACCCAACTATTCATATGGTGGGTCGTGCAAGTGAAAACAAACCACGTTTACTCGATTTAAAATGGGGCGCAGCAGACGCTCCATTAATTACGCTAGTAGGTAAGGGCGTATGTTTTGACTCAGGCGGACTTGATTTAAAACCGAGCTCTGGCATGCGTAACATGAAAAAAGACATGGGCGGCGCGGCGCACGTAATTGCACTAGCACAGCTTATTATGGCAGCTAACTTACCAATTAGATTACGAGTGCTTGTACCTGCTGTTGAAAATGCAGTATCGCGCAATGCATTTCGCCCGGGCGATGTTGTTAAAACACGCAAAGGCATTATGGTCGAAATTGATAATACAGACGCAGAAGGGCGCTTAGTATTGTGTGATGCATTAAGCGAAGCACAAAACGATAATCCTGAGCTAATTATTGATTTTGCTACCCTCACGGGTGCATGTCGTGTTGCACTGGGCACGGAGCTTCCGGGCTTTTTCTCAACAGAGCGCGATGTAGCAAACGGTATTATTGATGCAGGTTTAAGTGTACATGATCCTGTTTGGCAACTTCCGTTGTTTGAGCAATACAAAAACTTACTAAAAAGTGATGTAGCCGATATGGCAAACTGTGCAAGTACACCGTTTGGTGGTGCTATTACTGCAGCGCTTTACTTAAAAGAATTTGTTGAGCCAACAACACCGTGGGTACACTTTGATGTAATGGCGTGGAACTTACGTGCATTACCAGGTCGTCCAACGGGTGGTGAAGCATTAGGTATTCGTGCAGTGTTTAACTACTTACAAAATCGTTTTAATAAGTAAGTTTTTGATTCAATAGTAAGAACTTGAGCTTATGAGTTTTAAACCTCATAAAGCTCAAGTGGCAAGTTATCTGGATCGGCAAAAAAGGTAAACTTTTTGCCGGTTATTTCATCCACTCTAATATCCTCAACGTTTACATCGCACGACTCTAAATACGTTTTTGCAATCTGTACATCCGCTACCTTAAAAGCTAAATGTCTTAAGCCTTGTGCTTCGGGATAGCTTGGTCTTGCGGGCGATCCATCAAACGAAAATAGCTCTATTTGGCTACCATCGGGCATGGCTAAATCTAACTTATATGAATTACGATCAGCTCTAAAGTGCTCATTAATAACGTCAAGTTTAAGTACATTGCTATAAAAGTGTTTAGAACGTACATAGTCACTACAAATAATCGCAGCGTGATGAATACCTAAAAGTTTCAAGTTTAATTCCTTAAAAAGCAAAAACGCACTTAAATAAGTGCGTTTTAAATGTGGCTTATTACATGTTGTGTTAGCTTTGCTCGGCTTCTTTACATGCTTTAACAGCCGGTGCTACAAGCTCTAAACCAGTTTTATCACATGGCGGTAAAGCGGCATCACTTACACTAATAGGCGTTACACGTTCGCCCCATTTTATGTAACTTGCAGCCCACGTAAGACCTGCACCAAATGCAGCAGACATAATATTTGAATGCGGTTTAATTAACCCTTGCTCAACCGCTTCACATAACGCAATAGCAATCGTAGCAGCAGAGGTATTACCATACTCACCAATGTTAACCATTACTTTTTCGTCAGGTACTTTTAAGCGATGCTGAATAGCCTGAATAATACGTAAGTTAGCTTGGTGTGGAACGAGTACATTAATGTCGTCAAGGCTCAAATCAGCTTGCTTAAGTACGTCGTCGCAGGCTTCACTCATACCTTTTACAGCACGTTTAAATATTTCACGACCTTCAAATAATAAATCAGAAGGGCCAATTGGCTCATACTTATTTAAATCGCTACCAAAGTTGGTGATGTGTAAAATATCGCGGTCTTCGCTGTCACAACCGGTTTTGGTACCAAGTAAACCAGCAGGCGTATCGGCAGCTTCAAGTATTACTGCACCTGCGCCATCGCCAAATAAAACAGCGCTATCGCGACGTGCCCAGTTTACGTACCAGGTCATACGCTCAGCGGCAATGACCACGGCTTTTTTGATCATACCCGCTTGAATTTGTGCTGTAGCAGCTTGCAATGCATATAAAAAGCCCGAACATGCCGCGTTTGTATCCATTGCGGCAGCGCCGGTTGCACCAATATTTTTTTGCACTTGTGAGGCGGTATTTGCCACAACAGTAGAAGGTGTACAAGTGGCTAATATCACTAAATCAATATCTTTAGGATCAACGCCCGCGCACGCAATAGCATGCTTAGCAGCAACGGTTGCCAGCTCGGCGGTACTTACATGGCTCACTCGGCGAGATTTAATGCCTGTACGCGTGGTTATCCACTCGTCGGTGGTATCAACTATTTCACTAATTTCATCGTTGCTAATGCTTGCTGGTGGAATGCATTTACCCCAACCAGTGATATGTGCGTAAGGCATAGTATGTTCTCTTAAGGTGGTCTGACATGTATTTCTAATGGGTGAGTTATACCAAAAAACGGCTTTCAAGACTAGTTTATAGCATGCTTTGTGTCGTAAATATTCGCAATTACAGGTTATTTAAGGTAATGCTAGTATAAAAAAGGAGCAAGTATGAAAACAACACTAATAACAACATTCACTGCAATAACGCTGGCATTAATTGCAAATGGGGCTTTTGCCCAACAGCATAAAATTATTTATGCGGGCAGCTTACTTGCATCTGAGGATCAAAAAGCAAAAACAGAGCAAACGTTAGTCATAACAGATAATACAATAACAGCCATTAAAAACGGCTACCTCACAAAAGCAGAACTTAACCTATCTGATGCCGATATTATCAATCTTAAAAATCAATTTGTAATGCCTGGTCTTATTGATATGCATGTTCACGTTACGTTTGAGCGAGATGCTAAAGCAAACCCTCACCGCTGGGCAACAGAATATGATGCCGATTATGCTTTGCGCTCAATTAAATATTTGCAACGTACGCTCGATGCGGGTTTTACATCAGTGCGAGATTTAGGTAGCGATCATAAAGTTATATTTCCGCTAAAACGCGCTATCGAGAGAAATGATATTAACGGCCCTCGTATTTTTGCAGCGGGTAATACAATATCGCCTACCGGTGGACACGCTGATATGCACGGTTATCGAAAAGATATTACAGATGCGGTTACAGGTGGGATTGGTATTTGTAATGGCGCGGATGATTGTAGCCGTGCGGTACGCGAGGTAATAAAAAGTGGCGCTGATGTAATTAAAATTACTGCCACAGGCGGAGTATTGAGTAATACCGCCGCAGGGGTTAACCAACAACTTACAGATGCAGAGCTGATTGCAATTGTTGCTACTGCTCATCACTTGGGTCGTAAAGTTACAGCGCATGCGCACGGTACACAAGGTATAAAAGCGGCCTTAAAAGCCGGTGTAGATTCTATTGAGCATGGCTCTTATTTAGATAAAGAGGCAATAAAGTTATTTAAAAAAACGGGAGCTTATTTAGTACCGACGCTTTTAGCGGGTGCAACGGTAAGCGAAGAGGTGCTTACAAATCCAAATATGCCACCGGCAATAGTCGACAAAGTGCGTGAAGTGACTCCAAAAATGCAGGCTTCGTTCAAACTTGCACTGAAAAACAAGGTTAATATAGCCTTTGGAACAGACTCAGGTGTGTCGCGTCATGGGCTTAATGCTAACGAATTTAGTTTAATGGTAAACAATGGTATGAGCGAAGCCCAAGCTATTAAGTCAGCAACCATACATGCAGCTAAACTACTGGGGCAAAGCGCACTCATTGGCGACTTGAGTGTTGGTAAACAAGCAGATATTATCAGTGTGAATGGCTCACCGCTTAAAAATATCGACGTACTTAAAAACGTGCAATTTGTTATGAAAGCCGGGCAAGTTTATAAACAATAGGGAAAGTTATGAGCAGCAAAATAAAAGTGTCGTTGTTTAATCATTTGATTGACGCTGAGCGCCAGTTACTAGACCCAGAAGTTCGCCAATCTGAGCGCGCATTAGATGCTTTACTCGATGATGAATTTATCGAAATTGCTGCCAACGGCACTACATTTAATAAATACCAAGTACTTACCCGCTTACCTACCGAGGTTGTGCCACAGTTTTATAATCAGCATTTTAAGGGCCGAATGCTGAGCGATGATGTAGTGCAACTTAGTTATCAAGCAGCTTATAGGCGCTCTGCTCGCAGTGAATTTAATTATTCATTGCGTATGTCGCTTTGGCGCCAAACTAACGGGCAATGGAAAATGGTGTTTCACCAAGGAACGCCTTGTGCACCGTTTTCAATTTCAATTTCGATGGATGATGATTAAAAATCATATAACCGTTAAAATAACCTTATTAAACATTTGATTGGGCAATCACCTCTTGTTAATGCAAACCGACCCCACCATTAGTCGACTATTAATGCTGCGAAGCGGCGCTATTGCGGTGCAATTAATTGCTGTGCTTAGCGTTTATTTTTTACTAGAACATCAAATCGCATTACTGCCATTACTGATTGTTATTGCCGTTGAGGCTGTGTTTCAGCTTATTAGCCTGTTTGCCTATCGTAATGTAAGCCGCGCTAAACCTTTGGGTATGTTGATGCAGTTAACCGCTGATGTATTATTTTTAACGGTTTTGCTCTCTCTAAGCGGTGGTGCAACCAATGCATTTGTATCACTGTTATTGCTCCCGATAATGATCGCTGCTGTTACGTTGCGAGAAAAAGGATTAGCTTATATTGCGGTATTAGCCATTGCCGCATACAGTTTTTTACTGATAAAGATGCCCGATCACAGCATGCATCAAATGAATATGAGTGGTCACTTTATTGGCATGTGGGTCAATTTTGTTTTAAGTGCCAGCGTAATCGCATTAGTAATTGGCGCAATGAGCAGGGCACTTAAAGAGCGAGAGCGAATTATTGCAAACGTGCGTGAAAAACAATTGCGTAATGAACAGCTTGTTACCCTTGATGGGGCCGCAGCACAAATAACCCATCAACTAGCGACCCCAATTGCAAATTTACAGCTATTGTTTGAAGAGTTATTAGAAGAGCAACCAAACAACCCCATTGTTAAGCACATGCAAGCGCCGCTTACTCAGTGTAGTACGCAACTTAACGACTTTAGAAGGCTCTCAGAGCAATTACGCCTTAAAAATTCGCAAGAGCATACCACCGTAAAGCAACTGCAAACGCAAATTACAGATACGCTTTTACTGCAATACGCTGATCAGCACATTAAATGGATTACGCCACCTATTGCAGCAACATTGATAAGTGATGCCATGTTATTGCCTGCTATTTTAAATTTATTGCAAAACGCCGCGCTCGCTAATCAAAAACAAGGTCAAACTCAATTAGAGCTGAGTTGGCAGCAAGATAACTTACATAGTGAATGCGTTTACTTGTTAATTCGCGATTTTGGCCCTGGCTTTTCATCATCGCAATTAGCAGAGCTGGGTGGTCAACTTATGCCAAGCGATCAAGGAATGGGGCTTGCTGTGCTTTTATCAAATGTTACCTTCGAGCGTTTAAATGGCTCACTTACCTTGTTTAACCATGCAGATGGCGGCGCTGTCGCCAAAGTTAAACTCGCTATTGTAAACACTGAGAATAACGCCTCATGAAGTTACTTATAATTGAAGACGACATTAATTTAGCCTGCACACTGGCAAGGCGCTTAACTAAACAAGGCTTTACCTGCGAGGTGGCGCATAATCAAAGTGATGCATTACTTACCGCGCGTAAACTATTGCCCGACTTTGTTTTATTAGACATGAAACTAGGTGACGATAACGGACTTACACTAATAAAGCCGCTGCGTAGTTTGCTCCCCCAAACTCATATTGTTTTACTAACCGGGTTTGCAAGTATAGCAACCGCAGTAGAGGCAATGCGTTTAGGCGCAAACGATTACCTTACTAAGCCGGTTGATATGGCAACATTATTAAAAGCGCTTAACACCGATCCTGTGTCATCGGCATCGAATGTTATTGATGATGCGGTTATGTCGCCGGAGCGCTTAGAGTGGGAGCATATTCAACAAGTATTACACAGTAATAATGGCAATGTGTCGGTTACCGCGCGGCAACTTAATATGCATAGACGTACTTTGCAGCGCAAGTTACAAAAAAAGCCGGTGCAGCAGTAATTTATTACTTAATTTAAGGGAGGTGTTATGAGCGATGATGCAGCTATATTAATGCAAAACCAAAAAATTATTTTATTTGATGCGCAATGTAAGCTTTGCAGCGCGTGGTGTAACTTTATTATTGCTCACGATAAAACTACTATTTTTAAATTATGCAGCGTGCAATCTCCAAAAGGAGAACTGTTGTTAACACACTTTGGTTTTTCAACCAGTGAATACGCTTCAATGGTGCTTGTTGAAAATGGTAAAGCATTTACACAAAGCCATGCTTTTTTTAATGTTGTTAAGCAGCTAGGTTACCCATACAAACTAGCAAACGTATTTAGTATTTTGCCAAATAGGTTTAATAATTGGTTATACGATAGGGTTGCTTTAAATAGGTATTCGTTATTTGGAAAATATCAGTATTGCAGAGTACCCAACCCAGAGGATGCTAAACATTATTTATAAATTAGGCGTTAATACACTGCAGTATAAGTAGATGATAGGTTTATGAGGTTGTGCTAAAATCGCCGCGTTTAATTTTAGCTAACGGTATAAAAGGCTTTTTTCATGGCAAACACAGCACATGCACTTCACATTTTGGTTAAGCACAAAGAAATTGCAGAAGATATTATTAAGCAATTAGGTAAAGGTGCAAAGTTTCAGACCTTAGCTAAAAAGTATTCGTCATGCCCATCGGGTAAAAAAGGCGGTGACTTAGGTGAATTTAGACGCGGACAAATGGTTCCACAGTTTGACAAAATTGCATTTAAAGGCGCAATTTTAGAGCCTCATCTAGTTAAAACTAAATTTGGCTGGCATGTAATTAAAGTACTTTATCGTACTTAGTTTATTTTTAAGTAAGAAGTAATCTTCGCTATATACAAGAAAGGCTGCAATGTGCAGCCTTTCTTAATTTTAAACTTTATTTGTGTATTAAGCGTCTTGCTTAGCTTCTTCTTCACTAATTTGTTTTAGTGCTTGAATGAATGAGTCGCTTGGTTGTCCGCCAGTAAGTGCATACTTATCGTTTATGATAAACGTAGGTACTGACGTAATACCCATCTGTTTAAAGTTGTCTTGCTCTTGGCGTACGTCTTGTACGTATTTGTCTGAATGTAGAATACCGCGTGCAGTTTCTTTATCAAGACCTACTTTTTCAACAACGTCGAGCAACGCTTCTTCTTGATTTAAGTATTTTAAATCTGTGAAGTGCGCTTCAAAAAAGGCGAGTTTTAGCTTCGTTTGCTTACCTTCTTCACGTGCCCACATTAATAAACGATGCAAATCAAAGCTGTTGATCATGATACGTTTGCCATCAAAATTAAAGGTAAACCCAGCACGCTGACCGGCTTCGAACATGTTTTTACGATTTTCGTCGCCTTGCTCTTCTGTTAGGTTGTACTTTTGCATTAAGTGTTCGTTTAAGTCTTGACCTTCAATTGGCATATCTGGGTTTAGTTCAAAAGGATGCCACGTAATATCTGCGCTCATTTCGTCTTTGAGTTGCTCTAGTGCAGTTTCTAGGTTTTTATAACCCACTACACACCAAGGGCACATTACGTCTGAAACGATATCAATTTTAAAGTTTTTCATATTTATCCTTTTGAGGATTGCTTTGGTATAACAGGGGATATTGGGATGAACTGCACTTTATCAATGCCAAACTAAAAAGAGCAGCTAAGCAGCTGCTCTTGAAGGTATTCAGTTTTAAGCGTTAAGGCCAAATGGGTCGTCAATACTATAACTTGGTTGTGTAAACCAATGAGGGCCGTTGTCGGTCATGTAAAAATGATCCTCTAAACGCACGCCAAATTCATCGGGTATAACTAACATTGGCTCGTTACTAAAGCACATGCCTGGGGCAAGTGGGGTTTTATCACCGCCAACTAAGTATGGCCATTCGTGAATATCTAGCCCAATACCGTGACCCGTTCGATGCGGGCAACCCGGTGTTTGGTAATGCGGGCCTAGCCCTTGCGCTGCTAAATAGTTACGTGCGCCCGCGTCAACGTCTTCGCACGTAGCACCAATTTTAGCTGCATTAAACGCGGCCATTTGCGCTGCTTTTTCATGATCCCAAAACATCCGTTGGCGCATTGTTGGTTCGCCAAATACATAGGTACGGGTTATATCTGATAAGTAATAGTGTACTTTACAGCCAGTATCAATTAGTACCATATCGCCTTTTTTAAGTATTTGGGCATCTTTAACACCGTGCGGGAAAGACGTTGCAACACCAAATAAAACAATACAAAAATAGTTACCTGGCGCACCTACTTTTTGGTGTGCTTGCTTAATAAAAGCTTCTACTTCGGTGGTGGTTATTCCCTCATAAAGCATGCTTGCTGTGGCTTGATGCACGGCTAAGGTCATGTCCATCGCGCGTTGCATTAAGCTAAGTTCATGAACTGATTTATGCATACGGCAATGCGCCGTTACAGGTTGTGCATTTATGAGGGTTAAACCCATTTGTGCTTTATTAATGCCGTCGAATATAAAAAATTGTGCGCTTTCATCAATGCCAATAGTTGCGTTTTCATTAATGTTTAACTTTTTTAATACTTCGACAAAAAGTGCATAAGGATTTTCGTGCTCTTGCCACCCATGAATAGGTCCCTCTATTACTTTAAACCCGTTTAGTGAACCAATTTCGAAATAAGGCGCAATGTATTGTACTTCACCAAGGGCGGGTAATATCGCGCCAACTATGCGCTCGCTCGCGTACCATTTCATGCCTGTAAAGTAGGTAAGGTTGGTGCCAGCGTTTAAATAAATTGCATCTATGTTGTTTGCTATCATATACGCTTGCGCCTTGGCTATGCGCTCTAAATGTTCGTCAGCTGCGATAGGGGTCAGCGTTTGCGTCATGTTACTTAGGCTTGCCAGCGCTTGCTCGCTTGATTGTGTACCAATACCTATGGTGGTCATATTTTTCTCCTTGGATTTTTAGCTAGTGTGATTAATACCAAGGTAAAATTCAATGTTATGCGATAAGAGGCTATTAGTTTATAGCCTCTTAAAAGGGCATATTATTTTTTAGCGTACGGTAAACGCGTGAGTTTATTACTTGTGTGGTAGCTATCAAGCCCGGTTACTGCCACGGTTTCAATAGCCTGTAAATCTAAAAAGCCATCACTTTGAAGTGCTACTTCATCTAAATACACATCAGTGATTTCACCTATTACAAGCTCTGTACCATTGATGGCTAAATGTTGGTTTTCTACAAATTTAACCGAGTACTTTAAGCGGCTTTCTTTAACAAAAGGCGCTGCAAAGTCATTTAAGTATTCAGGCGTTAAGCCTGTAGCATCAAACTCAGACTCGCCTTTGTCGTAGCGGGCTGATGTTTGATGAGCTTGCTTATAAATAGCTTTATTAACCTGGTTAATGGTGTAACTACCGGTTTCGATTATGTTTTCGAACGTATGTCGAGGCACGCTATTTGGGCGCATTATCATGCCAACTAGCGGCGGGTGAGCACCTAAATGAATAACTGAGCTAACAATGGCGAGATTAGTATTGCCTTGTTTGTTTTGCGTGCCAATTAAGTTAGCGCTTTTAAAACCCGAAAGCGAATTAATTAAATGAGTACGAGTGTGTTTTTCAAGTGCGTTTATGCGCTCTTTAGTAAAATGCATTAAAGGTCCTTACCACGGTATGTTTTCGCCTTGCCAATCTAAGTAGGCAGGCTCACCATTGAGTTCTAAATGAGGGTTATTAAAAGTAAGTGTAAAAAGCTGCTTAGCTACAAATTCAGCTGTAAAGAGTTTTCCAGCGGGTACGTTTTTTTGAAATGGCTTTGAAAGCGCAGTATCAGTAGTCCCTGGGTGAAATAAAACGAGCTTGGTATTTTTAGCTCGGCGTGAAAGCTCAATCGCTGCGGTTTTAAATAGCATGTTAAGAGCTGCCTTAGAGGCGCGATACGTATACCAACCGCCTAATTTATTGTCGTTAATGCTGCCCACACGCGCACTAAGTGCTGTAATAGTACACTGCGTTTTATGTGTTAAGAGCGGCAAAATACTCTGCAAGCAAAGTAGGGGAGTTAGGGTGTTTGAATTGAGAAGTTGGCTAAAATACTCAGCGTCTAAATCCTCCAGCTTTTTTTCGGGCATATGGGTTTCGTTGTGCAGTGTACCATTGAATATAATAACTTGTTGTATATCGGCATTTTGCTCTTTTAGGTAATTAGTAACGCGCGCTAAACTTTGTTTTGTGTAGTCAGTGTGTAGGTGGACAACACTAGAGTCAGATTCAATGCTTTTTGAACTAATACAAACAATCTGATGAGTAGGCGTGTTTATTTGTAAATGTTCTATATATGCATTTGCTATGGCACTGCTTGCGCCGAATAAAACAATGGTTTTCATTTATCACCTTTTGCTTTTAGTCCACATTGGCCGTTACTGCACTGAGTATTTGGCATCAAAAAGCGACTGATGGGGTGCCTATACTTTGCAAATAACAGGTATCCGCAGTCAGCGAAAAAGCGAATTATTGGCAAGCGAAAAATTTTCAACCAGCTGTGTTTACCCACTATTTTCCATGCTTCGTACGTTACATCAAGCCCGTAAATCATTTCACCTGATTGCTTTTGGGCTTGCAGGTAGTTCATTGCTTTGTCTTTATCAATATACGAGTAGCGTTCACTAAAGTCGCTCGCGTTAAGATCTTCAAGCGTAATTAGATTTTTAGAGTCTACGTGTTTTAGTTGCTGCATTTCGGTGCTGCAAAGAGGGCAGTTTCCATCGTAAAAAATGATCATGTAATTGCTTTGTGATTATTTTATATATACTTTTTTACGACAAGACATTGCAAATGGATCTATTAAATATCTCTTCATGATGATATTAATAGTGTCCTACGAAACAAAGGAGAATGAGAAATGAGTGAACAATATGCCGCCTTGCGAGGTAATGTAAATTTACTTGGGCAATTACTAGGACAAACTATTAAGGATGCTCAAGGCCAAGCTATTTTAGATAAAGTAGAAGAAATTCGGGCTTTATCTAAATCATCTCGCAGTGGTAATGAAGACGACAGACAAGCGCTAATAGACGTTTTACATGCGCTTAGTGATGAAGAGCTTTTGCCGGTTGCCCGTTCATTTAATCATTTTTTAAACCTTGCTAATGTAGCAGAACAATTTCATACCGTTTCGCGTTTTAATGACGTTGGCCTTGGTCAACAAAACCCTCTCACTCAAACATTAAAAACGTTAGTTACAAAAGCAGAACAAGGCCAGCTAGATAGTAATCATTTGGCCGAAACACTCTCAAAACTCCACATAAACTTAGTATTAACCGCCCACCCAACCGAGGTGACGCGCCGTACTATTATTAACAAACATGTTGAACTAAGTGATTGCTTAGCGTCATTAGAGCGAAAAGATAACTTACCGCTAGAGCGAGACGCTATTTTAAATCGTATTGAACAGCTTATTAGCCAGGCTTGGCATACCGACGACATTCGTCGCTCTCGCCCAACGCCAGTTGATGAAGCTAAATGGGGTTATGCGGTAATCGAAAACAGTCTTTGGCACGCTGTTCCGCGCTTTTTACGTGAATTTTCAGCCAATGTTAAAGAGCAATTAAGTTTAGAGCTACCAAAAGATTACAGCCCGATTGAGTTCACATCTTGGATGGGTGGAGACCGTGATGGAAATCCATTTGTAACATCGCAGGTTACAGCAGAGGTGCTTGACCACGGTCGTTGGATGGCGCTTAACTTATATATTCAAGATTTAAAAACGTTATGCGCTGAATTATCTATGTCAGACGCCAGTGATGAGCTTATTGAGTTGGCAGGTCAAGACTTTGAACCATACAGAGCGGTGATCAAAAAGCTTAAAAACCAAGTTGCAGAGACCGTGGCTAACCTGGGCGCTAAAATTAAAAATAAGCGTAGCGATTCACAAGATTTAATTACCGATATTAATCAGCTTAAGCACCCTGTAGAGGTCTGCTACCGCTCGTTATTAAAGTGTAATATGAAAGTAGTTGCAGATGGCTTATTGCTTGATTTACTCTACCGTATTAATAGCTTTGGCTTGCGTTTAGCTAAACTCGATGTG
Organism: Pseudoalteromonas sp. NCIMB 1079; assembly: GCF_040567695.1. Lineage (NCBI taxonomy): Bacteria > Pseudomonadati > Pseudomonadota > Gammaproteobacteria > Alteromonadales > Pseudoalteromonadaceae > Pseudoalteromonas > Pseudoalteromonas sp. NCIMB 1079. The sequence continues at coordinate 536,285 of NZ_JBEWZA010000002.1, read as the reverse complement.
CGCCAAGACTCGTCTCGTCACAGCGATGTTTTTTCTGAGCTGACTCGTTATTTAGGTTTAGGCGACTACAACCAATGGCAAGAGCAAGATAAACAAGCTTTTTTACTTACTGAACTTAACTCTCGCAGACCGCTTATTCCAAAACATTGGCAACCAAGCCCTGATGTTCAAGAAGTGCTAGACACCTTTGATGTTATTGCTAAGCAAGACGAACAAACATTTGGCTTGTATATTATTTCGATGGCGCGCACAGCGTCAGATATTTTAGCGGTACAACTATTGCTAAAAGAAAGCGGCTGCAGCTTTGATTTACCAGTAGCACCGTTGTTTGAAACACTTGACGATTTAAACGCAGGCAGTGATGTAATTACCACATTGCTTGATAATGTTTGGTATCGCGGGCACATTAAAAACACCCAAAACGTAATGATTGGTTACTCTGATTCAGCTAAAGATGCCGGCATGATGGCAGCAGGTTGGGCGCAGTACGAAGCAATGGACAAACTAGTACAACTTGCTGATGCACGTGGTATTGAGCTTGTTTTATTCCACGGACGTGGTGGTACAGTAGGTCGTGGTGGTGCACCCGCTGCACAAGCGCTGCATTCACAACCGCCAGGCTCTTTAAAAGGTGGTTTACGTGTAACCGAGCAAGGCGAGATGATTCGCTTTAAATTTGGTTTACCCGATGTAGCACTGCAAAGCTTAAATATTTACGCAGGCGCAGTTTTGCAAAGTAACTTACTACCGCCACCGGAGCCAAAGCCAGAATGGCGCGAAGTAATGAAGCTAATAAGTGAGGAGTCGTGTGAGCACTACCGTAATGTAGTTCGCCATGATGAAAACTTTGTACCTTACTTTAGAATGGCAACGCCTGAGCTTGAGCTGTCTAAGTTGCCGCTTGGATCGCGTCCTGCAAAACGTAATCCTAATGGTGGTGTTGAAAGCCTGCGTGCTATTCCATGGATTTTTGCGTGGAGCCAAAACCGTTTAATGCTTCCTGCATGGTTAGGTGCGTTAACTGGCTTAAAAGCTGCGCTTAATAAGTACGGCGCAGAAACCCTAAACGAAATGAGCCTACAGTGGCCATTCTTTAGATCGCGCCTAGAAATGCTAGAAATGGTATTTAGTAAAGCCGATTGCTGGTTGAGTGAGCATTACGATAATGCGCTGGTGGAAGATATGTACAAACCATTGGGTGTAACACTTCGTAAAGAGCTTCAAGAAGCGATTAGCTTGGTGCAATCACTTAGCCCGCAAAAAAGCCTACTCGCCGAACAACCTTGGATTAAGGAGTCGATTAGTTTACGTAATCCGTACACCGATCCACTTAACCTATTACAGGTTGAGCTTTTACGCCGTGCTCGCTCAGAGGAAAAACGAAACGAAGGTGACATTGATAATGCGTTAATGATCACGATGACAGGTATAGCTGCAGGTATGCGTAATACCGGCTAACACTTTATTTTGTTAGGTATACCTATTGGTATTAAAAGGGAGCACGCGATGTGCTCCCTTTTTTTGCGTTAAATAGTCTGGTATTTAACACCCTAACCTTTTAAACTACTTAGCCATTGAATAATTAAAAAATATTATGGCTTCAGCAACTTTTACTGTACAGCAAGATACAGCACTTACAAATTCGCACTTCACATTAAGCGTAGCGCAAACAGCGTCATTACGTAGTCAATTAAAATCACAACGTGGCATATTAAATTCTAATAATATTAAAGCGTTATGCGCGCAACTCAATGTGTCTGATGATGTATTACTACAAGGTTTAGTACCTTTAGCTTCTGAGTATGCTGTTGCGCCAGTGTCAGATTTTCATGTAGGCGCAATTGTTAAAGCACTTGATGAAAAGGGTGAGGTAAGCTTTTACTTTGGTGCAAATGTAGAGTTTGATCATCAAGCGTTGAGTTTAGTGGTTCATGCAGAGCAATCGGCTATAAATAACGCCTGGTTAAACGGTGCTAAAAAGATAGTTAAAATAGCGATTAGCGATGCACCGTGTGGGTATTGTCGCCAGTTTATGAACGAACTAGCTGATGCGAAAGAGTTTGATATTTTACTTCCTGATCAGCAATTTAAACTTGTTGAATTACTGCCGCATTCATTTGGACCTACCGATTTAGGTAACGAATTTAGCTTATTTAACCCAAAACCACAGCAAGGTAATTTTAGCGCTGAAGACCTTGATGAAACCCTTGCGCGTTTTGCACTTAATGCGTACGTGCCTTACAGCCAAAACTTTAGCGCCGTAAAAATAAGTACATTTAGTGATGGTGATTTTTACGGAAGTTACGCCGAAAATGCAGCTTACAGTCCAAGTTTATCGCCACTACAAAGTGCACTAAGTCAGTTCTTTTTAGCTGGGCTTAGCTTTAACGAAAGTACGGTGAAGGGAATAACATTGCTCGAAACAGCGGGTCGTGAAAACCAGTCGCAAGTGGCAAAAGCTGTACTTGCCAGTTTTACGCATTTACCTGCACTTAAAGTAATTAGCGCACCACTTAAATAGTGGCTTGCATACAATAAAGCACAGCCGGAGCTGTGCTTTATTAAAGCGAGTCATTCTATCGAATTAACTCACTGACTGCTATAACCTGTATTAATCAAGTAATACTTTAGCTGCTTCTAATACTACTGCTACAGATTTACGCTCAATTTCACCGTGGTCTACATTTGGTATTTCTTGGCGAGTACGGTTAACAAGTACGCCTGCTACACATGCTGCTTGTAATCCAAGGGCTGCACACATAGTAAATAATGTTGCCGATTCCATTTCGTAGTTCATCACGCCCAATTTTTGCCACTCTTCGCAGCTACCTTGTAGTGATTTAGGAACGTAACCAGAGTGCGTATCGTAACGCTCTTGCCCTGGGTAGAATGTATCGCTTGATGCAGTAATGCCAATATGAAAATCGATATTTAGGTTTTTACATGCTTGTACCATAGCTTGTGTTGCATAAAAGTCAGATACAGCAGGGTAGCTAAGTGGTGCAAAATGTTGGCTAGCTCCATCTAAACGTACAGACGCTTGGCTAATTAAAATTTCGCCTTCGTTAATGTGTGGCTGAATTGCACCGGTTGTACCAATACGTAAAAATTTACGCACGCCAAGTTGTGCTAATTCTTCTACTGCAATCGACGTAGATGGACCACCAATACCTGTAGAACATATAACCACAGAGTGGCCGTTTAATTGACCTAAATAAACATGAAACTCGCGAGTTTGAGCAAGGCAGGTTGGGTTGTCTAGGAATTGTGAAATACGTGCTGCACGATCTGGATCGCCCGGTACAATCGCAAGTTTTGCACCTTTAAGATCGTCAATACATAGTCCTAAGTGAAATACCTTTTCCATAGCTAAGCCTTTTATAATAATTTGTTGTCAATCTAGCATGATTGCTAGAAACGTTTATCAAGTACAGGACGATTGTCCGTTTTATCTTAACTCTTCCAATAAAGCCTTAATAATCTTAAGGGCTAATTTGATTTATTCACCAACTATGAATATTCACTCAAGTACTTATATACGTAGCCTTGTTGCGCTGTTGACATGTTCAAGCAGACATAATAAGTATCACTCAAGCGCGTAACTACGATTAAATGGATGATTACAGATTTTAATTAATATCAAATAAATTCAATGGCTTAAATTTTTAGTGAACACGTAAAAACTAACGTGTTTACTTATATTAAGCACTGACTTATTTAGCAAAGTGGCATTTATTTGAAGTTTAGGCATTTTTAGTGATTTTGCATAACTACTCAAAAGTAATTAGCTACGTACAGAATAAAAACCGAAGGAGTTTATTATGAGCACACAATTTGAAGCATTTAAAAACAAAGTTGAGCACTGTTTGTGCGCACCGGGTGATGGCGTATACACAGTAAATACTGCAAAAGAGCGCAAAGCCGCACTGCGTAATAAACTTTATGGACAAACTGAAAACGTTGATAATTTGTGGCGCGAGTCTTTAAACGAATTACCAAACTCACCACATAAAGCCGTTATGTTAGGTATTAGTTCAGACTGTGGCGGTGGGATATTACGCGGCGCAAACTGGGGGCCGTTGTTTGTCCGCTCAGCATTAATTGATCAGCAACCTCAGTGTCATTCGTTTGATTTAGGTGATGTACGTGTGATCCCACATTTACTTCATGACAAATACCTAAATGATGCAACCATTTCTAATTGCCAAAAAGCCTTATATGGTGATGAAGATAACGACTATTACGTAAGCCCGTTATCAATCACTGAGGATGTGTGCGACAGTTTTTACGCAACGTTTAAAGATAAAGGATTATTTGGTATTGGTGGCGATCACTCAATTAGTTACCCACTTACTAAAGCGTACTTAAAAGCAAAACGTGAGCAAGGTAAGCGCACGGCTATTATTCACTTTGACGCGCATACCGATTTACTTGTTGAGCGCTTAGGCATAGATTTATGCTTTGGCTCTTGGTGTACACATATACTAGAGTTTTTACCGGCGCCGCATCATTTAATACAATTTGGTATTCGCTCAAGTGGTAAGCCTAAAGCGCATTGGGAAAATACTTTTGGTGTTAAACAGCACTGGGCACATGAAATCATTGAACGCGGCGCAGCAGCGGTTGCTGCCGACGCTATTGCACAGTTAAAAGCCGATAACGTTGATGAAATATACGTAAGCTTTGATATTGATGCACTTGATGCTGAATTTGCATCCGCCACAGGTACGCCAGAGCATCACGGTTTAACGCCTCAGCATGCGCTTGATATTTTATCAGCCATTGCGGATGAGTTTCCTATTACGGGTGCAGATATGATGGAGATAGCGCCATTTACCGACAGCTCTTTAGTTGGCCAATCAAGCTCAGAAACTACACTTAGAGAAGGCGCTAAAATTTCAGCCTTTTTAATTAGTGCAATGAACAAGTAAGCTGTAGAAGCTATAAATACTAGCACTATCAGCGTATAAGTGTGCATCACATGACTAAAAACTAGCAGTTCATAAAGCCTCAGCTATATTTATTAAATACATATAATGAGTTAGTTGAGGCCTCGCTAGATGAAATTGTTGATCTTTTTATTGTTCATTAGCTGTATTAAAGTTGATGCAGCTGAAATTACAATAGTAACGGAAGTATTTCCGGACTTTCAGTATATTAATGAAGATAACAAACTCGTTGGCCGCTCTGTCGAAAAAGTTCATAAAGCGCTAGAAGGTACAGGTATAAACTACACTATGTTGGCGCATAGTTGGGCCATATCCTACAATGCAGCGCTACGCGATAAAAACACCTGTATATTTTCGATTGTTCGATTACCTAATAGAGAAAGTAAGTTTAACTGGGTAGGCGAACTGGAAAGCTTTGACTCTGCCATTTATGGTCTAAAATCCAGAGGTATAAAGTTAAACACTCTCAATGATGCTAAAAAATACAAAATAGCAGTACTGCGTGATAACTTTAGTCATCATTATTTGCTTGAAAGGGGCTTTAGTGAAAGCAAGCATTTATTACTCATCGATAGCCTAGATAAAATAGATAAACTCATAAGCACTCGTCACCATATACTTGATTTTGTTATCCTCAACAAAAAGCAATTTAACTATCGAGTTAAAACAGAGCCTAAGCTTGAGTTACTAGAACCATTACTTGATTTAAACACAACTCAGTCTCCGTTATTTTTTGCCTGTAATATAAATATGGATCCGGCTTTAGTTTCTCAATTAAAAGTTGCCTTTAATAAAATTTAAGCACTTTAAACTCACTGTTTTACCTCTTAAATAATTGAAAATTAATAGCTTAAATATATTTCGTAAATATAAATTGCTGCGTTTAAAAAACCGATTATAATCCAGCTGCTTTTTGTTTAAAAAAGCGCTAACTTATTGGAGCGTTAAATGGGTGATTTAATCGGGATTAGCTTATTGATCTTGATCAGTGCGTTGTTTGCTATGTCAGAAATAGCAATTGCAGCGTCGCGTAAAATAAAACTGCGGGTAATGGCAGATGAAGGAAATATAAAAGCAGCAGCGGTATTAAAGCTACAAGAAAATCCAGGGGCTTTTTTTGCCATGATCCAAATTGCACTCAACGCGATTGCGATTTTGGGTGGTATTGTGGGCGAGCAGGCTTTATCGCCTTATGTTGAAAGTGTTTTAGTGCTTTTTTATCAAGGCGCACACTTAGAAAAAATTAGCTTTTTATTCTCGTTTTTTACTATTACATCTTTGTTTATATTGTTCGCCGATTTAATGCCAAAGCGTTTAGCGATGATCATGCCAGAAGCTGTCGCTGTCAGAGTGGTTACAATAATGCGCTGGGTTACCTTTGCATTAACTCCACTGGTGATGTTTTTTAATGGGGTAACGAACTTTGTGCTGCGTTTGTTTAAAGTGCCCGCTGAGCGAGAAGACAATGTAACAACTGAGGACATTGTTGCTATGATGGAAGCAGGTGCTGCTTATGGTAGTTTGCAAAAGCAAGAGTATGAACTCATTGGCAATGTGTTTGACCTAGAAGCGCGATTTTTATCAAGCGTTATGACTCCACGCGACCAAATTGTCTATTTTGATTTAAATGAATCTAGCCATGATATTGCGACTAAAATTATTGATCATCCTCATAATCATTTTTTAGTGGTGTCAGGAAATTTAGATAAGTTGCATGGCTCTGTTGAATCTAAAGATATTTTACGACAAGTACTAAAAGGCGAAGCCGCCAATATAAACGATGATCTGATTGATAAAGATGTTTTTTACTTACCGGAAACATTAAGCCTATCAGAAGCCTTAAATGCGTTTAAAAGTGCAGCAAAGCCGTTTGCTGTTGTAGTAAACGAATATGCACTTTCGGTGGGTATTGTTACCGTTAAAGACTTAATGAAAGGGTTTATGGGGGATTTAATTACTCACCAAGGCGACGAATTAATCATAGAACGCGATAAAAATTCATGGCTTGTAGATGGTTTAACCCCAATTACCGATTTAGCAAAAGTACTTGATATAGAAGAATTTCCTGACCAGATGCTTTACGAGACTGTAGCTGGATTTTTAATTTATAACATGAAGCGTATACCTAAACGTGCGGAACATTTTACTTTTTCAGGCTTTAAGTTTGAAGTAGTTGACGTAGAAGGGATTAGGGTAGAGCAGTTGTTAGTTTCAAGGGTTATTAACCCACAGAGTGCTAATATCCTTTAAAATAAGGTGCGCTTTAGTTTTATATAAATAGCCAAGCTGTATTTGCTTGGCTTTTTTGTACTTGTTAAAATTCTTGTTCCTAAAATGAAATAATTTCAATGTGTTAGGTTGTTTTATTTTCATACAGTCTTGATTCTATTTTCATCTAATTAACATTAAATGCAACCTAAGACGTATATTGTACTGGGGAGTGTAAGTTTGTGTAAATTTCTTCTAATTAAGATTCATTATCAGCGCGTTTTAATTTAGAATGATCGTTCACTCTAAACTAAAAGGTATTTAACATGCAGCGTTCCCGCATCGCTTTATTTGTATTGTCAGCCCTCATCGGTTCTGTTGCTTTAACTGGTTGTGATCAAGCAACTGAGCAATCACAAGCTTCAGCTCCTAAAGCTGTACCAGTGGGTGTACTTACATTAAAAAGCCAAGCGCTTACTCTCAAAAAAGAACTTCCTGGTCGTATCAGCGCATTTCAAATTGCTGAAATTCGCCCACAAGTAAGTGGTATTGTTCAATCTCGTTTATTTGTTGAAGGTAATGAGGTTAAACAAGGCCAAGCACTGTATCAAATAGACCCTGCTACATTTGAAGCAGACTTAGCAGCAAGTGAAGCAAGCGTAGCGCGCGCAGAGGCAAGCATTGCCAGCTCTAAATCAAAAGCATCGCGTTATAAAGAACTTTTAAAAATTAAAGCCGTGAGCCAACAAGATTTTGATGAAGCAGATGCCGCATACAAGCAAGCTAATGCTGAATTATTAACAGCTAAAGCGCAGTTAAAATCAGCGCAAATCAATCTCGATTACAGCCACGTCTCTTCTCCTATTAGTGGTCAAATTAGTAAATCAAGCGTAACAGTGGGTGCACTTGTAAGTGCCAATCAAAGTACAGCACTTGCTACAGTAACTCAGTTAGATCCAATTTATATCGATTTAACACAATCAAGTAATGAGCTTACCCAACTTAAAAAAGCAATATCATCAGGTGCTCTAACTGTCGATTCGGCTAATCAAACTGACGTTGAACTTATTATGGAAGATGGCTCTATTTATCCTCATAAAGGCACATTACAGTTTTCTGAAGTGACCGTTGATCCAAGTACTGGCTCAGTAACACTGCGTGCTAAATTTTCAAACCCAGAAAAATTATTACTGCCTGGCATGTATGCTCGAGCTTCTATTGTGGAAGGTGTTAAAGCGGGTGCTATTTTAGCTCCGCAACGTGGCGTTAGCCGTAATTCAAAAGGCGAACCAACAGCAATGGTTGTGAGCAAAGAAAATACAGTTGAAAGTCGTGTTTTAAAAGTAGACCGCACAATAGGTTCTGACTGGCTTGTTACCGATGGTCTAATGGATGGCGATAAATTAATTGTTGAAGGCTTACAAAAAATCCGCCCTGGTGCACCAGTGAATCCTTCTGAAATTCAATCGTCTGCTAAAGCCGATCAAGCGCAATAACGGAGAGTTTTAATGTCACGATTTTTTATCGATAGACCGATATTTGCTTGGGTACTCGCTATTGTAGTGATGCTTGCAGGTATTTTGGCGATTAGGAGTTTACCTATTTCGCAGTATCCTTCAATTGCACCACCTGCAGTGAGTATTACTGCAACGTACCCTGGTGCATCTGCACGAACACTTGAAGATACGGTAACGCAAGTTATTGAGCAAAAAATGAAAGGGCTTGATGGCTTGCTTTATATGTCATCTACGTCTGAGTCGAGTGGTTCTGCTACGCTTACACTTTCGTTTAGCGCTGAAACTGACCCTGATATTGCACAAGTTCAAGTGCAAAATAAACTAGCTACAGCAACTCCACTATTACCAGAAGCCGTACAAAGGCAAGGTGTGGTAGTTGCAAAATCAGCGCGTAACTTTTTAATGGTTTATGCTTTTGTGTCTAAAGATGGCAGCATGACCAATATTGATATTGGCGATTATGTTTCATCAAACGTGCAAGACGTTGTCTCGCGTGTTGAAGGCGTAGGTGAAGTACAGCTGTTTGGTTCTCAGTACGCGATGCGTATTTGGTTAGACCCTGCAAAACTACAAAACTATCAGCTTACACCTGCCGACATCAGCGCCTCTATTTCTGCACAGAATGCACAAGTATCTGCTGGTCAACTTGGTGGTATGCCAGCGGTTGATGGTCAGCAGCTTAATGCTACAGTAACGGCGCAAAGCCGATTACAAACGCCAGAGCAATTTGAACAAATCTTAGTTAAAACCAATCCAGATGGCTCTTTTGTGCGTCTAGAGGACGTTGCTAGAGTAGAGCTTGGCGGTGAAAGCTACCGTGTTGTTGCACGTTACGATGGACAACCAGCATCAGGCTTAGGTATCAAATTAGCCAGTGGCGCGAACGCACTTGATACAGCTGAAGGTGTTAAAAAAGCAATTGAAGAGTTAAAACCGTTTTTCCCTGAAGGGTTAGATGCGGTTGTACCTTACGACACAACGCCATTTGTATCGCTCTCTATCGAAAAAGTTATTCACACTTTAATTGAAGCCGTTGTTTTAGTATTTGTAGTTATGTATTTGTTCCTACAAAACTTTAGGGCAACACTTATTCCAACTATTGCCGTGCCTGTAGTTTTACTTGGTACGTTTGGTATTTTATACACCTTTGGTTATTCAATAAATACACTAACGATGTTTGCGATGGTACTTGCCATAGGATTATTGGTAGATGATGCAATCGTTGTTGTAGAAAACGTAGAGCGCTTAATGACCGAGGAAAAACTCTCAGCGCTTGAAGCAACACGAAAATCTATGGATGAAATTAAAGGCGCGCTGGTAGGTATAGCTATGGTGCTTTCGGCTGTATTTATTCCAATGGCATTTTTTAGTGGTTCTACCGGTATTATTTATCGTCAGTTCTCTATTACACTGGTATCGGCGATGGGTCTTTCGGTATTGGTGGCACTTATTTTAACACCTGCATTGTGTGCAACGCTTTTAAAACCAAGCCACGTTCACGATAACACCTCATTTATTGGCAAATTTTTCTCTGGCTTTAACCGTGGGTTTGATAAAACTAATAGCGGTGCGCAAGGCTTTGTTAGCCGAATGATCAACCACTCTAAGCGTTATTTACTTATTTACGCGGTGATAGTGGGTGGCATGGTGTATGTATTTTCGCATTTACCAACGGCGTTTTTACCAGACGAAGACCAAGGTATTTTATTTAACCAAGTTTCATTACCAGCGGGTTCTACAACACAGCAAACGCTTGAGGTTGTTAAAAAGGTAGAAAATCACTTTTTAAACGATCAATCTGAAGCAGTAAACGGTATTTTAACCGTGACTGGTTTTAGTTTTGCAGGTTCTGGTCAAAACTCAGCAATTGCCTTTGTAAATCTTAAACATTGGGATGAGCGTCAGCGTGACGAGTTATCTGTTCAAGGTGTTGCAGGTAAAGCGATGGGCTACTTTTCAACGATAAAAGAAGCATTTGTTTTTGCCTTTCCGCCACCTGCAATTGTTGAGCTGGGAACTGCTAATGGCTTTAATATTTTCTTACAAGACCGTGTAGGCCTTGGCCATGAGGCACTTTTAGCTGCACGAAATCAGTTATTAGGTTTAGCAAGCCAAAGTCCAATTTTAGCGGGCGTGCGTCCAAATGGACAAGAAGATATGCCAGAGCTACAACTTGATACAGATTTGGCAAAAGCCGAAGCGCTTGGTGTGTCGCAAAACGATATTAACAGTACACTTTCGACAGCATGGGGTAGTAGTTATGTGAATGACTTTATTGACCGTGGTCGAGTGAAAAAAGTGTATATGCAAGGTGATGTACAATCTCGCATGGTGCCTGAGGATCTAAATAAGTGGTATGTACGCAATGATAATGGCGATATGGTGCCCTTTTCAGCGTTTGCTAGTGCCTACTGGACGTATGGTTCGCCGCGTTTAGAGCGTTACAATGGTTTTTCAGCAATGGAAATTCAAGGTAGTGCAGCGCCAGGTTACAGTACAGGCCAAGCAATGGATGAAATGGAGCGTTTAGTTAAACAATTACCAAATGGTATTTCGTCTGAGTGGACCGGTATTTCATTCCAAGAGCGCTCTAGTAGCGGTCAAGCACCTCTACTATATGGCCTATCGCTGTTATTTGTATTTTTATGTTTAGCCGCGCTTTATGAAAGTTGGTCGGTACCGTTTGCGGTAATGATGATTGTGCCACTGGGTATATTTGGTGCAATTATGGCAGCGCTTGGCGGTGGCTTATCTAACGATATCTACTTGCAGGTAGGCTTGTTGACCACCATTGGTTTGGCATCTAAAAATGCGATACTGATTGTAGAGTTTGCGATTCATAAAATGGAAGAAGGGCTTGGCTTAGTTGATGCGGCTATTGCTGCTGTTCGCCTTCGTTTGCGTCCAATACTTATGACTTCGATGGCCTTTATTTGTGGTGTTTTACCGCTTGCTATTGCCTCAAGCGCGGGTTCTGGTGCGCAAAATGCGTTAGGTATTTCGATTATTGGCGGCACACTTGCATCATCAATATTAGTTGTTGTTTTTGTACCGTTATTCTTTGTGTTAGTGCGCCGTGTATTTCCTGGCAAAGCTAAAGAGACTACGAAGGAGAGCGCAGAATGAGCATTAAAACATTCAGCCTAAGTGCAATTGCTTTATTGGTGCTAAGTGGTTGCCAACTAGCGCCAGAGCAAAAAGACCTTGCTTTACCAGTATCTGATGCTTATGCATCAGATACTGGGCAAAGCGCTGCGCAGCAATTAAATTGGCAGCAGTTTTTTAATGACGAAAAACTACAAACGTTAATTAGTCAAAGCCTTGAGCATAACAAAGACATGCAAATTGCAGTGCTTAATGTGCAGCGTGTGCGTGGTTTATATCAAATTGAAGACTCTGCTTTGTATCCATCCCTTGATTTAAATGCCTCAGGTACGCGCCAGCGTTTACCGGCTGACTTATCAGGTACTGGCGATGCAGCTATTAGCTCGCAATACAGTACAACAGTGGGTATTACCTCTTACGAGTTAGATATTTGGGGCAAGGTAAGTAACCAATCAGCGCAAGCACTGCAAAACTTATACTCTACAGAGCTTAGTCAATACAGCACGCAGGTGTCTTTAATTTCAGAGTTGGCAAATGCGTGGCTAAATTATGCAACTGATTTGCAACTGCTAGAGCTTGCAAAAGAAACGCTTACCTCTCAGCAAGAGTCATTATCGCTTACGCAAAAAAGCTTTGATTTAGGTGCGACGTCTTCTATTACTCTTGAGCAGCTTAAAAGCACAGTTGCTACGGCAAAAGTAGACATAGCAACGTACAAACGTTTGTTAAAGCGTGATAAAAGTGCCTTAGATTTATTAGTAGGTAAATCTGTTTCAGCTGATTTACTACCTAATAAAGACCTGACTAACTTGATCAGTATGCCAGAAGTACCCGTTGGTTTACCGTCTGACCTGTTATCACAGCGCCCTGATATTAAAGCCGCTGAGCATTTAATGCTTGCTGCTAATGCCAATATTGGTATTGCTCGTGCGGCGTTTTATCCAAGCATAAGCTTAACAGCCAATGCGGGGTCTGCTTCAAGTGACTTAAGTGGCTTGTTTGATTCAGGCTCTGGGACATGGAGTTTTGTGCCGACAATTAGCTTACCTATTTTTAATATGGGACGTAACCAAGCAAATCTCGATGTAGCAAAAGCAGATCAAGAAATTGCAGTGGCAACGTATCAGCAAAAAATTCAAAATGCGTTTCGCGAAGTTGCCGATGCACTTGCTGATAGAGAAGGTTACCAAGAGCAATTAAGTGCCCTTGATATGCTTATAAGTAGTCGACAAATCACGTTTGATTTATCAAAAATGCGTTACGAAAAAGGCGCAGATAGCTACTTGCAAGTACTTGATGCTCAGCGTACGTGGTACGGCGCGCAACAGCAGTTAATTGCGGGTCAGCAAGCGTATCTTGCGAGTCAAATTAACTTGTACAAAGCGCTTGGTGGCGGATGGAATGTAGCCAGTGAAACAACTCAGGAAGAGAAATAATATTTGCGGCTTTTAAAGCCGCATTACATATTTACATGGCAAGACTATTTATAGCTCTTGCTTTACTGAGTTTATGACTTGGTAGTGGAGTTGAACATGAAGCCTAAAGCAAAAAGGCAAACAGATCCCGCGATAGCACTTGCTAGGCGTGAGCAAATTTTATCAGCTGCTGCAGAGTGTTTTCGCCGTAAAGGTTACCACGGTGCAGGTATGGCAGAAATATCTAAAACGGCAGGGATGAGTGCAGGCCATATTTATAATTACTTTGAAAGCAAAGAGGCGATTATAGAAAGCATTATTGAAAAAGACATGGAAGAAATGTTCTCTATCTTTCAAAAGTTTGAAGATCACCCTGGTGATGTTTTGGCGGCTCTTTTAGATGGCTTAAATATTGGCGTGCAAAGACACATGGATACAGGCTCATGTGTTATCGATTTAGATATGATGGCAGAAGCGGGTCGTAATATTAAAGTCGCTACTCTTTTGCGTGAAACCGATATTCAAGCAAGAGGGCGCATGAGGCAGCTTTTAGCAAGCGAGCGAAGTGCGCTCAAAGACATTGATGAGCGTGAACTTGAAAGCCGAATTAATGTTATTTTTTCGATGATGGCAGGGTTATTACTTAGAAAGTTACTTTACCCTGAGCTAACCGAAGAAACGGTACTCATAGCGCTTCGCCCTGCGATGAAAACATTACTGATGCCATTTGATAAAGCGCAGTAACGCTCAAAATAGATAACTAAAAAGTAAGCTAGCCAATATTTTGGCTAGCTTTTTTATTTATACTATTTAAAAACGCTCGATTGACCACTGAAGTGCAATGATTGCGATAGCAATGGAGCCCATTGGCATTAACCACTTTTTATACCAAGTGTAGTGTCGTACATAAATGAGTATTGGTAAGGCTATCAGTAAGATACTAAGTTGACCGATTTCGACGCCTAAATTAAACGCCAATATACTAAGCAGTTGATAGTCGCTCGACAAGCCAAGCTCGCCAAGTACGCTCGCAAATCCCATCCCGTGCAGTAAACCAAAAGCAAAAGTAAGCCAACCTAAACGAAGTACCAACGGCCACACATTATTTAATGCTGCAAATAAAACCGATATAGCAATTCCAAGCTCTACCCAGCGGCTATTTGGTGAGACTAAGCTCATAGCTGTTGCGGTAAGCGTAATAGAGTGCGCAAGTGTAAACGCGGTTACTATCCATGCTGTGTGTTTAATAATTTGTTTTTTAGAGCTAATACCTTGCCATGCTTTATCGCTGCGCTTTAAAACACAGGTAAGTAACAGGGCGATTAAAAATAAAATATGATCAATACCAATCCAAATATGTAAAACACCCTGATACACGTATTGATTAAAGGTACTTAAATAACTTGTTTGCTCAAAGCTGAACGTTTGTTGTGCCTCGTTGATATTAAATACACGAGATACACCGTTTATATTTACGATGGATTTATGATTGGCATCGGTTTTAAAAAAAGCAGAATAGGAAAGGGAGATTGTTTCATTGTCATCACAGCTAAACTGCAGCGGAATCACCAAATAAGGCTGGTTAAAATGGTTATCTAGCTGATAGATACCTTCACTTTTTAAAGGGCATGATTGCGCGTTTTGCGTGATATTTAAATTTTCTTCAATGAAGTTATTAATTGAGCTGCGTTTTGCTTTTATTTCTGCCCACGAAATTTGCCCGTTTTTATCTAAATCCAGAGGTACTGCGTGCTCTAAGTCGGCTATATTAATTTGCCAGGTACCCGTGTATTGGTTTTTGTTGGTGTCGTTATTGTTCTCGCTATTTAAGGTTATATAACTTGTACTTAGTTGATGGGCAAAGCTGTAAGTTGAAAAAATACACAGCATTAAAGTGAGTATAAATAGATAAGGCGTTTTCATAGTGTGTCTCGTTGCATCGCTTTTGCTTGAGTAAGTAATTGCTCATCGGTGCTCATTTTAGCCTGTTGCCAATTAATATGAGCCCAGTAAAGTGCTTTTTCGCGATTTGGTTGTACATCAAGGTAATATTTAGCTAAGTCACTTGCATGAAAAGAATCTTTGCGAAGCTCTCGTAGTGTAACTCTTTGCGCCATTGTATTTTGCCATTTTTTATCGCGTTTATTTAGTTTTTTTTCTGCGATTGAAAGTCTTAGCAAAATAGCATCCTCTAAATTACTTTTATCAGGAAGCAGTACGCTTAATGTATTTAATACTTGTTGTGGTTGATTTAGAGCAATTTGAATATCGGCCCATAAAACAATAAGGCTCACAGGGGCTTGAACTAAATCTACACTTTGTAAGTGAGACATAGCTTGTTTGTAGTTATTTAAACGGTAGCTCATTTCACTTAAAACATGGTTTGTAGCTAGGCTAGTTTGATTATTATTTATAATTTTTACTAATGCTTGGTAGCTGTCTAAAACGCTTTCATGTTGGCTTTGTACATCGAGTACACAGGTGCTAGCAGTAATAGTACTTACTTGCCCAATTAAGGCTACGCAGTATTTTTTTGCTTGTGCGAACTTACCTTGAGTCATAAATATATTGGCTAGCAATAAATGGCTATTATTATGTTTTGGCTCTTTAATCAAAACGTTGTTAGCAATATCAATAGCTTCGTCAAAAAGGTGCTCTTTTTGTAAAACGCGAGCATATAAGTAACCAATTTGAGATGAGGGTGTTTGTTTATATAGCTGGGCTAAACGGGTTTTAAGTAGCCCCTGTAAGCGCTCTGTTTGGCCGGCATATTGGCTGTTAGTGACTAATGTATTTATTTCGTCAACAGAGAGAGAAGCACTAAGCGTTGAATTACTTTTGGCAATAACTGCATCATCTTTTGGGGTAAAAGGCGCAGCGCTCAACGCAAAGGGTGTTAGGCATAAAGTAATAAATGCGACGGACTTAAAAATTGATAAATGCATTATAAATATCCTTTGAAAAAAGCCATCCATGGCCTGTCAGCTTAATGACTTGGTTAGTTACCGTTTGTTGAAATTAATCCATCAACATCGGTATCTGTGTTTGTAAACACCCGACCGTTAACAGTTAACGGCTCTGCATTTGGCGCTTGATTAAATGCATCGGTTGCAAATTGAGCAAAGTCGACTTGTAGTGCGTCAATTGTAATGTTTACTGTTGCAGTTACTTGCGAATTAACGCCATCACTTACACCAAACATAAAACTATCTGAACCTGTCACTTCTTTATTTGGTGTATAGGTAAAGTTACCATCGCTATTAACGGTAACAGTTCCAAGAGTTGGTTCACTTGTTAATGAGTAAGTAAGCGAATCGCCATCATTGTCGGTTGCGCTAAGCATATCGGTAATGCTTACTTCAGTTTGTGTAGTTAGCATTGCATCACTTGCGGTCGGCGCTGTGTTTACAACCGGTGTAGGCTGTTTTTTATCATCATCGCTACTACATGCTCCCAATGTTAATGCACTGAGGAGAACACAAATATGGGTAGTTTTTAAATTACGCATTATTTTACTCCTTATTTAGAGCCAGCAAGTGGTGTTGCAAGGTACGGGAATGATGAATCCATCATTGTTGCATCAATAGGTGCGCCGTCTGTAAATGGCACTGTGCCTGTATTAGCATCCTCTGGTGCACAAAGTCCTAAATCAGTGTCTTCACCATTTACAGGAATCGGATGACATAAACGACCCATCACAACACGAAGTGCAATATCAACCACATCATCACCCGGGCGACGACCATTTGGGAAGCCGGCTAAATCATTACCCGCTACACCAAATGCAGATTGATCAGCTTGCGCTGTTGCTGCAATGCCTGTATTTAAACGCAGCATTTCTGAAGGTGTTACAGTTGCTTGCTGATTAACTCCTGCAAAACCCGTTAAAAATGCAGTGATTAAATCAGTACGCGGAAAGTTAGTCGGTGCCAGTGTTTCAAAGTTAGTATCTAGTGTTGTATTAACAGCATCTTTAAATAAAATGTTTAATAACTCTGGTAGTGCAGGGTGAGATACATAATCTAAAAATTGTGCATCATCTTTCGGGTGCGCTGTTGAGAATGTGTCTTTATCTTTAATGCCAATTACAAGCTCATTTACAAGCGGGCTACCCAAGCGTGAAACTTGTGTTAAAGCACCACCATTAACGGCGTTATTAGTAAATTTAGCATTAGGGTTTAATACGCGAGCTTGAGGTAGGCTTGCTGTTGTCCACGAACCTATTACGCCGTTACCTTCACCAACAATACAGCTCTTAGGTATTTCGATAGCAATTGATGTTACGTTTTTATCTGCAAGGTCGTCGTTATCAGCTGATTGTGTTATACCACCTGGAAAACCACCGCCGTCACCAGCACCAGGGGCGCTATCACCCTCTACATGTACATAGTTAACTAAATCAAATGTTTTACCTAGGTTAACTACAAATGGGTCTTTACGTTGTCCTACAAAAACTTGTGCCATGCTTTCACAGTTAGGAATTGAAACCTGATACACAAATTGGTCAGCGTAAGTTTGATAATCGCTCATTGAACCAAATGTTTTATTGCCCACATAATCAAGTGGTTTAGAAAATGTACTTGAGTTTGATGTTGTGTTGTTTAATACCGTTGTTTCGCCAGTACGCTGCGCGCCGCTAATCATACTCATTGTGTATGATTCGCTAAAATTTGCAGCGCTGTCATCACCGGCAGATACACCGCCTACATTTTTAAGCGGTACAGACACGGTGCGTTGATTACCTTCAAGTCCAACAGTTAATTGCACACCTTTATTATCATTAGGAAGCATGCTTTTAAAGTTAAACGCAAATGTAATATCTTCAACAGCATCGCCGTCGTTATCTATATGAATGCTGTAGGTAGCATCTGGATCCATTGCAAAGTAATTAGGACCGCCGTATGCATCTTGCAACGGGATATAATTAGCAATTAATGTTACAAAATCATCACGACCTTGCTCGTAACTATTAAATACATAAAAATCGGTTGAATCTAAAGTTGGGAAACGGCTTATATTTGGCGCTTCTCTGTGGCTAGATGCTTCACTTGGTGTACTTACAAACGTACTACATATTACTACTGCGAGTATTGATGGAGTTAAAGCTTTCATGACTTTGTCCTTTAGTTTTGATTGAAGTCATAGCTAATAACGGGGCAGGATTTAAATTGGATGCAAAAAAGTTAAATTATTTTATTTTTTGTTAAAAAGTTAAAGGGAAGGTTGGCTGCTTTGTGTAAGCAGCCAACTTTGGTCATAATAGTGAGTTTATAAAAGTACTAGCTCTGTGGTGTAAAGCACCTCAGTAGGAGAACCATTTGGTGAGCCACCAATAGGCTCTAAACTCACTGCTAGCAATGCGACATCACTTGCGTTAAAGCGGTTATCTTTAAATAATATTTTACTGCCTTGCTTGGGCAGTAAACCCAATGAAATAGGTGCATCTTGACCTTTTAAAATCATCCACAGCTCATAATCTTTATTAATTTGAGCAACCAATTGGCTACTAGCTTTAATTGAGAGCCCTTGCTCGCTTACATCAATAAACCACAATGATTGTTTATCTTGATTTTGAACCAAAGCAATTTGCTGAGTTTGCATAACATTGGTACTAGGCTGAATAACCAAAAAGGCTAAAACAATGCATGCGGCAGTCGCCACAAAAGACCATGTGCGCCAAATTGAGGGCTTAGTATGTATGACTGTTTTACTTGTTTGTGATCTGTTTTCAATACTTTGTAATATATTTATCCATACATCGTCACGTGGTGTTTGTGGTGTAATAGCACTCGCTAAGTTGTTTAGGTTTTGCTCCCACATATTTGTTGCTTCACGTGCTTGATTTGAATTAAGTAACAGACGCTGAAAACGCTTACGGGCAAGCCCTCTAAGTGTGCCAAGCACGTACTGCCCAGCAAGCGCGTCTAATAGTTCGGGTTTATTATAATTCATAATGTTAAACACCTTTGTAGCTGCATAAGCCCACGCCTAATCCAGCTTTTAACTGTACCTAATGGCGTTTCTATATGATCCACTAGCTCGCTATGACTCAGCCCCTTATAATAAGCTAAGTGAATAGCTTGTTTTTGTTGCGGCTCAAGCTGTTCGATACAATTAACCAGTTTTGTTTCTTCATCGTAATTAACGTCAACATTTTCATTTTCATATTCGTCATCGCCTAACGACTGCTCTTTTCGTACTTTGTGATAGCGCAATGAGTCAAGACTTCTGTATCTGACTATACTTATCATCCAACTAAAAACGGTGCCTTTAGAGGCGTTATATTCAGATGCGTTATGCCAAGTTTTTATAAAAGCGTCTTGTGGTGCCTCTTCCGCATAAGCTCTGTTAGTGAGCATATTTAAGCTAATAGCAAAAAGTTTGCCGCTAGTTTGTTGATATAAACTTGAGAAAGCATTTTTGTCTCCTTGTGCTGTTGCGCACAAAAGAGGGAGTAAATCATCGTTATCCATAGGGGTACTGTTTTTCTTATTATCATTGAGTAAACGGTTGAGGGTGTGATTTGGATGCAAAAAATTTAATTGCCTTTTAGATTCGCTGCTTTATACGTTAGTACAAGTAATAACCGATCAGTGTTTGAAATTTAGACGTGTAAGTATAATTTATTCACATGTTTGTAAAAAATGCACAAAGAGCGGTCTGTAGTAGATTTTAGTTTATTAATTACTATATATATATCAATGGCCTATTGTTCGCGTTTGAATTTTAAATGGCATTTATATGGCGTGATATTTGCATAAGACCACTTAAAGCCGTTTAAATTAAGATTATAAATCGGCATTATTTTCACAAAGGAGAGACTATGTGGGCTGCAATTAGTTATTTACTATTAGCAATACTGCTTATTTTTATTGGTTGGGAAGTGAACTCTGTTTATTTTGCTATTGTTTTTTATTGGACTGCGCTGTCACTTTTATTAGTGAGTACCGCATATATTTTTAATACAGCAAAAATATTTAGAAAACGTGAAAATGGGGTGATCCCATTTTATATACGATGGGCATTTGTGCCATTTTTATTTGGTGTGCAAATTTACAATGCCTGGTCACGTAAGCGCGATAAAGTGCCGCCTATTCAACAAATAAACGAAAACCTATTTTTAGCTTGCCGATTATTTCCCTCAGATATAGACACATTAAAAGATAACGGAATTACGGCGATTTTAGATGTTACGTGTGAATTCGACGGACTCGAGTGGAGTTCAACACAAGAGAATATTAATTATTTAAACATTCCAGTGCTCGATCATAGTATTCCTACCCATTCTCAGTTAAATCAGGCTATTAATTGGATTCATCACCATATTAAAGAGAATCACCGCGTAGTTGTGCACTGTGCTTTAGGTCGTGGGCGATCTGTTTTTGTAATGGCAGCTTATTTATTGAGCCAAAACAAAAATGCAGATGTACATGAAGTACTTGCACAAATAAAAGAAACCCGCGAAACAGCAAACTTAAATAAGCATCAGCTTCGCCATTTAGCTAAGCGTCATAAAAAAGGTGAGCTGCTGATTAAAAATAAAGCCGTGTTAATTGCAAACCCTGTATCTGGTACACGGTTATGGGAAGAAAAAGAGCACTTAATTGTTGCGCGGTTATCGGCCTATTACGATTTGAAAGTACTTATTACTTCACCAGACGTTAACGGTATTGAGCTGGCTAAACAGGCAATTGCGCAAAATCCAGACATGATAATAGCGTGTGGAGGCGATGGGACAGTGGCCGAAGTTGCAAGCGTACTTGTAAATACACAATGTAAACTAGGCATTATCCCTATGGGGACTGCAAACGCACTTGCGCATGTATTGATGGGGATTAGCTCTAAATTTATTCCTGTTGAACAAGCTTGTGATTTAATAATTGATGGTCAAACAAGCACAATAGATACCGCTTATTGTAATAACGAATTAGTACTTTTATTAGCGGGCATTGGTTTTGAGCAATCAATGATAGAAAAAGCAGATAGAGAGTCGAAAAATAAGTCGGGGCAACTTGCCTATTTAAATGGCTTTTTTGAAGCGTTTGGCGAGCAAAAATCACAGTTACTTAGTGTAAAACTCGATGATAATGAGCCCAAAGAAATATGTACAAATAGCTTTATTGTGGCTAATGCTGCGCCTTTTACAACGTTATTGGCTCAAGGTGGTGGGCAGCCAAATCATAGTGACGGGCTTCTTGATGTGAATTGGCTAACACCAAATAATGAAAATTCTACGACAATATTGAGTATTGCAGAACTGATGTTTAGCAGTTTAACGCAAACACATTTAGCTATAAATTCGCATCATACAAATGCTAAAAGAGTCGAGGTGACAGGTGAAAGAGAGCTTAAGTACGTACTTGACGGTGAAGTTAAAACTGCTCACAAACTTGTTATTACTATTGAGCCGGCCTCATTAAATGTGATTTGCAAAGAGCAATAAATCGCGCTAATTACAATCAAAAAAGGAGCTAAATTAGCTCCTTTTTTACATCATTTTTTAATTGATGGCCAAACAAACCCTGTTGTATCCGGCGCTTGAGAAGATGTTTCTCTCGGCGCACTTTTTGGTCTACGAATAGGTTTGTTATTTATAGTGTGAATATAAAGTGCTTCCACTTTATCGCGAGCCCAAGGCGTTTTACGCAAAAACTTTAAACTCGATTTAATGCTGGGTTGATCAGTAAAACATTTAATTTTTACTTGCTCGCCAAGTGTTCTCCAGCCAAGTCGCTGTTCTAACTCAACAAGTATTTGTTCTAACGTTACCCCATGTAAAGGGTTTTTAGGTTGATTATCCATAGCCATACTACTTATTTAAACTGCGTGCATTGTAGCTCAAATCAGCTTTTAGCGCTAATTCACAGTGATTGTTTTAGGAGCTGTTGGGTAAATAGCATTACCCTGTTTATCTATTTTAAGCCAAATGAGTTGGCTGTTACTGTGTTGGGGTGTTTTAGCACCGCACAAAAGTGTAAATGAGTGAATTTGTATTAATGCGCCTTCGCTATAGCGTTTGTTGTCGTACCAACAGTTTGATTCTTCATTTACAAACTGGTTTGCATCAATAATTGAATGGGTTTTAAGGGTTGTTGCTTCACTAAGTATTGAATACGATAAGCTGCTAAAACAAAAGCATAGAATTAAAAAGTTACGCATTAGAGGCCTTTAAATAGGGAGGGTTAAAAATAATACATTAAGCTAAAAAACGTGCTAGTGTAAAGTACACAAAGTGATTTTAATTATAAACTTAGTTACTCACAGAACAACTTGGATTCAAATAAAAAGGTGCACACAATGCAATTTAATCAAACAATGATCGAAGAATTCACACTATTAGCAAAGTTTCCTCGCGACAGTAAAATGCAGGGTATTAAATTACACTCAGACGCAGAGCCAAGCTTACTTAGTGCAGCGCAACGCTTATTTGAAAAAGGGATTATAGACAGCCCAGATGGCGGGTATTTAACTGATCTGGGCTTAGATTTAATTGAGCACATTACGGTTATTCATAGTGCGCTACAAAGTTAGTTAACCTGAACTCTAGTTAGTTACTGAACTAGCTTAATTTGCATCGGGTTGATTTTGCGGTGCAGCATCATTAAATGCAGCTAATTTATTACAGTGTTCGTAAATAGCTGCAATTTTTGGGTAAGCGCTCATATCTACGTTAAAACGAATTGCATTAAATACTTGAGGCACTAAACAAATGTCAGCAAGTGTAGGTTGATCACCAATACAGTAGTCATCATTTTCGTTTAGCATCAGTTCTATTTTTTCAAAACCAATTTCTATCCAATGTCGATACCATTTATTTTTAGCCTCGTCATCAACACCTAATTCGTTCGATAAATACTTCAGCACGCGTAAATTATTAACAGGATGAATATCGCAAGCAATGGCAAAGCTTAAATTTCTTATTTGCGCTTTTTGCCACGCAGTCCCCGTAATTAATGGCGATTGCGGATAAGTTTCATCAAGCCACTCTAGTATTGCAAGCGATTGTGCTAAAACACCGTCATCGGTTTCAAGTGCAGGTAGTAACCCTTGCGGATTCGTCGCTAAGTATTCTTCCCCAAGCTGCTCCGATTTTAAAAGGTTAACAATAGCAAGTTCATGATCAATTGCTTTTAAGTTAAGTGCTATACGCACCCTATAGGCCGCTGATGAGCGAAAGTAGCTGTATAATTTCATAATTAATCCTGTGAACCTGTAAATTGTTTTTTAATAGTACGCCAGCAATCGGTGTAGTTTGGTTGGCGTTCCCTACCTTCTAATGCATATTTTGTCGGTGAAATTATATAGCGCGACTCAAACATAAAGGCCAATGTGTTTTCGTATTTTTGTGGTGTAAGCTCAGCGTTTGAGGCTTTTTCAAATACGTCGGCTTCAGGTCCATGTGGCGACATACAATTGTGTAAACTTGCGCCACCAGGTACAAAACCGTGCTCTTTTGCATCATATACACCTTCAATCAAGCCCATAAATTCACTCATAATATTGCGGTGATAATACGGCGGGCGGAATGTATTTTCGGCTACCATCCAACGTGGTGGAAATATCACAAAATCGACATTTGCCATACCCTCAGTAGCAGAAGGAGAGGTTAGCACAGTGAATATAGATGGGTCGGGATGATCAAAGCTCACTGTATTCATTACATTGAAACGCGATAAGTCGTATTTATAGGGGGAGCTGTTACCCGTCCATGCAACCACATCAAAAGGAGAGTGCTTAATTTCACAGCTAAATAAATTACCGTTGAATTTAGAAACAAGCTCAAAGTGACCCTCTTTATCTTCAAAGGCAGCTACAGGGTATTGAAAGTCTCTGTCGTTGGCATAACCATTGGCACCAACAGGTCCTCGCTCTGCAAGTTCAAGCGCATGACCATAATTTTCACAAATATAACCACGGGCTGTATTATCAATTAAATCAACTGAGAACTTAATTCCTCTGGGAATTACAGCAATTTCACCTGGTTTAATGCTTAACTTACCGCACTCGGTGTGAATTAATAACTCACCTTGCTGAGGGACAAACAACATTTCGCCATCGGCATTACAAAAGTAACGCCCTTGCATTGACTGATTAGCGACATATACATGAATGCCAATACCAGATTGCCCATTAGCACTGCCATTAGCTGCCATCGTTACCAAGCCATCAATAAAATCAGTAGGCTGTGAAGGAATATCAATAGGATTCCAACGTAGCATTGTTGGTGGTGTTACGGCTTCAGTGATTGGGGCTGTTCTTATTAGGCCGTTATCAATTGCTTGGTAATCACCTTGCACTACAGATGGACGAAGGCGGTAAAACCAAGTGCGACGATTTGAAGCGCGAGGAGCCGTAAATGCAGTCGAACTAAATTGCTCGGTGTATAAATCGTATTTGACCTTTTGTGGGCTAAATTGTCCTATTGGCAGTGCATCGGGTAGCGCTTGTGTTTCAAATTCATTACCAAAACCGGTCATATAACTTAATTGTGTCGCCATTACTGACTCCTGTGAGAGAGGTTGGTTTAATATTCTTTTTATTTCAGTTAAGATACTCTCAAGTGAGACTAATATCAAATGTGCAACTACGCACCTGCGTAAATATTAATGAACACCAAAGTAAACCTAATCAAGCAGGGATTACCAAAAATGAAAATTGATTTAGCAACTTTTTTACCTTATCAATTATCAAATGTAGCAACACGTGTAAGTAACGACTTTGCCGAGGTTTATCAAACTAAATACGGTTTAAATATTCCGCAGTGGCGAATACTTGCTAATTTAGCGCAGTATGGTCAGAGCAACGCAAAGGATTTATGCACGCAAGCAAATATGGACAAGTCGACAGTGTCGCGTGCGGTAAAAGTTTTAATAGATAAAGGTTTAGTGAAAAGTGAGTTAAATGCACAAGACAAACGCGCGGCCTTACTTGTACTGAGTGAAGCAGGGCAGAGCTTATATGAGCAAATAGCACCCGATGCACTGAATTGGGAAAAACAATTACTGAATACTTTAACCAACGAAGAATACGAAGTGTTAGTGAGTATTTTTGAAAAGTTAAATAACAAATTAAGGGCATAAAAAAGCCCACCAAAGTGGGCTTTTAAATGTTGTTTTAGATTACAGTTCTAAATTAGAAAGTGTAACGAAGACCTACACGCATTTCCCATAAAGAGGCATCGCGTTGTACAGACTGTTCAGCACTACGTGCACTGAAGTTTGAGTAAACGTATTGACCTTGGTCATTAATATTTACTTCAACCATCTTATTACCTACGAAAGAGCCTTTTCTTAATACACCCCAATCATCGTTTAACATATTAGTTAAGTTATCGATTACGAAGAATGCTTCACCTTTATGGCCATCCATGAAGCCAGGTACTTCTTGAGTAATTTTAAAGTTAAACTTAACGAACCAATCAGAGTTCTGTTGGTTACGCCCTGTGATTTCACCACGTTTAAGGCCTTCAGATGCAATAAAGTCATTAAACTCATTGATTTCATCAGCACTCATGTTGTAAACAACGTTAGGATCATTTTCAAGTGGTACATACAATAATTGACGCGCGCCATTAGAGTTTCTATCACCAAATTGAATATCGCCCGCACCGGTGTCACGATTACTCTTGTAGGTAAAGCTATATGGTAAACCTTTGTATGCTTCACCAAATAGGTTAAAGCGGGTGTTATAACCATCGAAGAACTCGTGTTTATAACCTAGGTTTAATGTAAAGCGATGTGGGATTTCGTAATCAGATGATGCCACGCCAGGGTTGCCTGGGTTTGATGTTGCTAGGTTACCGTAGTTTGAGCTGGCTACAGAGCTAGTCATTGGGTTTACATCATCTGCATCAGTGTAAGCGTATGAGAACTGAACGCTAACGCCATTATCAAACGCTTTACTTACTGCAGCAGATATAATTGAAGACTCACCACTATCACCATTCACATTTGTTAGTAATAGTTCACCACTACGATATTTACCTGGATTTAATGGATCTTCTTTTCTTTCATAGATAGGACGACCATCAAAAGTAGTTTTACCAGAATCTTGTAAAGCAATATCTACAAGAGTCGCTGCATCTCGCTTCTTAGTGTAAAGGTAATCCAAAGCAATAACATAGTCGTTTTCTGTAGTATATGTAGCACCTAAAGAGTACTTCCACTCTGATGGGATTTCAAAGTTAGGATCTACCGCGTTCGTTGTAGCATCACCCGAACCAATTTCAGTATTTGCTACTTTGTCAAACATATCTTGTGGAACGTCGTAACCTGGAGTACCACCATTTACATTTGGCGTATCAAATAGGTCAACTAGAGTGACTTCATCATCACCAGAACCAACTTTATATGAATTACTGATATCGCTGATATAAGCACCTATATTGGTGATACCATCATTTGAATATGAGTTAGACAACCATACATTGGGGTTACCGCCTGAGAACAAGCCAACCCCTGCACGTACTTCTAGTGCATCGGTTGCATACCACTCAAAACCAACACGTGGTTGAATTAGATCAATACCATCAAAAGTAGACTGATTGCTAAATCCGTAACGATTAGTGAAATTCTGATTTAATGTTGGTTTGTCATCGCTTGAATAGCTGTCGTAACGAAGACCAAATGTTAATGATGCATCGATATCTGAAAAGCTGTATTCATCTTGTACATAAAATGTATTTTGTGAATAAGCAAAGTTAGCAGCTGCATCATTTGGGTTATTAGTACTTGCAGAGTTATTATAATAAACTGCATTAGCAATCCCATTTCTGTATGCGTCAATCGAAGCAAAGCGCCATTCACCTTCAGTATGTTGCACGAATTGGTTAAATACTTCTAACTTTTCATACTCAAAACCAGCGGTAATCGTGTGCTGATCAAGGTAGTAAGTACCCGAGAATTTAGCTGTTGTGGTATCGTAGTTTAAATCATTTGATTGACGAGAGTCATCAGGACCAACGTACACAGTAGCGTCATCAGTGCTTATTTGGAACTCACCAAAGCCACTTGCCGCGTCTAAAGACTGAACGCGAGCGTCAAGCTCTGATTTACCTAAACGAACTTCAGTTGAAAAGTTGTCATTCCAATCAGAGTAAAGTGATGCAACGATTGAAGTGAACTCTGCGCCTTGCTCATAAAAGTGGCTGTCAAATGCGAGCTCATCACCATCTGCATCTGATTGCGATAAAGTAAAGCCATCATTGTAGTTATAAATTAGGTTAGCACGGTGGTCATCGTTGATGTTCCAATCTAGCTTCACTAAGATTTTTTCATCTTCTACTGGTGAGCTTGCTGGTGTTGCACCGGCTTCGTAACCATAAACATCACGTGTAATTTGTCTAATTTCATCAATTTCTGCAGAAGACACTAAAGATGAATAGTTAAACTGTTTAACACCTTCAAGTTTTTCGTAAGAAGTGAAAAGGAAAAGCGTGTCATTAATTAGCGGTAAACCAACATTAAAGCCATAACGTTTTTCACTGTAATCGCCGTTATCAACGTCATTACCTTCAATCTTATCGCCTTTCATCGAATCGTTAGTGTAATCGTAGAATACACCACCGTGAATGTCGTTGCCGCCAGATTTAGTAACTGCATTAATGTTACATGATGTGAAACCACCATATTGTACATCAAAAGGGGCTAATTCTACCGCTACTTGCTCGATTGAATCAAAAGAGAACGGGGCGCGAATAGTAGGGTAACCGTTTGAGCTTAAACCAAAGTTATCGTTCATGCGAACGCCATCAAGGGTTAAGCTGTTAAAACGTGGGTTACCACCACCACAGTTGATTGAACCACGGCTATCATCGATAGCAACGCGAGGGTCAATACGAATAATATCTTTTAAATCACGGTTAATAGCTGGTTGATTTTCAAGATCGCTTAATGTGAATGTTGAAGCAGGACCCGTACCACCAGACATAGTGCTGATAGGGCGACCAGTTACTACAATTTGTTCAACATCTGAGATATTTTCAAGTGAAGTATTAACAGGGTAGTCGCTACCAATGTTCAAGATAATATTATTGAACTCTTGGTCAGCGTAGATGTCTGAGTCTACGATTACTTTGTAAGGGCCGCCAACACGAAGACCTTTAGCAGTAAAGTAACCAGCGTCATTTACTTCAGTTGTTTTAACAGAGCCTGAAGGAACGTGTAAAATAGTAATTTTAGTTCCTGCAGCAGGGTTACCGTTAGGGCCCTTTATTTGACCTTTAATTGCAGAGGTTGTTTCGTTTGCAATTGCAGCACCACTCACACCAACACATGCTGCTATAGCAAGTGATAGAGCTGTTTTGCGTAATTGAGTTTTCATTTAATTTTCCCGTGTAGTTATTAATTAAATTTTTATATTTTTATTTTAAAATTTTTCAAAATAAACAGTTAAAGTTCATTTATTCAAAATCCGTTACTAGTGTACCTTATTTATTCGTTACAAATAAAATACAACTGCAATATATTTTTAATAAACAGTACTGTTTTTGTCTATTTGAGTGTTTTTTTGAGCAATAACTCTATATCGGGGTATATATTACGTGGGCTTTATGACAAACATGTGAAATTGGGGTGTGAAAAACAAAAAACCCATTACAAATTTGCAATGGGTTTTGTTAACAAATAACTTAACAAGTCATTTGTATTTTCTTAAGGCTTAAAACTTGTAACTAATACCAATTTTAGCCTGCCATGCTGATGACGATGAACTGATTTGCGAGTACTTACGCACATCTGCACCGTCGTATGCTGAATCGATAATATAACGACCTTCATCATCTAAACCACCGAAGTCATAAATAGTTTGGTTTGCATAGCTTAAGCGTTTTTCGATTCCCCAGTCACTGTTAAGTAAATTGGCAAAGTTATCAATCATGAAGTAAATTTCACCACTGTGGCCTTGTGCAAAGCCAGGGATTTCTTGTTTGATGCTCACATCCATGGTTGTTACCCAAGGCTGAGTCGCTGTGTTTTTACCAAGTATTTGGCCTCGTTCAGATATACCTGCTTTATTTAACAGCTGCTCTAACTGATTCCAATTCATTCCTGATTCACTCCAGTTTACGAGAGAATCATCAGCTCCTGTTGGGATATAAGGTAAGTATGCGCTGTTTTTGTATAACGTACTCGTATCGCCTAAATCGTCATCTTGATACATATCCATAGTATAACTAAATGGACGACCTGAGCGACGTTCAAAGTAAACATTAAACTTGGTTGCGTAGCCTGAGAAGAATTCAGTATTGTAACCTAAATTAATTTTAAAACTGTGTTCTACTTCGTAAGAGCCACGTGCGGCAAGGTCTTCGTTACGGTTAACAGTAACATTATGTTTGTAGTTACCTTCAGCTTGCGATGCTGAACCAATAGAAGATTCAGTTACGTCTTGATGTGCATAACTAAAAGAGGTAAATAAACCGTTGTCCCATTCTTTAGCAAGGCCTGTTGAGATAATAATTGAACGACCATCTTCAGATGAGTTAGTCATTACGATATCAGCATTATCAAAATTGTTGTAAATAGTTTGGTTTATAACACGCTCACCATCGGCTGCTAATCCAACTGGTTGAATCGAAGCATTGTGCCATACCGCTTCATTTTCTTTTTTATGGTAAGCAATTTCTGCTTGCCACTTAAAACCATTACCTAATAGTTCAGAGTCGAATTCATATTCAAAACCAATTTGAGTACGAATACTTGAAGGCAATTTAAAATTAGGGTCTATAAAAGCAACGCTGCCGCTGCCTTTTTCTAATGAGTTTTTAATTTCATTAGGTACCTGCGTAATATCAGCTTGGTTATTCGCGAAGTATTCGTTGATCACGCTAGAAGGAGCGGTTACCTCTGTAATACCGTCAGCTTGGAATGAGTTGTTATACCATACGTTTGGTATCCCACCTTGGAAGCGACCAATACCACCACTTATTGTAAGTGCTTCTGTAGCATAATATTTGAAGCCAATACGCGGTAAAATAATATCTAGTCCGTCAAGGTTCTCTTGATTAGTAAAGCCATAGGTATTAGCAAAGTTTTCATTAAGCGTTGGTTTGTCATCTGATGATAAGCGCTCGTAACGAATGCCAGCAGTCATTTCTAAGTCATCGCCAATGTAAAACTTATCTTCAATATAAAGCGCAAGTTGGTTACGCGTTACATCATAAGCTTTATCAGATGAATTATTAGTATAGGCATTTTTGTACTCAAAAGCGTATGGGTAGTTACCATTTTCATCTTTTTTCGAATCTTTAGCTTCAAAACTTACCATGCGGTTTTCAAAATCATCTAAGCTTTTAAACTGCCACGACCCTAATGAATCTTCGGCAAATAGGTTATAAAGTTTTAATGACTCGTACTGCGCACCAAAGTTAATTTCATGCTCATCCATTAAATAGGTTGCATCAAACGTAAGCGTTAGGTTTTTAGTTTCAGATACGTTAGCGTGGCGGGTGCTGTCTGTACCAAAAGCAAATTGAGCGCCTGTACCACGACCGTTTATTTCTTCTTCATAGACACTAACACTGCCTATATTTGAACGTGTATTGCTGTTTGAAGTTACGTCTTTATATGCAATGCCGACCTCAGTAGAGAAGTTGTCACTCCAATCTGAGTATAATTTAGTTGAAAAATTATTAAACTTAGTAACATAAGCGTAAGTGTTAGAGCGCATAACAACAGAGTTACCACCGCTACTGCTATTGCGCTCGTCTTGGTCGTCTTGCCACTGATACGTGAAATCTAGGCGATGTTCATCGCTAGCATTCCAGCTTAGTTTAACTAATAAGCTTTCGTTAGTATCTTCAGGCGCACCTGCTAATGAATCAGTCAGGCCGTATTCATTATTTAAAATAGAAATGAAACGATTATAGTTAGCTTCAGAAGTATTAAATTCATTAGCAGCACCAGAACCGTCGAAGCCGTAATCTAGATCTTGTTCGCTTGACCATTTAGAATAGTTTACAAAATAAAACAGCTCGTCTTCAAGAATAGCGCCACCTACGTTAAAACCATAACGCTTTTCTGATTGAATAGGCTCAACATCATAAAAAGAATAAGTTTTATGACCCGTTAGTGGGTCTAATTCATCTTCTTCACGAATACTTTTTACATCGCCAGCTATCTCAGGGGTAGATATTTCGTAAAAGCCAGAGAACTTAAACTCATTTGTACCAGATTTTGTTACTGCGTTAATAGTACCGCCACCAAAGTTACCTTTAGAAGCTGAGAAAGGAGATACATCAACAGAAACTTGTTCAATAGCATCAAGTGCTACAGGAGGCTGAGAAGTAGGGTAGCCACCAAAGTTCAAGCCAAAGTCATCATTTTGACCAATACCGTCAACGGTTAAACCGTTGGTACGAGGGTTACTACCTGCAAACGTTAGCTCGCCATTACCATTAATACTGGCAAGTGGGTTTAAGCGCGCAATATCTTTAATGTCGCGGTTAAAGCTTGGCATGTTCTCAATAGTATCAGAACCAAATGAGCTGCTTGAGCCACCAGATTGCTGAACAATCTTATAACCAGACACTTCAATTTTTTCGATGTTTAGCGGAGCAAGCTGCGAGCTTAAACGGTAAGTTTCACCCAGATTTAGATAGATATTTTCAACAGTTGTATCATTAAACTTATCAGAATCGATGATAACCATGTAAGGACCACCTACACGTAAGCCATTAGCGATAAACGTACCACTTTCGTTTGTAGTTAGCTCGCTAATAGTTCCCGTTGGTTGGTGAACTACTTTAATTTTAACGTTTGCAGCACTGCCACCTGAAGGCGTCGTAATTTTACCACGCATTGCAGATGAAGTATCAGCAGCTATTGCGCTTGTAGAAACACCTAGAGCTAAAATTACCGCTCCAGTTAATTTCGAAAGGCGAAGCTTAGTCATAATGTTGATTTCCCGTGTGTAGGTTATATAAATTTAATACTGTTTATTTGTCAGTCGTCATTTTTAGTGCCGTTTCTAACTCTTTTGCAGAAGGGTCAAATAAGGCGTTTAATAGTCCAGCTAGTCGAATACCCGCTTGTTGTAGGCGTGTTTTTACAATTGGAGTGTTGTTATAAATGTAGCTGTACCCAACTTCGTCGTTGGTGTACTTATAAATTTTTGTTGCTAAATTGTGTGATTCTTCAACCCAAGTTTTAGGTGAGCTTTGTAGATACTCAGCAATTAATTCGCTGTTATTTGTATCAATAAATTGAGCGTATTCAGTAAACGACAAGTTCTCGTTCTCAACTAACTTTGTATCCCAAAGGCTGTGAAGATTTGTTTCTTCGTTAAAAAATGAAACCTTAATACGGTTACCACCTCTGTCTTCACCTCGACCGGCATGAAATGGCTGATGGCTATCGCCTACTAAATGCACTAAAAAACGCAAACTGAACTGCTTAGCATCTAAGGTGCTATTTTTATCAGTGAGTGTTTGCATTGAATAGTGAATGCCTTCTAGGATATTACTTACAGATTCTTTGTTTTTAGTGTGATCGTGATTGAAGCTGAAAGATTTTCCTGGTGCTGCATTAATATAATGCCAACGAGATGATTGCTTTTGCCAAAAGTCGCCAGGAGCAGAGCGCATTTCATCAGGCCACGTTGATATTTGCGCAAGTGACTCACCATCTAAATAAGGTTTAATTGCCGCTTTAGTTGTTTCGCTTATATGAGATTGTGCAATCTGCCCTACAATACGGTGGCCATTTTGACCCCAAGCGTGTGAGTTAGTGCTTGTGAATATCGCACTAATCAAAAGCGCAGAAGATATCGAGTACTTTATATTGTTATGCATTAAAACTTCCTAAATGAATATTTCATGGGGTTGCTATAAGCTAATGCGGTCAATTGTCCTCATTTTTAATGTTGATAGGAAGGACTTATTAAAATTCATAGTTTCTTATTGAATTTCTTTTAAAATCAGTGTATTATGTTTGACAGGTAAAATTACTTGTTGTAATAGGTAAGCGAAATTGTTCAAATACACTATATCGTCTATTTTTGGGTGGCATTGCTTTGAATTATAAAAATATTGTGTTGCACAAAATTTTAATTGTTACATTTTTGTTTCTATTGTTGGTCGTTACGTGGGTTTGCGGTCAAGTTAGTGTATACAATGATGATTTACATTTTCCGGTTATGATCGAAACCTCAACAGAGTGTCAAACAACTGCTACAAGTAATAAAGGCCAATTAATTGTTTTTACACAATCAAAAAAAATAGCCAAGTTATTAACACAAAAGTTATGCTCTGATAACGTAGTAGCTAAGCAATATGGCACGGTAAAAGGGTATTGGGGATATAGAACGGCAGATAGCTTTGAGTTTGTTGGTAAAGGAATTGCTGACCTAATTTTGGCTAAAAGCAATATTATGGCTGCATTTAAAGCGGAGTCGACCTATAACTACCAACCCGTAGTTGGTTTTTCTGACTACACGGCTTTTTTTATATCTTCTAAAGAAAAACCTCGAATTACTAAACAATATTTTTTAGATAAACGCATAGGTTTGCTTGATTATCCTACCAGCCGATCAGGGCATATTTTACCAAAGCAAATGTTTAAAGAACTGGATATAAATTTAGCTAATTTGAAAATCACTTATGCTAGTTCTCATAACGAATTACGCGATTTACTCGCCGACGGAAAAGTAGATATTATTGCTTCGTTTTGGAAAGAGAGTGACGAAAAACGTTTTTCAAAAAACTATATTACGCCTTTGAGTAATAATATTACTGGAACAAGATGGTATTTAAAAATGCAGCAAAACAATACTGATTTATTATGTGCAGTACAGGCAAATTTGCTTGATATGTCTAAAGATCAAAGTTTGCATTATTATCAAAATGCACAATCGTTTTGGAGTTGCGGTACTAGCTCAGTAAACTTAAAAGAGGAAGTTAGTGATGAGTAAATATAAACAACTACTTGTTTTACTATGCTTATTTTTAACTTTATCTTCTGTGTTTTATATTTCTGTAATTCAAAAAAGCCAGCAAGTTACTAAACAAAAAATAACGCAGATAGAAAGGCAAATAGCACTCGACTTACCATTACTTGATTTATCAAATGAGCTGCTAAAGCATTCGGGGAATAAAGATGCCGTTAATAGCTACATTAAAACCTTAAATAGCTACATTAATTCGAACGATCTTAAAGTTGTTGCTATTGCACCAAAAGGCGAAATGCTAGCACCTGTAAATTCACACCGAATAACACGTAGTTTGAGCACTAATAATGGACCTATATTAGTTGTATTTAACGTTCAGCAAACCCACTTTACATTAAGCCATTTTATTTACTATTTTATATTTTTAGTATTAAGTGTGTTGATTAGTTTTTGGGTAAAGTTTGCGTTTATTAAACAAAGTAATAAGCAGTTTAATAATGCACAGCATCAATCAATTACAGAGCCTACGCCGCTAATACTTATAGTTGACCTTAACGATAAAACACTATCAAGTAGTTGTAATACAGAGCAAAAAGTGGGTTTAGCCAATAAGCCATTATGCTTTTATTTAGCACTTGTAGAGTATTGTACAAATAACGATGATGTAGCGCTTAGTCATAATAAAGATGTACCAGAGGAGCTTCTAGAGCTCGCTAACAAGTATTTTTATAGGTTGGTCGAACTTGGTCATACGGTTAGAAAAAGACCTAATTTTAATAATAGTCTAGAAAAAACCTTGAGTGAAATACGTGCGGCGTTAGATGAAGTACTTAGTGAGTGTCCTGAAGAAAAAGAGTTATATTACCCACCTAAAGCCTATGGAGAAGGCTCTCGTTCTCGTTTGCATAGTTATGGGCTGGTAAATATTAAAAAAGGTAATATTGAAATAAGAGGAAAGTAACTAGATTACTTTCCTCTTATTCTTAGAGGTTATTTAGGGGTAAATTCAGCCGCTTTGAGAGGGCTATTTTTTGAAATAAAGTCTTGAAGTGCTTTAGCATCTGTTTCGTCTGTACTTACAAAGCCTTTTTTATTTGTAAGCGCAGGATAACCATCACCGCCTGATGCGTTATAGCTATTTAGACTCATTCTGTATGTTTTATTTTTATTAAGCGGTTCGCCATTGATCAAAACATTAACCAACTGATTATTTTTACGCTCAAACGATATTTTATGGTATTGCAAATAAGCACCAGCATCCGGTGGGAAGCTCGTTACTGTATTTAAGTAATCCCATAAATCACTGCCTTGCCAATCCATATAAGTAATGCGGTTTTTAAAAGGATGTACTTTTAAAATATCTTTATAGCTTACTTTACCAGCCTCTATTGAGCTGCGAATACCACCGCCACTTATTAATCCAAAGTCTGCATTTACTACATCCATTTGAGCTTGGATAATTACACGTGCAAGGTTTGTTTGTTGGTAACGAACTTTGTTTCTGTCACCTTCTAAGCGAGCATCTACTTCACCAATGGTACCTTCAATTTGTTTAGCGCCTTTAGCTTGGTATACTGCTAAATAAGATTCAAGTTTAGGGTCTGGTTTAATGTACTCGTTTGCTAATACTGCTTTAGTAGAGCCATCAGCTTGAACTTTATCTACATACAAATTAACAGGCATGAGTTTGTAGTCTAGTAACGTTAATTTTCCGTTTTCAAGCTTAAACTCAGCTTTACCAACATACTTACCCCATTCATGGGCTTGCATAATGTAAGTACCGTTTTGCTGGTCTGGTTTACAGGCAAGGCCAGGTTTAAAGTTATCGTCATTTACATTTGTATCACTCATACACACAGGTTCTTGTGAGTGACCGCCAATGATCATATCAAGTGTGTTTGCAGGAAGTGAGCGAGCAAGTGTTACATCACCTGGTGCATTAATGCCAAAGCTAGCATCAACATAATGACCCATATGAGTCAGCGCAATGGTAATGTCAGGGTTGTACTTAGCTTTTATTTCTTTAGCTAGTTTTGCGGTAACGTCAACAGGGTCTTTAAACTCTAAGTGGCCAATATACTGAGGATTACCAATTTTAGCTGTGTCTGTTGTTGTTAATCCAATAACAGCAATAGTTAAGCCATTTTTTTTGAATATTTTATAGCTATCAAACGCATGTTCGCCTGATTCTTTTTCAAATATATTGGCTGATAGAAAAGGAAAGTTCACCCATTTTTGCTGTTGCTTCAATACATCAATAGGGTTATCGAATTCGTGATTACCTAATGCCATTGCATCATAACCAATCAGCGACATACCTTTAAAGTCAGGTTCTGCTTTTTGTAAATCTGACTCAGGAATACCGGTATTGATGTCACCACCAGAGAGAAGTAAAACGGCATGACCTTGCTTTTGGGCGTCATTACGTAAAGAGTCAATTAACGTTTTGCGAGCGGCCATACCGTATTCGCCTTTTTCGTTTTGCCAAAAACGGCCGTGATTATCATTAGTATGAAGAACAGTTAAATATTCAGTAGGGGTACTGTTAGAGGTTGATTCAGGAGCAGGAGATGTACATCCAAGTACACTAAAAATAATCGAAAATAAAATAATTATACGCATAAAATACCTATGGATTAAGGTCTACTTAATTTATCAAGCGGGTAGTTTAAACTAGTTTTATGCTAAAAAAACGTACTTATTGACATTTTATTTAGAAGGTACAGTTAATCGATTTGTGGCGGCACTTTCGCGACGCTTTAACTCTGCATCCGCATATTCCCGCTTAGTATGGTTTATACCTACCATCCACGTTAAAAAGCTCGCCGGTAGTTTTGTGTATGGTTCACCTTTGTGTAAACCAAAGTCGCAAATTGTTTGTTTAGTGTGTGGCATTGTTAGATCCTGTTGTTTGTGTTTTTTTAAGGTAACAAATAAGTGACCACACTTTTAAGATGATTTAATTTTAAATAGTTAGATTTATATAGCAAAAAAGAATATAAATAATGGCATATGTAATTAATTTGTTATCAACACGGTCTTAATTGTATCTACTCACACTTTAGAATCGATTTTAGTCGCCGATGGCATTAATGTGTTAACGCATTCACTAATAATTTAAAAAATATAACAACAGGAATAAAACATGAAAAAACTTTTACTTGGCTCAGCACTTGCTGCAGCAAGTTTTACAAGCACCGCTACTATAGTTGAAATGAACACGAGCCAAGGTGTCATAGAGATTAACCTGTTTGATCAACAAACCCCCAAAACAGTCGCAAATTTTTTAAGTTACGTTCAAGACGATTCATATAACGAAACAGTAATTCACCGCTCTGTTAGTAACTTTGTTATTCAAGGTGGTGGATTTACATTTTCTGATTCGCTAGATGCGATTACTACAAAGCCTGCTGTAGAAAATGAGCCCGTTTTTTCTAATGTTAAGGGCACCATCGCGATGGCTAAATTATCGGGTGATGCTAATGGCGCAACAAGTCAGTGGTTTTTTAATATGTCTAATAATAGCGCAGGAAGTGCAGCACTTGATACGCAAAATGGTGGCTTTACTGTGTTTGGACAAATTACTGCAGCAAGCCAATCAACTTTAGATAAAATTGCAGCCTTAGTACACTGTGATGAAACACCCGTGGTTGATATTACTGCTGAGCAATGTGCAAGTACTGATGTAACAATTAGTAGTGCTAACTTAGTGACTATTCAAAATGTGGCGGTAATGGATGATGATCCTAATTCAGCAGCAGGCCTTACTGTTACTGAAAATACGCTAATTGATTCTGACACATCAACAGATTCTAGCAGCAGTTCTAGCGGCGGGTTAATTTGGCTTTTAGGTGCTTTTTTACTTGCGGTACCTCGTTTAAAACGTGCTAAATAATTAAAATTAACGGTAATGTGGATGGCCTAAACCAGCCGTCCACATTACTATTATTAAACTTTGCTGTTTAAAATAGTACTCGCCAAACCATTGCTAGCCAAATTGAAAACACACAAATACAACCCAGTAAAAACACGTTAAAACGTGCGCGTACGTTGTTTTCACCTAAATGAATAACGCTATGCACAATACGTGTTGCTACAAATAAACAGGCCAGTATTGCCACAAGTGTACTGGCGCTATTTAGTTGCAGTGCAAGTAAACATCCCGCGTAAAAAAGCACAGGTATTTCAAACTGATTTGAAAAATTTCTATCTGCAACCCTAATAGTGTCCCCAGCCTTATCTAACTGCATTGTTTTAAAATCACTTAAATCTAGTTGTTTGTTTTTAGCTGCGGCAAAGCGCCTTTTACCCATAATGAGCATGACAACCAGTGAAAGCGTAACTTGTGCAAACATGGCAAGTATGATGATTTTTTCCATTGTTTTTCCTTATTATTATTTAGAATTTGCGTATTTTTTGATATTGAATGATTTTTAGTCTCGCAAGGTTGGCAGACTCCCAACTAATATCCGATTATGAAGACATTTTTCACAATGTGTTACACAAAATAGCGTTATTTTGTAGAAAGTTATTAATTGAAAATGTTAGTTTAGCTTAACTATATTGCTTTGAATTGGCGCACGCTATTTTGCGCAATACTTTTTAATGGAAAACAAAAATGAAAAAAATTATTGGTTTTAGTGCAATCGCACTTGCAGTTTTAAGTGGTTGTTCAAATACGGCTTCGGTTTCAGTGGCGCCTCAGGCCTCTTTACTATCAGATACGTTAGTCGTTAGTCCTAACGATAACCGTGAATATAAAACACTTAAGCTGGCAAACGACATTGAAGTAATTTTAGTGTCAGATCCAGGTGCTGAAAAATCAGCAGCGGCACTAAGCGTTGGTGTTGGTTTACTGCACGACCCAATGTCGCAACAAGGTATGGCGCATTATTTAGAGCACATGCTGTTTTTAGGCACAGATCGCTACCCAGACACAAAAGGGTATTCTGATTTTATGACCAAAAATGGTGGCGCGCACAATGCTTACACGTGGCTCGATATTACTAATTACATGTTTAAAATTAATAACGACGCGTTTGATGAAGGGCTAGACCGTTTTGCTGACTTTTTCAAAGCGCCTAAGTTATACCCAGAATACACAGACAAAGAAAAAAATGCAGTAAACGCAGAGTGGTCAATGCGCCGCGAAATGGACTTTTTTGGACAATTTAAACTCGCGCGTAAAATGATGGGCGATCACCCAGCTAATCGCTTTTTAATTGGTAACCTAGAAACCCTTGGTGATAAAGAAAACAGTTCACTTCATAAAGAAACGGTTGATTTTTATAATAAATACTACTCTTCAAATATTATGAAAGTTGCGCTTATTTCTAATTTACCTATTGCTGAAATGGAGCAAAAAGCGCAAAAATACTTTGCTGACATAAAAAATAAAAATATCGAAAAACCAACAGTGACTGCAAAACTTGATTTTGATAACGCTGGCGGAAAACGCGTGTTTTATGCACCAAATGAAGATGTAAAACAGCTGCAACTTGATTTCACCATTGCTAATAATAATAGCGAATTTGCACTTAAACCAAACCGATTTGTAGCGTATTTACTAAGTAATGAAATGCCGGGCAGCCCAGCGCAACTTCTTCGTGATAAAGGATGGGTGTCTCAGCTTTCAGCTTCAGCTGCACCAAATCAATATGGCAACTATGGTTCGTTAAATGTAAATGTAGAACTTACCGATGAAGGCATGAAAAATCGTGATGAAATAGTTGCGACTATTATGCAGTACATCGATTTAATTAAAAAAGAAGGCGTTGATAGCAAGTACTTCAACGAAATTCGTACTTCCCTTAATAACCAGTTTAAGTTTTTAGAAAAAGGTGATGAGTTTAATTATGTAAGCTCGCTTACGCAAAGCATGCAAGACTATCCGTTAAATCACGCTATTAATGCACATTATTATTATGCAAAGTTTGACGCTGACGCTGTAAACAATGTACTTGAGCAGTTAAATGCCGACACCCTTCGTATTTGGTATGTATCGCAGCAAGAAGAGACAGACTCACAACTACACTTTTACGACGGTAAATACCGCATCAGTGACATTAGCGATGATGAAATTACCAGCTGGAAAAAACTAAGCGAATTTAAGTTAGCACTACCAACAGTAAACAATTTATTGCCTGAAAATTTTGCAATAAAAACGCAAGCATTTAAAGAGCAAAAACACCCAGAACTTGCTTACGATAAAAATGGTGTAAAAGTATGGCGCCAAGCAAGTCAAAAATTTGCAGAGCAGCCAAAAGGGCTTGTCGAAGTTTATATAAATACTCAACCCGGTTTGAACGATATCAAAGCAGAAGTACTTTATTCTGTTTGGGCTGATTTATACAATATTCAACAAAGTCAGTTAAGTACCGAAGCAGCAATCGCCGGTATGAGCGTAAGCCTTGCGCCGAGTAATGGTCTTGTTTTATCTATGAGTGGTTTTACAGATAAGCAAGATGTATTGCTTAAACAAGCTTTAACCGGATTAAAAGCCGATGAAACAGCACAAGCATTTAGCCAAGCGGTAGATCGCTTTAAGCGTAATTTACTAAACCAACAAAAGCAGTTTCCGTATGCACAAGCATTTGGCGAGTATTCAAAACTAACCCGTACAGGTGGCTTTGATACAGATGCGCTTATAAAAGCCGCTGACTCACTGAGTGTTGCCGACTTAGCACAATTAAAAACAGCTACGTTTGCACAAAACGATTTACGCGTATTTAGTTACGGTAACTACGATCAGCAAGATATTGACGCGATTGCACAAGAGTTAAGTGCAACATTACCAAGTAATCATAAGCGCAGTGAATTTGCACGAAGCAAAGCGTGGTTGCCACAACCGGGCGAAACACTGGTACTGCAAAAAGATATCGATGTAGCCGATGTAGCGGTGGTTGATATGACCGTTCATCCTGTTGCGGGTTACAAACAAAAAGCAGAAGCAGCTGTATTACAAAGCCACTTTAGAACAGTTGCGTTTGATAAAATGCGTACTGAGGAGCAACTTGCATACGCAGTAGGTGCGTTAGCTCGCCCAATTGAAGATTACTCAGCAATTGGTTTGTATATCCAAACACCGGTTAAAGGACCAAAAGAAATACAAGCTCGTTTTGATAAGTTTAAAAAAGAATACGCAGTTGAACTTGATAACATGAGCGAAGAGACTTTTGAGCAGCTTAAAAACTCTACCCTTGTATCACTTAAAGAGCAGCCTAAAAACTTAAGTGACGAAATGAGCCCACTTATAAACGATTGGTACCGTGAAAACTTTACCTTTGATTCTAAGCAAAAGCTGATTGATGAAGTTGAAAAAGTAACGCTTGCAGATATAAAGGACTACTACAAGCAAACAATGCTTAATCCTAATGCGGCACGTTTAAATGTGCAATTACGCGGGACTAAGTTTATAGAAAGTGACTTTGCCGATTTACCAAATCAAACTAAAATCACAACGCTTGATGCCTATTACAATGGTATTAAACTACAAAAATAAGCTTTATTTATACAGCTAAAAATAAACCCCAATGTATTACTACATTGGGGTTTTTATTTATTCAGCTAATTTAAGCCATTATTAAAAAGCCTATAACAGCTAATGCCGCAGCAATTAGCGTGTAAGGCAATTGTGTAACGGCATGGCTCATTAAATTACAACCAGAACCTTGCGCTGCGAGTACGGTTGAATCTGAGTAAAAACACGCTTGGCTACCAAAAGAGGAAGCCGATAATAGCGCCCCAATTACCAGTGGTATGTTTGCATCAACCGCATTAGCCAGTGGCATAACAATGGGAATTGATACAGCAAAAATACCCCAGCTAGACCCCGTTGCAAACGCTAAAATAGCCATTGAAATAAATACCACGGCTGGTAAGTATGCAGCGGTCATATAAGGGCTTAAGCTGCCAATAACAAACTGAGGCAAACCAATTAAGTCGCATACATCTTTAAATATAAACGCAGCTATAACAGTACCAATCGCGGGGATCATACTTTTAAAGCCATCAAGCATGCGTTCAATCATTTCACTTACGCTCATTAATTTTTGTAGAGCATAAAACGGGAGAGTGACCGCCATTGTTGCTAATAAGCCTTTGTATACGTCTATTTCAAAGTAAACAGTAAATGCAACCAGTAAAATAATCGGCACCAAAAAGTTACGTAATTTACCTTTAGGATCAGCATCTTCAAAGTTCTCTTCTACGGCTTTTACTGCATATTCATCCGCTGTTTGAACATCATTGTATTGGGCTGGATCGACTTGAGCTTGCTCAATTTGCGCCATTTGCTCTGCTTTTTTCATTGGACCAATCGCAGGAATAATACCCAGCACAACAAGTAAAACAACAAGCACTGCAAACCACGCATAAAACATATACGGTATGGCTTGGATATAAACCGCAATCCCTTTGCCTTCTTCAGCAATACCGTTATCTACAAGTAAGCCACCAAAAAAAACCGCCCAGGTAGATAAAGGGACAAGTACACAAACTGGTGCAGCAGTAGAGTCTACAACATAGGCAAGCATCTCACGGCTCACTTTAAATTTATCGGTAATGCGTTTCATGGTTTCACCCACGGTAAGCGCATTTAAGTAGTCATCAATAAAAATAACTACACCCAAACAAAAGGTCATAAACAAAGATGAGCGTTTACCTTTAGTGTATTTAAGGGCTAACTTGCCAAAAGCCGATGCGCCACCTGTGCGAACTAATAGCGCGATTAAAGCACCAAAGCCACCACATACAAGTATTAGCCAGCCGATGGTTTCGTCTGTCATCACTTTTAGCGATGTACTCGCAAAGTTAGTAAGTACTTGTGCAGGATCGGCGATAACTAAACCAACTAAAGCACCAATAAGTAAAGATAAAATGGGGCGGCGTAATACAACAGCCAATACAACTACCACCAACGGTGGCAGTAAACTTAACGCAGAAGGTTCAAGCATTTAAGTATTCACAAAATTAAAAGCATGTATAAAAATTAAAATAGTATTAATTTTTAAACTGCTTATACAAAAACAAAGAAGATGATAAGTTTGTTGTAAAATCATCTTCCAAGTCACTGCTTTTGTACGCGAGGGAGGGACACATAAACAGTTATGTTAAATAGCGGCTTAAGTGAAACGCGTTGGCTTTGGCGCCAGACGGTGCAAGGAGTGCAAACCGCTATTGTTGTGCCTGTAAAAACATCGGCGCAAAAATAATCTGCTTTTTAATTTCAGTCAACAAAAAGTTACATGCAAAACAAAGTTTTTTAGAGGAGCTTACATTGAACGCTGTATTTAAAACAAATCGATTGTTGTTGCGCCATGCAAATGAGCTTGATGCAGCTATTTTACTTAAGCTAGTTAATCAGGCGAGTTTCATAGAGCATATTGGTGATAAAGCAATCTATACCCTTGATGATGCCAAGTCGTACATCAATCAGTCATTTATTGCTTCTCATGTACGCCAAGGCTTTGGGCCTTACATTATTACTTTGCATAATGCTGTAGTGGTTGGCGTTGTTGGGTTTTATAAACGCGCCGCGTTACTGCAACCTGATTTAGGTTTTGCACTTGTAAGCGGTTTTGAAAAAAAGGGTTATGTTTTTGAAGCGGCCAGCGCACTTTTGCAACATAAGCATGAATTTGGAATTACAAAACTGTGTGCAATAACATCACCAGATAATAGGGCATCGCAGAATGTGTTGTTAAAATTGGGTTTTAAAATAGAGGGCAAGGCGGTTATCAATGATGATAAAACCGCCGTGATTATATTGTCACTTAACGATTAAAGTCTTGCTTGTTCTATTTGTTTTGCAACATTTAGGTTTATATTTAGCCATGTTGCTTCAAGTGTTGAAACTAAACCGTCATAGCCATCATCATCAATAGGGACCAATTGCGAAAAGTTATGAATACTTATAAGGCGTCGGCCTGTTTCAGGGTGTGTGTAATATAAACGCCAAAGCCCAGAAATATCAGCGTTACCTTGCATATCGCCATTAAAGTGGTGAATTTCGTATTCAAGCTCATAAAACGTTTGTTGATCAAGTTCAGTAATGACCGGTAAGCCTTTTATTACCATCCAGTTGGGCATAGCATTAAAAAGTGTTTGCTGGGCTGTTGCAGTAAGCATTACATCCGGCGATTCGCCCCACAGGTTATAATTTGCAGCATGAATTTGGTTGCTATCTATTTTCATCGCAATGCCCAAATTATTTAAAGCGCCTCTAAGTACAACAGTTTGTATTCTTAGTTGCGCATCTGTATCTGCAACGTTTCGAGACGATGCACCTATAGGCTGCTCAAACTGGTAATACTGTGTCGCAGTTTGTATTGATGAACTACAACCTGCCAATAGTAATAATAAACTTACAGTTAAAAATAACGATTTCATTATTGCTTCCTTGGTTTTGGATCTGCTGGTAATGATTTATCAAAAATT
Organism: Pseudoalteromonas sp. NCIMB 1079; assembly: GCF_040567695.1. NCBI lineage: Bacteria > Pseudomonadati > Pseudomonadota > Gammaproteobacteria > Alteromonadales > Pseudoalteromonadaceae > Pseudoalteromonas > Pseudoalteromonas sp. NCIMB 1079. Next base: position 491,771 of record NZ_JBEWZA010000002.1, on the reverse strand, counting down.
AGCATATTAGGTTGCTCGTTTAATCCGCGAGTTAGAGGCTGTAGACCTTCACTTAAACGTTTAAACTCTTTTAATGTTTGCTGTATTTGATGATGAAGTTCAGAACCGGCTTGGTAACTGGCCATGGTTTTATCAAATTGGCGCATAGTGACTTCAAATTGCTCCATGCTTTTTGTCATCTTTTCGAAATTACGGTTAAAGTCGCCTGGTAAGTTTTGTGTATCTTTTTGGCTTAGCAGCTCTCGCATTTCATTAGCAAGCGCTCGGTAATCGGTAAATGTAGCTTGCATTTGTGCCAAGCTGTCTTCAACTTTTAAGTTGTTTACCTTATTAAGTACGTCAGAAACTTGATCTGCTAATACAGTTATCCCACTAGAAACACTTGGAAAAACATCATACTGAACAAGTTTACCTAGGTGTGCTTGCGGTGCATCTGGGTATATATCAAAATCTACATACACAGCACCTGTTAATAAATTACCAGGCTTTAACGAGGCGCGCATACCACTTTCAATCCAGCCTTTTAAACTACCTTGCCAATACTCTTTTGCTGAAGCACTGTCGTGATACAAGCGTCCGTATTCTACTTTTATAAGTACCGGAACGGCCGTATTGTGGTTTCTAAAGTGAGCGGGCTTACCGTTAACAATTACATTAGCAGGGGCTTCAACAACAGTACCTACACGCATACCTCTGTATTCGACAGGTGCACCAGTGCGTAGTCCTCGAACTGATTGTTCAAATTCAATTAGGTAGTAATCAAAATCGTAAAAGCGCTCTTCTAATGCTTCTTTATAGCTTTGGCTTAATGAAAAGCTATGCCCATCTTGTGCTATTTCACCCGGGGCCTGTTGCTCAGGTAAACCAACCGAAATACCGCCTTTTAAAAGTTTGCTTAAAGAGCCCGTATTAATATTGATACCATCGGCAGATAGGTCAATTTCAATTCCTGCGTTCACCCAAAAAATAGAGTTCATGGTGATCAGATTTTGATAAGGGGCTTTAATAAATACGCCGTACTTCATTGCTTGGTTTTCCCAATCAAAAGTGGCGGTTTCTATTTGCCCTATTTTATAATTTTTGAAAAATATACCGGTGCTTACATCAAGTACTTCAGCGTTGTAACTCATTAATTTAAAACGACCACCTTTCACATCTTTACCAATGAGGGCGGGTTCATCTTGTAACTTAAAACGCTCTTTTAATTCTTTACTTTCACCGGGTGAAAACTCTAAATATACACCAGACAATAACGTACTCATCCCGCTAATACCTGTTTCATCAATGCGTGGTTTCACGACCCAAATTTTGGCATCGTCAGTCAGTAGCTCGTTGTAATTTTTATCTATTTGCGCGCGAGCAATTACGCTGTCTTGCGTGTCGGATAGCCGAACATGATCAATTTGACCTATTTTTACACTGCGTACTTTTATTTCAGTTTTACCTGCAATAATGCCTTCGGCTTGTGGCATTTCGATAAAAATCGTAGGGCCTTTATTAGCTTGGTATTGGTATAGCATCCACATGCCTACTAACAGCGCAATTGCCGGAATAATCCAGATAGCGGAAATTTTCGGTTCTTTTGTTATTTCGGCAGTTTCGGTCATGCTTTGTTCTCTGATTTTTTATTTTTGGGTGAATCCCACAATAAGCGTGGGTCAAAGGCATGGGCAGCCATCATTTGGCATATTACCATAACTGTAAAAAATACAATGCCTAATCCTGGCGTTACTGACATTAAATTACCCAATTGAACCAAGGCAACTAAAATAGCCACTACAAATACATCTATCATCGACCATTTACCAATAAACTCTGTCAGTTGATAAATTCGTGTATAACTTTTTGTGTGTCTGTTTGCAGGCCTTGTTACCATTATGCATAAAAAGCTGAGTACAAATGCTTTTGCAAGCGGCACAACAACACTGGCTAAAAATATAATGGCAGCAATGGGGTAGGAGCCACTTTTCCAAAGTGTAATTACGCCACCAATTAAAGTAGAAGGTGATTCATCCCCAAGGCTAGTGGTATGCATAATAGGTAAAACATTAGCTGGAATATAACAAACAACAGAAGTAATTAGCCAAGCTGCTGCTTTTTGTACGCTATAAGGGTTTCTGACGTGTGTTTTTGTATGGCAACGCTGGCAAATATTACCGGTACATAGTTGATGGCACACATGGCAGGCTTTAATATTTTCATCTATTGCACGTTTAGCATGCTCTGCGCCTTCGAGTACTTTTACAGGCTTTATTTGAGCCCATAAGCGTGGGCGATTTAAGTGAACAAGTGCAGCTATGTATAAAATAACAAACCCCACATAAGCCCAAAAACTCGTGCCGAAGCTAATATCAGCCAGCGACATGATTTTAACCATACTAACAAGTACGCCAATTAAAAATATTTCCGACATAATCCAAGGCTCTAACGCCAAAGTGAACTTTAGTAGTCGCCTTGCAATGCTCTCTGGTAATGCTTTTAAAAGCCCAAGATGCAAAGGAATTAAAATAACAAGCAAACCCATGGGCAGGGCAATAATGCTCAAATCAATAAATAAGCCAAGCAGCTCACTATCATAATTAAACAAAATTCGAGCCGCGTCGGGCAGTGTAATAGTTTGAGTTATACCGCTACTACTAAATGAAATAAAAGGGTAAAACATACTGCTGAGCAGCATTAATAGTGCGCTAAAGCTTAGTGCAACTATGCGACTGTCGTGATTAACATCGGCTTCGCAAAGTTTATGGTGACAATGTGGGCATATCGCCATTTGTTTTGCGATTATGCGAGGTATATCTATGATCAGATCACAACAGGGGCAGACAGTTTGCAATTTAATACCAAGCAAGAAGAATATTTCTTCAATTTTGCTATATTTAATACATTAATACAACGCGTTCTGCCATCAAGCTGCTCGTTATATAAAGGAAGCGTTTGAAATATTATTTGTACTGCATATTAATGTGGCTCTTTATTTTCTCGCAAAATGCTGTGGCTATTAATAAAGAGCGAGAAGTAATTATCGCCGCGAGCGCATCAATCCCGCCCTATGTTTTTGCAAAGACAGACTCGGGTATACACCTAGGTTTAATCAAAGCCGCGTTAAAGGCTAATGGATTTGCCAATATTAATGTGCAATATATGTCGAATAAACGCGCTGAGCATCAATTGCATAATAAAGGAGTGGATATACTTTTAAATTATGCAGGAAGAAGTAGTCCTGGTATTTACCCAAGTAAACCGGTACTTAGTTATGAAAATGTAGCCATTACACTCAAGCGAAATAAATATAATATTGATGAAATAGAAGGCATGTTTAATAAAAACGTTCTTGCTTTTCAAAATGCAACTGCATATCTGCCTTCTATATTTAAAAGTAATGTTAAACACTTTAGCTCATATCAAGAGGTTATTAATCAAAAAGCGCAAGTAGATAAGCTGTTAAAAGGTTGGGTGGATATAATTGTGTTAGATAAGCGTATTTTTTACTATTACTACAATCAACATAAATCACCCGAAGCTGTGCAAATTTACACTTTATTTCCAAAAGCAGAGCGACCTGCTTATTTTAATAACTTCTCTTTAGCTACTGAGTTTGATATTGGTTTGGCGCTCATCAAGCAAAACGGTACTTATAAAAGAATTGTTGATGAAGGCCAAACCCATTCATCAATCAAATAACGCCACTGTTTGACGTGTAAGCGCTATTAGCTCACCGGATTGTGACCATATACAGCCATCTTCTAAACCATAGCCATCTTTTGAATGATGAGTGATTGCTTCAAAGCCAAGCCATTCTCCAGGTGTTAAGTTTGGCTCTTGTACAAACTCTAAATACCATGACATGCTACTAGCTGGAGCGGGTTGTTTAAACATTTGTAATAACGTAGGTGGCCATGCATCTGTTAATGCAATTACATGCGCTTCTGTTATTTGCTCTGGGGTGTGCTTAAAGCGCATCCACCCCCCTAAGTGAGAAGTTTCTGCGCTGCTAAATGGCATGGCACCTTGTTGAGGACATAAATCAACATGTTGAAAAAATTCAGGCATCTGGCCTTTAATAAAAGGTAGAGTATGGCGCTCGTCTACCGGTTTTAATCCTAAAGACTTTGAAACTGGCACATTTACACCCGACTCTCTACTTTTAGCAAAACACGCTTGTACAATTACACACACTTGTTCATTTTGAATGGCTTTGGCAAGTACTTGTGTGCTGCTTTTACCTTGTCGTAATATTTCTACCGATAACGAAAAAGGAGTATCAGCTAGTAATGGCCCTACAAAATTTGTACTGAGTGAGAGTAGGCGACGATCATTAGATACTTTTCCTCTGATAGCTTGATACAACAGTGCGGCTGAGAGCCCACCAAAGGCAGTTCTGCCTTGGCACCAGTTTTCTGGAAATTGCATTGTGCTAGTTAATTGTTCGGTATTGTCTGAACTTCCAATTTTTGCAGCTTGTAGAAGTAATTGTTCAAAATGCATGAAGATGTCCTTTTATAGTGCGATTTAATAAATTTATAACACAACCAAACTAGTCAGACCAGTAATTAAAAACGTCTCTGGCGGTGCAAAAATCACCATTCCTTACAATTATTAGGGTTATTTTGTAAATAAATCACAAAAAATGGATTTTTTTTCATTTTTACAGTTGAAATAAGTTTGGCGCATCCCTATTTACTATGTCATCGAACGTATTAACGAATATTGAAGTTGGAGAAGTTTCATGGGTAAAATTATTGGAATCGATTTAGGTACTACAAACTCTTGTGTTGCAGTACTTGATGGTGGCAAAGCACGTGTTATTGAAAACGCGGAAGGCGATCGCACAACCCCGTCTATTATTGCTTACACGCAAGACGGCGAAACATTAGTAGGTCAATCAGCTAAGCGTCAAGCGGTTACTAACCCGACAAACACATTATTTGCAATCAAGCGTTTAATTGGTCGTCGTTTTGAAGACGAAGAAGTACAACGCGATATCGGCATTATGCCGTTTAAAATCATCAAAGCTGATAACGGCGATGCATGGGTAGAAGCGGGTGGCGAAAAACGCGCTGCACCACAAATTTCTGCTGAAGTACTGAAAAAAATGAAGAAAACGGCAGAGGACTTCTTAGGTGAAGAAGTAACTGAAGCTGTAATCACAGTACCTGCATACTTTAACGATTCACAACGTCAAGCAACGAAAGATGCAGGTCGTATTGCGGGTCTTGAAGTTAAACGTATTATCAATGAGCCAACTGCTGCGGCACTTGCTTACGGTATGGATAAAAACCGTGGCGAAAACATCGTTGCAGTATATGACTTAGGTGGCGGTACTTTCGATTTATCAATCATTGAAATTGATGAAGTTGAAGGCGAGCACACTTTTGAAGTACTTGCTACAAACGGTGATACACACTTAGGTGGTGAAGATTTCGATAACCGTGTAATCAACTACCTAGTAGCTGAATTCAAGAAAGATCAAGGTTTAGACTTAAAAACTGATCCTCTTGCAATGCAACGTGTTAAAGAAGCTGCTGAAAAAGCAAAAATTGAACTGTCATCTGCACAATCAACTGAAGTAAACCTTCCGTATGTAACTGCTGATGCATCTGGTCCTAAGCACATGAACGTGAAACTAACACGTGCTAAGCTTGAATCACTAGTTGAAGATTTAGTAACTAAATCTCTAGAGCCACTTAAACGTGCACTTGCTGATGCTGATTTATCAGTAAGCGACATCAACGATATTATTCTTGTTGGTGGCCAAACACGTATGCCTTTAGTACAAAAAACAGTTGCTGATTTCTTCGGTAAAGAACCACGTAAAGACGTAAACCCTGATGAAGCAGTTGCAGTAGGCGCAGCGATTCAGGGTGGTGTACTTGCTGGTGACGTAAAAGATGTACTATTACTAGACGTTTCTCCATTATCTCTAGGTATTGAGACAATGGGCTCAGTAATGACTGCATTAATTGAGAAAAACACGACGATTCCTACTAAGAAATCGCAAACATTCTCAACAGCTGAAGATAACCAATCTGCTGTTACAATTCACGTGTTACAAGGTGAGCGTAAACGTTCAAGCGACAATAAATCTCTAGGTCAATTTAACCTAGAAGGTATTCGCCCAGCACAACGTGGTACGCCGCAAATCGAAGTAACATTCGATGTTGATGCCGATGGTATCTTACATGTATCTGCGAAAGATAAAGATACAGGTAAAGAGCAAAAAATCACAATTCAAGCATCTTCAGGTTTAAGCGATGAAGAAGTTGAAAAAATGGTTCGTGATGCAGAAGCACATGCTGAAGACGATAAAAAGTTTGAAGAACTTGTAGCTGCTCGTAACCAAGCTGATGCTCTAGTACACGGTACTCGTAAGCAAATTGAAGAAGCTGGCGATGCATTACCAAGCGAAGACAAAGAAGCGATTGAAGCGGCTGTTGTAGATTTAGAAGCTGCTATTAAGAGCGACAACAAAGAAGAGATTGAAGCTAAAACTCAAGCTCTTGCTGAAAAGTCTCAAAAACTAATGGAAATTGCACAAGCGAAAGCACAGCAAGGTTCAGCAGATGCAGGCGAGCAACAGCAATCAGCTAAGCAAGACGACGACGTTGTTGATGCAGAGTTCGAAGAAGTGAAAGACGACAAGTAATTGTTGCTAACGCTTCTCGCTAGCCAAAAACACTTAACTCAATCGAGTGTTTAGGTTAGGATGAACAATTGAGGCGCGCGAGCAATAGCTTGTCGCGCCTTTTGCATGTATTTAAGGTTTAAAAATTCAATGATAAATCGATGCGATTTATCGGTTTATCCAGCAGCTCACGCTGCAAACAGAAAAGAGTAGTGTGATAGATATGTCAAAACGCGATTATTACGAAGCCCTCGGCGTAAGCAAAGATGCGAGTGAGCGAGACATAAAAAAAGCGTATAAACGCTTAGCGATGAAATATCATCCAGATCGTACCGCAGGCGATAAAGAGCTTGAAACTAAATTTAAAGAAGTTAAAGAAGCTTACGAGATTTTAACCGATCCTCAAAAACGCCAAATGTATGACCAACATGGTCACGCGGCATTTGAGCAAGGCGGTGGCGGTGGTCATGGCGGCTTTGGTGGCGGTCATGGCGATTTTGGTGATGTATTTGGTGACGTATTTGGCGATATTTTTGGTGGCGGCGGTGGTCGACGTCAATCTCGTCAACAACGTGGTTCTGACTTACGTTACAACATGGACTTGAGCTTAGAAGAAGCGGTTCGTGGTAAAGAAGTTGAAATTAAAGTACCAACATGGGTGGGTTGTGAGCCGTGTGATGGCAGTGGTGCTAAAGCAGGTTCTAAGCCTAAAACATGTACTACGTGTCATGGTGCTGGCCAAGTACAAATGCGCCAAGGTTTCTTTGCTGTTCAGCAAACGTGTCCAACGTGTCAGGGACAAGGTCAGATTATTTCAGACCCTTGTAACAAATGTCATGGTCAGGGCCGCGTAGAAAAAACTAAAACGCTTTCAGTTAAAATTCCAGCTGGCGTTGATACAGGAGACCGTATCCGCTTAACTGGTGAAGGTGAAGCCGGAATGCACGGCGCGCCATCTGGCGACTTGTACGTGCAAGTATCTGTTCGCGAACATGAAATATTTGTACGTGAAGCAAATAATTTATACTGTGAAGTACCAATTAGCTTTACAACAGCAGGTCTTGGTGGCGAAATTCAGGTGCCTACACTTGATGGTCGTGCAAAACTTAAAATACCTTCTGAAACGCAAACGGGCAAAATGTTCCGTATGCGTGGCAAAGGCGTTAAGTCTGTTCGAAGTGGTGCCCAAGGCGATCTAATTTGTAAGGTAGTAATCGAAACGCCAGTTAATCTTAACGAGCGTCAACGTGAACTACTGCAAGAGTTAGATGAAAGTATGGGTACAGATAGCTCGAAAAATCGTCCTAAAGAGCAAGGCTTTTTTGACGGTGTTAAAAAGTTTTTTGATGATTTAACTAAGTAAATTTAAATTATTATTAATAATGAAACGGCGCTTTTTAGCGTCGTTTTTTTTGCTTTAAATTTTATTTTTGTTACTGTTAAAAAAAACACGATTAAATAGTATGACCCCAGCAATCGAATTACTTAAAAAACAAAAAATCCCCTTTGAAGTACTCAGTTACGAACACGATGCAGGTAATAGTCAATATGGGCTTGAAGCTGTTGAAAAGTTAAATTTAGATAGCGCCCAAGTATATAAAACTCTCGTTCTTGAAACGCATGAAAGGCAGCTAATTGTTGCTGTTACTCCTGTGTCGCAACAAGTTAACTTAAAACAGTTGGCAAAATTATGTGGTGCCAAAAAAGTAGCAATGGCTGCCCCGCAAAAAGTTCAAGCTAGCACTGGTTATATTTTAGGGGGAGTAAGTCCACTTGGACAAAAAAAACGCTTAGCTACGTTTATTCATAGTAGTGCTTCACTTTTTGATACTATTTATGTGAGCGCCGGAAAGCGAGGTTTAGAAATCGCACTCTCCCCAACTAATTTAGCGGCGTTAACTGACGCTAAATTTGGCGATTTATAGCCTTTATTTTTAAAATTACTCTTCATAAAGGCAATTAACTCAAGTTAAGCAATTTGCTCAATACCTTATTTGTAACTACATTGAGAGTATCTTTATACCGTTAATATTTAATACCAAACGGTATTACACATTTTGTATACGGCTGTTTGTATGAACCTTTTAGATGTAGATTATTTTGCAATACTGGTGGCTGCATTGTCTTCTTTTATGCTTGGCGGCATATGGTACTCAAAAGCACTCTTTAAAAACGCTTGGCTAGAAAGTATTGGCTTAACTGTCCTTGATTTACAATCAGCCAATCCTAAGTTGATATTTGGCGGCAGCTTCTTTTTAGTATTTATAGCGGCTTTAATGTTGTCTCTATTTTTAGGTAAAGACGCAAGCTTAGTTGAGTGTATAGGAACAGGCTTTGTGATCGGCTTTTTTTGGATCAGTAGTTCACTAGGGTTAAGTTATATATTTGAGCAACGCCCTTTAAAGCTATTTTTAATTAACGGGAGTTACTGTATTTTACAGTTTTCGTTAATGGGGCTTATTTTAGGTATTTGGCCGTAAGGGTTGAGTAGCCGTTAATGCCCAGTTTGATTCTTACCTGAGAGTAGAGTAGGTTTATATAATCGTATTTACATGATTTGGTAGCGGTATTAATGAAAATATTAGTAGTTGATGATATGCCGCTCATGCGTCATGTTTTAATTAATATGCTAAGAAAATTGGAGTATTGCAATATCGTTGAAGCTACTGATGGATTACAAGCTTTGGCTTTATTGCGTGACCAACATTTCGATTTGGTTATTACAGATCTTCATATGCCAAAAATGGATGGTGTTGATTTACTCACAAACATTCGAAAAGACAGAGCCCTTGCCGATATTCCTGTGTTGATGGTTACCTGTGAGGATAGTACAGATAAAGTTAAGCAAGTTATTGCAGCTAAAGTATCAGGGTTTATAATCAAACCTTTTAATATGAATGTATTATCATCTCAATTAAACCGCTTCTTTTTCAAAGATTAGGTTATATTTTTCATCATCATTAAATTATTATGAGCTCACTTTAATAACTATACCGCGTAAAAATTCTAAAACCCAGTGGTCACCTTTACCCACCTAATACCAATGAGCAATAATACTTAATCATTTTGCGAGGCTAAATGTATCTCTCCCTGTGTTAAAAAATTCTCATTTAGGACAATTAAATAGCGAATTTTCGCCTAGCTATCAACACGTTTTTCTACCCTCAAATAGATCACTTAATTAAACGAATTGCTATAAACTGGTATCATAAAGAATAATTTTTTATATAGTACAGCAGGACTTAATGGCAAAACCCAATAAAAAAGGCCCTACTAAAACGGTCGATATTTTTTGCTCTGCTTGTAAAGCTTCCCTATTTAAATATCGAAAAGGAGGCAAAGGAGCATTAGTTAAGTGTTTTAAAGAGCGTATTAGTCAAGACTTTACACACGAGCCCTGTATTTGCCCTAATTGCAGTCGGCCTTTTGCCCGAGAAGCGATTATTCGTGGTGCGCCTGCCTATAAAATAATTGGTGGCAAAGTAACTTTTAAATAATTCAGATACAGTAAAATTTCTTCATACGGACATATGGCCTTGTTAGAATTTACCATATTGATAGAATCGCTCGGTTTGCTGTTTCAATGAATGAAAAAATACCCTCCCCATGGATCGGGCCAGTTTATTGGGTTATTTAAAAATGGATAAAGGATAGTTTCGTGATAGCACTCTTATTTGACATCATAGGTATGACAGGTACTTTTTTAGTAGTTGGTTCATTTTTCTTACTGCAGCTAGGAAAAACGTCCCCATCTAGCCTAACGTATAATATGATGAATTTAACAGGGGCGATTTTGTTGTTAATTAGCCTTTGCTATAACTTTAATTTAGCTAGCTTTGTGATAGAAATATTTTGGATAGCTGCTTCATTAATTGGTTTATACAAATACCTAAAAAACAGATCAGCTTTAGCTACAAATTAATAACGTATTAATTTTTTTCTAAACCTTAAACACTGCAAGCAGACCTGTTTGCGGTGTTTTTTGTTTTTAGGACTAGATTTAATTAATAAGTATAATTAAATTCATTTGTTAACAAAAAGTTTATATCCCTGCCTCATATAAGTCGTTACACTAGCGACCTTAAATTTTTAGGCTATTTCTCGGGTAGGCCATGTTTACGTTTTCTAAAAAAATAATTACAGTATGTATATTATTAGTATTAATTTTGGTTGTTACATTTTGGGTAGGCCGCGCTCACGATATTGAAAAAGCAACAGCTCAAGCGCAGCGTCAGGTTACTCAATTAAATAATTACATTGATACTGAACTCGCTCGTTTTTCGGCTATTCCCCAGCTACTTACTTATAATCAGTTAATGATTGAATTTGCAAACGGCGACCAAGCCCATTACAACGCTATAAATAATTACTTAGCTGATATACAACAAGCCAGTGGTGCATCAGATATATTTGTACTTAATGCCCAAGGCGCAGTAACGGCAAGTAGTAACTGGCAAGCCGATTACACATTTTTAGGCAGTAACTTTGCCTTTAGACCTTACTTTAAACGTGCATTTGCAGGTGAAAAAGTGGCCTACTTTGCACTAGGTATGCGTTCAAAAGAGCGTGGCATTTATTTTTCGCAGGCTGTTTATCACGACAACAAAGCGGTTGGTGTTGTTGTATTAAAAGTGAATGTAAGCAAATTTGAAAACGACAGAGAGCTTTTAAATACATCTAAAGGTAGCCATTTTTATTTAGAGCTTAGTGATAATATAATTGCGATGTCTGATATGCAAACATGGCGTTTAAATAGCTTCAGCGAGTTTGATATAACAAAGCGACGTAATATAAAATTACGCCGTGCTTATTTAGATCATCAACCTGTATATATTAAGCAATTTCAATATAAGAGCCAGGGTATTTCGCATTTTAAAATTAATAAAAACCTTTATGTGAGTGCGACAAAACCACTGCGTTATTTTAGTGCACATATGAACGTACTTGTTGATATAACAAAAGTAAATTCAGCTCAATTAATACGCTTGTTTTGGGCACTTAGCATTTATGCTTTAGTTATTATTGTTGGTTATAGTTTACTTGCTCGTTTTGCGGGTTATAAAAAGCTCGTTTACTCTAGGCATAGTCTTGAGCAAAAAGTGATTGAGCGCACACAAGAGCTTGAGAAAACGCAAGTTGCATTAGTTCAATCAGCAAAACTTGCAACAATTGGGCAGTTAAGCGCAGGTATTAATCACGAAATAAACCAGCCCCTTAGCGCTATGAATACTTACCTAGCAAGCGCCAAACGTTTACTCGCTAAGCAAAATTACACCGCACTTGGCGAAAGCATAACGGTGATTGAGGGGCTTGTAGGTCGCGTACACAAAATAGTGGGGCAGCTAAAACATTTTAGCAAACCATCACAAACTCAATTAAGGCCTTATCCGTTAGCTGGTTTATTAAATAACGCCTTGATGATTGCCAGCTCACAACTAAAGCAAGATAACGTACACGTAGAGCAGCCTAATTTAGATAGTGGGTTAATAGTGTGGGTTGATTCACTTAAATTTGAGCAAGTGTTGGTTAACTTAATTACTAACGCGAGCCAAGCTATGAATGGCGCAATAATACGTAAATTAAGTTTTAATGTTGAGTGCTTTGATAATCGAGTAAAACTCTCAATTTTAGATACAGGGCCTGGAATAGAGCAACATGCTTTTGGTAATATTTTCGAACCTTTTTATAGTACTAAAGAGAGTAACGGCTTAGGCCTTGGATTATCTATTTCAAAACAAATCATTGATTCGTTTAATGGCTCTTTAAGTGCGCACAATCGACTGCAAGGCGGGGCTGAGTTTATAATCAGTCTATCAAGCACGCAGGATAAAACAGATGATTGAAAACTCACCGTGTAAGCACATCATTGTAGTTGATGATGAAGCGATGATCAGAGATTCATTAAAACAATTACTTACTCTCGAAGGCTATACAGTTGAGTGTTTTAATGATGCAAGTACGGCTCTAACAAAGCTTAATCGACGTTTTATGGGCGTTGTACTGAGTGACATAAATATGCCTGCAATGGATGGGCTTACTTTACTTGAGCAAGTCACGGCATTTGATAGTGAACTGCCGGTTATATTTTTAACAGGGTACGCCGATGTAACTATTGCTGTTAAAGCTATGCAATTAGGCGCGTATGACTTATTTGAAAAACCAGTAAACGAAACATTGCTTGATTGCATAGCAAGAGCATGCGACAAGCGTAGCTTAGTGATTCAAAATCGTGCACTAAAACTTGCTGTACAAAAAACCTCAGCGCCGGGTGTACGAATACTGGGTGATACTCCTAAAATGCAAGATATGATGCATTTACTCAATACGGTTATTGATACCCCAGCTGATGTAATGATTGAAGGTGAAACTGGCACGGGTAAAGAGCTTGTAGCGCGTTACTTACACGATCAAAGTATTCGCTCAGCAAGTAATTTTGTGGCTATAAATTGCGGCGCGGTGCCTGAGCAGTTGATAGAAAGCGAGTTGTTTGGTGCTGCAAGTGGTGCCTATACCGGAGCAACTCACACTCGTAAGGGAAAGTTTGAATTTGCACAAGGTGGTACCGTTTTTTTAGATGAAATAGAAAGTACCCCAATGTCGTTGCAGGTTAAATTATTACGCGTATTAGAGGAGCGAAAAGTAACTCCAGTAGGTGATAATAAAGCAATTGAATTAGATATAAGAATTGTTGCAGCCACTAAAGTAGATTTGCTTTTATTAGTTGAAAAAGGTGAATTTAGAGCAGATTTATATTATCGACTAAGCTTGGTAAAAGTAGATATACCGCCTCTTAGAGCTCGCAAAGCAGATATAGTATTACTGTTTAAGCATTTTAGCTCTATTGCAGCAACACGCTATCACAAGCCGCCAGCACCTCTTAATAGCGAAATACAACAGCGACTCTTAGCGTACGACTGGCCTGGTAATGTAAGGGAGCTTAGAAACCAAGCTGAGCGCGCGGTTTTATTAGGAGTAGAACTTGCTTTTAGTGTTAGCAAAACGCAGGCTAAAGGTGAGCTTTCTCCCGATTTAAGCTTATCTGAAAAAGTTGCTTTTTATGAGCAGTCGTTAATAGAAGAAGCCCTAGAGCGTAACCATGGCAGTATTAAAAATACGATGGATACACTGCAAATCGCTCGTAAAACCCTTTACGATAAAATGAGTAAATACAATTTAAACCGCGATATGTTTATTGACTAAATTGTGTGGTTTATGTGACAACTTCGTTTTTATGGTGTGTGGGAAACCGCACATTTATTCTCTTTTTTTATATGCAATATCCATTAAGTGCCTGAAATATAAGAGTATTTTACCATTGGCAGTAAAGTTGCCTTATTAGGTCTGACAACAAGTAGATTCTAATAATTAGGACACATAATGATAAAGTTTACACACTCTACTATTTTACTCACTTCAATAAGTAGCTTTGCTTTTTACTCGTACACGGCTTGCGCTACTGAATATGATGTTTATGGTAAAGCCGAAGTTCAAATTGCTAATACAGATACGGGTATTATGCGTTACGCAGAAGAAGGCACGCAGATTGAAGCGCCATTTTCGCGTATAGGCATTCAAGGGCAACACAAATTAAATGAATATTTAAACGTTGTTTTTAAATACGAAGTGCAAGTAAAAGGCTTTGAGCAAGATGACACCGAAGAGCCATTTAGTGCAAGGAATACTTATCTTGGTTTAAAAGGTCAATTTGGCGAGCTTGTAGTGGGAAGAAATGATACTCGCTTTAAATACTCTGAAGGCAAAGTTGATAACTTTAATGAAACCCAAGGTGACATAGCCCAAGTTATTGCAGGACAAGATAGACTTGGTGATACGCTAACATACACTTCTAATTATTGGCATAATACGCAATTTTCGTTTACTTATGCTCCAAAAGACGACAACAAAGATAACGAAGCTGGATTTGCAGCAACTTTTATTTATGGTGATCGTAGCTTAAAAAACACCTCATATTACTTATCATTAAGCCATGTTGATTCTCTTAATAATATTAATGCGAGCCGAATAGCAGCAGCCTATAAATTTGAACAATTACAGCTTGGTGCGCTATATCAGCATTCTGAATCAACAGATGGTATAAAATCAGGTAGCGGTTATGTGTTAAGTGCAAGCTATACGCTTGATAAATGGGTACCTAAATTACAGTTTGCTAAAGATGACTCTTTACTTCGTCAAACTTCTGAGGCAACACAATGGACTACGGGCCTTGACTATGTATTTGATAAGCAAACAACTGCTTACCTTTTATACACCGACCTTAATTTAGAAGAACAAGACGACAGCAGTGTTGCGCTTGGTCTTAAATACAAATTTTAGAGGCCTGCCATGACAGATAATATACTCACGCAAAAACCAGATAAGAAAAGACATTTCCAATGGCTTTTTTTGATACTAGGCCCTGTAGTAATGCTAATGACATGTTTACTCGATCCACCAATGGGTATGTCTGTAGCGGCATTTAAAACCGCAGGTTTAGCATTTTGGATGGCATCGTGGTGGGTGAGCGAAGTAGTACCAATTCCAGCAACTGCTTTGCTCCCTCTGGTAATATCACCACTGGCTGATATAGCAGCAATTAAAAGCGTGGCTGCCCCGTATGCGCACCCACTAATATTTTTATTTTTAGGTGGTTTTTTAATTTCTATTGCTATGGAGCGTTGGGGCTTACATAAACGTATTGCGCTAAGCACCATGTTATATGCGGGTAAAAAGCCAAGCTTGCAAATTTTAGCCATGATGCTGGTAACCGCATTTTTGTCGATGTGGATGTCTAATACCGCAACAGCTGTAATGATGCTGCCTATTGCGCTTTCGATTACCAATTTAGTAAAGCAATCAGACCCGAGTAATGAAGGTTTTGGTAAGGCTTTACTGTTATCAATTGCTTATGGTGCAAGTATTGGTGGTATTGCTACCTTAATCGGTACTCCGCCTAATGCTTTAATGGCTGCTTACTTGTCAGATAGTTACCAAATAGAAATTGGCTTTGCGCAATGGATGATTGTAGGCGTACCACTGTCTTTAGGCATGCTAATTATTAGCTGGGTTTGGCTTACTAAATTTGCGTATAAAGTAGATGCTAATATTAAAAACGATCAAAAAATTGATACAAAAGCGGTGTTTTCAACGCAGTTAAAAAGCCTAGGTATAATGCAGCGCGCCGAAAAAGGCGTGTTATTTGTGTTTGTTTTAGCAGCACTGTGTTGGATATTAAGACCTCTATTAGGTGACATAACAGGTCTTAATATTTCAGATACTACTATTGCAATTGCAGCGGCATTGCTGTTGTTTGTAATGCCAGCGAATAAAGGCAAAAATGAGCGTATCCTTGATTGGGAAAGCGCAGCTAAAGTGCCGTGGGGCGTTTTATTATTATTTGGTGGCGGGCTTACGCTTGCATCTCAAATTAAGTCATCAGGGCTTGCTGAATTTATTGCTCACCTAATTGAAGGCGCTAGCACTATTCCACTTGTTATGAGTGTACTTGTTGTTGTGGCATTAATTACGTTTTTAACTGAGATCACAAGCAATACAGCGACTGCAGCTGGCTTTCTTCCTTTGTTAGGGCCCGTTGCAGAGTCTATAACAGGTTCACCATTGGTTTGGGTTATTCCTGCAGCTATAGCGTGTAGTTGTGCGTTTATGATGCCGGTAGCGACACCACCAAATGCTATTGTGTTTGGCTCAGGGCAAATTCAAATGCGCGACATGATAAGAGCGGGTTTTGTGCTAAACATTGTGGCTATTGTATTAATTACGCTGGTTACAATGACGATTGCAGCCCAAGTATTTGGCTTTTAAAGCTGAACTAAATTAGTTCTAACCAACCTATGCCAGAGTAGCTTTGTTTATATTTACAGTTTTAAACAAAACTACTCTTTATACTTATTTGTAGTACTCAAGAAGCTCTTTTTTAGATAATTAGTGTTATTGCTCGAAAAACAGAACAAGGTTATAGTCGTTAATAACTTTAAAAATTGAGTAACCTATTTTGAGCACTGAGACATCACAGGCAATGCCTTTAATTCCCCAGTTTGATGAATTGCGAAAAAGCTTTCTCGAAACGCCTTACTTGCCAATTGATAAACGTCTCGTTTTATTGAAAAAACTCCGTGTACGTATTGTTGAACTTGAGCAAGAGCTAGTAGATGCTGCTTCAAAAGACTTTGGTTACAGAACCGCTTTCGATACATTACTAGGCGATATATTACCTACAGTGCAAACACTCGCGCACATTATTAAAAAATTGCCAAAATGGGCAAAGCCAAGTAATCGCTCTGTGGGTTTAAGCTTATGGCCTTCAAAAGTAAGTGTTAATTATCAGCCCAAAGGTGTGGTTGGTATTATTGCACCGTGGAATTACCCCATTCAGTTAGCGTTAGTACCTGTGCTTACCGCTATAGCTGCCGGTAATAGAGTGATGCTTAAATTAAGCGAATTCACACCTCATACAAACGCCGTTATCGAAAAAATCTTTAAAGATGATCTGCAAGCTCATTGTAAAATAATACTAGGGGCGAGTGATGTTGCAGCACAGTTTTCATCACTGCCATTTGCTCATTTATTATTTACGGGTTCTACGAACGTAGGTAAATTAGTAATGGCGTCAGCGAGTCGTAATTTAACGCCGGTAACGCTTGAACTCGGTGGTAAATCGCCAGTTATTATTACGCAAAATGCCGATATTAAAAAAGCGGCACAAGCCTTACTGTTTGGCAAAATGGCCAACGCAGGGCAAATATGCGTTGCACCCGACTACGTATTTGTACCCAAAGAGCTTGAGCATCAGCTTATTCAGCAATTATGCGAGTTGTATAAAAAGCATTTTAAAGACGGTGTTGAAGGTAAAAACTTAACTTCTATCATTAGCGATGCGCATTATAAACGTTTGGCAACCTACTTAGAGCAAGCCCAAGAACTGGGTGCAAACATTATTAAGCCACTTGAGCAAAACCAGCAAGACGAAGAAAAGCACCGTATGGGGCTGCATTTAGTAACTCAAGTAACTGACGAAATGCAGCTTATGCAAGATGAGTTATTTGGTCCAATACTACCAATAATGAGTTATGAAAAGCTCGACAGCGCAATTGACTATATTAAAGCTCATCACCACCCATTAGCGCTTTATATTTTAGGCCAAGATAAGCACGCTCAAGAATACATTATGAAGCAAACAATCAGTGGCACTGTGGCAATAAACGACACCTTAGTGCAAGTAACTGCTGATGATGCTCCCTTTGGTGGTGTAGGGCATTCAGGAATGGGGCATTATCATGGTATAGAAGGGTTTTTAACGTTTAGCCATGCTAAAAATACGTTAGTATCGGGCTCGTTTAATCCTCGCATTGTTATGCTACTAAAACAAAGCAAACTTATTATTAAGCTTCTAAAGTGGCTTTACATAAAATAATAGGGTGCTGATTTGGTAAAGTTGAATAAGTGTTAACTTGCTAATCAAGATATATTAAAAAGGCTGAATTACATTATGTAATTCAGCCTTTTTTAGATTAGTTTAAAGCTACGGTCTTAAACTCTTAAACTTTAAAATAAGACTTTAAAATAAGCGACCTTCGCCAGCATAAGTACCCACTTGTATTTTTGCATAAATGGCATCGGCTTTTTCTTTAGCTTCTTCAATTTCTTTAGGCAGCATTTTACGCTCATCAAGTTTACGGCTATGACTCGCTTGCATATTACCGTTGTACTCAGCGATAGTATTCCAAATATATGACTTTTCTAAATCTTTCGGCATACCTAGTCCTTCAAAATACATGAGGGCTAAATTAAATTGCGCTAAAGAGTAATTGTTTGCAGCTGCTTTTTCGTACCAGTTACGTGCCGCTTCATAGTCTCGTGTAACACCCACGCCATTAGCGTACATTACGCCCAAATTAAATTGAGCTGCAGGTAAATTCTTCTTAGCTGCTTTTTCAAATAAGGTAACTGCCATTTGATGATCAAGTTTAACGCCTTTACCTTCATCGTATAAAACAGCTAGAGCAAACATCGAATCAGCATGGTTCTTTTTAACGCCTTGTTGATAAAGTGCAGCTGCTTTGCGGTAATCGCGTGTTACACCGTATCCACCTTCGTATAATTTAGCTAGTTCGTAAATTCCTGGCGCAAAACCTTTATCTGCTAGGTATTGGAATTCTTTTAGGGCGACTGCAAATTCACCTTCGTTAGCTGCTCTTATGCCATCTTCTAATGTTGCATGAGCGAAAGGGCTGGCAAGTAAAACGCCAGCAAGAACGAGTGCTTTCAAATTAAACTGTGACATATTAATGTCTCCAATTAGTAATAGTTACGATAGGTTTTAGGGCCAGTATATCTTGCCGGGATTAAATAGCGTCTAAATAGAACAAGTTTTAATCCCGAAAGGTAAACAGACTTTAGTTAAATGCTAAATTATTAAATTTTTGCACTATTTGGGCATTTCAAACGTTTAATACTCAATGCATTTAAGTAGAGACTAAATCGGTTATTATAAATAGATGCAAAAAAGGGTGCCTACTGTTATGTTTTACGCCAGCTTTAGCGTAAACGCAAGGCGATACCTTATCAGATCGTGCGTATAAAATGTAAATAATAGCGCGGTGGACTTTTAAGGTAAGTAAACGAGTTTAAGAAGTGTAAGATACAGATTTTATAGAAAATTTAAAGAAATAAAAAAAGCCCGTTAGGGCTTTTTTGAGTCATATTAACCGTCACTAATATGAGCAATGTAGCAAGTAAATGTGATATTTGATGTTATTACTTGGGTCGAGTAAGTAATAACACGAAGCGGCACGCTCTTCTTTTAATGTGTCAGCATCCTTGCTGAATATTCTTCCGTAGGCACTGAGGTCGTTACACTGTGTTTGTGCGAACGATTATCAGTTAGATCTAAATGCAAGTCAATACTTAAATGATAATTATTATCAAATAAGGTTTCCATAATTATAAAATTAAAATAAGGAAAGTGATGCTTAATAATCTTAAAGCTAAAAAAGTGATAAATGCATGCTTTGCTATCAGCATGGTATTTTTGTGTAGCTGTTCAGCCTCATTCACTTATAACAACTTGAGCTGGCTTTCGTCATTTTGGGTTGACGATTATGTTGATTTAAATAAAAAGCAAAATACACAGCTAAAAAACATAATTACAACAACACAAAATTGGCACCGAACTACCCAGTTACCCGCCTACAGACAAGACATACAAAATATAAAAGTATTGTTTAACCAAACATTGGAGGCTAAACAATTAAAAACACAGGTTGTGCTTGCAAAACAACATTGGCAGAACCTACTTGGATACGCAAAGCTGCCTTTAGCTGAGCTTGGGGCAACCTTATCAAGTGAGCAAAGAGGTGAGCTTTTAAACAATATCCAAATAAAAATTAACGACGAACGCGAAGAGTTTAACGAACAAACCCCGCTTGAGCGAAAAAGTGAGCGTTTAGAAGAGCAATTTGAATACTACGAGCAGTGGATAGGCAAGCTTAATAAACAACAAAAAGCGCTGATTAAATCAACTAATGAGCAGCACCAAGATGCAGGAGCGCTGTGGTTAGAGTACAAGCAAAACCGTTTGAATGCAGCCAAACAGGTATTTACAAATGCTGAAATTACAAAAAAAGAATTTATAAATCAGTTAAGTACGGTTATTGAAGAGCGCGAACTTTATATGAGCAACGCGCTATTGAAAAGCAATGAAGTAAACTTAAATTTATATATAAATTTACTCTACAAATTAAACCTAACTCTAAATGATAAACAACGCCAAAGTGTTAATGATCAATTTGATGAGTTAATTGAGACCTTAAACGATATAATAGAAAACTAAATTGTGCGTGAATTATTAAGTTTTAAATTAGCTGTTTAGGCTGGTTTGTTTTTAAACGCAAAAAATGCTTTTTAAAGGGCAATATATGGTTACAGATTTGAAAAGTATCTTAAACACTTGGCATCTCAATAGGGACAACCAAGAATGGGTTTTAGCTACTTTGTACAAAATTGAAGGCTCTAGCTACAGAAAACTAGGGGCTATGATGCTTATTTCGAGCCTAGGCGAGCGCTTGGGGATGCTTTCGGGTGGCTGTTTAGAAGCTGACATACAGCGCCACGCTAAACAAGTAATGAGTACTTTAACCAGTAAAACCATTAGTTATGATGCCACCGATGAAGACGATTTAACATTTCAACTTGGCATTGGTTGTGGGGGCATAGTACATATTTTACTACAGCCCATTCACAAAGCTAATGACTATTTGCAGTTAGAGCTTGTATCTAAAGCACTTAATGAGAATAAACCAGGGCGATACCTTCAACAAGTAAGCCCCATTTTGCCAGCCGGCAGTGGTGTATTTACGCAAAATGATGAGTTACATGGTTTATCAATGAACCGCAAAGCGCAGTTGGTAGAATTACAAGGCGCTACGTGCTTGCAAACTTCTATTTATCCGCCGCCTCATTTATTAATAGTGGGTGGTGGGGCCGATGCAGTTCCGGTTTATACATTTGCCAAACAACTTGGTTGGAGTGTAACTGTATGGGATACACGCGCTGCCAATGCAAAAAGGCAATATTTTAAAAATGCAGATGCTATTTTGCGCTCCACACCGAGTGAGTTAAAAGAATATTGCATAACTAATAAAGTAGATGCTGCTATTTTAATGGCTCACAGCGTTGAACTTGACGCCAGTACGTTGGCTCAATTTAAAGATGTTCCGTTTAAATATATAGGATTATTGGGTCCGAAGCACAGACGTGAACAAGTTTTAGAGCACGCAAATACGCGTGTTTCACAAATTAAGTCTCCTGTTTTTGGGCCCGTCGGTTTAAATTTAGGCGGCGACTCGCCAGAGAGTATTGCACTATCGCTGATCAGCGAAATACATGCAGTGCTGTGTGATAAAGATGCCCAATCACTAAGTCATTGGGGGCAGGAGCCGTGCTAATTGCAAAAGTTGTTTTAGCCGCAGGGCAATCATCTCGCTTTAACGGCTGTAAATTAACAGCTGATATTGGCTTTGGCAAAACAATGATTGAGCATGCTGTAAATACACTGCAAGCACTTGATGACACGCCCGTGTATGTAGTTACCGGGGCATGGCATAAAGAAGTAGCGCAAGTACTGGCAGGCTATAAAAACATAGAGCTGATTGAGAACAAGCAATGGAGCCAAGGTTTGGGTCATTCAATAGCGACAGCTTCTCAAACTTTGTTTAAAAATAAGTCCTTTGATGGGATTTTATTTATGCTTGCGGATCAGGTTGAGCTAAAAGTAGCGCACTTAAGTGAGCTAGTTACTGGTTTTAAACGTAACCCATCGCGCTGGTGCGCAAACTATGGCGAGCGTTTAGGTGTACCCGCTTTATTCCCAGCGGTTGATTTATCTCAGCTTGCAAGCTTAACTTCAGATAGAGGTGCGCAGCAATTACTGCGCTCCAGCAGTGAGGTCGTCAATACAATTAGTTTAAGTAGTGCGAGTGTAGACATAGATACTCAAAAGCAGCTAAGTAATTTTATAGCTAAAAATGAGTGATAAAGTAGTAGTAGGGCAAAATAAGTTTTAGCTGCGCTAACGCTTTAGTGTAGTGGTTATGGTATTTAGCTGCGCTAACGCTTTAGTGTAGTGGTTATGGTATTTAGCTGTTAATGTAGCTTATGCGGTAACTATATGTGTTATGGATTAGTAGTTACAACAATCTTAACTGTTATAACCTGAGTTTAAATTAAACAATTTAAACGCAGTTTATAAAGCTTAATCAAGGGGCAAGCTATGGTGACGTTTACAATTAATGGCAAGGTGGTTGAATCACACGCAAGTGAAGATACACCATTGTTATGGGTTATTCGCGATGAAATTGGATTAAAAGGTACGAAGTTTGGTTGCGGTATTGCAATGTGTGGTGCGTGTACGGTGCATTTAGATGGGCAAGCAACTCGCTCATGTGTTTTACCAATTGGCGCAATTGCAGGAAAAAACATTACCACAATTGAAGGGCTTAATAACGAACATCCACTTCAAAAAGCATGGGTTGAAGAGCAAGTACCACAGTGCGGTTACTGTCAGTCGGGGCAAATAATGCAAGCTGCTACATTACTGGCAGCTAATCCAAGCCCTTCAGATGAAGAAATAGTAAGCCATATGAATGGTAACTATTGTCGCTGTATGGCTTATAAACGTATTAAAACTGCTATTCAACGCGCTGCAGATGAGTCACAAAGTGTAGTAAATATATTTGATCCAAATGCACAAGACGCTTAACTGGAGCCGATAATGAAAAAATTATTTCAAAAAAATAGCGAAACCGTTAATTTAAATCGTCGCTCGTTTATGATTGGCACTGCTAGCGCAGGCTTAGTCATGGCGTTTGCCCCTGCGTTATTTTCGGGTTCGCTCAGTGCAAAAGAATCAATTGCGCAACAGGCTTTTTCACCCACTATTTGGTGGACGATGAGCACCGACGGCGCCGTAGAAGTGAGTATTGCTAAAGTTGAAATGGGTCAACATATCGGTACTGCTCTTGCGCGTATTGTGGCTGATGAACTTGAATGTGATTGGGATAAAGTATCAATTACCTACGTAGATACTCATGAAAAATGGGGCTTTATGGTAACGGGTGGTTCATGGTCTGTATTTCAAAGCTTTAAGCCATTATCTCAAGCCGGCGCTGCGGGTCGAATTGCATTAATAGAAGCAGGAGCGAAAATGCTCGGCGTGCCTGCAGATAAATGTCGTGCTGAAAAGGGCTACATTATTGCAGGCGAAAAATCGGTTAGTTATGCTGACATAGTTAAAAAAGGCGAGTTTAATCGTACATTTACCAGTGATGAAGTTGCAAACCTTCCACTAAAACCTGCTAATAAACGTCATTTAACTGGGCTTAAACAAGACTTTAAAGCGCTTGATATACCAGCCAAAACAAATGGTACAGCAGTATATGGGATAGATGTAGAAGTTGAAGGCATGCTGTACGCGCGTCCAGTTATTCCACCAACTCGTTATGGCAGCACAGTAACAAACGTTGACGATAGTGCAGCAAAAGCAATTAAAGGTTACAAAGGCTATGAAATTTTAAATGACCCTAGTAACACAGTGCAAGGCTGGGTTGTTGTATTAGCTGATAGTTACCCAAGTGCCATTAAAGCAGTAGATGCTTTAAAGGTGAGTTACAAAAAGGGTGAGTCGGCAAATATATCTGAAGCTGATATTCAAAAAGAAGGTAAGCGATTATGCGAGCAACGCGACTCGGGCACTTTGTTTGTTGATGAAGGCGATATAAAGAAAACCCAAGCAGACGCTAGTGAGTCGTTAGAATCAATGTATACCACAGCGACAGCGAGTCATTATCAGCTAGAGCCATTAAATGCGGTTGCAGAGTTTAAAGACGGAAATTGGATTATTCATACTGGTAACCAGTGGCAGTCACTTACGTTACCAGCGCTTGCTAAAGCACTCGATATAGAACAAAACAAAGTAATTATCCGTCCTTACTATTTAGGTGGTGGTTTTGGTCGTCGATTATTTGGTGATTGGACTGTACCTGCGGCTCTAACTGCAAAAGCAGTAGGTAAACCAGTAAAACTGGTATTTACACGAGCAGATGATAGTTTATTCGATCAGTCTCGCTCTGCATCTGCTGCAAAAATGACGGCGTCGTTTGATAAAAATGGTACCTTCACAGGAATGGAACATGCATTTGCCGCTGGTTGGCCTACTAAAGCTATGGCACCAGGGTTTTTATCACCGGGTGTTGATGGCAAAGGTAAATTTGATGCATTTTCGGCATCGGGCGCTGATCATTGGTATAGCATGAGCAGTCATCGTGCACGTGCTATTAATAACGAAGTTGCACAAAGCACCTTTACTCCTGGTTGGTTACGTTCAGTAGGGCCTGGCTGGATTGCATGGAGCCTTGAGTCGTTTATTGATGAAATTGCCCATAAGCAAGGCAAAGATCCAGTTCAATTTAGAATTGAAATGTTAGACGGTAAAGGCAAGCAAGCGGGTAAAGCACCTGAGAGCGTTGGTGGAGCACTGCGCTTACGTAATGTGCTTAAAACGGTGTCTGATAAAGTAGCTTCTGTTAAATTAGCTAAAGATGAGGGCATTGGTTTTTCTGTAAGCTCAGGGCAAGAACGTACCATGCCAGCATGGCTTGCAACCGCAGCGCATGTTCACGTTAACCGTGATAGTGGTAAAATAACGCTTAAAAAGCTCTATGTTGTTGTAGATGCGGGCTTAATAGTTCACCCTGATGGCGCACTGGCGCAAATTGAAGGGTCGTTACTATGGGGCAGCAGCCTTGCATTGCATGAATCAAATACGTATAAAGATGGACAGGTATCAGCGACTAACTTTAATACTTATTTACCGCTAAGAATGCAAGATGCGCCAGATATTGACATTGAATTTTTACAAAGCGATGAGTTTCCAGTTGGTTTAGGCGAACCTGGTGTTATAGGGGTCGCTCCTGCTATTGGTAATGCTGTGTTTAATGCTGTAGGCGTGCGTTTACGTGACCTACCAATGAAGCCAAGCGAACTTAAAAAAGGCTTAGAAGCGTAAAACAAAAATAATTAAAGGGGTATGTTTTATGCTGCCCCTTTAAGTTATTAAATATATTTATGTAATTATTATTTATGTATCAATAGGTAGCGTTGTTTATACCAGTTTGCTTAATTAAACGATTAAGCATTATTGCAAATTGGTATTAGGTTGTTATTACGTGTTGATATTAGTTAAGGTTTATTTATGCTAATCGACCCAACAGGGCGAGAGTTTAGTTACCTACGTTTGTCTATTACGGATGTATGTAATTTTAAGTGTGTTTATTGTTTACCAGATGGTTATCAGGGCGGTCACGACCGTGGCTTCCTCACAATTGATGAAATTAGCAATACGCTTAAAGCGTTTGCACACCATGGTATTGAAAAAGTAAGGATCACTGGCGGAGAGCCAACCCTTAGAAAAGACTTTATAGATGTTGTTCGCGCGGCAAAAGATGTTGCGGGCATAAAAAAAATTGCAATGACCACCAATGGTTTTTCTCTTCATAAGAATATTCATGACTGGGTAGATGCAGGCTTAAACGCCATTAACGTAAGCATTGATAGTTTAGATTCACGCATGTTTAACACCATTACTGGGCATGACAAATTTACCTCAGTAATGAAAGGTATTGATACTGCGCTTGAAACGGGTATTGATTCGGTAAAAATAAACAGCGTGCTGATGAAGCAATACAACGCAAAAGAGTTTGATACATTTTTAAATTGGGTTAAACACCGCCCCGTCACCATCCGCTTTATAGAATTGATGCAAACAAACGACAACAAAGCCTTTTTTGATGCTAACCATGTTTCTGGGCAAGTTTTAAAAACTCAGTTACTACAAACGGGCTGGCAGCAAGTTGCGCGTAGTGCATCAGCAGGTCCTGCTCAAGAGTTTGCCCACCCCGATTATCAAGGCAGAATTGGTTTAATAATGCCTTACAGTAACGACTTTTGTAGTACCTGTAACCGATTGAGGGTTACAGCAAAAGGAAATCTGCACTTGTGTTTGTTTTCTGAAGAGGGTATTTCGCTAAGAGAATATATGAACGATAGTTCGCATAGTGAATTAATGGCCTTGTTATCTCGTTATATTAAAACTAAGAAGCCAACTCATCTTTTGCATCAAGGTAATACGGGCATCACCACTAATTTATCTATGTTAGGTGGTTAATTTTTAGAGCTAACTTGTAAACAAAAACATCAAACGTGTTCCTAAATCACCAATAAAAGGGTGTGTTTACATGGTTTTAGAGCAACAAAGCTTGTTAAATTGTATTTTCACGTTAAACTTACTTTTTATTTTTATTAAGTGATTAGAATGGATATCGCAGCCCTTAATAGCACTAAATCATTAAGAAAGGACGTTCTAAGAGGGATGTGCCTTTGCTTTGGTGTTTTATCGGTTGGATTTGCGGGATTTAATTTAACTGTAAATAACTTTCCATTGCTTGGCTATATCGAAATCTGTTTTTCTATTTATTGTATATTTACTTACATTACACTTATACGCCGACCATTACAGTTTTGGCAATCCGTTGTAATGTGCGCACTTATCACATTCATCGTTATTTTGGGTACATCTTTGGCGTCGCCTCGTAACGGTGTGTATGTATGGTCGTTTGCATTACCTATTTTGTACTACCTACTATTGGGTAAACAATATGGTGTAATTTTCTCTGCAAATTTATTAGTGATCCAAGTGTTTATTTTAGGTAGTCAGTCTACTCTTGCCCCTTTTGAGACTTTTAACTTATCCCTTAATCTACTCTGTGCTTATTTAAGTATTTGGGCAATTTCTCACGTTTTTGAAGGGAGTCGTTCACACTTTTCAAGGCGACTTAAAAATTTAGCGTTACTTGACCCACTAACGGGTGCAGGCAATCGCCTTTCAATGAACCACTACTTTGAAGTAGAACTACAAGATAAATCACAGTTATATTTATTCTTACTTGATTTAGATTTTTTTAAACAAGTAAATGATGAATATGGCCATGGTGTGGGTGACCAAGTGCTTATTGAAGTAGCGACTTTACTAAGAGTTATACTCGCTAGAGGGTATTTATTTAGAGTCGGCGGTGAGGAGTTTGCTTTATTTAGCTCTTTTGAAAATGAAGAGGCTGCACTTAATACCGCTGAACAAATAAGGGCACGTTTTGAAAGTACCACATTTGACATTGACGGCCTTGCAATCAATGTTACAACCAGTATTGGTGTCGCAAAATTTAAAAGTACCAATTCATTGGAAAGCTTTGTAAACCAAGCTGATAAACAGTTATACAAAGCAAAGCAATTTGGTCGCAATAAAGTGTATTGTAAGTTTAAAAAAGAAAATGATTACCAGGCAGTCGTTGCGTAAGTCGTGCTACTTAGTACATTTGTTCAAAGTTAGGGATCCCGTTTTCCCAAATCGGTTTATCTTTTCCTAAATGCTCGCGTACAGCGTCAAAAAATAATCGGGTTCTTACTGGTAAATCTCGATGCGGATATACGGCATACATTGCGCTCAATTCCATCAGTTTTACATCGGTCAATAAAGGCACTAACTTACCTTGTATTACTTCATCACCAATAATAAATGCAGGGGCGACAAAGTAAGTTGTACCCGATAATGTTTTCATTAACAATGACTCGGCATCATTAGCACGAAACACACTTTTTATTTTTTGCTCGCAGCGCTCACCTTTACTATCGTAATAATCTATTGCTTCTACTCGAATAGAATTACTGGCATAGCTTGCTGCTGGTAATTTCGCTAACTCTTCCATTGTTTTTGGCATACCATAAGTTTCAATAAACTGTGGCGCAGCTAAAATTAATAATCGATTACGCGCTATTTTACGTGCAATAAGTGACGAGTCTTTAGGCTCTCCTACACGAAAAGCCAAATCAAATCCTTCAGAGACTATATCGACTAATCTATCGTCTAAACGCAGTTCAACTTCTACTTGCGGAAAGCGTTTTTGAAAATCATTAAGTACAGGTTGTAAATAACGACGACCAATAAGTGTTGATGAAGTAATTTTTAAAACGCCGCGCGGCTCTAAATGGTAGTTTTCAGCCATGCGCACGGTTTCGCCGAGCAGCTCTCTAAGCTCTGCGGCTTTTTTGATCATTTCGGCGCCTGCCGCAGTGAGCGAAAATGAACGGGTAGTACGGTTAAGTAACCTAACGCCTAACTCATCCTCTAAACGGCTAATTTGTTTAGATATAACAGAGCGATCTATGTTGCGTATTTCTGCAGCTTTAGCAAAAGAGCCTTGCTCAACTACTTCAAGTAACATTAAAAGTCGACTTGTTGTATCCATTATTACACCTTAACTAATCTATTGATGCCATTTTGGCATTAATGAATTTAAAAATCTATGGTTTTTACACACGGGTTTAATCCGTATTATGCGAGGCTAATCAACAATGGAGCGTCTTCATGAACAAACATCTAATTGCTGCTGCACTTACTGCGGCATCTTTAACACTTGCGGGTTGTGCTGATGAGAGCACAGCTCAATCAGCACCTGCACAGCAACTTCAACCAATTGATGTAGCACAGGTGCTTGTTAAGCCGGTACAGAGCTGGCACACATATACAACTCGTTTAGAGTCTCCACAAGAAGTTGCTTTAATGCCGCGTGTATCAGGAATCATCGATAGCATTGAATTTAAAGAAGGCGACGTGGTTAAAGAAGGCGATGTTTTATTTCAATTAGATGCTCGCCCATTTGCAGCGGTTGTTGCAAGCTTAAAAGCGCAAATTAAAAGTGCAGAAGCCGCACTTGAACAAGCTAAAAGTGAAGACAAACGTGCGGTACGCTTATTAGACCGTAAGGCAATCTCAACTGAGCAAGCACAAGCGCGTACTTCAACACTGCGCCAACGCGAAGCACAGCTTTCTGCACTGCAAGCACAACTTACCTCAGCAGAACTTGATTTAGAATTTACGTCAGTAGTATCACCAATTGATGGCATTATTTCTCGTGCAAATATTACTAAAGGTAATAACGTACTTGCGGGTCAAAGCGTATTAACATCGATTGTTTCAAACCAAGCTATGTACGCTTATTTTGATGTTGATGAGCGCACATGGAATAGCTCTTTTAATGATGTTACTGCTGCGAGCCATCAAACTGTTGTAATGCAAAAAGTCGGTCAAAGTGATTTTGCATATAAAGGCTACATTAACTTTATTGATAACCAAATTAATTCATCAACGGGCACATTACGTGTACGTGCGGTATTTAATGAAGACAACAACCAATTACGCGCAGGCTCGTTTGCACGTATCAAGCTTGCAGCCAATTCTATTAGCGACGCTATTATTATTCCAGAACGTGCAATTGGAACTGACTTAAAAAATCGTTTTGTATTAACCGTTGGCGAAAACAACGTACTTGAATACAAACTAATTACTATTGGTGAGCGTTACGGTGCATTACGTGCGGTTACATCGGGCCTTAACGAAGGTGATGTAATTGCTGTAAATGGTCCTGCTCGCGTAGGTCCTGGTATGCCAATCTCTCCGCAAACAGTAACAATTGATACAAGCGGTGTGGCATTTACATTGTCAAACGACAACGCACAACTTGTGGCTAAGCAATAAGGTTTATTGATGAAATTTTCGCATTTCTTTATACAGCGCCCAATATTTGCGGCTATGCTTTCGTTGGTTATTTTAATTGCTGGTGGCATATCACTATTCCAATTGCCAGTAAGTGAATACCCAGAAGTAGTTCCTCCAACAGTTGTTGTTACCGCCAACTACCCAGGTGCTAACCCTACCGTTATTGCGCAAACAGTGGCAACACCGCTGGAGCAAGAAATTAACGGTACTGAAAACATGTTGTATATGTTTTCGCAAGGTACCAGTGATGGCCGTATGACACTAACGGTAACATTTGCGTTAGGTACCGATTTAGACCGTGCTCAAGTACAAGTACAAAACCGTGTAAACAGTGCACTTCCGCGTTTGCCAGAAGAGGTACAACGTTTAGGTGTTGTGGCTGAAAAATCATCACCCGATTTAACCATGTTAGTGCATTTATACTCACCTGAAAAAACGCACGACACAGCTTACTTATCTAATTATGCTGATTTAAACATTAAAGATGAAATTGCGCGCTTGCCAGGCGTAGGTGATATTCGCTTATTCGGTGGCGGTAAATACTCAATGCGAGTATGGCTAAACCCAGATGCACTTGCTGCACGCGAATTAACAGCAACAGATGTAGTAACAGCGCTTCGATCGCAAAACCAGCAAGTTGCTGCAGGTAGCTTAGGCGCGCAACCTATTTCAAACGACAGTCAATTTCAAATACTGTTAAATGTTAAAGGTCGTTTAAACAGTATTGAAGAATTTGAACAAGTTATTATTAAAGTAGGCGATGAAGGTCAGTTAACGCGTTTATCTGATATAGCCCGTGTTGATTTAGGTCAAGACACTTACGCACTGCGTGCAGAGCTTGACAACCAACCAGCACTTGCAATTCCAATATTCCAACGCCCAGGTTCAAACGCTATTGAGCTTTCCGATCAAGTACGCGAAACAATGGCGCGCTTATCAAAAGATTTCCCTACTGGTGTTGAATACGACATTGTGTACGACCCTACGGTATTTGTTCGCGGCTCAATTGACGCGGTAATTGCCACTTTGCTTGAAGCAATTGTACTGGTAGTTATTGTTGTTATTGTATTTTTACAAACGTGGCGTGCATCTATTATTCCGCTAATTGCTGTGCCTATTTCGCTCATTGGTACATTTGCCGTAATGCAGTGGTTAGGTGTCTCAATTAATACCTTGTCGTTGTTTGGTTTAGTATTGGCCATAGGTATTGTTGTAGATGATGCGATTGTAGTTGTTGAAAACGTAGAGCGTAATATTGAAAAAGGCTTATCGCCACTTGAAGCAACCCGCGTTGCAATGAGCGAAGTAACAGGCCCTATTATTGCCATTGCGCTAGTACTAAGTGCTGTATTTATTCCTACTGCGTTTATTACCGGTTTATCAGGTCAATTTTATAAGCAATTTGCACTTACAATTACAATTTCGACTATTATCTCAGCGTTTAACTCATTAACGTTATCGCCTGCGCTTGCTGCATTGTTATTAAAATCGCACGATGCAAAACCAGATGCGTTCACGCGTTTACTTAATAAATTGTTTGGTCGTTGGTTGTTTAAACCATTTAACCGCGTATTTAATCGTGGTGCTAAAGGGTACGAAAAACTGGTACAAAAACTAATTCGTATGACCGTTGTTGTAATGGTGGCTTATATTGCACTTGTTGGCGGCACAATTAAGTTATTTGATACCGTACCAGGTGGCTTTATTCCACAGCAAGATAAACAATATTTAGTGGCTATTGCGCAGTTACCTGACGCTTCAAGCCTTGATCGTACTGAAGACGTACTTGCTCAAATGCAGCAAATTGCACTAGAAGTACCAGGCGTTGCAAATACTGTCGCATTCCCAGGTTTATCGGTTAACGGTTTTACCAATAGCCCTAACAGCGGCATTGTATTTACACCACTTGAAAGCTTTGACAAACGTACCGATCCGAGCCAATCAGCGATGGCGATAGCGGCGCAGTTGAATAAACGTTTTGCTGCCATTGATGAGGCATTTGTAGCGGTATTTCCACCGCCGCCAATTCAAGGTTTGGGCACTACAGGTGGTTTTAAACTGCAAATAGAAGACAGAGCTAATAAAGGGTTTGAAGCACTATTTAATAGCCTGCAAGCCGTTATTGGTAAAGCGCAACAAGACCCTGCATTAATGGGCCTGTACTCAAGTTTCCGTATCCAAGTTCCACAAATGGATATTGATATTGACCGTGAGCAAGCGCTTATTCAAGGTATTCCACTTGATGAAGTATTTAATGCCCTGCAAATTTACTTAGGCTCTGTGTACGTAAATGACTTTAATATGTTTGGTCGTACGTACCAAGTAAATGCACAGGCCGATGCTGACTACCGCTTAGACCCTGATCAAATACTTAATTTAAAAGTACGTAATCGCTCAGGTAATATGGTGCCATTAGGCTCTGTATTAACAGTAACACCAACAATTGGTCCTGACCGTGTTATGCATTACAACGGTTACCCAAGTGCAGAACTAAATGGTAGCCCAGCGCCAGGCTATAGCTCTGATCAAGCACAAGTTGCTATTGAAAAAGTACTCGCAGACACACTACCAACAGGTATTGAATATGAGTGGACTGAAGTAACGTACCAACAAGTACTTGCCGGTAACACCATGGTTTATGTATTCCCGTTAGTTGTATTACTTGTATTTATGGTACTTGCAGCGCAGTACGAGAGCTTACGTTTACCACTGGCAATTATATTAATTGTACCAATGACTATCTTCTCAGCCTTGTTAGGTGTGTGGTTTGTTGGCTCTGACAACAACATATTCACCCAAATAGCGCTCATAGTTCTGGTTGCGTTGGCTTCTAAAAATGCGATATTGATGGTTGAGTTTGCAAAAGATAGACACGACTCAGGCTTATCGCACTTAGAGGCAATACTTGAGGCATGTCGTATGCGCTTGCGCCCAATATTAATGACGTCGATTGCATTTACAGCAGGTGTTGTACCGTTAGTACTTGCCACCGGTGCGGGCGCCGAAATGCGACACGCAATGGGTAACGCAGTATTCTCAGGCATGATAGGTGTAACCGTGTTTGGCCTATTGTTTACGCCGGTATTTTATATGCTAGTGACTAATAAAAAAGAGAAAGCGCAGGAGAATACTCATGACTAAATTAATGCAAAAAAGGCTTAAAACAAGTCTAACCGTCAGTGCGGTATTAGTCGCTGCGTTTTTAGCAGGGTGCGCGAGTAAAATAGACACCATGAGCGAGCAAAAAGCGGTTAACGAATTTGTTGCTAAAGCTAATATTGCTAGTAACGTTAGCGTTGCTGATGAAACAAACTGGTGGAAAAAGCTTAATTCTGATCAACTAAATGAGCTTGTTACTGGCGCGCTTGCAAATAACTATAATTTGCAAACCAGCCAGCTGACACTTAAAAGCGCATTAGCGCGATTAGGAGAGCAAAAAGCCCAGTACCTTCCGCAAGGTGGCGTAAATGTTGGCGCAGCCCGAAGCGATGCACCAAGCGTGTTTGACCGCCAATCAAGTGCAAACGTTGCACTTGATTGGCAGCTAGATTTATTTGGTCGCATAACGGCGTTGGTTGATGCTGCAAATGCATCGGCCATGAGCCAAGCAGAGCAAGTACGCTTATTACAAATAGAAGTAGTATCGTCAGTTGTTAAAGGCTTTGTGAGCTATCAGGGTAATGTTGAAAAACAACACATTGTAGCGCTTCAAATAGAAGCGCTTGAGCAAAGTATTGACGTTTTGCAAGCCCGTGTTGACGAAGGTGTAGCAAACGAGCTTGATTTAAACCGTACTATGGCGCAGCTTAGGCAGCAACAAGCACTTATGCCTGCCATTGAGTATGCAAAATATAGCGACTTATCTGCGCTTGCAGTACTAAGCGGTAAGCTAGCGCAAAATATTGCTATTGAAAACGAGCAAAGCGTGCTTGAACGTGACTTTAGCGTCGCACTAAAAAATGCTAATAACGCTATTGCCTTACGCCCTGATATTAGCCGCGCGCTGTTTGATTTTAGCCAAGCAAATAGTTTAAGTGTTGCAGCGAGCAAAGCGTTATTACCCGATATTAGCTTATCTGCATTTGCAGGGGTTGTGAGTATAGACAGCACAGGCTTAAAAAATACCGATCAGCAGTGGCAAGTAGCGCCGCAGTTACAATGGTCGTTATTAAGCTACCCAGCATTATTAGCACAGCGCGACGCGCAGCAGTTTTTAAGTGAAGCCGCATACAGCGATTATCAACAAGTGGTATTAACTGCACTAAGTGAAAGTGAACTTTCACTGCAATTGTTGGTCAATCAAGCACAGCAAAAACGCTTTGCCGATGAGCGCTATGACTTTGCTAATAAAGCATTTTTACAAGCCCAAGCAATGTACGAAGAAGGGCAAATTCCTTACCTTGAGTTGTTAGATGCGCGCCAGGATGTTTTAATAGCACAAGAAAATGCTGTTGAAACAACAATTTCTTCACTGCTTGCCAAAGTAAATGCTTACCAGTCATTTAATGGCCAATGGAGTTATGCGTTAAACGACACTAATAAGTAGAGTTATATTGATGCCAAATACTGAAAATTTACATGAATACATTATCCCGCAAACAATGCGCGCTATTGTACTGCCAGAACCAAATGAAGCAATTGACTTAGCGGATGCTGAGCTGCCTGTTCCAGACTGTGCAGATAACGAGCTGCTTGTAAAAGTAGAGTACGTTGGTTTAAATCCAGTTGATGGTCAATTTGCTAAAACAGGCTTTTGTAAATGGCAGTATCCACATATTTTAGGCTTAGACGCCGTAGGTGTTGTGGTTAAAGCTAATAAAGGTGTGTTTCCAAATGTTGGCGAGCGCGTTATGTGGCATGCCAACATTGGTGAGCAAGGTGCTTTGAGCGAATACACCAAAGTATCTAACTTTGCAGTGTCGGTTGTGCCAAGCGGTTTAAATCCGGCCATTGCAGCAACACTTCCATGCGCCGGTATGGCAGCACTCATCAGCTTAGATAAAATAGGCATTAGTGAAGGCGATACTATTTTTATTGAAAGCGGAGCCGGAGCAGTAGGGCAGTTTGCTATTCAATATGCAAAACAGCGTGGCGCAGATGTATTTACCACGGCATCAAAGCGTAACCATAAATTGGTTAAGCAGCTAGGCGCTGATGTGGTTTTTGACTATAGCGATAAAAAGCTATGCGAAAAAATCCGCAGAGAACTTGGCCCACAAGGCTTTGATGCGGTTATTGATACGATAGGTGGTGAGTGTACTCAGCGTAATATTGAGTTAATGCGTTTTTGCGGACGTATTGCCTGCTTAAATCCGCTACCTTGTTTTGATCAAGACTTAATGTATCACCGAGCGCCCAATATTAGCGTTGTATCGATTGGTGGAGCATGGCTTGCTAATAGTTTATGTGCACAACAACGTTTGAGTTTTATGGGCAACCTGTTACTTGAAGGCGCTGTTAGTGGCGACATTAAACACCCTGAAATAACGCCCGTAGATTTTAGTGCTGAGTCAGTATCGCAAGCGCTTAATAAACAACTTGCTGGTGGTTTTACCGGCAAGCAAGTTGTTAAAGTTGCTAAGTGAAGCGCTTATACAATGTGATTTAAATTTAGGTAGTTTTAGCTAGATTAACTGATAATATAGCCTCTACAAATTGAATAAAAACGTAGCCTATTTGTGCTGCGTTTTTTTATGCCCATAAAAAAATAGATACAGCGCTAGAGCTTTTGCTGTTTTATTCATCATTTTAGCTAAAATACTTTTTTTCAGAGTACAACTGTAAGCCTTTGTGTTTCAACAGTTTACGTTCAGGTAAAGAAAATAAATTGAAAAAACTGTTAATTAATTGAATAGAGTAATTGATCTAAACGATTTTTTATGACGTAATGTAGTTATTATTTATCTGGTCGGATGAGTTCGTTATGAGTTTACGTACAAAATTAAAAAAAGTACTACCAAGCATTTCAGTTACTGAGCAAGAAGCGTTAGACGCGGGTGATGTATGGCTAGAAGGGTCTATCTATCAAGGTAAACCAGATTTCAGCGCGCTACGCGACGTACCTGCGGCTAAATTAACCGCAGACGAGCAAGCGTTCCTAGATGGCCCAGTACAAGAATTACTTGGCATGATTGACGATTCAGTCATTCAAAACGGCATTCATTTACCAAATGACATCTTAGAATTTTTGAAAAAAGAGCGTTTTTTCTCGCTTATCATTCCTAAGTCGTTTGGTGGTTTAGAGTTTAGCCCTTATGCAAACTCTACTATTGTTGGCACAATTGCGACTAAAAGCTCAGCAGTTGCGGTAACCGTAATGGTTCCTAACTCGTTAGGCCCAGGTGAGTTATTACTTCACTTTGGTACGCAAGAGCAACAAGCACATTACTTACCACGCCTAGCAAATGGTACAGACATTCCATGTTTTGCATTAACAAGCCCAGAAGCGGGTTCTGATGCAGGTGGTATTCCTGATGTTGGTAAAGTAACTAAAGGTATGTACAACGGCGAAGAAGTCCTTGGTTTAGAAATTACCTGGGACAAGCGCTACATTACACTTGCACCTATTGCTACCGTACTTGGTTTAGCATTTAAAGTAGTTGACCCTGATGGTCTGCTAGGTGGTAAAGAAAACCTAGGCATTACCTGTGCACTTATTCCTAAAGAGCACCCAGGTGTTGAGCTTGGTAATCGTCACGACCCAATGGGTATTCGTTTTTACAACGGTACTACACGTGGTAACAAAGTATTTGTACCAATGGACTTTGTTATTGGTGGACAGAAAAACATCGGCCGTGGTTGGCAAATGCTGGTTAGCTGTTTAGGTGCTGGCCGTGGTATTTCATTACCTGCGCTAGGTGTTAGTACAGCACAAGTTGCATTTAAATCAGCATCTGAATATGCAGCAGTGCGTGAACAGTTTGGTTTAGCCATTGGTCAGTTTGAAGGTATTCAAGAAAAACTAGCTGACATTGCAGGTAAAACATACCTACAAGAAGCAATGCGCGTACTTACAACTGAAGGCTTAGGCATGGGCTTAAAACCATCAGTAGTAACTGCAATCGCTAAATACCACATGACAGAGCTTGGTCGCGACGTGCTTGATTCAGCAATGGATATTCAAGCGGGTAAAGCGATTCAAAACGGTCCACAAAATACCTTAGCAAGTGGTTATGTTGCTCAGCCGATTGCCATTACCGTAGAAGGCGCGAACATTCTTACTCGTAACCTAATGATCTTTGGTCAAGGTGTTATGCGTTGTCATCCATATTTACAATCTATGGTTGAATCTATCCATAGTGAAGATAAAGGCGCAGATAAAGAATTTAACGGTATTTTACGTAAAACAATTGGTTACAGCACAGCAAACAGCTTACGTGCTTTCCGCTTAGGTGTTTTACCATTTACAGCAAGTGCAAACTCTGATTTACCAGAAGTACGCGACTACGAAAAAGCAGTACATAAGTTATCTGCAAAACTTGCAGTGTACGCAGACTTTTCGTTACTTGTACTTGGCGGTAAATTAAAGCAAGCAGAAATGCTATCGGCGCGTTTAGGCGATGTAATGAGCTTCTTGTACGCAGCTATGGCATCAATTAAATACTACGAGCAAAAAGTATCAAGTAGTGACCGTGAGCAAGCAGCGCCGTATTTCCATTACGCGACTCGTTTTGCACTACAAAGTGCTGAAGAAGCATTGCATAAGTTCTTAGATAACTTCCCTGCAAGTGGTACTCGTAAGTTTATTCGTTTCATTACAATGAACTACTCAACTAAAATGCCAAAAATTAGCGATGATTTAATCCGCGAACTAGCTAAGCAAGCTCAGCTAGATACCGCATTTAAAGCGCAAATCACGCATTTAGTTAAACCAGTAGTGGGCGATGGCCATCATATTAATGAGCAAGCTTACAAAGCTAAAATGGCATCACTTGGCGAGCTGGCTAAAGTTAAAAAAGCATTACGTGCTAAAGTAATTAAACCAGGTATACGCTTTAACATCACGCTTGATAACGCACTAGCGGCAAACGTAATCACGCAAGCTGAACACGTTCAGTTAATTGATTACAACATCAAACGTGAAAAAGCGATTCGTGTAGATGAGTTCGATTTTGATATGAACCTACTAGACGATAACGCACAGCCGATTAACCCGCTTAAAAGTGTAGTTAATCAGTAAGTTAAAGTAATTAAATTCAATGATGCAAAGCGCCTGCAGTTTAGGCGCTTTTATTGATACAAAATTAGTGTGGAGTCCTGCTTGAGTAACATCAAGCGGGGCTTTTTTATGGGTTTTCAAAGTAGAAATAGATAGCGGTATTGGTCTTAAAGCGAATATGTATGCATAGAGGATTAAAAAGAGACGCTTATAATCTTGAAAAAGGGCTAACAACCCCGTTGGCACCTTGTTGCAGTACATGGGTATATATTTGTGTGGTTTTAACATCAGAATGGCCAAGCTGAGCTTGAACAGTTCTTATATCGGCGCCATTTTGCAGTAGATGAGTAGCAAAAGAGTGTCTTAATGTATGAGGTGTTATTATTTTTGTTAATCCTGATTTTTTGACGGCTTTTTTCACCTCTTTTCTAATACAAGAGTGATGAAAATGATGTCGTCTTATTTCACCACTTTGAGGATCTGAACTTAATATATGAGAAGGAAATAAATACTGCCACGCAAGCGATTTTGCGGCACTTGGATATTTTTTTGTTAAAGCATATGGCATCCATACGCCAGAATATTCCGTATTATTTAAATCCAGTTTTAAATAGTCATCAACGTTCAAAATTTGATTTCTCAGCATAGGTATTAGCTCTGTGGCCAGCGTAACAATGCGGTGTTTATTACCTTTTCCATTCCATACTTGAATGCATTTATAATCAAAATCAATATCTTTCACCCTTAATTGCACCGCTTCCATTACTCTTAAGCCACTTCCATACATGAGGGCTGCAATTAAATAATAGCGCTTATTTAAATGAGCCATCAACATTTTAACTTCCTCTGGGGTCATAACTACAGGGAGCTTTGCTTGTTTTTTACTACGGGCAAAATTTAAATTTAATGAGAGTTCTTTTTTTATTATGTGCTTGTATAAAAATGACAATGAATTGAGTGCGGTGGCTTGCGTACGTGGTGCAACGTTTTGCTTTAACACTAAATGTTCTAAGTAGCGTTCGACTTCATTGTCCCCCATTGAGGCGGGATGGCGTTTATTATGAAAATGGATATAAGATGCAATCCATCTTAGGTAGGTATCTACGGTGCGTAATGAATATTGACGAACTAGCATATATTCAGCTATGTAATTTAAAAATGGGGAACGTGTTTTCATACTATTACGAATAATGGTGCTGTTTTTATATACAGTATAGTTGTGATGCACACATATTCAAGAAAATGAGCGGCGAGCGCATTTTCTCTTTTATTGAGAGTTTGAATGTTAATAAAAATTATATATAGCAATGTGTTAAGTTATTTGGTAAAAATGATTTATAAAATACATGAGCGTATCGTTGGCAGAAATATGCGCGATGAGCGCACTATTAAATTGTTATAAGCCAGTATATTAATCTGAATGGGTAGTTAACTTGGACATAAAGAACTTTTTTAAGCTTAAATCAAATCCTG
Organism: Pseudoalteromonas sp. NCIMB 1079; assembly: GCF_040567695.1. Taxonomy (NCBI): domain Bacteria; kingdom Pseudomonadati; phylum Pseudomonadota; class Gammaproteobacteria; order Alteromonadales; family Pseudoalteromonadaceae; genus Pseudoalteromonas; species Pseudoalteromonas sp. NCIMB 1079. Next base: position 452,339 of record NZ_JBEWZA010000002.1, on the reverse strand, counting down.
AAAGTGTTACTGAAGAATTTAATCGCCTTCAAGAAAAGTCTGAATCCATTTTGAGTAATTCGAAAAATATTTCAAATTTAGAGCAAATTTTAAATATAATGCATAGAGCCCATTCAATAGATAGTCAGAAATATATATTGGATATACTATTTGAATTTCAGGCATCAAAACATAAAGTAAAACCTCATCAAGATAGGCTTTACGGAGAAATGGCTCGGCTAGATGAATTTAAGCCAGACAGTAAAGAGGAAGCAATCTTTCTTGTTAACATATACAGAAGTTTAATATCAGATTTGTTTGATCCCTATATAACTTTAATATATGCATCCATCCAATATACAGAAGGAAAATTTGATAACTACATTGTTTCAAATTTAGGGCAAGGAGAGAGAAATAAGGTTGAGCTCTGCACTTCGAAATTAAATAACACGAGCTTATTTCATTCATATAACCCTATCGTACGTAACGCTACTTCTCATATAGGTACTGACGGGGTGAGTTATGAGAAAAATAAAGTTATCTTTAAGAGCATAAAAAGGGGGAAGCCACCTAAAGTAGAATCGGTTGTTTGGACGAATATTCAGATCCAAGAACATATAATAGAACTAATAAGTTTAACCCAATTGATTGATTACGCAGTCGATATGTTTAACCTTGATATTTCAGATGAAATAAAATCGGATGAGAGAATCAGGCATAAATACCTAGATGAAGTTCTCACACATAGTGAGCGTAAAGATCTTCAGCAGCCTTTAGATATTAAGATTGAAGCAATAATTTCTAGTGAGAAAGTTACATTAAAAGAAAAAATAAGGGGACTAACATATTTGTTTTTTATTCAGTGCCGAAAAAGGAATCTCGATGTAAAAAATGCAGGATTTCACGAAGAAAGCCAAACGATAATTATGGAAGTTAATGGACTTAATGTTGACATAAACATGCAACAAGATATGACTAATTCAATCATGATGGCGATTATGTGTGGAATTGCTGCTGAGCCATGTTTCAAAAGTTTGATAAAAAGCTACGTGGTTTTGGGAGAGGGAGAGAAGGAAAGTCAATTTAGGCTAGAAGCACCGGTTTCTATATTTAACGATTATAACAACGAAAAAGCGGGGTTGTTTGATTTGGCGAATGAGATCAAAGCTTCTGTAGGTGATATGGTTTTAAATGTGAATGTTGATTTTGATAAAATAGAAGAGTTTGAAATGGCTTCTTTAGGGCGAAAGTTTCCCCGCAGAGGTTAACATCAAAGGCTTATAACAAGTTGCTGCACTCGGAAAAATTACTCGCTTCGCTCCTAATTTTCCGGTGAGCAAAGCGTTAGGTATCTGACCAGGAAAGTATCATAAGTGGAAAATTCTCAACTTAGAATTGAAAGAGCAAAAAAGCACCTAGAAGAGATCGACTTATTGATATCGAACTCGAATCCATTTCATTATATCGTCGAAACAGACACCTCTACTGGTGAGCGAGCGACTTTTTCTAGGGAAAACAAAAATGTAATTGACCAGATAAAAATAATATCGGGCGACGTTATTCATAACCTAAGAACTGCTATAGATAACGCCTATTGGGATATCGTTTCAAAGTATGTTAATGATAAGAATCAAGAAAGAAATATTCAGTTTCCGTTTTGCGAAAAGCAAGAAAATTTGGCCGACTTAATTAAGCGTCGACAGGCCGACAAGGTGGGCAAAAAATTTGTCTCTGAAATTACGGCTATGAAACCGTACAAAATTAATGGAAACAAATTATTTACTCTGATTCACGAGCTAGACATATCCGATAAACATAAATTTCCTACGCCTGTTGGTGATTTTACAAAAGTGAATGCGGAACTCATACGGAGTCAAGTTCCAGACTTCCCAAATATTACTGGAGAGATGGGGTTTGGCGGTAATCGCCGTGATGTTGGTTGGCGTACTAATCCATCATTATTACGTTTAATGGAGCTTGGAAAAATAATTCCTCCCACCACATGTAAATTCGAGAGGCTTATTAATGTTCCAGTTAGCGTTGTTTTCTCAATTGGTGAGTATATGTTTGATGGCGAGGTTTTGAAAATGCTTACTGCAATGGTTGAGCTAACTGAGGAGATAGTATCAAATCTCTACAAGGCGGCAAGTCAAACCTAACAAGCGCTTGCAGTCTGACGCCAAATACTACACGGTTTTTGTGTCACTCGCTGCGCTCAAACATTAACACAAAAACCGCTACGTATTCGGCGCAGCTGAAGCGGGCGTTATACGTATAGGCAATTATCGAATATGTTTGATCTTAAAAACTTATATTCTCAAATGTGGATAGATTCCATCGATAAGTTCAAGAATAATAATTGTGAACTAGATCCATTAATTAATGTTCAATCAGACATGAGACGAGGAATTACGGTTTTATCCTACCTTGATAATTCGGTTGTAGAAAACATATCTAACTTTTTAGATGAATTGAAAATTATAGAACCAGAGCAATATTACTACCCAAGAAGTGAATTACATTTGACTATCTTATCTGTAATATCCTGCATAACAGGGTTTAAATTATCAAGTATTAATGTCGAAGCGTATTCATCAATATTTCAAGAAACAATTAGAAATATTGATCGATTTAAAATTAATTTTAAAGGTATTACAGTTTCACCATCCTGTATTTTAATTCAAGGGTTCCCTGATAGTGAGCAGTTAAATCACTTGAGAGATTCTCTACGGGCAAGTTTTAAAGCATCTAAACTCGAATCAACTATTGATTCACGATATAAATTATCAACAGCACATACAACTGTGGTGAGGTGTATGGCACCATTTAAAAATAACAATGAACTTATGGCTGTATTATCTAAATATCGGGATTATGATTTTGGTACATTAGAAATAAATTCCTTAGAGCTTGTTTTTAATAATTGGTATCAGAATTCATCTGTAACAAAGAATTTATCTAGCTCCAAACTTAAGCCTAGTGAAATATACGTATAACAAGTCATTCAAAAGGACAAAAAACAGTTGGTTTTTGCTCCTTCGTCGCTTATTTTAACCAACTATTTTTAGCCTCTTAATGAGGCGTTATATTTACAAGGAGAGTTCAGGTTATGAGTTACGAAGCTAAAGTATTCAATGTGATGATTGCTTCACCATGTTGTGGCATAGTGATTTTGGCCACTATTTACATACAAACTTGTATAAAACCAAGTGGAGCTTTTTTATGCCTTAGTTTTATTAAAAACGTCCACTAATGTTAAACTACAAAAAACTTAATTACTTAATATAGCTATGGCATTTTACATTCCTTTATTACAACCTCACTTTAAGCACATTGAAATTGGCGATACGCTTACATCACTTTGGAGTGGATGTGGCAGTATTGTGCAGTGCCAGCTTGATGATGAGCCATGTGTTATTAAAGCGATTAAAATACCCAGTTATATACACCATCCTAAAATTAAACAAAGCGAATTTGCGCTTAAAAGAAAGCAGCACTCATATAGTGTTGAATACACTTTTTATAAGCTTTATAGCCAGCATTTACCAGTACATGCGCAAAGTATTGAATGTATAGGTGCAATTAATAAAGATGATGAATATGCGCTGGTGTTTAAGGATTTCACCAAACATGGGTTTGCTCAAGCAGGGCCACAACATGTTAAAGCTATATTAAAGTGGCTTGCACACTTTCATGCGTTTAACTTAAGTAAACCCGCTGAAGGGTTATGGCAGCAAGGCAACTACTGGCATTTAAGCACGCGCCCAGATGAGTTTAATAAACTAAAAGATAACCTTGATAAAAAGTCCGATATTAAAAATGCTGCACATAAAATAGATGAGCAGCTACAAAGTTGTGCATATAAAACGCTGATTCATGGCGATGCAAAACTTGCTAACTTTGCAGCAAATGAGCGCGATGAAATACTCGGTTATGATTTTCAGTATATAGGTGCAGGTTCTGGGATAATTGATGTAATGTATTTTATGACCAGTTGCTTAAGTGATGCACAATTACACGAGTGCGCTGATGAATATCTTGCGTATTATTTTGATAATTTAAAGGCTGCTATTACAACTTATCATCCTACAGCACCAGCAGGTAAAATAGCTGACGATTGGCTCGCTCTATGGCCTACTGCATGGGCTGACTTTTATCGATTTTTAGCTGGCTGGAGCCCCGAGCACCAAAAAATAAATAGTTATATGCAACAGCAAGTAAACAGCTGGTTAGCGAGTAACATTTAATAAACACAACGGGTTGATTGCTTGCATAAATATCAAGCAAAACAATGCATTTTGGCACGATGTATGAAAATCTCTTTAAAACTACAGGTCAAATGACCTTTTTTAATATAAAATACTGCAAATTCTTGTATCAGTAGGTTTATATCATGGCAATTCACGTTATTTCTCACCCTCTTGTTCAACATAAACTAGGCCTAATGCGAGCGCATGGTATTAGTACTAAAAGCTTTCGTGAATTATGTTCTGAAGTTGGAACCTTATTAACTTACGAAGCAACTAAAAACCTACAGTTAGAAGATAACGAAATTACAGGCTGGGATGGCAATAAATTAAAAGTAGAGCATATTAAAGGTAAAAAAATTACCGTAGTGCCTATTTTACGCGCAGGTCTTGGCATGATGGATGGTGTTATGCAGTTATTACCAGCGGCTAAAGTAAGTGTGGTTGGTCTTGAACGTAACGAAGAAACACTAGAACCAGTACCATATTTTGAAAAGCTCGTTGGTAATATTGATGAGCGCTTAAGCTTAGTTATTGACCCTATGCTTGCAACAGGTGGCTCAATGATTGCCACAATCGATATGCTTAAAAAAGCAGGCTGTAAAGAAATCAAAGTAATTGTATTAGTAGCTGCTCCAGAAGGTGTGGAAAAAACACTTACAGCACATCCCGACGTAGAAATATTTACAGCCTCTGTAGATAGCCACTTAAACGAAAAGGGCTATATTATCCCTGGTTTAGGCGATGCGGGCGACAAAATATTCGGTACTGTTTAGGAGTCTTTAAGTGCAAAATAATGACACCTTTTCAATAAAAACTATTTTAACAGGCGCGCAAATGCTGTTTGTAGCATTTGGTGCGCTGGTATTAGTGCCACTTTTAACGGGCTTGGATCCTAATGTTGCGCTTTTTACCGCTGGCATTGGTACTTTGCTGTTTCAGGTAGTGACTAAAGGCCAAGTGCCTATATTTTTAGCTTCATCATTTGCTTTTATTGCACCCATTATTGCCGCTGTGCAAATGTGGGGCGTGCCGGCCACTATGGGCGGCTTAATGGTGGCCGGCTTTGCTTATATGCTTTTAAGTTTATTAGTGAAATTTAAAGGCGTTGCAACGCTTCATAAAATTTTACCGCCTGTGGTTGTAGGCCCTGTAATTATGGTTATTGGTTTAGCGCTTGCACCTGTTGCTGTAAATATGGCGATGGGTAAAAGTGGCGACGGCAGTATTCAAATTATTGATTACAACAGCGCTATTTATATTTCGTTGTTCTCGTTAGTGGTTACGCTTATTTTTGCAGTGTGGGGAAAAGGCGTATTTAAGCTTATACCTATTCTGGCAGGGGTTGTAGCGGGTTATTGTTTATCGCTTGCAATGGGCGTTGTGCAATTTGACGCAGTAACTAACGCACAGTGGTTTGCTGTACCAAACTTCACATGGCCTGAGTTTAAATGGCAGGCTATTTTGTTTATGGTGCCTGTAGCAATAGCACCTGCAATTGAGCATATTGGCGATATGATGGCTATTAGCCAAGTAACCAATAAAGACTTTTTGAAAAAGCCTGGGCTTCACCGTACTTTGTTTGGTGACGGCCTTGCGACGTCTGCCGCATCATTATTTGGGGGCCCGCCTAACACAACTTACTCAGAGGTAACGGGAGCAGTTATGCTTACCAAAAACTTCAATCCTAAAGTAATGATGTGGACAGCCATTATCGCCATTATTTTAGCCTTTGTTGCTAAAATGGGATCTGGCTTACAGACTATACCTGTCCCTGTAATGGGCGGCATTATGATTCTACTTTTTGGCTCTATTGCTGTAGTGGGTTTAAATACATTAGTTAAGTCGGGCGATGATTTAACAGCACCACGCAACTTAAGTATTGTTGCACTTATTTTGGTGTGCGGTATTGGCGGTATGCATATTGGTGGTAGCCAATTTAGTTTAGAGGGCGTAAGTTTATGCGCTATTTTAGGCATTGTGCTCAACCTTGTATTACCTAAGGCGCAGCCTCAAGAGAGTTAATAGTGCACGTAAGTTAAAAATATTGCACCAAAATAGCGCATTTTCAATGCGCTATTTTTTTAACTTGTTAATAAATATACAAAAATAATAATGGTCTAGTATCTGCATTTAATTTCCAGAACGCATCGTATGCAAAGGAGTTACTATGTCAGAGGCCAATATTGTGGATATAACCCCGTTTTTAGCAAAACACCAACTGCCTTTAAAGTATCAATATTTGAGTGAGCAATATTTTGTTCCACTTGCGCATGACATCCTCGAATCTAAAAAAACAAATACTCCTATTTTTGTTGCCATAAATGGATGCCAGGGCTCAGGAAAAACAACACTCGCAGATTTTTTAGTTACCTGGTTTTCTAAAAACACACCACTTAACAGTGTTGCATTGTCTATTGATGACTTTTATTTAGCAAAACAAGCACGTAGTGAACTTGCCAAAGACGTACATCCTCTTTTTACTACTCGCGGAGTACCGGGTACTCACGATGTAGCGTTAATGAATAGCACAATAACTAACTTACTGGCAGGAGAGGTAAACGTACCGCTTCCACGTTTTAATAAACACGAAGACGACAGCGTGCCAGCAAGTGATTGGCTAACAAATGAAAAGCCAGTTGATATTGTTATTTTAGAAGGGTGGTGTGTAGGCAGTGAGCCACAACCGTTGTTTTCATTGAGTGAGCCGCTTAACGAGTTAGAGCAACAGTTTGATAAAGAAGGCGTTTGGCGCCGCTGTGTAAATAGCTGTTTGGCAAACGAATATAAAGCCGTTTTTAACCTAATTGATTATACCGTTATGCTAAAAGCACCGAGTTTTAGTGATGTTTTTACATGGCGACAAGAGCAAGAACAAAAGCTAATAGCCAAAAAAGGTGAAGGCTCAGGCACCATGACTAACGAGCAATTGGTGTATTTTATTTCTCATTTTGAGCGCATTACGCGTGAGAACTTAAACACACTGAGCGCTAAAGCAAACGCTTTAATTGAACTTGATAGCAACCGCGATATTAGCGGTATGCACCTAACGAGTGATGACACCCTTCAACCTATTATTTTTACAGATTTGGACGGCACATTACTCGATCACGTCGATTACAATACAAATAATATCAGTGAGTTATTACAGCAGCTGCAAAATGCACATATTCCTGTGGTGTTTAATACCAGCAAAACTTTTTGCGAAGTTATAGAGCTTAAAAACGATTTAAATATTCAACAGCCTTTTATTGTCGAAAACGGTGCAGCAGTATTTATTCCAGAAGACTATTTTGAATTAAAGCCAATTGGTTGTAAAAAAGTAGGCGCTTATTGGTGCTACGCAATGGCAAAGCCGTTATCGAGTTTATTAAATGATTTAAATACTTTAAAGGCGGATTATAAAGCGCATTACAAATTGTTTAGTGACTTATCGAGTGAGCAAATTTCAGAGCTTACCGGGCTAAACGATGCACAAGCAAGACGCGCACAAACTCGCGATTATTCAGACCCTCTTTATTGGTATGGCAATGACGAATTACTCACAGCCTTTGTAAACGATGTTGAAGCACTCGGCTACGATATAAAAATTGGCGGACGCTTCATTCATATTGCCAAAAATACCGATAAAAGCGCTGCACAGCAGTGGTTAGTTAAACAGTTTACCCATCATTTCAGAAAGCCTCTCACGGTTATAGCACTGGGTGATAGCGATAACGATAAGCAAATGTTAGAACACGCAAATATCGCCATTATTATTGCCAATCCGGCGAGTAAAAAGCCGGTTAAATTGTCGCACAACAAAGCACGATATTCTCAATCACCAGCACCGCTGGGCTGGATTGAAGAAATAACGTCGTTGCCATGTATTAGCAGTATTTTAAGTATTTCTGAGGAGCAAACATCTCATGGCTGATTTTTACCAAAATGGCATTATTACAACATTACATAACATTGCCGATAGACCAATAGAAGACCTAGAAAAAGAGCTACTTACCTTTAGTAAGCAGCGCCCTATGGGGTTAATACTTCCTTCGTTATTTAGTGAACTTGAAGGCCCTGCGCTGCAAAATATAGTAAGTGAATTACGCCAAGTACCGTATTTATCACAAATTACCATAGGCCTAGATAGAGCCGACGAAGCACAGTACCGCCATGCACTTGGCTTTTTTAAAGAGCTAAACCAAAATCATAAAGTATTATGGAATGACGGCCCACGCTTACAAGCACTTGATAAAGGACTACAAGAGCTAGGCGTTGCACCACGCGAGCTGGGTAAAGGGCGTAATGTGTGGTACTGCATGGGCTATAAATTAGCAACAGCAGAAGTAGAGTCTATCGCGCTGCATGATTGTGATATTTTAACTTACGACAGAAGCCTACTTGCGCGTTTAATTTACCCTGTAGCACACCCGCGATTTAACTATGAATTTTGTAAAGGGTTTTACCCTCGTACTGCTAATGGCAAAATTAATGGACGTGTATCGCGCTTATTAGTCACGCCTTTGCTTCGCTCGTTTAAAACAATTTTAGGCAATACCGACTACCTTGAATATATGGACTCTTTTAGATACCCACTTGCAGGTGAGTTTTCGTTTAGACGCGATGTACTAAACGATATTCGTATTCCAAGTGATTGGGGCCTTGAAATAGGCGTACTGAGTGAAATGTATCGTAACTATTCGCATAACCGCTTGTGCCAAGTAGATATTGCCGATAACTACGATCATAAGCACCAAGAACTTTCACTTGATGACCAAAGTGCAGGTTTGTCTAAAATGTCGATTGATATTACTAAGGCATTGTTTAGAAAGCTGGCGACTCAAGGTGTTACTTTTACCAGCGAAACAATTCGTTCATTAAAAGCGACTTATTACCGTATCGGTTTAGATTTTATTGAAACTTATCATAACGACGCGCTAATGAACGGGTTAACGCTTGATGTACACCAAGAAGAAAAAGCAGTAGAAATGTTTGCACAAAATATTATGGAAGCAGGGCAACACTTTTTAGAAAACCCAATGGAAGCGCCATTTGTGCCAAGTTGGAACCGTGTTGTATCTGCAATGCCAGACGTACTTGAGCGCTTAAAAGAAGCCGTAGAGCTAGATAACGAAGAATATAGTTAACCTGCGTGCAGGTTAACTAGCCTATAAGTCTAAACAATAAATATTAGGGGCGCATGTGAGCACAGTTAGCGAATTATTTTTACAACGAGTAGAGCAACATCTTCATACTATTTATGAGGGTTTTGAGCTGCCTTTATCGGTTACTGAGCTTGCTCAGCAACTTATTAAAATTATATTAGGTAGCAATGCACTGCGCGACCCGACACCCCATACAAACCGATGGGATGAACAAGATATAGTATTGATTGCTTATGGCGACTCTATTATAAAACACGATGATAGCGAATTTGCCGTATCGAGCCCAATGGAGGCACCGCTTAAAACACTACACAGGTTTATAAAAGAGCAATGTGATATGCAGTTAAATGCGCTGCATATATTGCCATTTTACCCGTACAGCTCAGACGAAGGCTTTGCCGTAATGAACTACGTGCAAGTGAACGAGTCCTTGGGTGATTGGGGAGATATTCAAAACATCGCTAAAGACGTAAAGCTAATGGCGGATTTAGTTATTAACCATTGCTCAAGCAGAAGTGTATGGTTTGAGAACTTTTTAAATGATTTACACCCGGGTAAAGATTATTTCAAAACGGCGAGCTTAACGGATGATTTAAGCCAAGTTGTTCGCCCGCGAACCTCATCGTTATTAAATACTGTAACTACGCCAAGCGGCGAAAAACACGTGTGGTGTACGTTTAGTCACGATCAGGTTGATTTTGATTTTGCAAACCCCGAGGTACTTAAAGAGTTTGTGGGAATAATTAGGCATTATTTAGACAATGGCGTGCGTTTATTTAGACTCGATGCGGTCGCATTTTTGTGGAAACAGATTAATACAAGTTGTATTAACTTGCCGCAAACACATGAAGCCGTAAGGCTAATGCGAACACTTATTGAGCACGCAGAGCCGAGCGTAGTTATAATTACCGAAACCAATATTCCAAACCAAGAAAACTTATCTTATTTTGGTAATGCCAACGAAGCGCACAGTATTTATAACTTTGCACTGCCGCCTTTATTGCTTCATACATTACTTAGTGGCGATAGCACTGCAATTAAGCATTGGATGATGAGCATGCCGCCTGCGCAAAATGGTACGGCATACTTTAATTTTATAGCCTCGCACGATGGAATAGGGCTCAGACCAATTGAAGGTTTATTGCAACCCAGCGAAGTTGCATCTCTAGTAAGCACCACTATGCAATTTGGTGGTCGTGTATCTATGCGAACCAGTAACGATGGCACGCATACACCGTACGAGCTAAATATTGCTTTATTTGATGCTCTCCAAGGGACGCACAATGGCCCAGATAAGTTTGGCCTGGAGCGGTTTATGTGTGCTCACGCAATTATGTTTGCGCTTGAAGGTATCCCAGGGCTTTATATTCATAGTTTGTTGGGTACAACTAACGATTACGAACGCTTTGAAAATTCACAGCATAACCGTGCTATTAACCGCCATCGTTGGCAAGAGTCAAAGCTACTGGCGGCAATTGGTGAAAAGTACAGTCATCATCATAAAGTGTTTAACGGCATAAAAAGTTTATTGGCAGTACGCAAAAAGCAAAGTGCCTTCCACCCAAATGCTACACAGTTTACGCTGCATTTAGCAGGGGGATTATTTGGTTTTTGGCGACAAAGTATAGACAGACGCCAAAGCATATTTTGTGTTTATAACATTAGCGATAAACCACAAACACTTACATTGGCTGACCTAAATTTGATTAACACCCAAAAGTGGTTTGATTTAGTTGCCGATAAAACAATTGAAGAAAGCCAATTGACAATAGAGCTAGAACCATACCAAAGCGTGTGGCTGAGTAATATTAAATAAATGCTAACACTTTAAAAAGTCTGCAAATGCAGACTTTTTTATTGTCTAAACGTTGTAGTTACTTACTGTAAAGCCCCTTTACAGCACTTAACGGTTCACTATATCTGTTGAGTTACTTTTATGAGCATAATTGATACAATTAGCCTTCTTTTATTTATAGGGTTTTTCATGAAGTATTTTTATTTAGCTATTACGTTATTATTTAGCTCATTGGTTTTAGCCGAGGAACCTGTCGATCTTGAAGTAAATATGAAAAACACGGGCCTTGCATATAAACAAGCGGTGCAGGCAACTCAACTTAGTGAATTTAATACTGCGATTGATGAATTTATAAAGCTGGTTAAAGTGAGTAAAACAGGTAAGTTTTACAAAAAACCTGAGCAGTCATTGCAGGGCCTTGATAAAGTGATTGCTCAAGCTGAACTTGCAAAAAAAGCAGCAAACGAGCAGGGGTTAAGTGCGGCAAAAGAACCACTGAAAAATATAGATAATTTACGTAAAAAATATCATGAGTTACACGAGCCTCCAGGGTTCTTTGAATTACTGTTCGGTTCATAAACCTAGACTATATGTGTCTTTAGTAGCTACTTTTAAGCTAATTGCGTTAAAGGTATCTGCAGCAATAAATATAAGGAAACACAATGGAAATTTCAGTTTCAATGTTAGAAGGCCAAAAGCAAAGCGCTAAATTTGGCGACCTAGAAGTAATAAGCGATCAAAGCGTAAACGCTGGTGGCAATGCAGAGTATCCAGAACCGTTTGATTATTTTTTAGTAAGTATGGTTTTATGTGCAGGTTTTTATGCGCGTAAGTTTTGCGAGCAGCGTGATATTTCAACGCAAGGTATGACGCTTACTCAAAATAACGAAAATGTAGATGACAACGGTAAAAAGCTATTTTCAATTGAGATTAACTTACCAGAAGGCTTCCCTGATAAATATAAAAAGGCGCTTATTGCAGCCGTTAATACCTGTACGGTAAAAAAAGTAATTCAGGCAGTGCCAGAGTTTTCAGTAGTGGTAAAATAGTCCCCCCTAAATTAGGTAGCTTAAGCAAGCTACCTAATTATATGTTGAGCATCCCCGTTTAACTTATTTCTTTTTCATTCCTTGTACTGCTTTAAAGCGTGGGTTGTTTTTACAAATTACAAATACGCGGCCTTTGCGTTTTACAATTTGACACCCCGGACGTTGCTTTGCACTTTTAAGAGAGCTTAATACTTTCATACCTTTTCCTTTTTAACAGTCGATAAACTTTTAAAACGACGATTAAACTGTGCAACGCGGCCATCTGTAGCGGCTGTTTTTTGCTTGCCTGTATAAAATGGGTGCGAGTCACTTGATACATCAATAGGTACGTATGGATATGTATTACCGTCTATTTCTACTGTGCGGCTCGTTTTTATGGTTGAGCCAATAATAAAGTAAGAATCGGCAGCGGTATCGTGAAAAGCAACCACGTGGTAATCAGGATGAATATTTGGTTTCATAATACGCCTCAATAAATGATATGTGATAATATATCACTTTAATTTACCGTATTTATTCTCCCATTGCAAATTATTTAAATGTTCCTCAAAAAGGCCGTAATTGCTGGCTATTTGCGCAAATAAATCAAAAAATAAGCACTTGAATCAAAAATGCTGGCTATTGGCGTTTAGGCTGTTATAACTATATTTAAGAGTTAAAACGTTAACAAATACGGTTATAAAGTTATTACAGAGGTTATGTATGAGTGACGCAACACAACAACAAGAACAAATTGATCAAGGGGTGATGGAAACCCTAAGAGAGCGCGACCACAGTACTTTGGCGCAACAAGTAAATCCTTTAACCTGCAACCATAACGATATTGTAGAGTTACTTGCAAGGTATATGGCACTAAGCGAGCAAGAAGATGATGAGCTGTTTGATACTTGGTTTGATAACCTAACTAAAGAGCAACATACTGTTTTAAAAGTATTTGAAGTTTACCGTGGACAATATGAGCACCAAAATTAAAGTGTTTATTTTTGTAAGTATGCCAAATCCAGTGGTTATTTAAATAAAACTAAATAGCCACTACTACTTTTTAACTAGAAAGTAGTAATGTTGTATCAACCACTACTCCCACCTGTTTTCATCATAATTTTTTGCGGATTTAATCTAATCTTTATTTAGGTACGACTTACTGATATTCATAAGTATTTATTGCTATTTTAAGGTAATGTTCTAGTTTTAATAGACAGACTGTTTATAATTTAAATAAGTTTATGGGTTATATACTCGAAAATATTCGCTCCCATTTCGTAATTTATAAAACACTTAAAATTAATTGAGCTTTAATAATTAAACCTGAGATCCCAAGTAACGAAGCAGAGCGATTACATGCGTTAAAAACATTAAAAATTCTAGATACGTCGCATGAAGAGCGCTTTGATCGTGTTACTCGTATTGCCAAGCGTATGTTTAATGTTTCTATTTCATTAGTTACTTTAATTGACGAAGACCGCCAATGGTTTAAATCTAGGCAGGGGCTTGATGCGCCTGAGCTTCCTCGCGAAACCTCATTTTGTGGCCATACCATAAATCAAGACGAGCTATTAATAATCCCAGATACAGCCCAAGATAAAAGGTTTTTTGATAACCCTTTTGTTACAGGCGATCCTAAGGTACGCTTTTATGCTGGCTTTCCTTTAAAATTAAGGCAAGGGGTTATTATAGGCACTTTATGCCTTGCCGATAATAAACCTAGACACCTTAATGATGAAGAAAAACAATTACTAAGAGATTTAGGCACGTTAGTCGAGCGAGAGATTCAATCGATTCAACTAGCCACAATTGACGAGTTAACAAAAATCTCTAACCGACGTGGCTTTTTAAACTTTGCCGAGTATACGCTAAATATATGTAGGCGAAACAAAGTATCAATGTCGTTTATAGTGTTTGATCTTAATAAGTTTAAACAAATTAATGATATTTATGGGCACCACGAAGGCGATTTTGTATTGAATAAATTTGCGCAAATTATGCTTAGTTCATTTCGTGATTGTGAAGTAATAGGTCGACTTGGCGGTGACGAGTTTGTAGTAATGTTAAGTGACTTAGATGAAACAAAAGCTGAGTTTGTTTTACAAAGGTTTGCGGATGTAATAGCGCATGCTAATAATATTTTAAATAAGCCTTACAAAATTGATTACAGTGTAGGAGTAACACACTTTAAACACGATACAAATAAATCGGTTGAGGATATGATTCAAGATGCTGATTGCGCTATGTATCAGCAAAAAAAGCAGCAATCACTTTAGTGAGCTATTTAGTTTAATTGCTGCTTGAACTTCACTTAACTCCCTCATGCTAGTACGAATCTTATAATAGGTAGTTATTGGCTATTGCAGTCATTTTTTGCAGCGGGTGATGCTAAAGACACATTTGGTTGCCAAATCCTGTCCCATATTTTATGAAGATTGTTTAAGTTTGGTCTTTGACTTATTTTTTCAAAGTTACCAATGCTCACCTCTGAATCATTTTTTTGACCCACTACAAAATTAAACACATAGTTGCACTCCATCCCCATACGTAAATCAGAAAGTACAATATTGCTTTGCTGTTGGCGCACCGAATAAAACCCTTTAGTAAACCACTGCAAGCGTTTTATAGCCCATTCATCGCTAATATTATTTAACAATGAAGGCGTTGTTCGATAAGCCGTTAATGTAACATCGCTGGGCGCGTCAAATACTGATGCATAACCTTCGTAGTATTGCCCGTCAGACATCACAACAATACGCCACAGTAAAGTGGTTAGCGGTGCAGGTGTACTAACATATGCATTTACTGGTATTTGCCTGTTGTTGAGTGCTGTTGAGTGCTGTTTTTACTTTGTTATCAATATTTACTTTTAAAATTAAAGCGCAAAATAAATATAAGCTACTTAAAACTAAGGTCACTGCATTTATACGATAAGCCGTTGTTGGTTTTATTTTGGGTATTAGCGTACATATTACGCCAATTAATAAAGGAAGCGTGTAAGCGGGGTCAATAATAAACACGCTAGAAACTGCAAAGGGGTACTCAGTAAAAGGCCAAAGTAGTTGTGTACCGTATACTGTTAGGCTGTCTAATATGGCATGTGTAGATAAACTTAAAAATACCAGCCAAAACCAGCGCACTTTATAAGTTTTCATTCCGGTGTGTATTTTTAATATTAGCCATACAATGATCGGGCTAATTAATAAATGTATTAATAACGAATGGCTAAAGCTACGGTGGTAAGTAAATGCTTCTACAGAGCCACCATAAGGCAAAAATACATCTAAATCAGGAAGTGTGCCTAAAATTGCTCCCCATAAAACGGCTTTTCGACCTATTTTATTGCCTAATACCGCATAACCTACAGCACTGCCTAATGCTATCTGCGTTAAAGAATCCATTTTGATTAATACCTTTAATTACTACTTTTATTATTTATACTTTTTGATTATTAAAAAGCATCAAAAAATCGGTTAAAACGTTTAATAAGCATATCAATATCAATATCAATACGCAGAACTTATAAACTAAGCCTAAGCCTAAGCCTAAGCCTTATAAAATCTAAAAACGCCACAATTCGCGGTGATACCGCATTTTTTCGCCGCTGCTTGCGCTAAGAGAAAACGTAAATAAAATGAGTTTTACTAACGGCCAAGTTTACGAGCATGTAAGTTCGAATCTTATAAATCACCAATACGTATGGCTAAGTCTGTTTTATGCTCGAGTAAATTAATAGTACTGCCGTGTGAGGTTATATCAAGCGTTATGTGAGAGTATTACTTAGCGAATTCACCAATTAAAGGCGTAAGTTGATGCAATACAAAAGGGTTTGCCGAATCTATTAGCTGCTTGCCATTTGGCGATTGTTTTAAAGCTTTATGGCGTTTTCATCTGTGCATAAAATATTTAGCCTTTCGCAGGCGTATTTTAAAAGTATAGCTTTCCTAGCATTTTAAATTAAGCAAAATAATACCCCGTGGCGACTTATAAATCCTGTTGCCGTTTAAAGTGCGGACGGTCAATTTGTTACCATGTTTGGAATGATAATTGCTTCTAATTATAAAAATAAAGTCGTCAATTTTTAGACACATGAGGCAAAAATGAATTTTGGAACTCTTTCTTCACAGTTATACAATGACAATAGCTATTCGAATCTAAGTAATTTAAATAAAAACACTGTAAAAACGGATGATCCTAGTAAAAGTCCAGAGGCTAAAGCAGACTCTTCTTTAAATAAAGACGCCGAAAAAACTACGAGCTCTACTGCAGCTACTGAAGACGCAAAGTCTATCATTAGCAGCGAAACAGAAGATTCGAGTGACAATTCAGCAGTTCAAATGAATAAAGCGATCGAGTCAATTAAAGATTTACAGAGTAAAATAAGAGAAATGACCAATAGTTCTGATACGCCCACAGGGGAAGCGATAGAAGAGCTAAGCGAACTTAAAAAGCAACTCGATAGTGAGCTATCGTCGATACAATTGACAGTGCGAAAAAATGTATCTACTTTAATGGATTCAATGTTTTCATCATCTTCAGATAATAAAAATTCAGGTTTGCTTTTTAATAACCAAGCATAATTTAACTTGCTTTTTAATATAGTTATAAGCTTAGTCGTGGCTTTATAAAATCTAAAAAAGCCACAATTCGAGACGATACCGCACTGTTTTTATAATACACGGCTTGTACAACCTCTCGGTTATTAGGAGAGCTAACTGCACTGGGTAACACTTCAACTAATTTACCTGTTTTTAGGTCGTTGCCAATCATAAAGTGAGAAAGTAGTGCCACACCTTGGTTTGCAA
Source organism: Pseudoalteromonas sp. NCIMB 1079 (assembly GCF_040567695.1). Lineage (NCBI taxonomy): Bacteria > Pseudomonadati > Pseudomonadota > Gammaproteobacteria > Alteromonadales > Pseudoalteromonadaceae > Pseudoalteromonas > Pseudoalteromonas sp. NCIMB 1079. Next base: position 435,335 of record NZ_JBEWZA010000002.1, on the reverse strand, counting down.
TACATAGTTGGCGCACTGTTTCGCCGCTGCTTGCGCTAAGCGAAAACGTAAATAAAGCGGGCCTTACTAACGGCCAAGTGTTTAATTTAGGGGAGTCACTAAAGCCAATTATCTTGTGATTTTGTAAGTCATCTATTTGCGTAATTGCTGTGTTGTTTTTTATATATTCTGGGCTGGCTACAATACGTAACTGGCTGCTGCCAAGTTTACGAGCATGTAAATTTGAGTCTTTTAAATCACCAATACGTATGGCTAAATCGGTTTTATGTTCAAGTAAATCAATAATGCTGTCGTGGGAGGTTATATCAAGCGTTATGTGGGGGTATTGCTTGGCAAATTCGCCAATTAAAGGCGTAAGTTGGTGCAATACAAAAGGGCTTGCAGCATCTATTCGCAGCTTGCCACTTGGCGCTTGTTTTAAAAGCTTTATGGCCTCTTCACCGGTATAAAGCGTATTTAACCCTTCACGCGCAAATTTTATAAAAGTATGGCCTTCTTCAGTAAGCTCTAATCGGCGTGTTGTTCTGTTTAGCAAAGTACATTGCAATGTATTTTCAAGGCGTGATACAGCTCGCGACACTTTAGCCACCTGTTGATCGAGCAAATTAGCCGCTCCCGAAAAGCTTCCACAATCTACTACCGTTATAAACGTTTCTAAATCTTCAGTTTTTGAATGAACTGCCATAAGTATACCAACACCATCTTTGCATTATTAACAAAAGTATTTTGTCACTATTGCTATTTTTTGCAAACGATATTTTAGCCAAACTACATTCTTCAAATATTAATGAGGATATAACTATGCCATTGGCTTTGTGGGCGCTTACCTTAAGCGCATTTGCAATAGGAACAACTGAGTTTGTAATAGTGGGATTAGTACCCACCATTGCAAACGACTTAGGCGTAAGCCTACCTTCAGCAGGTTTGCTTGTAAGTTTATATGCGGTTGGCGTTGCCATTGGTGCGCCGGTGCTAACAGCTTTAACGGGTCGTTGGAATCGTAAAGTGGTACTAATAAGCTTAATGGGCTTATTTGTTTTAGGTAACCTACTTGCATGGCAAGCGCCAAGTTACGAAACATTAATACTTGCGCGCATTTTAACGGGGCTTGCCCATGGTGTGTTTTTTTTCAATCGGATCGATGATTGCCACAAGTCTAGTAAGCAAAGACAAAGAAGCCAGTGCAATAGCCATTATGTTTACCGGGCTTACTGTAGCACTAGTAACTGGTGTGCCACTAGGTACATGGATTGGACAACACTTTGGTTGGCGTGCAACGTTTTTAGTTGTGTCGGTATTAGGTTTAATTGCATTAATCGGCAGCTCTATTTTAGTGCCAAAAAATTTAAAACAATCAATACCAGCGACGTTTAAAGAGCAACTACAAGTAATCGTAAAACCGCGTTTATTACTCGTATATTTAATGACGATATTGGGCTATGGCGGCACGTTTACAGCGTTTACTTATTTAGCACCTATTTTAGAGCAACAAACAGGTTTTGCACCTTCGGCTATTGCCTTAATAATGCTTGTTTACGGTGTATCGGTAGCGGTAGGTAATATTTGGGGTGGAAAGTTGGCCGACAAACGGGGCCCAATTAGTGCACTGAGTATTATATTCAGCGCTTTGAGTGTTATTTTACTGATATTTACCTTTACGATGGAATCAAAAATTGCCGCTGTACTTACTATTTTAGTCTGGGGCGCATTTGCTTTTGGCAATGTGCCAGGCTTGCAACTTTATGTTGTAAAGCAAGCACAAAAGCACACGCCAAATGCGGTGGATGTTGCATCAGGTTTGAACATAGCCGCATTTAATATTGGTATTGCACTTGGGTCAATTATTGGCGGTAGCGTAGTAGAGAATATGAGCCTGCATGATACAGCATGGATAGGCGCCGTTATCTCTGTTTTAGCACTTGGTGTTACACGCTACAGCGGTATGCTTGATAAACGTGAAATTCAGCAAGCGTAAACTATCTTCTGTTAAGGTTGAAACTAAAATTAATGACCTCATACCTATTATGAGGTCATAGAATTTTAAGTGACAGTCGTAATAATAAGTAAAAGGTGTATTTCGTAAAACTATAGGGCGTGTTGATCTTTGGTTGTTGAATTTGCAGTAGTAAGTTTGGTTTTTAGGCAAGGCAGAGCCTATGTAGTGTGGTTGTTCCCCATAAATAGGCGATAACGCAGCATAAAAACCAAACATACACTGCCCGTTGGGTTCTTTCTAGGAGCGGTTAACTCTTTGTTGCTCGGTTTTTACTTAGCCCACTAGGTTACAAACCTCGCGCCGCGATTAAATCGCTCCTAGATTGAACAAATTTCAATCCACAAAGGACAACACGCCCTAGTGAAGTTTGTATTTCAAAACCGATTATTTTATAAGGATAAACCATGACAAAACGTGTAATAGAAATGCCAGAACTAGGTATGGGAACATTACGCTTAGAGGGCGACACTGCCTATAACTCAGTAAAAATGGCACTCGAAGTTGGGTTTCGCCATATTGATACCGCACAAATTTATGGCAACGAAGAGCAAGTAGGTCAAGCCATAAAAGATAGTAATATTCCGCGCAGTGAAATATTCTTAACCACCAAAGTGTGGAATAACAAATTAAATAAAAGCGACTTTATCCCAAGCGTTAAAAAGTCACTTGAAAAGCTACAAGTTGATTCGGTCGACTTACTGCTAATTCATTGGCCATCGCCTGCTAACGACGAGCCAATGAGTGAATACCTCACTGAATTACTAAAAGCGAAGCAGCTTGGTTTAACTAAGCACATTGGTGTATCAAACTTCACCATTGCAAACTTAAATGAAGCAATGCAAACACTTGACTCGCGTGAAATATTTACCAATCAGGTTGAGGTTCACCCATATTTAACTAATACTAAATTGCGTGCATTTTGTGCTCAGCACGATATACACGTGACAGCGTACATGCCATTTGTAGTAGGCAAAGTACTTAAAGATCAAACCATTATCGACATTGCTAAAAAGCACGATGCAAGTCCAGCACAAGTTGTTTTAGCATGGGTTAACGCAAGCGGCATGACGACAATTCCATCATCAACTAAGCGCAAAAACTTAGAAGATAACTTTAACGACCACGTTAAGTTAGATGATGAAGACATAGCCCGCATTGATGGTCTTGATTGTGGCGACCGCCAAGCAACACCAGACTTTGCGCCGCAGTGGGATCAGTAAACTTACCTCAAACGCAAAGTTAAACTAAATATTTTAAGGTGTAGATTATCTACACCTTAACTTTTAAAAGGAATACACATGTTAACGGTTATAGCTGCACTGTCGTGCAAAAATATTGATGCAGATGTGATGCTTACAGCACTTGAAAACTTACAAAAGTCATCGCGCCAAGAAGTAGGGTGCTTACGTTATGAACTATCTGTAAAAAGTGATGATGAACATACCGATTATGTTGTTAGCGAACAGTGGGCGTCTGACGAGCACTTTGAAGCGCATAAAAACGAGCCACACTTTAAAGCATTTGGTACGCAAGTTACTGGGCTTTTAACCAATAGTAGTATTGATGTATATAAATCAATTGGTTAAATTCTTTTTATAGTGCCTATTATGGTACGTATTAAAATACTTAGCTAAATTACATATCATAAAGTAAATACTCAAATAGGTGCTGTTATCTTACATCACCTTTTATTCTTACACTCCAACCTGCCTAAATACCCAACTTCGCCAATATCAATGAAACCTATTAGGACTCTTTTTTGTTAATTCGCATTCGTAGTGCTTCGAAATCAAAAGAGGTTCATAACTTTATTAAAAGTCGTTTTGGTATCACAACCCACTCTAATAAATAGCCTATTTAATTTGTTGTTTACATTAAAGTTCTCTGGTGTAAATTATAGAAATATAACATGGCATTTTAGTCAGCCGTAAATAGTTCGAGTGGTACTGAATAAGAGACTCAAAATAGCAAACTATTTATATATTTTTTGTGTGTTATATTTTTAGAGCTGAGTTAATTAAACTAATAATGGAGACATGGGTATGGAAATTAATAAATCTAATCAATCTATTCTTATTTTTGTAATCCCTTTATTAGCTGCGTATTTTGGATCAAAAGTTATATTTCACTTATTTTCTTTTGAGTATCTTGTGTTTACAGATACTTTTGACATTCTAAAGCTACTCATTGATATTAGTGTATTTGGAGTGTTGTTCTATATTAGTTCGCTGGGCGTTGGTTATGTCATCAGAGCTAAAACATAAGTTTTTAATCATTAGCTGGTAAATTGCTAGCTAAAAAATCACAGCCAATAAAGCCTTAACAGCTTTAAACTGTATAATTTATATGGAGATAATAATGAAAAAATTAATCGCAATCGTAGCGTTGTTAGGCTTTGCTTCATTTGCACAAGCTAATGATAGTTTTGTAGTGAATGCTAAATTTTATGATAATAAAAACTTAATTGGCTCACCTGTTTTAGTAGTCAATTCAAATGAAGAGGCGTCAGTTTCAGTTGATAATTCGTATAGTTTTGCTCTTACAGTAACGCCAATTGATGAGCTTACTGTTAGTTTAGCAACTGACCTAAAACTAGGTGGAAAACATATGGCTCCCTCTTTAGTTGTTGAACTAGGCAAAGAAGCAAGTATTAATATTGATGGTAAAGAGCTTTCAGTTTTAGTAAGCAAATCAAGCAGCTAATAAGTTAAAAATTAGGAATATAATTAATGAGAAACTCAAGAAATGAAATAGTAAAATATGGAGTCTCTTTTGGTACGGCCCTAGCAATTGCTATTTCATGGAGTGCTAACGAGTCTGTGTTATGGGCAATTTTGCACGGTTTTTTATCTTGGTTTTATGTTATTTGGCATCTAATCACGCGATAAGTGCTTTCGCGTGTGCACTGATTGATTATGTAGATTGCGGTCAATGTGAATACTTGAGCAATTACCATCTAAAACAAATAAGTCAAAAATATAAAAGGAATAATTAATAATGAAAGGTGCGGGTGGAAGCTCTGGTGGTATTGGGCATTTTTTTATTGGTTTAATTATGATGTGCGGTGGCTTTTATATGCTGCTAAACGCAATTTCGGTGACCTCTAATTTTGGACTAAGTTCTCGCATTTATAGTGTTAATGCTTTAGGTGGCTTTGGCGTTACAGGCGGCATGGTTATGATCCCGTTTATTTTTGGTGTGGGTCTGATTTTTTATAATTCTAAAAACATTTTAGGCTGGATACTATCTCTTGGCTCGTTAACCGCACTCATATTTGGCGTTATATCGAGTGTGCGATTTAGTATGCGAACTATGACGTCGTTTGATTTGATTGTTATTATAATTTTAGCGTTTGGTGGCTTAGGGCTGTTTTTACGTTCGCTTAAATCTATTGATACTTAAATAATTCCCACGCTTTGTTTTAAATACAATTTTAATTATAGGCATTTAACATGATGTTCTAATGCCTAAGCTAATACATTAATAATATAACCCTTCCTATTTACTGCTTAACCAGTAACGTATTTTAAAGAGATTTATGTGAACAACTCAATACAACTCAAACTAATTGCTACTCACTTATTAGCACAAAGAGAAGAAAACCCAGCGCGTTCAAACTTTCCTAAAGAGTTAGTACTAGACTCGACTGACGATGCGATAGAAGTACAAAAGTTGATGATTTACTTAAATGAGCAAACTGTATATGGCTGGAAGTGTATGCTGCCTTTGGATGATGGCTCAATTATATTAGCGCCTCTTTTACATGCACCTATAAAACAAGCTGAAAATTGCCCATTGTATACAACAAACAATAAAGCGCTTATTGAACCAGAAATTGCATTTATTTTACAAAGCGATTTACCAAGTAATAAAACCTATACAAATGAAGACGTAGATACTGCATTTGCCAGCGCCCATTTAGCACTTGAGCTTATTCAAAAAAGGTTTGATGAAAACACTCCAAGCACTCACATTGAAAAACTGGCCGATGGCCTATCTAATCAAGGCGTGTATTTAGGCCCACAAATAGATAGAGCCAAAGCGTATAACGCAAGTACTGTAAATATCAATGTTAAGCAAACTGAGCTGGAGTTAAACTTGGCGGGTGTGCACCCTGCAGAACTTGCGCAGCTTCCACTTTATTGGGCGGTTAATTACTTATCATCAAAGGGAATTAACTTAAAAGCAGGGCAAGTGTTTATAACTGGTTCTTACTGTGGCGTAGTTGAGCTTAATACTAATGAGCAAACATGTATTACATATGAAGATTTAAATACATTTAATGTGACATTTTTATCCCATTAAGCGAAGTATTCATTTTAACGGTCATAATAAAACAACCCACTAATTAGTGGGTTGTTTTTATTTGGCTAAATTTTAATTATTGATTTTAGAGAGTAGTGCAGGATTTATTACGAGATTTCGTACGCCGTGGGCATGATCTTCATTAAAGGCGTTACTTTCACACCATTTACCAACACTGTTTATATCAACCTTTGCTACTTTTGGTTTAACTGACCATGTTACTTGAAAAGGAGAGCCTGCTTCGTTGTAACTCGGACCAGTCGTTGAACCGCTATAAACAACAGGTTTACCCGTATTTGTAGGTGTAGCAATAGCTTGATAGTAACCATTAACAGATGACACGGTGCTTATTTCAGTAAAATCAAGTGCGTTAGCATCGTTTACTAATACATATACTTGAGCTTCAACACGTAGTTGCGGATTTTTAATCGAATCACTTAAACAACTCCCCAAGGTAGGGCCTGGTCTTACAATTGCTGACGTATGAACGTTATGAACCTCAATGGTATCGCCAACTAAAAGCGCGCCGTGATCGCTCGGACAAATTTCAATTTTTGCTGGTTTACTTTCACCTTTAGTTAAAGAGCCTGAATATAAGTAGCCACTTTGAAAACCTTTTCCATTACCATTTCCTGCATATTTACTAAACTCGCCACCGGCATGTTCAGCATTTTTATGAAAGTGTATATTACATAAGTTCATATTTGATGAAGTTGGGGCATGAGAGAAAGCTGCCGTGTTTTCGCCTTTATAATTATCAATATTGCGTGGAGATTGTGGCCCAAAACCTTTATTAGCGGTGTTTTTAGCAAGCGCTGCACGCTGTATTTTTATTATGTCGTCATTTACTATTTCGTGGTTAGCTTTAGCTAGTGTATTAAAAGACAGGATAGTGATTACAGCAGAAATTACACTTATTTGTGTTTTGATTGTCATTGAGTCAGTGCCTTTAAATTATATTTTGCGTAACAATTAAGTTAACAGCTCTTGTTGTTCGTCAAATAATCCTAAAATAATTAAACTAATGCAAAACTATTTAATAGATAAATCGTATTTTAAAATAAGTGCATCTATATAGCGGGTGCGTAATGTATGTTGTTTTTCATGATCGGCGCCATGCCCTAGCGCTTTGTTTAAAAGCTTTATGGCGGGGTGTAATAGCGCTCTTTCTTCTTGGTTTAAACTCGCTTTACTGCGCAGTTCTGTAATGTCGTCAACTAATAGCCTGCCAATGTCTACCGAGACTATTTCGTCTATTAATCCATTTTGAGTAAGTACGCCATATTTACTGCATAAAAACTGTTGCCAAACTTGCTGTAAGTGCTCGTCTATTTCACAGCCAAATAGCTCTTCGCTAAACGTAAATCCTTGCTGAGCGAGTTTAGTTAGGGTTGCAGTATATTGCTGCGCAAAATAATTAAAAGCATGGCTTGATGATTCTATTTTTTGTTTTAAAAGACCTTGCCCCCAATTAACACAGCCGCGCGGATAATAGTCGTCATATTCTTCGCATTCATACAAACCCGAATATGAGCTGCAGCTAAGTTGACTTTTAATACAGTAACTTGGTTTGGGGAACACACTTCGCTCTTGCCAAGCTAAAAGTGTATCTGCATCTATGTTTAATGCTTGGCACAGTTCATCGGTGTTATAAAAATGAGTTGCTAAGTAGTCAGATAAACGCATAAAGCCTCTGGTATCGTTAAAATAAAATACTGTTTATATATACAGTTATTCATTTTGTATTACCAAACTCAATAACACAAGCGATTTTATAATTAAATGTGCGCTTATACCTCCAAAAATACCGGCAAGTATGTTACAAATAGCGCAAGTTTTATAAATAATGAATTTTTATGCGCACCCTAAACCAAATTAAACAAGCAAGCCTTATTACAGCTATTAAAACGCCATATTTAGCAAACGGTGAAATTGATCTCGCAAAGTACGATGAACTCGTTGAAATACAAATTGCAGCGGGCGTTGATGGCATTGTAGTTGGTGGCACAACAGGCGAAGGCCAGTTAATGAACTGGGAAGAGCATTTAATGCTTATAGCGCACAGTGCAAACAAATATGGTGACAAACTGGTTATTGTTGGTAATACCGGTAGTAACAACACCCGTGAAGCGATTAAAGCAACTAAATATGGCTTTGCCAGCGGTATGGATGCAGCGCTGCAAATTAACCCATATTACGGACGTACGTCAATCGCGGGTGTTAAAGAGCACTTTAAACGCGTACTTGATATTGGACCTGCCTTTATTTACAACGTAGCAGGTCGCACAGGTCAAGACCTAACACCTGATATTATTGAACCATTAGCACAGCATTCGAACCTAATTGGTATTAAAGAATGTGGCGGCAATGAGCGCATTGCACAGTATGAGCAGCAAGGCATTGCGTGTTGGTCTGGTAACGACGATGAAGCACACGACGCTCGTCATGTACACAAAGCTCACGGTGTTATTTCGGTTACTTCTAACCTTATTCCTGGGTTGTTTCGCCAATTAATGGATACTAAAAATGATGAGTTAAATACGTCATTACAACCATTAATGAACTGGTTGTTCTGTGAGCCAAACCCTATTGCTATTAACACTGCGATGATGATGACAGGTGCAGTAAATCCAGTATTTAGATTACCGTATTTACCGCTTAGTGATGAACAACAAAAAGTAGGTTTGCCATTAATAAATGAGCTTAACGAACGTGAAGTTGTCGGTGGTAAAGCACAGTTATTAAAACAAAATGAGGTATTAACGCTTTCTTGAGTTGATAATCAATATTTTAATGACTTAACAAACTAATTTTTAGCTTTTAATCCAGTTTAAAGCTAACTGTTGACTCGTTTTTGCTGTATAATTTGCGACCCTTGATAATGTGGCCGTAGGTTATACAGCATGAATTTTAAATCTTTTAGTTTCGCTCCTGAAATCATCCAGGCGTTGGACGAACTTAACTATCACACTCTTACGCCCATTCAGCGCGCAGCAATCCCTGCTGTTCGTAAAGGTAAAGACGTTTTAGCCAGTGCACAAACTGGTACCGGCAAAACTGCCGCGTTTGCTTTACCTATCATCCAAAAATTGGTTGAGTCTGAACTCAGCACAACGAATGCACCTCATGCGTTAGTACTTGCGCCAACGCGTGAACTTGCAGAACAAATTGCAAATAATTTTAGAGATTTTGCAAAGCATACATCACTTAAAGTTGTTAGTTTATTTGGTGGTGTTAGTACCGCCGGCCAAGCAAACGCTTTAAAAGAAGGTGTTGATATTGTTGTTGCAACACCAGGTCGTTTATTTGATCATATTCGCTTAGGTAACTTAAGCCTTGCAAGTGTTAAGCACCTTGTTCTTGATGAAGCCGACCGTATGCTTGATATGGGCTTTATTGAAGACATGCAAAACGTGATTAAAAGCTGTGCAGAAGAGCGCCAGATTTTACTTTTCTCTGCTACTTTCCCTGCAGCAATTAAACAATTTGCATCTAAAGTATTAAAACAAGCTGAAATAGTGCGTGTTGATCAAACTAACAGTACAGCAAGTACTGTTGAGCATGTTGTTTACCCTGTTGAAGAACGTCGTAAGCAAGAACTACTTTCTGAATTGATTGGTAAGAAAAACTGGCAACAAGTGCTTGTCTTCGTAAACATGAAAGAAACAGCTGACGAGCTTGTTAAAGAGCTTAACCTTGATGGTATTCCGGCAGGCGTTTGCCACGGTGACAAATCTCAAGGTAACCGTCGTCGTGCTTTACGTGAATTTAAAGAAGGCAAAGTACGTGTATTAGTAGCTACAGAAGTGGCTGCTCGCGGTATTGATATTGATGGTTTACCTCGTGTAATTAATATTGATTTACCATGGCTTGCAGAAGATTACGTTCACCGTATTGGCCGTACAGGTCGTGCTGGTCGCCAAGGTCAAGCAATCTCATTTGTTAGCCGCGAAGAAGAAAACACTTTGTTTGAAATTGAAACGTTAATCGGTCAAAAAATCAAACGTGTATATTTAGAAGGTTACGAAGTAAGTAACCGTGAAGTACTAATTGATAAAATTGGTAAAAAACCAGCGCATTTACGCCGTACACGTTCTAACAAGTTATCAGGACAAGCAACCGGTGAAGCGAGAGCTGTAAATCGCTCACGTATTTCAAGCGTTCGTAAAAGCTTAAAAGGCGAAAAACTGTCACTTAAAAAGTCATAGTTAACGCCGTTTAGTTTAAAAAAACCTGAGTTTACTCAGGTTTTTTTGTATCTAACGATAACACCTCATCAATAATATTTGCGTATACATAAGCCGCTTGCTCGCCCTCTTTATTTGCTATTATGGACAAACCAACTGGTAAACCACTTACTTTGCCTACCGGCAGAGTTATGTGCGTTGTGCCTGCAATAGCAGATAACGAACTACTACTACCATTAAAATTATCACCATTAACTAAGTCTGTTTTCCAGGCGGGTGATACTGTAGGCGCTATAACAATATCAAGCTTGTTGTTTTTATATACATTAACAATGGCTGTCGTTGCTAAAGTGCGATAGCGTTCTTTAGTCTCTTGGTATTTTTGTTTGTTAGTTAAATCAATAGCCTGAGATTGAACTAGGATGTCTTGCTCAAAGTGGGGCATTTCTGTATTTTTATTTTGAATATTAAAATTAATAAGTGCTTTTAGGCTTTTAACAGCTACTTGTGCGGGAGTGCTTGCGAGGTAATGATTAATTTCGGCTTTGAAGTCATAAAGTAAAATATAGTATTCATCAACAAATAGCGTATCTAAGTTATCAGTAATATCTACATTAATAACAGTGTGCCCAGCCTGTTGTAATGCTTGTAACTGCTTGGCATAAAGGCGCTGCGTTTCAATTGTAAATTTATCGCTAGGGAGTGCACCAATAATAAGTGACGATTTTGATTTTATATTACCTGTTTTTAGTTCAAACCCTGTAGTTGTCGCATCAAGGGAGTCCTCACCTTGCAAAACTGATAAAACCAGCAGCGCATCTTTAAGTGAATGCGCCATCGGCCCTACTGAATCTTGGCTACTTGAAAGAGGTATAACACCAGAGCGTGATACTTGGCCCATACTCGGTTTTATTGCATAAACTCCATTTACTGAGGCAGGGCACGTAATTGAACCGTCTGTTTCAGTCCCTAATGCTATAGGCGCAAAGTTAAGTTCGACTGCCACAGCAGAGCCTGCACTAGAACCACATGGATTACGTGTTACATCGTGCGCATTATGTGTTTGTCCGCCTACGGCACTCCAGCCTGACGACGAATAGGATGAACGAAAATTTGCCCATTCACTTAAATTAGCTTTACCTAAAATTATAGCGCCCGCATTACGTAGTTGTTTAACAACAAAAGCATCATTATCAGTAACGTTATTTTTAAATGCTAAAGAGCCAGCCGTTGTGGGAAGTGTGCCTTTCGTTTCTATATTATCTTTAAGAAGTACAGGTATTCCGTGTAATGGACCTGCCCAAGTGCCTTTGGCGGCAAGTTCATCTAACGTTTTAGCTTGAGCAATCGCTGTAGGCTCAATACTAATAACTGCATTGTATTGTGGGTTAAGTTTATTAATTCGGTCTATATAATTTTGGGTGAGTTGCTGTGCATTAATAGAATTATTTTTATATGCAGTGTGGATTTCATCGATGGTTTTTAGCTCTTGTGCTTTAGCGTTAAAAATTGCTAATACACTAAGCAACGAAAAGGTAAATGTTTTGATCATGGTTGAGGTGCTTGAGGTGTTATTATTTTCTATACATTTAGCACAAAAAAACCTCACAAAGTGAGGCTTTTCGATAAACAGCTTAAAAAAGAGGTTTAAGCGTTTTCTAACATAGACAGTGCGACTGCTTCAGCTGCTTTAATACCATCAATACCCGCTGATAAAATACCGCCAGCGTAACCTGCGCCTTCACCTGCAGGGTAAAGCCCTTTGGTGTTAATACTTTGGAATGTTTTATCACGCTTAATACTAATAGGCGACGAAGTACGTGTTTCCACACCGGTTAATAAACCGTCGTTAGTTGAAAAACCACGAATTTGTTTATTAAACGCTGGTATCGCTTCGCGAAGGGCATCAATTGCAAATTGTGGTAACACTTTACTCAAGTCAGTTAACTTAATCCCAGGAGTGTAAGAGGGTTGTACTTCACCTAAGTCTGCAGATGATTTACCTTTTAAGAAATCTCCAATTAACTGCGCTGGTGCATCGTAGTTGCTACCACCAAGCTCATACGCTTGCTCTTCAAGTTTGCGTTGTAAGTCTATTCCAGCAAGTGGATTACCAGGGAAATCTTGCTCTGGTGATATACCTACCACAATAGCGCTGTTAGCGTTGCGCTCACTTCGTGAATATTGACTCATACCATTGGTAACAACACGGCCTTCTTCAGAGGTTGCCGCGACTACTGTGCCACCTGGGCACATACAAAAGCTGTAAACCGTGCGGCCATTGTCGCAGTGATGCACAAGTTTATAATCGGCAGAGCCTAAAATTGGGTTTCCTGCATTTGTGCCAAAACGACATTCATCGATCATTGATTGTTTATGTTCGATTCTAAAACCGACTGAGAATGGCTTTGCTTCAACATAAATCCCTTTTTTGTGGATCATATCAAACGTGTCACGTGCGCTGTGGCCAACGGCTAATACAACATGGCGAGTGTTTAGCTGCTCGCCATTTGAAAGCGTTAAACCTGTTACTTGCCCGTCGTCTAAATGAATATCGTCAACACGTGTGCTAAAGCGAATTTCGCCGCCAAGCTCTATTATATGAGCGCGCATTTTTTCAATCATGGTGACAAGTTTAAACGTACCAATGTGTGGCTTACTTACGTATAAAATTTCATCGGGTGCGCCTGCTTCTACAAATTCAGTAATGACTTTTCGGCCATAATGCTTTGGATCTTTTACTTGGCTGTATAACTTACCGTCTGAGAATGTACCTGCGCCACCTTCACCAAATTGTACATTTGATTCTGTATTAAGTGTGCGTTTACGCCAAAAGCCAAACGTGTCTTTTGTACGTTCACGTACTTCTTTACCGCGCTCTAATATAATGGGTTTAAAGCCCATTTGAGCAAGTAATAAGCCCGCAAATAAACCACAAGGACCAAAACCAATCACGACAGGGCGCTCTTTGATATTATTGTTAGCTTGGGCTACAAATTTATAACTTGTGTCTGGTGCTACTTTTACATGCTGGTCTTTTTCAAATGCTGCGAGTAGCTCGGCTTCGTTATCAACTTCTATATCGAGTGTATAAATAAGTAAAATAGCTGATTTTTTACGTGCATCATAACCACGCTTAAACACATTAAAACTGTGCAATTGTTCAGGTTGGATTTTTAGTTTATTTACAATTGCTTGACCAATTGCCTCTTCGTCATGATCAAGTGGCAGCTTTATTTCGGTTAAACGTATCATTTATATCTCTTTTAGGTGTCATAGCGGGGTATTATTACCGCTCACAATAAGGGGATGCAGGGCACAACGAGTGTGCAAACATTAGGCGCGCATCTTACGTTAAAATAGCCTGATATGGCACTTATTTATTGTATTTTTGGGGTGGATGGGTATGATCCACAACTGTTGTTCAAAATCTTAGGTATTAAAATAGTATGGCGTTTGTTGTCACCGAAAATTGTATAAAATGTAAGTACACCGATTGCGTATCAGTGTGCCCAGCAGATGCATTTTTTGAAGGCCCTAATTTTTTAGCAATTAGCCCGATTGATTGTATTGATTGTGGCTTATGTGTCCCTGAGTGTTCAGCTGATGCGATATACCAAGAAGATGAGCTACCAGAGTCTCAAAAAGAGTTTACTGAATTAAATGCTGAACTTGCACTGGTCTGGCCGCGCATTACAGAGGTTAAACCTGCACCAGAGGACGCTGATGTATGGAATGGCATAGACGATAAGCTTAAACTACTCGAAACATAATACATAACAATTAGTTACTCCTTTATCATTAAATAGTTGATTTTTTTATTTCAAATTATTAACAAATGTACCTGGATAAATTACAATCCTCAGCTTAAGTTGCTCCTTATGAGTAATTACAGTCTAAATGGATGTTTATGCAGTACTTTATAACTATAATAAAAAAGTTTATCTTCCTATTTTTAAGTTTTGTTTTATTACTTTCAAGCCTTGATGTAGCGGCTAAAAAACAGCAAGTATCCTTGTCCCGTATTGATTCAAATATCACCGTTGATGGTGTTATGGATGAAGCGCACTGGCAAAATGCAACACGTATATCTTTATTTTACCAAGATGAGCCTAACGAAAAAGGCACACCCCCTGTAAAAACTGATGCCTTTATTTACGAAGATGGCACTAACTTATATGTTGGTTTTATTGCTGAGGATCCTAACCCTGAGCAAATTCGTGCATCACTTCGTGACCGCGATACGCTATGGGAAGACGACGTCGTTATTCTTGTTATTGATACATTTAATGATGAACGCAGTGGTTATGAATTCCATGTTAACCCGCTGGGCGCGCAAGGCGATATACGAATGACCGACACCGATGGGTGGAGTTCTGATACCTCATGGAATGCTATTTGGGATAGCGCAGGACAAATTAACGACAAAGGTTATGTTGTTGAAATGCGTATTCCTTTTAAAGCACTGCGTTTTCCTGAAAATAAAAATGAGCTAACGTGGGGTTTTTCTGTAATGAGAAACTACCAACGTGATGTGCTATATCAGCTATCAAATATGGGGTTTGATAGAAATGTGAAATGCAGCCTTTGCCAGTTTGATAAGTTAGTTGGATTTAGTGACATTGAATCAAGTAAAAATATCCAATTAACACCTACATTAACCACACTGCGTAACGATAATAAATCCGCGTTGCCAGGTGATTGGGATAAGGGTGATATAGATACTGAAGTGGGCTTAGATTTACGCTGGGGTTTAACAAAAGATGCTGTTTTAAACGCGACAATTAATCCTGATTTTTCGCAAGTAGAAACTGACTCTTTAGAGCTTGATGTAAATACAACCTTTTCAATTTATTACGCTGAAAAACGTCCTTTCTTTTTAGATGGTGCTTCTTACTTTAAAAGTAGCTTATTTGAGCTTTTATATACACGTACAATTGCAGAGCCTACTTTAGGTGCAAAGCTGACGGGTAAAACGGGTGATCATAGTTATGCGCTAATGCTAGCTGATGACGACAATAGTAATATTTTACTGCCAGCGAATCAGGGCTCTGGCTTTGCAAGCTTAAACGAAAAAACGAATGCAGCCGCAGGGCGTTATCAATATGACTTAGGTCAGCAAGGTACTATTGGTATTTCAAGCACGCACAGAGAAAGTGACGATTATCACAACACTGTATTATCAGTGGATGGTAGCTACTGGTTTAATCAATCGGATACTCTTTTGTATCAAGTGTCATCTGCTGATACTCGTAACTCTGAATTTTTAATTCAAAACTATAACTTATCTGAAACTCAATCAGATGAAGCTTATGCTCTAGAATTTACCCGCGATAAACGTGATTACAAATTATTTGCATCTTATGAAAATATTGGGCAGGACTACCGCACTGATTTAGGTTATCAAGCTAAAGTCGATTATGAAAAAGTAGGCTTTGGTGGCGGACAAACATGGTACAGAGATGAGTCTGATTTACTTACCTCATGGTCATACGAAGCTGACTGGGATAAAACGTGGGCGCAAAATGGCGACTTACTTGAAGAAGAATACGAAGGCTTTTTGAGTTTTAAAGGCCAAAAACAATCTATTTTTGAAATTGGTTTAGTACACCGTTATGAAAATTATAATGACAATTTTTATAATCAAAATATTGGTTACATTTATACGGGCTTTAAACCCACTAAAGATTTAAAGTTATCATTATATGTTGAATACGCTAGCCGCATTGATTATGCAAATGAGCAATTAGGCGACGCGTTTGACACCCAAACCCAAATGGTGTGGGACATTAACGACCATTGGCAGCTCGATGTAAAACATAACTACAGCCAATTAGATAACCCACAAGGGGAGCGTGTATTTACAGCTAACTTAGTTGATTTTAGGCTTCATTATAAATTTAGTATGCGTTCAATCCTTAAGCTTATTTTGCAATTTGAAGATATTGATAGAGACGAAAATGCCTACTTTTATCAAGTTAGCCAAATTAACAAAGACTATGGTAGTCAGCTTGTTTACTCATATAAAATTAATGCGCAAACACTGTTTTATTTGGGTTACTCAGATAGAGGTTACCAAGACGATTCACTTAAAAATATTGAGCGAGATCAGCGTACCTTATTTACAAAAGTTAGCTATGCATGGCAGCTTTAAATTTTAATAATAACAGTACTAGCGATGATTTTTAACTAGTTTGAGTAGCAATGCATCATGCGCAAGAATAATTTTTAAATGATGTACGACAGCGGAGCAAATGCGATAAAGGTTGAGTAAATATAAGTACTTAAAGCTGTAGTGGTGAGGCATAGATTAATGCGGCAAAAAAAACGACAAAGCTTATATACCGAATGTATTAAATTTTAAACAATTAAAACGTTTTTGTTTATTTTTATTAATCCCACCTATACTATAATGTAGATATAGTTAGTTAATCCATTATACTTACAATTTTTTGTTATTCTAATGGCTTAGGATTATATCAATGCTTGCGTAGTACTAAATGCAAGCGATATAATCCGTTTTTGGTAATAGGTTTGATAGGAGAAGCAAAATAGATGGATTTTTTTTATGAATAAACTTAAGCCGCTCGGTTTTATTTTCTTAATCATAGTTCTATTTTGTTTCTGCATAAACATAGAGTTAACTAATCAGATCAACCGTATAAATCTATTTCAGACTAATATTGATATACGAAGTTTCGAGATCACGAATACCTCCCTTGATATGGCTCCTTGGTATAATCCCATTTTAAATGGCCATTATATAATTGAGCAGCCAACAGCTGATTTTTTACTTATCAAAACCACTGATACCCAATTTGTAGCAGCTGATTCTAATAAGTTAATCATGATGACGCTCGCATCACCCATGAACTTTTTATTTTTATGTATATTGATATTTGGCTCAGGTATCTACTTACGTAGAGAACGTAGAAAACGTCATTATAAAAATCAAATAGCGGAGCTTAACCGCCAAGCCAATAGTTTACTTACGGCATTTAATTTACAAGTTACGCCACCAGAGAATCCTATGGGTGTAAGCAGCTTAAGCCAATCTATAAATAGCTTAAACTCACATGTAGTTAATTATGTAAAACAAACTCAAACAAGTATTTGTCAAGATAAACTGACGCAGTTAATTGACCGCCATGCATATATTGAGCACATAGACAGACAAATAAATCATGCTAATCAGGAAGATCTCAAGTGTGCGCTTCTATTTATCGATTTGGATGGCTTTAAACAAGTAAATGACTCGTATGGCCACAGTTTTGGTGATGAGATATTAGTTCAAGTGGCCAGTCGACTTGCAAATGTTTTACGTCACCATAAGTTAAGTAATATTAATAGCGCTAACCAATTAGAGCAAAATTTATCAAGGTTAGGAGGGGACGAATTCTCCATATTTATAGAACTACTCGATGATAGCGACAGAGTTGTTGACATAGCGAAGCACGTGCTAAGTGAGCTTGAAAAAGACTTTGTGCTTGGCAATAAAATAGTCAAAATTAGTGCCAGTATTGGTATCGCGGCTTACCCAGAAAGTGCGTCAACCCCACAAGCACTTTTACAATTAGCTGATGTTGCTATGTACAGAGCTAAGAGCGATGGTAAAGGAGTATTTAAAGTTTACTCGCCAGAAATGGGTAACAAAATGCGCCGTTATCATTATTTACTCGAAGAATTGCGTTTAGCGCTCGCGTGTAAAGATTTTTACTTATCTTTTCAGCCAATTGTACATGTTGAAGATTGTATGATTGATTATTTTGAAGCGCTTACACGCTGGGACCACCCGGTTGAAGGTATGATCCCACCTTCAGAATTTATTCCAATAGCAGAAGAGTCGAATTTAATATTAGAGCTTGGCGATTGGATTATGCTTGAATCGTGTCGGCAAATGGCTGCATGGCATAATGCAGGTATGCGCAAAGTAAAAATATCTGTTAACGTTTCGGGCATTCAGTTAAAGCACCGTGATATTTATGATTGGATAATGAAGAAGCTAAAAAAAACCGGCTTACCGGCGACGTCTCTAATGCTTGAAATTACCGAATCAACATTTATTCAAGCCAGCCCTAGAATAATTAAAGAGCTAAGTAGATTAAGAGAAGAAGGCATCACTATTGCAATTGATGACTTTGGTACAGGTTTTAGCTCGTTGAGTACATTAGCGGATTTACCAATTGATGTTATTAAAATTGATCGCTCGTTTATAGCTCAAGCCAATAAAAGCCAAAAATACAATGATATATTAAATACAATTAGTGAACTTGGACAGAAGCTGGGCCTTAAAATTGTAGCTGAAGGCGTTGAAGAAATAGGGCAGTTTGAGCTTGTTAAAAAAATGGGGGTGAGCTCTGTTCAGGGGTATTTAGTAAGCCGACCTGAGTCATCAGCTAATGTAGGCAATAAAGTATTACGTAATAACACCAGTAATCTTTCTGCATCGGGTACAAGTGCGTGGGATATTGTTAGTTAGTTAGTTAGTTAGTTAGTTAGTTAGTTAGTTAGTTATTTTACAAATAAAAATGCCACTCTAAATAGAGTGGCATTTTTTGTTTAATCAGTAATTATTGTATTAAAGATCAAATGTGCGTGAAACAGCAAGTACAATACGCTCATCAGCATAGTCGTAGTCAAGGCTTGTATTTTCAGCTGCCACTTCAATACCAAACCCTTCGTAGCTTGTTTGGTATGCCAAGCGATAGTGGTAATATGATTTGTCTCCCTTAATATCATCCCACTCATACTTATCACCATCAAGTGAGTTTGAAATATCAAAGCTGGCACGTAGTGCATGATTAGGAGCTAGCTCATAAGTGTGTGCTATCATCGAAATAACGTGGCCTCCACCTTGACCAAAGTAATCCCAGCTGTACCAAAAGTTAAGCTCAGTTTGGCCGTATTCACTTGCATAACCAAACTTAGTGTAAGCTTCAGCGTAGTTACCGTCACTGTTATTACCTTGATAAGTGTAATAAGCAATACCGTAATCAACGCTAAATTGCTCATCAAGTTGTACATATTTACCTAAGTAAGCATCAAGCTCAAAATCAGTGTCGTCACCAAAATCTACGTTTGAAGCCCAAACACCAGCGTAAACACCACTATCAAAGGCATAATCTAAGCTGCCTTGAATTGCAGGGTCGCTATCGGTCTGTGTTACACCATTAAAAGTGTAGTCAGACGCCGCAGTGATTGTTGTTGACCAATCAGCTGCTGCAGTTGTTGATAAAAGTGCAAATGGTAGTGCTACTACAAGTTGTTTTAGTTTGTTATTCATTATTAATCTCTAGTGTACTGTGTCTATTTTTGTGTAATCAATTGCGTTTGCTTTTGGTGAGCTATCTATATTCGTTACTGTTTTAAATTTACTGTAACCAATAAAAGCTGCACAGATAAAGAACAAGCCAATAACTAATGCGCCTACCCACTGAATTTGTAAAAATTCTAATTTAAACAATAGTGTAAGTAATGATAGAGCAACAACATTTCCGATTATGTATTTCATTTTGCCAAAACGCTTTACGGTAAAGTTTAGGTTATCTGTATATAAACGCACTAACGAATCAAGTGAGTTAATTACAAATACAATACCTACAAATACCATAGCGAAGTTTTTAATACCTTGAGTTGGGATGCCCGCTTCATGGTAGTGATAAAGTACGCTAAACCAAATCGCAATAGGAATAGAAGGGAAAATCAACATTGCAGCTAATACTTGGTATGTTTTAAGTCCACCAACAAAGCGTGATGTAAATTGACCAATCATTATGCTCCACGCAAACCACCAGAATAAGTAAAACTCATGGTAATCATTAAGCGGTAAAACAAATTCATTAATGTTTGCAAAGTAAGTACCAATAGAACCTAAGTTATCTGTAAATGCTGACATTTGACTATCACCTATTACAAATGCGCCAGCCCACATAAAGGCGATTAAGGCTAAGAATAACCACGTAGTAGAGATACTTAAAATACGTACATATTTAATGTCAGTACTTGAGTACACAGCAAAACAAATAGCCGCGAATACAATTAAATAAAACTCAGAAACTATACTTGTTCCATCGCCTAATACGGGTAAATACCATGGTAGGTTTGTAAGCAGTAAATAAGCGGTAAATGCACATGTACCAATAATTACAACGTTATTGATAAATTTAACCCAAGGAATTTCGAAAAATTTCACTTTAGGTTCTATTACACAGAAATAAAAGCACGTAAGAAAGTAAAATCCCCAGATCAAAAATCCCCAGTAGCCAAACTCAATAGCCAGTGGATTTGCAAACGCGTATTCTGGGCTTGCTTTTATGTCTGCATAACCTGCAAACTCAGTTAAAGGAAACATAATTAGGCCAACATCAAGGCCAGAAGTAAATAGTATTGCTATAAACGTAAAGGTTCTAACTGGTGTTACACCTACTACGCGAACATTACCCCATTTAATTAAAATAGTGATAATAGCAAGTAAGGTAAAAATGATGCCTGCATTAAGCCAAATAGTCATTGTTACCCTCCAATAATGAATAAAAATAATTCATAAGCACTCCGTATTTTATTGTTTTATTCTCGCATTAACACAACGTAACCTATTTACATCGTGTGCCACTGCAAGGCACGCAACGGTTTAGCCCTACGAGGCTAAACCTGAGCATGTGGCTAAAATTAGATCTCCGAGCTACGTTGTGTTTCTTGCCAATCTGTTGTTATGGCAACATTCACATCCGATTTCTGTAATGGTTCTTTACCTAAAATTATGTCAGCTGCTTTTTCAGCAACCATAATAGTAGGCGCATTTAAGTTTCCGTTAGGAACTGTTGGGAATATAGATGAGTCAACAACACGTAGTCCTTCAATACCATGTACTTGCGTATTTGAATTAACAACGGCCATATCATCTTCACCCATTTTGCATGAGCAAGAAGGGTGGTAGGCACTTTCTACGGCTTGGCGTACAAAGGCATCTATTTCTTCATCTGTTTGAATATGTTTACCTGGTTGAATTTCTTCATCGCGGTATTCATCAAAGGCACTTTGTTCGATTATGTCGCGTGTTAAGCGAACGCACGCTCTAAAGCCTTCAATATCGTCTTGGTGTTCAAGGTAATTAAATAAAATGGTTGGTGGTTGCTCAGGGTTCGCAGAAGCAATAGTGACACTACCGCGACTTTTTGGTTTGTTATGACCCACATGTACCTGAAAACCATGACCTGCAAATGCACTTCTACCATCGTAACGCATAGCCGCTGGTAAAAAGTGATATTGAATATCTGGCCATTCAACACCTGGTTTTGAGCGAATAAACGCACACGATTCAAAATGATTCGTTGCACCTAAACCCGAACGCGTTAATAACCAGCGCGCACCAATCAACCCTTTTGAAACAATGCCTAGTTTGCCGTTAAGCGTGATAGGTTGCTTACACTTGTATTGAAAGTAAAACTCAAGATGATCTTGTAAGTTTTGACCTACACCTGGTAGATGATGCTGTACTTCAACGCCTGCTTTTTCAAGCGATTGAGTATCACCAATACCAGAGAGTTGTAAAATATGTGGAGAGCCGATTGGGCCTGCACTTAATATTACGTCTTTTGCAGCATGTGCTGTTTTAACGTCGCCATTTACTTTGTATTCAATGCCTGTGGCTTTTTTACCATCTAAAATCACGCGCTGTGCTAGTGCACCTGTAATAATTGTTAAATTACTACGCGATTTAACAGGGTCTAAATACTCACGCGAAGCAGAGCTGCGCACGCCGTCTTTTACAGTCATGTGCATTGGGCCAAAACCCTCTTGCTGCGATGCATTATAATCATCTGTAGACGCGTAACCGGCTTGTACACCTGCTTTGATAAAGGTGCGGTAAAGCGGGTTTTTCATTTCGTTGCCGTTATTAACGCCAAGCGGGCCTTTGCCACCACGGTAAGTATTTTCACCAAGATAAAAGTTTTCTGCTTTTTGAAAATACGGTAAACACGATTGGTAATCCCAGCCGTTTGCACCGTGTTGCTGCCATTCGTCAAAATCTTTTGCATGGCCACGTACGTATACCATGCCGTTGATAGATGACGAGCCGCCTAATACTTTGCCTCGAGGACAATGCATTTCACGGTTATCTAAATGAGGCTCGGGCTGGGTATGAAACTGCCATGCGTATTTGTCACTATTCATAGGAATAGATAACGCGGTTGGCATTTTTATAAAAATACTTTTATCGCTACCGCCAGTTTCTAGTAGTAACACGCGGTTACTTGAATCTTCAGATAAGCGGTTTGCTAAAACACAGCCCGCCGAACCCGCGCCAACAATAATATAGTCGTAATGATTACTCATAGTAAGGCGCCTTAAAATGGGCTTTCTATGTCGGCCATACCAACATAAATAGACTTAGTTTGCGTGTATTGATCAAGAGTTTGTATACCATTTTCACGGCCAATGCCCGATTGTTTATAACCGCCAACTGGCATTTCAGCAGGTGAGTTACCGTATGCATTAATCCAACAAATACCAGCTTGTAACTTATGGATAACGCGGTGCGCACGTTTAATATCGCTAGTAAATACGCCTGCGGCTAAGCCTAGGTGAGTTGCGTTAGCGCGTGCAATAACATCGTCTTCGTCGTCAAAAACAAGCACGCTCATTACAGGGCCAAATATTTCTTCTTTAACGATTGTCATATCGTCATTGCAATCAATAAACACAGTCGGTGCTACAAAATAGCCATTAGGTGCAGATTCAGGTGAAAGCGTTGTACCACCAGTTAATAGCGTTGCACCTTCTTCGATGCCTTTATTCACGTAGCTCATTACTAGTTCTTGGTGCTTTTTAGAGATAAGTGCGCCAAAGTTTGTATTTAAATCTTGTGGGTCGCCAGCAATAATGTTTTTCTCAGTGCGCGCTTTAAGTTCATCAATAAACTGCTGATATACATTTTTATGAACGTAAATACGTGTACAGTTAGTACAAATTTCGCCTTGCGTATAAAAGTTACCTAACATAGCAGCGCTAACCGCTTGCTCTATGTTGGCATCATCAAATACTAATAGTGGAGATTTACCACCAAGTTCCATCGTGACATCTTTTAACGTACCGGCAGCACTCGCTACTACTTTTTTACCTGTGCCTACTTCACCCGTAAACGATACTTTATCAATATCGCTATGCTGCGTTAGCCACTGGCCTACATCGCCTGCGCCTTGAACAACATTAAACACACCTGCAGGTACGCCAGCTTCAACAAATACTTCTGCAAGTTTAATTGCGCCAAGTGGTGTTTCTTCAGATGGTTTGAATATAAATGCATTACCAGCAGCAAGGGCAGGGCCCGACTTCCAACATGCAATTTGTAGTGGGTAGTTCCATGCACCTATACCCGCACAGATACCTAATGGCTCTTTACGTGTGTAGTAAAAGTCATCACCAACCATTTGTTGTTGGCCTACTTGTGCTGGCGCAAGGCCTGCAAAGTATTCAATTACATCAGCGCCGGTTTCAATATCAACACAATTAGCTTCTTGCATTGGTTTGCCGGTGTCGAGTACTTCTACGAGTGCTAGCTCATCATTGCGCTCGCGTAAAATAGCCACTGCTTTTAATAAAATACGACTACGTTCAATAGGTGTCATTGCTGACCACTGTGCAAAACCTTGCTTTGCACTGGCAATGGCTGCGTTTTGAATAAATTCGTCGGCAATTTCTACTGCGTAAATAACCTCACCCGTTGCTGGGTTTGTTACATCAAATGTTTTGCCGCTCTGGTTTGCAAGAAAATGGCCGTTAATAAAATTTTGATAGACAGGTGTAGTCACGCTAGGCTCCATATTGCTTGATAAGTGAAAGTACATAGCTTTTTGCTAACTTTTCACTGTGTTTAAACTGATTATTGTCTGATTTACTCAGTACTGCTCTTAACCATAGGCCATCGATCATTGCGGCGCTAAGTTCTGCAGCTTGCTTTGCTTGCTCAATAGGCATTAATTGCTTAAAAGAAAATGCTAAATTACTTTGCAAGCGTTTACTGTTTACGTTTTGTAGTCTGTGTAATTCTTCATCATGCATCGATTGCGCCCAAAAACTTAACCACGTTCGGGTTGTATCATTACGCTGTTGTACAAGCGCAAAGTTGGCTTCGATAATAATCATTAAACGTTCAATGGCATTCGTTTGGTTATTTACTTTACTTATCAAGCCTTGTTTTAAGCTTGTTAGTAAGTATCTAACAGTGGCTTCAATTAACCCCTGCTTACCATTAAAATAATGACTAATGATGCCTGACGATAAACCGGCATTTTTACTAATGCTGTTTATAGTTGTGCCTTGTAGTCCATTAGTTGCAACTGACTCTATAGTCGCGTCAATTAGCTGCTGACGTCTGACAGGTTCCATTCCGACTTTAGGCATAATTTTTATTAATTGAACGTTCAATAAAGATAAGCTTAAGGTAATAGCTCTAACAATTCAAGGCTGAAGTAAATATCTAGATGCCAAAATGTAGATTAATCATTAATAAAAGCGAAACTAATGCGATAAAGAAGATAAGGTTTTACTTTGTTTTATTTTATTTAAAACAAAGGCTTGTGAATTTAATTTTGAAATTAAATAATAGTAATGATTTGTTTACAGCAATAAATGAATAAAATGTCAAAAAACCATTAGAGCAATAATAGTTAGAGTACTAATAGTATTATTTTGATACAAAAGCGCACTAAACCTGCAATTGCTTAGTGCTCTAATAAATTTATATAGAGAGTAAAATTTGTGGTTTTATCGTTTTAAAGCGGTTGGTATTGAAGGTCAGGCATTATTAATAACGCCTTTAAAAAGTAGGGGGTAACGTCTTAGTCTATTGCCAATGTAGTCATCAGCTAAAATTTGCTGGCAAATGAAATCAATATCTTTGCTTGCTTCAAATACCCAATCAAAGCGCTCTATAGCCAGTAAAAAACCACGCTTTAAATGAGTTTGAGAACGGTACTGTTCTAGGTTGTCTTGAATAATAGAGACTTTACTTGGATTAGCTTTAAGCTCTTCTACTACTTGATTAATAAAAGTAGTATTGAGCTTACTGGTCGGGCGGTGTCTTAGTTTTCGTGGGTGCATTAGCTCTCGTTTGCAATGTTATATAATTTTTTCAAAAAGTCGTCTTTATGCTTTTCATGTTCGTAGTCAAGGTGGTAAGTATTATGAAAACCAAAACGCAGTTCTACGCCGCTACCTTGTAGATATACGGTGTAACCGTCTACGTCTGAATATGCAGTAACTCCCTGATAATGTTTGCCTTCATCAGTCATTTCACCTTTTTGAATTATGCGTTCATATACGGCTAAAATCTGTTTATTGTCGAGTTCGTTTTTCATGTTTTATACCTTTTATTAAAAAGCTAATACGATATAGATATGAGGGTCGATCATCTTAAAAACAATAGCTAAAAAAGTGTGATATTACTTTGTAATTTCGCTTTTTTAAATTATGCTCAAAACTCATTTATTGTTGAGCTTAGAGCATGATAGACAAGGCGTTACTACTAAAAACTCGTGAGTTATCGGATCAATTAATTGCATTGCAAACGCCAATTAGGATACTCGATGCTATTAATTGGGATAAACAAACTAAAGAGGAGTTTTTTAGACAAAAATGTCAAAAAAATCCACTGATCGATCGTGCATACTATCAACAGCGCGATCTTGGTTTTGTACCTAGCGAGTTACGCCAAGCGTTTTCTACTTTGCACCGTAACATTATTAACCAATTGGGGCAGTTAAATCCCATAGCTCAATACATGGGAAAAATGTGCACAGAGTATAAAACAGTATTAAGTATGCTTGAGTATCGTGGAACGCCAGAGTTTCATGACTTATCGGTGGAGTTATTTGGTCACCCTAAAGATTTATTTCATGCCGGTGAGCCCTCACTTTCTGAGCTAGCTAATATGCTAGATAAACCGCTGCAAAATTTACTTATAGCCGACATACTGCCTGACGACCCTAAAAATATTGATGCTGTTGATGCAGTGCGTATTTTGTCTGAGCAAGTAAATGCCAGTATGGCAGGCATAAATGTAGAGGTAATGCTTAGCGATGGTATTGTCAGTGATGCAGCCGCAGGTGCTAATAATATAAAGCTTAATCAAGATGTTAAGTTTTCGCAGCGTGAACTTGATATCTTAGAAGTTCACGAAGGGTGGATACACGTAGGTACCACTCAAAATGGTTTAGCACAGCCGTATTTAACATGTTTAAGTAAAGGCACACCTAGCTCCACTATTACCCAAGAAGGCTTAGCGGTCCTTACCGAAATTATTACATTAAAATCGACCCCAAGGCGTTTATCTAAATTAGTAAATCGTATTCAAGCTGTTACAAAGGTAATTGATGGTGCTGAGTTTGTAGATATTTACCGTGATTACGTAGCGCAGGGTTTATCAAAAGATGACAGTTACACATTAGCGCAGCGTGTATTTAGAGGCAGTACGCCAACAGGTTTGCCTTTTACAAAAGATATTGCCTACATTAAAGGCTTTGTATTGGTTTATAACTTAATACGCGTTGCAATACAGCTTGGTCGAATAGATAGACTCCCTTTATTACTGGTAGGTAAAATATCAATAGATGATTTTAGATTAATATCGCAGCTTCATGATTTAGGTGTAATAGAGAGTCCACAATTTGTGCCACCACACTTTAAAGATTTACGCGGTTTGGCAACTTGGTTGAGCTTCGGTCGTTTTATTGGCGACTTGTCGTTTGAAAAGTTAGAAAACGATTATAAACCGTTATTTTTATAATTAATCAACATAACTTACCGACATAAAAAAAGCCCATAACGGGCTTTTTAAATAAAGTACTTTAGGTTTTGCTATCGAGCGTTGGTGCTTTCAAATATTTTGTCAGCTGAGGCTGCAACAAAACCAGTATAAAGCTCACCGTCGGCTTTAGGGTAACGAATAGCAAACTCATAAAAACAGCTAGGGATGCTCATATCACCGTCACTAAAGGTAACAGAGTATTCATCAGCAAGTGTTGACGATTGCTCTAGTAACACCTCTGGTGAGCCTTTAACTTCGCCGCCTGACGTATTAAGCGAAAAGCCAGCATCTTTTAGGGCTTGGTTAACATCATGAATGTTATCAAACTTAGCAAGCGTATTAATATTTACGGTAAAGTGATTGGCGCGGTAGCCCCACGCCGACATCCACGCTGCATATTCGCTTTCAGCTAGCAGTTGTTTGTAAGTATCGGTGCTTACTTGCCAATGCGTGCCTGAATATAAAAAGTTGTCTGCTGTAACTGCACTTTCGTCAATTTGACTTACCATATCTGTCACGATGGCTTGTAACTCTGGCGAGCATTTTTCTACTAATAGTTCAGAGATAAATACTTTTGGCTGATTAGGATCGCTATGCTCATAGTGTTTTGCGTAAAGTTTTTTAGCTTCAAAGTGGTACTCACTACATTCTTTGTAACCAATTGCTAAAAAGTGAGCGGCGAGCTTTTCAAGACTCACTTTTTCTATATTAAATGTACGCAGCGCAATATGATCGTTAATGATGTCATCTTTTTGCGTTGAACCTAAAAGGTCATGAATTTTATCTGCCGATGGAGTTACGTTTAAATAGTTTTCCCAAAGGTTCTCAAATAATGTATTTACATCAGTATGCATGTTAAGTCCTTAAATCTAAAATTTGGTTTTATTGCTTATTCAATTACTAAGCCCGGCGCTAGGGTTTGCGGTAAGCTCACTTTGTTTGACTCCACAGATGCTACAGGATATGCGCAATAATCGGCGGCATAGTATGCACTTGCTCTGTGATTACCACTGGCGCCAATACCGCCAAATGGAGCTGCACTAGAGGCACCCGTAATAGGGCGGTTCCAGTTAACAATACCGGCACGAATGCGCTTTAAAAAGTGAGTGTAGTCATCTTCACTGTCGCTAAGTAAACCTGCAGATAAACCAAAGCTTGTGTTGTTAGCTTCAATAATTGCGCTGTCAAAGTCGGTATAACGATACACTTTAATTAGCGGTCCAAAATGCTCTTCATCTGGCATGTCAGTAATGCTTGTTACATCAATAATACCCGGGCTTACAAAACCTGTGCCTGGTTTTAATTGCTTAAGTTCAACAAGGATTTGTGCACCTTTTGAGACTAATTCACTTTGCGCGGCAACCATACCCAGTGCTGCTTTTTCGCTTATCATTGCACCCATAAAAGGCTGCTCTGTAGCAAAACTGTCGTCTACAACTATGTTTTTAGTTGCGCTTATTAGCTTTTCTAAAATAGCATCGCCGTTGGCTGATTTTTCAATAAATAAGCGACGTGCACACGTACAACGTTGGCCTGAGGTAATAAAGCCTGATTGAATAATATCGTGCACAGAAGCGCTTACATCACTCACATCTTTTACAATAAGAGGATTATTGCCGCCCATTTCAAGTGCTAAAATTTTGTCAGGGTGTCCTGCAAACTGTTTATGTAATAAGTGGCCTGTGTTTGAGCTACCGGTAAAAAACAAGCCATCTATATTTTTATGAGAAGCAAGCGCTTTACCTGTTTCAATTTCACCTTGGACAAGGTTAATAACACCCGCGGGCAAACCTGCTTTTAACCAAAGTGAGAGGGTAAATTCTGCAACGTGCGGAGTCAATTCTGATGGCTTAAATACAACGGTATTACCGGCTAAAATTGCAGGAACAATATGCCCGTTTGGTAAATGCCCCGGAAAGTTATACGGGCCAAAAATAGCCACAACGCCATGCGGTTTGTGTCTAATAAACGCTTTAGCACCGGGCATTGGGTTTTCAGTTGTACCTGTACGCTCATGGTACGCTTTTACAGATATAGCTACTTTGCCTGTCATTGCGCCCACTTCGGTGCGGGTTTCCCATAATGGCTTACCCGTTTCGCGTGCAATAATAGTAGCAAATTCTTCGCTGTGTTCTTTTAATTGTGCTGCGAAGTTTTCTAAAATGGCGATACGCTCTTCAAGCGGTTTGTCTGCCCATTGTAATTGCGCAGCTCTGGCTGCTTTTATAGCAGAATCTACTTGCTGGGCGTTTGCGCCATTACCTTGCCATACAACATCGCCATTACTTGGGTTGATTGACTCAAATGCTGGACCAAGTCCCACATGCCACTGATTATTAATTAGGTGTGTATTCATAAATTATTTACAGGCGGAAAAATCGCGCTGCATCTCCTTGGCTTAAATTAAGCGCATTAGCCACATCTTGGCTAATGACGAGGGTATGTTTTGCATGATTGTAATGTGCTTCTTTGGTAAATGTTGCTCTAAAGCCACTTACGCCTTGATTACATACAGCCAGCGTATCAGAGCTATTTTGTGATATGTGATCAAGCTCGCCAATCGTAACAGGGCAAACTTGAGAGTCGCGAATGCTGCGAATATTACCAAGCTTTGCTTCAACTGTTGGGCCTGCATCAAATAAGTCAACGTAGCCTCTGTGCTCAAAACCTTCTTTTTCTAATAGTTTTAGCGCAGGTTTTGTTTTTTCATGCACATGCCCAATCACTGCTTGGGCTTTTTTACTAAGCAAGTTCACATAAATAGGGTATTTAGGCATTAACTCGCTAATAAACACCTTATCGCCTAAGCCAACTAAGTGATCCGCTTGTGGAAATTCGATACTAAAAAAGTGCTCTTGTAGCCATTGCCAAAAAGGAGAATGACCGTCTTCGTCGCTAACACCGCGCATTTCTGCGATAACAGTATCGGCAAAACGCTCGCTGTGCTGAGCCATAAACAAAAAGCGTGAACGAGATAAAAATCGACCCGTTAGGCCTTTACGGCTATTTTCGCGCAAAAATAATGTACATATTTCTGAGCAACCAGTGTAGTCGTTACACATGCTTAAAATATCAACGGTGTTATATACATTTAAAGTAGGCGAGTGGTGTACTGTTTTACCCAAATGATAATGATATAAAGGCACCGATAAACCTACTGCGGCTTCTATAGCGGTTGTGCCAATAACGTCACCTGTTTCACTGTCTTCTAAAACAAATAAATAGCTTTCATCAAGTGGCTGGTTAATGTTTTTGGCAAAGCTTTTTTCAGCACGTTCAATTTTTTCTTTAAGCTGTGTATCGTCCACAGGTAAAGAGGTAAACCCATGACCGGATTCAATCGCTATTTGTTTAAGCGCGTCAAAATCATTGGCAGTAATAGGACGTAATACTTGCATTTATTGCTTGCTCCAATAGCACGCCAGTAGGCGTGCTAATTTAAACTATATTAACCGTTTACTACGTCGCTAACGGCTTTTTCAAAGCGCGCTAAGCCTTCTTTAATATCTTCAAACGGAATAATTAAAGACGGTGTAAAACGAATTACATTCATACCCGCTACAAGATTCATCAAACCATTATTAGCACTGGCTACTAAAAAGTCGCGTGCGCGGCCTTCAAATTTGTCATTTAGTACTGCGCCAATTAATAAGCCTTTACCACGTACTTCGCTAAATACGTTGTATTTTCCGTTAATTGCGTTTAATCCGTCACGGAATAATTGCTCGCGCTCTTTAACACCGTTTAGTACGTCTGGTGTATTTACTGTATCAAATGCCGCTTCGGCCACAGCACAAGCAAGTGCGTTTCCGCCATAAGTAGAACCGTGAGTACCAATTTTTAAATGCTCAGCAATAGGTGTACGAGTGATCATAGCGCCAATGGGAAAACCACCACCCAATGCTTTTGCCGTTGTTAAAATGTCAGGAACAACCCCTAAACCTTCATAAGCGTATAAATCGCCTGTGCGGCCAACACCCGTTTGTACTTCATCAAAAATAAGTAACGCGTTATGTTTAGTACAAAGTTCACGTACTTTTTTAGCAAATTCATCTGTTGGTGAAATAATACCGCCTTCACCTTGTAATGGTTCCATCATAACAGCACATGTTTTATTGCTGATCAGCGCTTCAAATGCCGCTATATCGTTAAAATCACAATGTACTATGTCAGCAGGTTTTGGACCAAAGCCATCTGAATAAGCCGCTTGCCCGCCCACAGTTACTGTAAAGAATGTGCGACCATGAAAACCTTTATTAAATGCAATAATTTGCGTTTTTTCAACGCCATATACGTCCAATGCATAACGACGAGCTAACTTAAGCGCGGCTTCGTTTGCTTCTGCGCCTGAGTTTGCAAAGTAAACTTTATCAGCAAATGTTGCTTCAACCATTTTTTGAGCTAAACGAAGTGCTGGCTCATTGGTCATAACATTTGATAAATGCCAAACTTTTTCGCCTTGCTCTTTTAATGCTTTAACTAATGCAGGATGACAGTGACCCAAACAGTTAACGGCAATACCACCGGCAAAATCAATGAACTCATTGTTATTTTGATCCCAAACGCGTGAACCTTCACCACGAACTGGGATAATTGCTGATGGGTTATAGTTTGGTACCATTACGTCGTTAAATAAGTCTCTTGTTACTTGCATTTTTACACCTAAATTTAATGGGCTTAGATAAAAGATTAGTTGCTAACTCAAAGAAGAATATAGCCTTTATTCTTCAGCAAACACGTTATTATTTCTTATAGAGCTCATTATCGAAGGTTAGCTGTTAAAATTGCAGTGCTATTTTGTGAAAAATGATTAAAATAAAAGTCAAAATAACGAAGAAAATAACCATTATGATAACTCCACAAGATGAAAAGCTACTTTCTGTACTAAAAACAAATGCAAGAGCGAGTATTTCTGATCTTGCGCGAATGCTTGACTTGTCTCGTTCAACAGTACAAAGCCGAATGCTCAAATTAGAAGAAACCGGTGTGATTAAAGGTTACAGCGTTGATTACGGTGACGACTACCTTAGTAAAATGGTATCAGCTCATGTGTCTATAAAAGTAAGACAAAAATTAACGACTAAAACAAACATTGAGCTTAAGCAAATTGATGCTATTTCACAGCTATATGCCATAAGTGGTGAGTTTGATTTAATTGCTGTGGTACAGGCTCAAAATTTAGAACAGCTTAGTCATTTGTTGGACGATATAGGAAATCTTGATGGGGTGGAGCGCACAACATCTTCTGTTATTTTAGAAACTAAATTTAAGCGCTAGAGTTGGGTAGTTCCTTTGTTTTTAGTCGACTCGGTATACCTTAGGTTAATAATAAAAAGGCTAGGGTCTGTTGAACCTTCAAGGTTAAATTAACAGCCGCCAAAAGGTTCTTTCTAGGCGCTATTTTCTATTGGTTGCCTACATAGATGTAGGGTAGGGGCGTGAGCAGGGCGCGGAAGCTTTGCTCGGTTTTTACTTATTCTTACATGGATGTAAGCAATTAGAATAACGCAGGAGCAGTTATCGAGCACACTAGGTTATAAATCTTGCGCCGTAATTAAATAGCGCCTAGTGTGAACAAATTTTTATCCACAAAGATAAACAGACCCTAGATATAAATGCATTAATTTAAATATTGAAGCCATTGATAAGGTACAAAATTTTGTAAAGAAAATTTATGCTTTTTTAATATGCATAACTATACTTATTTTAATTTGTACATTATTTAGCAATGGATTATGCCCGCATATCTTTTTACTCTTTTGTTAGGTTTAACTGAGCCTCTCCAGTTTGGGACAAACTTACCCACCACAGCACCTAATAATGCAGTCAACCAAGTCGAGTGTATTTTATTTGAAATGGGAGCCCCTTTTCAGCTACAAACCTTGCCATGGTTACGTGCACGTCGAGAAGTAAAGTTAGAGCGCTTAGATGGATATTTCACAACCCATTTAATGCCTGAAATGAAAGCTTATGGACGTATATCATCCCCCATTTTTTAGAAAGCTGGTACTGGTTTACTCACCCAGAGAGCATTAATAAACCAAAAAATAAAATGCGTTATGGTGCAGTAAGAGGAAGTTATCAAGCAAATTGGTTTAAAACTCAGAATATTATTGCTGAGGTAGAAGTAAATTCATTAGAAGAAATAGTAAATGTAATGCACCATAAACGGATTGATAGAATCCTACTTGATTTAGACGATTTTGAATTAGCAGCCTCTAAGCTAGGGATTAATAAAGACGAGTACCAAAAAGAATTTTTTAGATATGTACCTTTGGGATTATTTGCTTCGCATTCACTTATCAAACGCCTTCCTGAATTTATGCAGCAGTTCGATGAAAATATAAATACTTGTGCGCAAGCTCCATTTTCACTATCAAAAAGTGAAGAAAAGCAAATACTTGATAGGCTCTACAGTAGCGCTAAAACCTTATTAAACTTACCTAATTTAGTCGAAGAAGTTCAAATAAGTAATGAGTCTCCTTTGAGTGAGCCTGAAATTAAGAAACGAGACCAGCTATGGATAAAAGAAAGTAAACACGTAGGGCATGCTGATGGGTTAACTATGCTTGATTTACCGTTATCTAAGGTATTTAAAAAATGGCAATCGCAGTTTAAAGGTGTTGTTACTGAGCTTATATTGACTGATAGCCAAGGAAAAAATATAGCAATAAGTAAGTTAACCAGTGATTACTGGCAAGGAGATGAAAATAAGTTTTCTAAAATATTTAAACAGTCAAAGGACTATAACTTTGATAGCGTTACATATGATGCATCAACACATCATTTTCAAGTACAGCTAAGTTTTCCTGTTTTAGATGATAATAATAGTCATATTGGAGTGTTGATTTTAGGTGTTGATGTAGAAAAAGCACTCCATTCGTCAAACGAAAAGAGTAACTAACTCGATACCTGTTACATAAGTTAGCTAAGCTTTAGAACTTTTGCTTAGCTAACATTATATTATGGATGTATTTTTTCTGAGGTCGGCTTTTTTCTTATAATTTCTTTTTTAGCTTCATCAAGCTTTATAAAATAAGCATTACCGCCAATACCTTTAAACTCTTCATCTGTAAATACAATAGTATTGTCATCAAAAAAAGTGATAGCTTCTTTTTGAGTAACAATCCCTAAATCTATTTTTGATACATCGCTAGAAAAAAACTTATCACCCTCAAAATTTTCGAATAGCCAAATACTGGTTGAATCAAGTAATATTAGTTTTTTACGATCAGGGCTTAAAGCGGCCGATGTTATCCAGCAGAGTTTTTCAAGCGTGGTACACGTTTTAAAAGAGTCAACTAACTCAGCATCAAAATTTGCTGCATGATCCCCCACTTTATAAACCTTAGTAATGCCATCGAAGGGCTCTGTGCGATTTTTAGTAAATAAATATAAATGGCGGCCGAGTGCTACAAATGCCTCTAAATCAAAATTACGATTATTGGGTTTTATTGGACTGCCATCCATTTCGGGGTAGGTAAACTTAATTATTTCTGCTTGAGTCGTATCTGTTTTTATATCTATCGGGTTTTCTATTTTATAAATAGTGAGCCATCTACGATCGTTTTTGTTATTACCAAAATCGCCTAAAAAGAAATGCCCAAATTTGTTTTGAGTCATGTCTTCCCAATCAATGTTTTTAGCGTTTTCAACTAAAATTTCTTTAGCAATAGAACCGTCTTTATTGAGTCGGTAAAGCTTAGGTTCATTGCCTCCATCGTTAATAGCCCATAAACGTTTGTGCTTATCAAATTCAATACCTGATATTTCTTTTAATTTAGGATCAACTGAGATTTCTTTTTTACTATAAAGGGTATAGATTGAAGAACCAACAAGTGTGGCTATTATTAAAAATATGGTGGCTATAGTTATAAAAATGCTTTTTTTCAACATGAAAATTATGATATTTCAGAGTATTAAGATGATGTGTATTATCGCTGATGAAAGTACATAACAAAAGAATTTTATAAATTTAGGTAATACTTATGGATTATTTAACTTTAAATTCGGTTAAATAAATAAAATGCAGTGTAAGCCTAGTTGGTTCAAAAATTGCTCTGTACTAGTTAGCTTTTTAAAATAGATTGTTTATACACTAACCGCACTTTTTAGGTGCAGAAAAAATGAATTGTTGCACTGTAATAATGCGTAAATAAAGTTTTGGTTAACTTAAAACGTGTTTAATGATTTTGAATGGAATCCACATCGCCTTTTTATTTAGTTGTATGGCCTGTGGCAAAGATTAAGTACCCTTTTCGGTTTAGTTGGAGCCTGCTATGTTGAATAAACGTTTTTTTAAAACAAAAAATGAAGCTGAAGTTACTTTTGAATTTTCTCATCCAGAGGCAGAAGAAGTTTGCTTATTAGGTGAATTTAATGATTGGCAACCAGTGCCAATGAAGCTTTACAAAAAACAAGGTGTGTTTAAATTTAAGCAACGCTTACCTATCGATCAACAATTTCACTTTCGTTATCTAATTAATGGAGATATTTGGGATAACGACCATCAAGCTGACGGTTATATCGGCAATACATTTGGCACAGAAAACAGCATAGTAAATACTCAACGCACTAATTAAGGCGATTCAATGGATGCTCTTTCGCAGTTGTTTTACCTGCATGGTATTGGCTTTGAATTCACTAAGTATACAGGTGAACAGGTATTTTTTAGCGAAGAAACGCGTAAACGTGCTTTGCAATGTTGTGGTGTTGATACAAATAATGAAGCAGGAATAGCTCAACTAACTTATGATTTAGATGCATCGCTTTGGCTTGATTTAGTACCTAGTGTGAGTTTAGTTGAGCAAACTGCATGTTTGTTAAAGCTTCGTATAGATGAACGTCAGCAATATTTAGCCGCTAATATTGATGTCCCTTCACTTGGAATGCATTTAGCATTTGATAACCTTTATAACCTTTATAACTTGGCTGTCACTGGTGAATATTACTTGCATGGCGTTCGCTATATTGAGCTGGCACTACCCATTGGTAATATGCCAATTGGCTATCATGACGCTAATGTTCAGGTAGGTGAGCAACACGCTATTACACAAATTTGGTGCGTGCCTGAGCAAGTCTATCAAGTGGGAGACACAAAGCGCACTGGATTATCTATTCAGCTTTACACATTAAAAAATAGAGCGAATTTTAGTATTGGCGACTTTGACGATTTATTAGCGCTTACAAAACTATGCAGCTCCCAAAACATGGATTATATATTACTTAATCCACTGCATTTGTTATTTGCTGATATGCCAGAGCGAGCCAGTCCTTATAGCCCTAATAGTCGCGCTTTATTAAATCCTCTTTATATTTCTATCGTACTAAGCGAAGACGCAATAAATAACGAAAACCTTGACGCCATTATGCAGCAAGATGATGTCGCTGCACTTATTAAAAGTAATGATCAGTTTATAGATTATGAAAATGTAAGCCGTATAAAGTATACGTTATTTGAAGCGCTTTATAATCAGTTTGAATTAACGGCAAGTGATGAGCGTCGCCAAGCGTTTACTGATTTTTGTAATGCTCACTCTACTACGTTAAATACCCTCGAATCAGATAACCTAACATTTGCTTATTACCTGCAATGGCAAGCGCATATGCAACTTGCACTGTGTCAAAAAAGTTGCGCAGAGAGAGGCATGGCTATTGGCTTAATAAACGACTTAGCTGTTGGTTGTGCTGGCGATGGGGCTGAATTTAAAAATCAGCAATCGTTGTTTAGCCAAGGTGCAAGTGTAGGCGCTCCACCCGATCCATGGGCTGAAGCAGGTCAAAATTGGGGCCTCCCAGCCCTCAATCCCCAAAGCCTTAGTAATAATCACTACCAATTTTACCGCTCGCTCATTCGCGCAAACATGCAAAACGTAGGTGGGCTTCGAATTGACCACGTAATGGCTATTAGGCGCCTATGGTGGTGCTTTGAAAGCAATGGCGAACAAGACGGCTGTTATGTTTACTATCCGTTTGAGCATTTACTTGCCATTTTAAAAATTGAATCGCATATTAATCAGAGTATTGTTATTGGTGAAGATTTAGGCATCGTACCGCCAGAGGTTAGGGAAGCTTTGGCATCTAGCTGTATTTTTTCCAACAGCTTATTTTATTTTGAGAAACAACACAGTGGAGAGTTTTTATCGGTAGATGAGCTAGCAACACATTGTTTGTTAATGATAGCCAATCACGATGTTCCTCCATTTACAGGCTGGTGGCAACATGATGATTTAGATATTAAGCAACAATATAAGCTTATAACTTGCAATGAATACGAGCAACTAAAGCAACAGCGAATAGAAGAGCAACAAAGGTTACTACGTTTTATTAATCACCATGGCAATACAACTGAGCTTTTATTACATAGTGAAGCTGTGACTGTTTATAGCGCACTTGCATTGTGTTTAGCAGGCTCTCAATCGCGTTTATTTGCAATACAAATAGATGACTTAGATGAGCAAAAGTATCCGGTTAATATCCCCGGGACAGATAAAGAATATCCTAATTGGCGACGTGTATTAACGCATACCAGTGAAGAAATTTTTACCAAAAATGCCTCACTTTTAGCTGCTATCGATTCAATAAGGAAAGGTTAAATGAGCAGTACAACTAATGAAAATAGTTATGATGCACAAGTACACGCATTAAATATAGGGCGATTTAAAGACCCATTTAGCTTCTTAGGGGCACATAAAACGGATGCTGAGGTTGAAATTCGTTTTTATCTACCTTGTGCAATAAGCGTAAGTGTTACATTAAATAATAAAAGTATTAAGGCGAAACGCTACCAGCAAAGTGACTTATTTATAGCCAAAGTTGATGCTTTGCCCACTGCGCCATATGAATGCATTACTCAGTACACAGATAGCAGCGTTACCTTTTATGATGAATACAGTTTCCAAAGCACACTTGATGCAGAGGCAATGTATTTATTTAACGAAGGCAGTCTTGAACATGCTTACTCGCATTTTGGTGCACATTTTAGTACTCAACAAAACGTAGACGGTGTACGTTTTTGTGTATGGGCGCCTAATGCGGCAAGTGTCTCTATTATTGGTGAGTTTAACTTTTGGCAAGCGAATCGCCACTTTATGCGCTTTCATCCTGCAAGTGGTGTATGGGAGTTATTTGTACCAGGCCTTAAAGCTGACATGTGCTACAAATTTGCAATTACCGCGCAAAGTGGAGAGGTGCTCGAAAAAGCCGACCCTTATGCATTTAAAATGCAACAAGCACCTGGCACTGCAAGTGTACTGCAGTATAAACCAGAACCTATAAAGCTTGGCGAGCAGGCACTTCAATACAGACAAAAGCGTAACCATATTGATGCACCAATTAGTATTTACGAAGTGCATTTAGGCTCATGGCAACGCGCTGAAAACAACCGCTATTTAAGTTACACAGAGCTTGCCGACAAACTCGTTAGCTATGCCCTTGAAATGAATTTTACTCACCTGCAACTTATGCCAATAAGTGAATACCCGTTTGATGGTTCGTGGGGGTATCAGCCTGTTGGATTATTTGCACCTACCAGCCGCTTTGGCGACTACAACAGCTTTAAATACTTTGTAGAGCAGTGCCACAATGCTAATTTAGGTATTTTGCTTGATTGGGTACCAGGGCATTTTCCAAGCGATCCGCATGGCTTACATCGATTTGATGGCACCCATTTATATGAGCATGCTGATAAGCGCCAAGGGTTTCATCCTGATTGGAATACCTACATTTATAACTACGACCGTCCTGAAGTTAAAAGCTTTTTAATATCAAATGCTATGTATTGGCTACATCAATTTGGTTTAGATGGCCTGCGTGTAGATGCCGTAGCTTCTATGTTGTATTTAGATTACAGCCGAAAAGAAGGCGAGTGGGTTGCTAATTGTTACGGCGGGCGTGAAAACTTAGGTGCAATTGAGTGCCTAAAGCAAGTCAATATGCGCAGCTATAAAAACAACCCAGGCATTATGATGGTGGCTGAGGAGTCGACAGCATGGCCGGGTGTCACCCAAAGTGTTGAGCACAACGGTTTAGGCTTTGGTTATAAGTGGAACATGGGTTGGATGAACGATAGTTTGCATTACATGCAGCACGACCCTTTATATCGTCAGCATCATCATCATGAAATGACTTTTTCGATGGTATACGCGTTTAGCGAAAACTATATATTGCCATTAAGCCACGATGAGGTAGTACATGGTAAAGGCTCGTTAATTGAAAAAATGCCAGGCGATGATTGGCAAAAATTTGCAAATTTACGCGCTTATTACGCATTTATGTGGGCACACCCGGGTAAAAAACTCTTATTTATGGGCGGTGAAATTGCACAGCGAAAAGAGTGGGGGCACGATCATTCTATCGATTGGCATTTACTTGAGCACCAAAGCCACAGCGGTATAAAGCACACCGTAAAAGCGCTCAATACCGTTTATAAAACCCAACCCGCGTTGTATGAGCTTGATTCGAGCGCGGCTGGTTTTACCTGGATAGATAACAATAATAATCAGCAGAGCATTCTGAGCTTTGTTCGCTATGCTAAAAACGCAAAAAACTTTGTGGTTGTTATTGCTAATTTTACCCCCGCGTCCTATGAAAACTACGTTATTGGCGTACCGAGTAAAGGGCGTTACAAGGTCATTGTAAATACAGACGATACTCAGTTTTTTGGCTCTGGCGTTGAGGTAACTAAAGATTCTTCGCTGATAGTTCAGGCAATAAACGAATCAAATCATGGTTTTAAACACAGTATTTCAATTGCCATTGGTGGCTTAACTACTATTTATTTACAAAAGGTTGATGATGAGTAACCGATTTGATGTAGCACCCGGTAATGTAGAACCACTTGGCTCTAGTGTTATTGATAATGGGGTCAACTTCGCGCTTTATGCGCCTGGGGCGAGCCAAGCTTATGTATGCCTGTTTGATAAAAGTGGCCATTCAGAAATACTAAAAATGGCGATGAATATCAACGAAGGGGGTATTTGGAGTATTCATATTTCGCCATTAAACGCCGGTGCGCTTTATGGTTTTAGAGTTGAGGGTGAGTATAACCCTAAAAATGGTCAACTGTTTAACGAAAATAAGCTGCTGATAGACCCATATGCAAAAGACTTGTTTGGTGAGTTTACTTGGAGTGAGCGCCATTACGGGCAAATGCCCATCGGTACTAAAAGCACTGTAAATAATGCGATTGATATACCTAAATCAAAAGTAGCGGCTCCTACGTTGTACGCGCATAAAAAGCCTAACCACCGTTGGTCAAACACGGTTATTTATGAGTGTCATGTGAAAGGTACAACGTGTCGTCATCCTAAAATTCCCAAATCTCTACAAGGAAAGTTTTTAGGGTTAAGCCATCCAAGCTTTATTGAACACTTACAAAGCTTTGGTGTTACAGCCGTTGAGCTTTTGCCTGTTCATTCTTTTATTAGTGAGCAATTTTTAACAGGGAAAGGTTTGCAAAACTACTGGGGTTACAACACGCTTAACTTTTTTACGCCCCATAAAGACTATTTGGTAAACGACGATATAAACGAGTTTAAGCAAATGGTGCAAGAGCTCCATGCTGCAGACATAGAAGTCATATTAGATGTTGTTTACAACCACACAGCTGAAGCAGGGGCGGATGGCCCTATACTATCGCTTAGAGGCTTTGATAACTTAGCCTATTACCGCACAGTAGAGGGGCAGCCTGACGTATATATAAACGATACCGGCTGTGGTAATACCATAAATATTGACCACCCTAAAACACTGCAACTTGTACTTGATAGCCTTCGTTATTGGGTTGAAGTAATGGGAGTTGATGGTTTTAGGTTTGATTTAGCGACCATTTTAGGCCGCTCAAAAGCAGGCTTTAGCTCCGCACATACTTTTTTACAAGTAGTTGCCCAAGACCCTGTGCTTAACAAAGTTAAGTTAATAAGTGAGCCTTGGGATATAGGCCCAGGTGGTTATCAGCTTGGTGCATTTCCGCCGCCATGGCGAGAATGGAACGATCAATACCGCGATGTAATTAGACGTTTTTGGCAAAGTGAAACGGGTATTATTGCCAATGTTGCAAAACGTTTGCATGGATCGTTTGATATTTTTGAGCACAGCCAACGTGGGCCGCTCAATAGTATTAATTTTATAACGAGTCATGATGGTTTTACCCTTGCTGATTTAGTGAGTTATGAGCATAAACATAACGAAGCTAATGGCGAGCAAAATCGAGATGGGCACAGTGCAAATCATTCGTTTAACTGTGGGGTAGAAGGTTTTACCAGCGACTCTAAAATAAACGCACTGCGCTTACAGCAACAAAAGAACTTTTTACTTACTTTAATTCTCTCAAAAGGTGTTCCCATGATTGCTGCTGGTAGCGAAATGGCGCACTCGCAAGGGGGGAATAACAATGCTTATTGCCAAAATAATCGCACTAGTTGGCTTGCCTGGAAAGATTCTCAACTTAATCATTCGTTAACACGATTTATTGATGATGCATTAAAAATTAGACGTGCGCACAGTGCGTTTAAACACAGTGTATTTTTAGATGATATAGACGAGCGTTTTACCGTTAAGTGGTTTACCGAACAAGGTAAAACCATGACTGATGCTCACTGGCATGAAGATACCAGACAGTTTTTAATGTATAGCTTACTTGATAAGCAAAACAATCATGCATTGCTGATTGTATTTAATGCCAGTGAAAAAACAATTTTTTGTCAAATGCCCCCATCGCCAATTAATGCGCCGTGGCAAATGATTCTATCAAGTGTACATAATGCATCTGTGAGCAGTAATGAAGATGCGATGGTTGAAATTTCAGCACAAAGTAGTTGGGTTTTTAGTGCCAATTTA
Source organism: Pseudoalteromonas sp. NCIMB 1079 (assembly GCF_040567695.1). Taxonomy (NCBI): domain Bacteria; kingdom Pseudomonadati; phylum Pseudomonadota; class Gammaproteobacteria; order Alteromonadales; family Pseudoalteromonadaceae; genus Pseudoalteromonas; species Pseudoalteromonas sp. NCIMB 1079. The sequence goes on along the minus strand of NZ_JBEWZA010000002.1, from coordinate 393,202 downwards.
GAGGATGTTAGTCATGGTTAAACAAAGTGATCAAGTGTGTGTAGTAAAGGGCTGGCAAGAAGGGCCCGTTATTGATGAAAGTACGCTTAAAGATGACTTAACACGGCATTTTTATTATACCCTCGGCCGAGATAAGGTTGGTGAATCGCAGCATTATTTGTATCACGCATTAGCGCTTACTATTCGCGACAGACTTGTAGCCCGCTGCAGAGAAACGAATCAACAAATTAAGCAAGAGAAACGCCGCAAAACGGCTTACCTTTCTCTTGAGTTTTTGATGGGGCGTGCGCTAGGTAATGCTGTTTTAAATCTAGATTTAGATGAACAAGTAAGCTCAGCACTACAAGAGTACTGCACAACAATAGAAACAATTGAAGACGCCGAGCACGACGCTGGCCTAGGAAATGGCGGGCTAGGGCGCCTTGCAGCCTGCTTTTTAGATAGCTGTGCTAGTTTAGCGTTGCCTGTTATTGGCTATGGCCTACGATACGAATACGGCATGTTTAATCAATCGATTAAAGATGGTAACCAAATTGAGCAACCAGATAACTGGCTACGTGAAGGACATCCATGGGAGCTAAGCGCACCAGAGCATGCAAAACGTGTGAAGTTTGGTGGCTATGTGCAAAGTTACACAGATAAATTTGGCAGAGAGCACCGTCAATGGATGGGCTCACAAGATGTATTAGCTGTACCGTACGATGTACCTGTCCCTGGGTATAAAAACAATATCGTAAATACACTACGTCTGTGGAAATCAGAGGCAACAGATGAATTTAATTTAACCGAATTTAATGCGGGCAGTTATTCAGAAGCCGTCGCACAAAAAAATCTAGCCGAACAGATCACCATGGTGCTGTATCCAAATGACAGCAGCGAAAATGGTAAGGAGCTTAGGTTACGCCAACAATACTTTTTATCATCGGCGAGTATTCAAGACGTAGTAGACCAATGGGTTTCTCAACATGGCGAGAGCTTTAGTGACTTTGCTGATTTTCATGTTTTTCAGTTAAACGACACGCATCCAAGTATTGCTGTTGCAGAGCTAATGCGTATTTTAATTGATGATTACGAATTAAATTGGAACGATGCGTGGCAAATCACAACTAAAACCATGGCCTATACAAATCATACGCTACTTCCTGAAGCGCTTGAAAAATGGTCTGTTTCGTTGTTTTCAAAATTATTACCACGCATTTTAGAAATAGTTTACGAGATAAATGCACGCTTTTTAGCACAAGTTGCACAGCAATGGCCGGGAGATGTTGAAAAGCAACGTGCATTGTCACTGATTGAAGAGGGTGATGAGCCGCAAATTCGTATGGCTTATTTAGCTATTGTAGGTAGTTACTCTGTAAATGGCGTAGCAGCACTTCATACTGAACTGTTAAAAGCGGGATTATTTAAAGAATTTTATGCATTGTGGCCAGATAAGTTTAATAACAAAACAAATGGTGTAACGCCTCGTCGATGGCTTGCGCATTGTAATCCAGTATTAAGTGAATTAATTGGTGGAAAAATTGGTCATGACTGGGTTAAAAACTTCTCAAAAATTAGTGACCTACGTCGTTTTTATGACAACAAGGCATTTCATGAGCAGTGGCAAAATGCTAAACGTGAAAACAAACAACGTTTAGTTGATTTAGTTAAGGCGCGCTGCGATATCGATTTTGATGTTTCAATGATGTTTGACGTACAAGTAAAACGTATCCACGAATACAAACGTCAGCTATTAAACATACTTCATGTGATTCATTTATATGACCGTATTCGCCGTGGGGATACCCAAGGACTTGTTCCTCGTTGTGTTCTATTAGGTGGTAAAGCAGCGCCAGGTTATTACATGGCTAAAAAAATTATTAAGCTTATTAATAACGTGGCAGAGGTTATAAATAAAGACCCTCAAGCTGCACCATATTTACGCGTCGCATTTTTACCTAATTACAACGTAACCGCAATGGAAGTTATTTGTCCTGCAACCGACCTCTCAGAGCAAGTATCTACCGCAGGCAAAGAAGCGTCTGGTACTGGCAACATGAAATTTATGATGAATGGTGCATTGACAATAGGCACGCTGGATGGCGCAAACATTGAAATTAGAGATGCTGTTGGTGCTGATAACTTCTTTTTGTTTGGCGCACAAGCGCACGAAATTGACGATATTAAATCACGTTATAATCCAGAGCATTTAATATCGCAAAATAGCGATTTAAAGAATGTGATGCAATTACTCGAGAGCGGGCATTTTAATTTATTTGAGCCATGCTTATTTGACGACATAACAAATGCAATTAAGAGCCCGCACGATCCATGGCTTGTTGCTCACGATTTTGAAAGTTATGTAGCAACTCAAAAAGAAGTTGATAAAGCTTACGCAGATCAGACCTACTGGACACAAATGAGTATTTTAAATACAGCAGCCAGTGGACTGTTTTCAAGTGACAGAACCATAAGCCAATACAGTGAAGATATTTGGCATTTAGAACCCCTCAATATTAGTGAAACAGACTTAACGACAACTAAAAGCCATGCCACTAACAGCCTAGACTAAATGGAGAGAGTATTATGCCTAATTATGCAAATCGCTACATAAGTAGCCTAACCAGAGAAACTTACGCGTTAATACTGGCAGGCGGTCGCGGTTCTCGCCTGCATGAGTTAACCGATTGGCGAGCAAAGCCAGCAGTTTACTTTGGTGGTAAGCATCGAATTATCGATTTTCCACTATCAAACTGCATTAACTCGGGTGTGAGACGTGTTGGTATTGCTACACAATATAAATCACATTCATTAATACGCCATGTAAACCGCGCATGGGGGCACTTTAAAAAAGAGCTAGGAGAGTCGGTTGAAATACTACCTGCATCTCAGCGCCAAGGTGATGATTGGTATTGTGGAACCGCAGATGCTGTTTTTCAAAACATAGATATTATTCGTCATGAGCTTCCTAAATATGTGATGATTTTGTCTGGAGATCATGTGTACCGTATGGATTATGGTGCTTTATTGGCTGAACATGTGCAAAAAGGCGCAGATATGACTGTGTGTTGTATTGAAGTTCCAGTAGAGGAAGCCGCAGACACGTTTGGTGTAATGACCGTTGATGAAGAAAATAGAGTGTGTCGTTTTGATGAAAAACCAGCAATGCCGAGCTCCGTACCCGGCAAGCCAGGTACATGTTTAGCATCAATGGGGAACTACATTTTCAATACAGAATTTTTATTTGAGCAACTTAAAAAAGATTCTGAAAATGAAGGCTCTGGACGCGATTTTGGTCACGATATTATTCCAGCGATTATAGAAGAGCATAATGTATTTGCTTTCCCATTTAGAGATCCAAACCAAGAAGGGCAACCTTATTGGCGCGATGTAGGTACGCTTGACTCGTTCTGGGAAGCTAATATGGAACTGGTAATGCCAGAGCCACAACTTGATTTATACGATCCAACGTGGCCAATATGGACTTATCAAGAGCAACTACCACCTGCTAAGTTTATTTTTGATGATGAAGATAGACGTGGTATGGCTTTAGACTCAACAGTCTCGGGTGGGTGTATTATTTCGGGCTCTGCGGTTAGAAAATCCCTGTTGTTTTCTAACGTTCACGTTCGCTCATTTTGTACCATTGAGCAGTCGGTTATTTTACCCGGTGCGGTTATAAACCGAGGTTGTAAAATTAAACGCGCAATAATAGATAGAAGCTGTGAAATACCTGCGGGTCTTGAAATCGGTTTTGACAAAAAAACAGATGAAGAAAACGGCTTTAGGGTATCTAAAAAAGGTATCGTTCTTGTTACACGTGATATGCTCACTGAGCTTGCAAAAAAGTTAGAACGCCAAGCGCGAGAAAATAAAAAGCTAGCGTAACAACAAGTTAGATAAGCACGACAACATAGCTTGCTCATTTGTGAGCAAGCTCACACAGGTTTAAAGGAAATAATAAATTAATGCATGTATTAATGGTTGCAGCAGAAAATGACGCGTTACCAGGCGCAAAAGTAGGCGGTGTGGCAGATGTAGTACGCGATGCACCTAGGGCACTCGCTAAGCAAGGTATAACGGTTGATGTTGTTATTCCTGATTACGGGTTTGAGCCGCTTGAGCGTATTTATGTAGGTGAAGTAACTGTTGCATTTAATGCTCAACCCCATGTATTAACCATTTTTAAAGTACAACAAGCCGAAAATAATGTAAGCCAAATTGTTATTAGCCACCCGTTATTTAGTGAATCAGGCAGTGTATATTGTAATGATGCACCGGGGAGGCCTTTTGCAACTGATGCGACTAAATTTGCTCTATTTAACGCAGCCGTCTGCGAAGCGTTATTACAAGGTGTATTAAAGCGCCCTACAGCGCTGCATTTACATGATTGGCACAGTGCCTGCGTTACAGTTTTACTTAAGTTTGAGCCACGTTATAGCTCACTTAATACCTTACCCATTGCCTTCACAGTGCATAATATTGCACTGCAAGGGATAAGGCCTTTCAAACATGATGATTCAAGCTTAGAGGCGTGGTTTCCATCACTTAGTTATAATGGCCAGCAATTATGCGACCCGCGTTACCCTCATTGTTTTAATCCTATGCGCAGTGCAATAAATCTATGCGATAAAATACATGTTGTATCGCCAACTTACAGCCAAGAGGTTCTTGAACCTAGTAATTACGAACATGGTTTTTTTGGTGGCGAAGGGCTTGAGCAAGATCTGCAAAATGCAGCAAGCCAAGGCAAGCTTGTTGGTATTTTAAATGGCTGCGAATATCCAAGCAATGCACTTGAAGGAGCAACTCTCGCTGATTTTTATAGCCAAGCAGAGAGTACTTTGTTTGGTTGGATGGCCAATTACGAGCAGTTACAAAGTGGCTACTATATTGCCCACCAACGATTACAGCAATTTAAAGCAACGGTTAATAATGGTCCATTAGTCACAAGCGTTGGCCGACTTACCGAACAAAAAGTGTTGTTATTGTGCCAGCAGGTTAATGGGGTTTTAGCTATTGATAAAGTGTGCCAATTAATTAATGAACATAATGGCAGACTTATTATTCTCGGTTCGGGTGACAAAAAGCTCGAAAGCATATTTACCAAAGCAATGGCGCGTAATTCCAATCTTTTATTTTTGAAGGGGTATGGGCAAGGTGTTGGCGATTTAATGTATCAATTAGGTGACTTATTTTTAATGCCAAGCTCGTTTGAACCGTGTGGTATTAGCCAAATGCTAGCAATGCGAGCGGGGCAACCGTGTTTAGTACACAGTGTTGGCGGATTAAAAGATACTGTTAAACACCACGAAAATGGTTTTAGCTTTAATGGAGACACGTTGGCAACGCAAACGCGTAATTTAATTAGCTGTTTAGACGAAACTCTCTTAATTAAAAAGCAAAATCCTAAAAGATGGCATAAAATTAAGCACAGCGCAGAGCAAATGCGTTTTTCGTGGCCACAAGTGGCAACTGATTATATAACAACCTTATACCGGTAAAACGTTTCTGTACTTTAAAGTTTAGTGACAAATCTACCTGCTTAGGGTTTAATTACTTAGTATTATATAAAAGCTAAGAAGTAGGTAATGTGTCTGTATTTGTTGCAAGGCAAGCAATATTCAATCGAAGTAAAAAAGTAGTAGCCTATGAGCTACTTTTTCGTGATAGTCCAAAAAATTATTTTCCAGATATTGCAGAAGGCCAAGCAACAGCAAGGCTTATTATGGAAAATCAATTAAATTTAGGTACACGCCATATTACATCAGGCAAAAAAGCGCTTATTAATATAGGACCAGAATCACTAAAACTCGATTTATGTGCTTTCTTACCATGCCAAGACGTTGTGATTGAGTTGCTCGAAACCATAGAGCCTACCGACGACAACTATGAGCTATGCCGAGGTTTATTTCATAGTAACTACAAACTCGCGCTCGATGATTTTGTATATAAACCACAATGGGATCGTTTTCTAAAGCTTGTGAAGCTCATTAAATTTGATATTGCAATTACACCTCTTAGCGAAATACAGCCCATAGTTACTAAGTTACAAGCGCATAAACAAATAAAAATACTAGCCGAAAAAATAGAAACACAAGAAGACTATGAGCTTGCCTTTGATATGGGGTTTGATTATTTTCAAGGCTATTTTTTTGCAAAGCCTACCATGATCAAGCAAAACGACATTGATTATAATTATGGTTTAGTCGTCGCTATTTACGCCGAAATAATGAAGCAAAGCCCTGACATTAAAACCATCGCAAGCCTGTTTGAGCTAGATGCTGCACTCGCATATAAGTTACTAAGATTAATAAACAGCGGTGTGTTTCCTATACAAAGCCAAATATCGTCATTAAAGCAAGCGCTTGTGTATTTAGGACACGAACGCCTGAAAAAGTTTGTGAGCCTTATTGTTACTGCTCATACAGCGGGTAAAAAGCCAGCGGAGCTAATGCAAGTATGTGTTGTACGTGCTCGCTTTTGTGAGCTTGTGGCAAAAAAGGTTAATAAAAGTCAGTCAGGCGAAGCATTTTTAACAGGATTATTTTCACTGCTAGATGCAATCCTTGATCAACCAATGAGCTTGCTTGTTGAAAAGCTACCATTCCCTGATGAAATAAAAACGGCATTATTAGGGAACAAAAACACACTTTATTATATTTTGAACGTTGTTAAAGCATATGAATCAGGAAGCTGGTGGGCACTTGAACAAGCTGTACTTTTGTTGAATATAGACAGTGCTATACTACCTCCACTTTACCAGCAGTCAGTCGATTGGGCTGACAGTTATAAGAATAATATTTAACGGATAATAGCTTTAATGCGCAATTATAATATGGACTTTATTCGCGGCGTTGCCGTGCTTGGCCTTGTTTACATGAATGCTTACGCCTTCGGCATTTTTGAATATGGGTATTCCTCCTTAACTAATCCTCCTGTTAGCGACTCAATTATTCACACCCTTAGCAGCGTGTTTGTAGACGGGCGTTTTAGAACGCTGTTTAGTTTGCTTTTTGGTGCTGGGCTTTACATTCAGTGGCAACGTTACAAGTCTGAAGTGCAAATAAAAAGCAGGCTCTATTGGTTAATCCTCTTTGGTTTAGCGCATGGTTTTTTACTTTGGGCCGGTGATATTTTATTTGTTTACGGTGTATCTGGCTGGTTTGTTATTAAATATTTAGAAAGTGATAGCAACGTACTTTTAAAAAGAGGGCTTTCATTTACTTTGTTGTCGGGTGTGGTTACCTTACTTGTTATATCTAGCGTACCCGATGAAATAATTTACCGCGATACAGCACAGTTTATTGAATTATATAACCCACACTATATTGATTACTTTATTAGTAACCTTGCTATGAACACGTTAATGCTTGTTATGGTGCCAATAATGACAATGTGGATGTGCGTGGGCCTTATGCTCATTGGCATTTATTTATATAAACAAAACGTTTTTAGTAAAGGCTTAACGACTCAGCAATTAATAGTTTGCGGTGCAATGACCCTTGTTTTTTGTGGAATCAGGCTTTATGCATCACAGCTTAATGGCAGCTTAGGATATGGGGTGCAAGAATTTATAAATATTTTTGCGGCGCTAGGTATGGCTACGCTGTATATTCAATTAATTGTAAAATTTTGCAATAACAGCGCACACGTTGGCACGCTTATTCAACAAGCGGGGCGCTTAGCATTTACTTTATATATTAGCCAAACACTCATACAATTATTGTTATATAAAGTGCTATTTACGCACTGGGTGCTCAATTTTGATCGTATTGACTACTGGTTAGTTGCAACGGCATTAGTTGCACTGCAGCTCATATTTACCTTTATATACAGCCGTTATTTTAACCAAGGCCCGCTTGAATTTGTATGGCGTAAATTAACGAAAGCAAAAATTAATGCTTAAACACCTATAAATTTTAAATTAGGGGCGAAAAAATAGTGTGGGTGGTTTACACTACTCGCCTTAAAAATTACTACGCTATAAGTGCCATGACCGAATTAAAACGTTTAAATAAATTTATTAGTGAAACAGGATTTTGTTCACGCCGCGAAGCCGATAAATATATTGAGCAAGGTCGTGTCAGCGTTAATGGCTACTCGCCTGAAATGGGCGTAAAAGTTGCTGCTACCGATGTTGTATTGGTTGATGGCAAGCCACTTAAAGCCACACCAAAGCGCGTTTATATCGCTTACAATAAACCAGTTGGTATTACGTGTACTACCGAAAGTAAAATTCAAAGTAATATTATTCGCGCGGTAAATTATCCTACGCGTATATTTCCAATAGGGCGTCTAGATAGACCTTCTGAAGGGCTTATATTTTTAACTAACGAAGGCGACATCGTTAATAAAATTTTGCGTGCGGGTAATAACCACGAAAAAGAATATGTTGTTACGGTTGATAAACCGCTTAATCGTCAGTTTGTTACAAAAATGGCCAATGGCGTGCCTATTTTAGATACCGTGACTAAAAAGTGTAAAGTGACACAAACGGCCCCTAAAGAATTTAAAATAGTACTTACACAAGGTTTAAACCGCCAAATACGCCGTATGTGTGAATATTTAGGTTACGAAGTGGTGACGTTAAAGCGCACTCGTATAATGAACGTAACACTAAAAGGTTTAAAGGTAGGGCAGTGGCGTCATTTATCTGATACTGAAATGGCGCAAATAAACGACTCGATTTCTGACTCAGGTAAAACTCAAGAACATTCGCTTGATGCTAATAAACAATCAGAAAATAATACGCCGTCGATTCCTAAAAAGCGTGATTTTCAGGGTGAAAATCCTCGCCGTTTTAATAAAGGCGAACAAAGTGGCGAGCGTAGTACTGAGCGAAATTCAAGTCGCAACTCTGATCGCAGTAATGCTAATGGCGAGCGCAAAAATGAGCGCAGTAAAGCACCTTATCAAAAGCGTTCTACCACGTATGTTGGTAAGCCAAAAAGTATTAAAGAGAACAAGTCGTCACAGTCAAAACCTAGCTCGGGGCGTACCCTTAGCTTAAAAAAATAATCTGCACCTAAGTGGTATTCTACTACCACTGTATTTCTTGTACTATATTGCCAAGTGGGCTTGTAACGCCCACTAAATTTATATTGTTATTTTGCAAAGTCACCAATTTATTCTTATCTAAATACCATCTAAAAGTGTATTTTCTGTAGTTCTGTAAACTAAGCACAGTTAGCGTTGCACAACTGTACTCATAATCAGTTGGGCAACTACCTACCTCGAGTAATTGATGCTCTTGCTGCCATATATTATTGCTGTGTTTATTGGCCCATAATTTCACAGAAATACAAACTGACGTCCATAACCATAAGTAAATTAAAATGGGCAAAAACAGTGGTATAAATGCGCTGCGGAACTTCCCATGCTCAGCAATATAATTTTTAACTGTATGTTTAAATTCAAAGTTATTATTGTATTTTTTATATAGGTGCCTTAATAAAACAACCGACAACACTATCGCCGTTATTGGAAATAACGTAAATGTTAAGGTGTTATACATACTGTTGGGGATAAAAGCGGGGTCGGCTTGTTCATCCCATGCAAGTAAAACCAGCGGAGGTGCTGTTACTAAGAGTAATAAGGCGCTGTTGAAGAGTTGCTTAAAGGTCAAAGGGTATTCACTTATAAAATGTTGCTTGTATAAAGCCCAAATTAGCGCTTAATGTTTCGCTATTAAATGCTAAAGCCAATATAAAATAAGAGTATACCTAAATAAACTGCAATCGCCGATAACGAGTTTTTAGAGCGCAGGCGATTAACAAGGTCGCGTGTGCCATCAACCATGCCTGAAATCACCAGTACTAAACCACCTGTAAATCGGTAGTTGTTTAAGTTCACGTTACCATTATCGTCAGTTATAAAGCGTAAATAACCAAAAAGTATAAAAACGCTGCCCGCTATTAGTATCGCGGTTTTAAAATTTTCCAAGGCTTTTCCATAATATTGAGTTAGATACTAAAATGGCACTAAGTTGAGTCATGATAATTTTACTATATTTCGAATTTAAATTTTGCCTAAATCCATTAAATGGCCTCATTATGTCGCTATATTAGGCGTATATACGCTAAAGCCTGATTTATATTGTGCATTATCAAGTACACTTAGTTATATGAAGGGTAAGCTGTTAAGATGCGCCGTCTTAATAATGCAGAAAGGTTATAGAAGTAACATGTCAAAATTTTTCTTTATGGGTAAGCCCGATATAATGGGTAAAAATAACAGTAATGGATTTGCACCAAAACGTACTGCAAAGCCAGGCACAGAGTCACACCCGCTCACGTTAATTGTAAACTCAGTTGCACGACAATCAGAAATAGAAGCAATACTAGAAGAGCATCCGCTGTTTGCTTCAATTGAAGTTAAAGCTGAAGTACCAGAAGATATTCGCGAACTAGACTTTGCGCTTAGCAAGTCAAAACCACAAGTATTTGATAAAGTACCAGAGCGTAACGCACCTTGTGTATGTAGTAGCGGCAAAAAATATAAGAAGTGTTGCGGTTAGTTTATTAACAACTAAATATGTAGCCTTTCTTTTTTCATCGGTATTAAATAAAAATGCCACTGACCTTGAGCCAGTGGCATTTTTTAATGTTAACCGATTATATGCTTAACTACTTACGCGGTTCGTAATCAATTCTAAATATAACCGTGTAAAGTACGGGCACTACAATTAGAGTCAAAATTGTAGCAAAGCCTAAACCAAACATAATTGTTACCGCCATTGACTGGAAGAACACGTCAAATAACAGCGGGATCATACCTAAAATAGTAGTTATAGCCGCCATAGCAACTGGGCGTACACGGCTCACACCAGAGTCAAATACGGCCTCATAGGGAGATTTACCTTCCCTTAATTCGAGATTTATTTGATCAACTAATACAATACCGTTTTTAATAAGCATACCGCTTAAGCTTAATAAACCAAGTAGTCCCATAAAACTAAACGGAGCATTCATAGCTAACAAGCCCGCGCTTACACCGATAATAGCTAACGGAACCGTTGCCCAAATCACAAGTGGTTGCTTAAGCGAGTTAAAAAGTAATACGGTTACTGCAAACATCGCTAAGTAGCCCAGTGGTAATGAGCCAAATATTGCTTTTTGGGCCTTGCTTGATGACTCAAACTCGCCGCCCCATTCCAGTTCGTAACCGCGCGGTAATTCCATGTTTTCTATTGGTCCGCGAATACGTGCAAATAGTTTAGCAGGGGTTTCATCCCCTAATACATCGTGATCGGCCATAATAGTAATTGTACGCTTGCGATCGCGGCGTATTATTAGGCTGTCTTCCCACTGTACAATAAACTCGTCTACCACTTGGGTTACTGGTACAAATACACCAAGTACTGGGCTGTATATTTGAAGGTCGTGTACGCTTTCTACGTTTAAGCGCTCGTTAGCAGGAGATCGTGCAATAATAGGCAGCAACTGCGTGCCATCGCGATATACGCCCACTTGTTTACCCGATAAGCTTGTTAGTAATACATTGTCTAAGTCAGATTTACTAATACCTAAGCGGCGTGCTTTTTGCTCGTTAAACTGCGGGCGAATCATTTTAGTACGTGCACGCCAGTCATCACGAATATTGTACGCGCCATCGTCGTTACCAATAAGTTCTTCAGCTTTAGCAGCGAGTTGTCTTAAAATAACAGGATCAGGGCCTGAAAAACGCGCTTCTATTTTTGCATCAGTAGAAGGGCCAATTTCCATTGGCTTAATTTTAAGCTGTGCAGAGAGTGCATGATTATTTGAGTAATCACGTACAGTTTGCATTACAGTCGCTACGGCTTCTCTGTTGGCTACACGAATAATTAATTGCCCGTACGCGGGATATGACTTTTCTGGCGCGTAGGTAAGCATAAAGCGTGGAGCGCCTTGGCCTGTTGTACTTGTTACTTCTTCAACAAGGTCTTCTTTTTGCAAAAACTCTTCAAGTTTTTTAACGCCCTCAAGGGTTGAGCGAATATCAGAGCCTTGCTCTTGCCAGTAATCTACATAAAACATAGGTGTATTAGAGGCAGGAAAAAACGACTGTTTAACAGAGCCAAAACCAACAACCGCAGTACACAGTAAAACAACCATTAATATAAGCGTGGTTTTTCTAAAGTGCAGCGCTAAATCTAAAATCGCTTTGTAACCGTTAAAAATAAAACCTTTATATGGGTCTTCATCTTCTTGGTCTTCTTCGTTTTTAAACTCGTTTTCTTTGAACATTAAATTGGCAAAAAATGGCGTTAGCGTAATGGCTGTTATCCAACTTAATAAAAGCGAAATAAACAACACCCAAAACAAACTGCCGGCAAATTCACCACTGGCATCAGAGCTTAAACCAATTGGCGCAAAGGCAGTGACTGCAATGACTGTTGCACCTAGTAAGGGCCATTTTGTTTGCTCAACAATATTAACCGCCGCTTTGAGCTTTGTTTGCCCACGTTTAAGGTTTATTAGTATCCCTTCGGTTACAACTATTGCGTTATCAACCAGCATCCCTAGGGCAATAATAAGTGCTCCAAGCGATATGCGTTGCAAGTCGATGGCAAACAACTTCATAAATATAAACGTACCCAGTACAGTAAGCAGTAAAATACCACCAATTAAAATACCGCTTTTTAAACCCATAAATAACAGCAGTACTACAATAACAATCGCAATAGCTTCAAGTAAGCTGATAATAAAACCATCAACCGATTTTTGAACCTCTTGTGGTTGGTTGTATACCGAATTTATGTCAATACCATGAGGGCGTTGATACTCAAGTGAAGCTAAGTGATCGTCAATGTGTTTACCCACATCAACTACGTTAACTCCCGACATAAACGACACGCCAATAAGCAAAGCTTGCTGAGAATTATAACGAATAACATTGTTAGGTACTTCTGCGTACTCTCTGTAAACCTTTGCTACGTCGCCTAAATAAATAAGCTCACTTGCACCAGGTTTTGAAATTAATAGCGTTTCGAGCTCTTTTACATCTTTAAATTCGCCAGTAGGGTGCAAGCGAATTGACTCATCGCCCACGCGAATTTTACCCGCATTAGAAACCGTATTTTGCGATTGCAGTAACTGAAATATATGACTGGGTGCAATGCCTAATTGAGCTAATTTACGCGTTGAGACTTCCACCATTACTTGCGGTTGTTGCTCACCTGCAACCGTTACTTTACTTACGCCTTTAACCAAGACTAGCTCGCGTTTTAAAAAGTCTACGTAGTTTTTAAGCTCGTCATATGAGTAGCCATCACCGGTTACCGAATACATAACACCGTAAACATCGGCAAAGTCATCTAAAACAGTACTTGGGTAAACGCCGCTGGGAAGCGAAGGGGAGAGGTCGTTAATTTTACGACGCATTTCATCCCAAATTTGGCGAAGTTGCTCTTTTCGATAAGTGCTTTTCATCTCTACCGAAATTTGCGACTTACCGTTAGATGAAATAGAAGTAACGTAATCAACATAAGGGAGTTGCTGAATTGCGTTTTCCAGAGGAAAAGTAACTTCTTCTTCAACTTGTTGCGGCGACGCGCCAGGGTACATGGTAATAACCATGGCTTTTTTAAGCGTAAACTCAGGGTCTTCTAATTGCCCTAAGTCAAAATACGACACGGTACCGCCAATTAATAGCAGCAGCGTAAACATCCAACTGATTACTTTTTTCTCAATGGAGAGTTGTGCAAAGCTCATAATTATAGGCCTCGCTCTTTATTCCATGCTCTTACTTTCATGCCTTCTTTTAGTGAATGCACACCGGCAGAAACAACAATTTGGCCTTCTTTAATACCACTTAACACCTCAATACCATCGCGGTGTAGCTGGCCAATTTTTACTGCTTGTTTATGTACTTGGCTAGTTTCTGAATCAAAAAGCCACACGTAGGCATTATCTTTAATAGACTCTTGAGGTTCAGAAAACACTGATTCAATTGGCAGTATTGTGTAAGACACTTGCGAGCGAGTTACTTTACTTAAATCAATAAATACACTGCCCGTCATACCCGCTAGTAAATTAAAGTCCTCAGGTACTGGTAGCGAAAACACAACTTTATAGGTAAGCGTTGCAGGGTCTGCTTGGGTATCCCACTCTTTAATATCAAGTGTGTATTCTTTATCGTCAAAGCCATCGAATTTTACAGTAGGGTGGTAATCAGTGCCTTTTTGAAAACGAGCGACAATTTTTTCAGGAACCTGAATTTCTACATCCATTAAATCGCGTGTTTCTAAACGCAATATATTTTGTTTGGCTTGAATGTTTTCAAAGTTTTTAACAAATACTTTTGCAACTGTGCCTGAAAATGGCGCGCGTAGCTCGCTGTACTCAAGGTTTGTTTGTGCAATTTTAAATGCAGATTCAGCAATTTGCATATTAGCAGTGGCTTGATCTAATTCTGATTGGCTGGTGATTTTTTTTTCAAACAATTGCTCAATACGGCCAAGTTGTGATTTTGCCAATTCAAAGCGCGCTTTACGTTCATCAAACTGTAACTGAAAATCTTCAGGGTCCAGTTTTGCTAATAAATCACCTTTTTCAACGTGTTCACCAGCAAGAACAGGAAACTTAATAAGTTCGCCGTTTACCCTAAAAGCAAGGTAAGAGCCTTGGTTTGCAACAACCTCAGCAGGAAAGCTGCGAATGTTAGTTTGAGAATCATGACCTATGTTGAATAATTTAACAGGGCGAATGGGCTCTTCTTTAACTTGTTGTTCTGGCTCAGAACAGGCTATTAAGCTTAATAAAGTCGTAGTTAAAAAACATAGACGAAAGAGTTTCATGTCTTCTCCGTTGCAATGATGGCAAAATAATTAAGTGCAGCATACGCTGCAAACATATAAAATAAAAATCATTAAACCTTAGAAACTCAATAAGTTTTACTTATAATGTTGCAGAGTGCTATATGAAGCTGAATCAATTAATAATTTTAGATGCCATAGTGCAAAGCGCAAGCTTAAGCGGGGCAGCACTAAAGCTACATAAAACGCAGCCAGCGCTTACACTTGCTATTAAAAATCTAGAAGAAAAAATAGGGTTTGAGTTACTTGACAGAAGTAAGTACCGATTACAGCTTACTGAAAAAGGGCGTATTTTTCACCGCGAGGCGCAGCAACTTCTGCATGCCAACGACGAGCTAGCGCAGCTTGCTAAAGAATTGGCACTCGGTAATGAACCCCAATTTAGAATTTGTTACGAACAACTTTGCCATACACAGAGTTACAACGAGATCATAAGTAATACTTTTAGATTGTTTACCAGCACCGAATTTAGCTTAACAAGCGGGAAGCGCTTTATTTCGTTAGAGCAAGTAAATAGTGGGCAAGCTGAATTAGGCATTGGCCCGTGGTTTGATTTATTTCATGCGACAGGCGATTTAGAAAGCGTACCTATAGGTAGGCTCGATATTGGTATTGTCAGCGCTAAAGGCGTACTCCCTAAAAAGCTAACCTATAGCGAACTACAAACGTATCCGTGTTTAGCCATGTTTGAAAGTGACTTGAGTATCGACAGTGACAGACTATCGTACTCAAAAGGCTCCGCCATGATGAAAATTGATGATGTATCGACCTTAAAATCGTTTTTACTTTCAGGTGCAGGTTGGGCAATGATGAGCCTAGAACACTGCGCTCCTGAAATAAAAGCAGGCTTACTTCAAGAAATACACATAACTGATCGAGAGCATAAATTTAGCGCACAAATTAGAGCCTTTAGACAACATGCAGTGCACCACGGCCCTGTAGCGCGTACTATTTGGGAGCAGTTTAAAGTACTTAGTGAGGCGTATTTAAATGAACACTGATATTGATAAAGAAACACTTATTTATACTGTTATTGCAGGCATACCAATAGGTAAAGTAGCAAGCTACGGGCAAGTTGCAGCTCTTGCGGGCTACCCGCAAAACTCACGGTTGGTGGGGCGCTTATTAAAAATGATGCCAAACGACTCGGTTATACCTTGGCACAGGGTAGTGAATAGCCAAGGTAAAATATCATTCCCTGCAGGTAGCGATAAATACCAAGAACAACGCGAAAAGCTACTATCAGAAGGTGTGCTGTTTAAAAGCGACAAAGTAAATATGCGCGAGTGCCGGTGGGAGTGATATGACTATTATGGGCAGGTAAGTGCCATAGCTGGCCTTCAAGGCGTGAATCGATACTCTGTTGGGTGGCGCCTTCGGCTTAACCAACCTACCTTTTGACGTAGGTCGGATAAGTGGCGAAGCCACGACATCCGACACAGTAAAATAACTTGCCAATTATTATCAATATTTTATGTTGTCGAGTGGCTGGAGAGTGCCATGAAGACATTAGTAACGCCGTCGCAGTGACTGGCGGCGTTATATTTTATCTTCGTACTAAAAGTCATTTTTTCTTCAGCAGCTTAAAAGCAATTCCGCCTATTGCAATCACTATAGGAGTTGCAACCTCAATAATTTTCTTGATTTTGTGGGATTTGCTAGAAGCACAGGAAGGACAGAAATCGATCTCGTCTTTCTGCAGTTCTCTTTCGCAGCTTTTACATTTCTGCATATTTTTTCTCCATAAACTCTGAGGGTTTTATTTCTATCTCGACAACATCTTCTTCAGGATGAATAAGGCTAGAAAACGAACTGGAATCAAATGTTTTTCTATACTCAATAAACTGTTTCCAACCATCTTCCGGGAAGTAGCCGTTTATTTTAGGCGCTAATCTAGACCGAACATATGCTATATCAACGCCCGCTTTTTCTATTTTGCTTAGCCCTTCGTCAACTGAACTCAAAGCCACCTCTCGCTCTTCGAGAAACAAATGACATCTGGCCAAAGTTTGTAGAGCGCTTAAGCAGGCGGAAAATGACTCAACTGCCATTTTATGGCTTTCTTCAGCTTCTTTAGACTTGTCTCCAGTCCAGTTATCAAAGAATGATAGCTTTTGATCTGGAAGTTCGCAGATCTGTCTCGACAAGGCGCTTACTGTTTTTTCAAATCCACGCGTCAACTCTGTTATTGCATGTAATGCCAATTGCTCTCTTTTTTCAGAATTATGCATTCCACAAGCTTGGCGAAACAGTGACTTTCCTGTTTCAATTTCTGCAAGACGGTCACCATGAAACTCTTTAAATATCTTGCTTACTTGCTCTTCAATGCGGTTTAGCTGCATAGCTATGCTCACTAAAAGAACTTGTGCGCCAACCGCCTTTGCAGCCTTTAACATCGAAGGTCCAACCTTCTGAAATTTCGCATGTTCAGCAATTTTCCCATCTTTGTAAAACACTCCTTTCAGATTTCCCTGAGCATCCTTATACAGTTTGGCTCCTTCAGGAGCCAGAACAAGTTTGTAGACCGTATCTTGATTAAGCGCAGAAACAACTTCTGGTAAGCCGGTTATGCAGCGAAGTTCCGATACCAATGACTTCCTTCTGCGGGAAAATTCTTTCTTCTCACTATCTGAGAGTGATATCTCTTGTGAGACACTGATTGGGATTATCTCTTTACTCATAAATCTGTCTCTCGATTACAATCACTTCAATAAGGGGTCGCCTAAAAATAACACCCGCATAAACGGCTAAATAATAGCTTGCTAAAATAGCGGAGCGAAGCGAAACACAGTAAGATGTTATGTGTCCGTTCTTAATACACTTGTTAAGAATCATTACGAAAATCCCTGCGTAACATAACTGAAGCTACTGATGCTTCGAGGTTTTTTCCATACTTAAACTTACCTGCTATCCCGGCTGCTTCATCTTTAAATCTTCCTAGTGATCCTTTTAATTCTGATAATCTATTTACATCAAAACTTAGATTTAAGGCAACTCCTTTGAATGGTGTTTCTAAATGCCTTCTTTTCTCTTCTGATAAATACATACCAGTCTCACCACTAGCAATAAAGTAACTACCACCTTGCCTAGCTAGCCTACTTGTCATGTATAAGCCATAACCAGAGTTAGCCCAATTACCTCTCTGTTTGGGTGCTCCTTTAAATGCGCGGCCAGATATTCCCGGCATTAGGGCAAAGTTTAGAGCATCATGATCATCAGCAATATTTAAATTTGGGTTTCTTTTTAAAGATTCTCTAATCCCATCCCCTCTATCTAACAGTGCAACTTCCACTTTATTGTAACTCGGCCAATATTGAGAGCAGAAAGCAAATTGTTTGGCATTGCTGTGCTCTACAACATTTCTCATAATCTCACGAAACGAGTACACTAAGGTATCAAATAAAACACCAGAGTTACTTCTTGATAGCATGTAAGCTAATTCTTCACATGAATCTTCAATTACATCACCAACTTCTTTACCTTCATCGAAAGCTTGATCTGTTAATTTTTTTACATTCTTAATCTTAATAGGTATATATCGACTACTACCAGAAGCTTTCTGTTTATTCGCACCCTCAACATGGAACGATCTAAAGAATCCCATATGATTTGCGTAACTCATATGTTCGTGGCTTCTGACACTTAGACGCCCATTTCCTAGCTTAGTATTAAACCTTTGAATTTCGCTTCCTAGATATAACAGTGCAAACGGCTCTACAAACTCGCTGAAAATCTAAAACGTATTTATCAAAATCTAAAGAAACTTCATTTAATAAACACCCAAATTTAGATGCTGTTTCAAAAGTAAGTCGGTTAGGGACTTGAATTACATACATATCTATCCTTGATTCTTAACATTTTAATAGTGCGCTCATCGCGCATATTTCTGCCAGCTTAACGCTCATTTATCTACTTTATATAGTTTTAACAAATTACCAAAGGTATTACTATCACTAAGTTTTATAAAGTTTTTAGGTAAAGTTAAATTAACCAATATGCGCGCAGCACTCATTTTCATGAATATATGCGCAAAAAGTAGTTTAACAAATCAATTAACTACGATATTTGGCCAATCTCAATGACCGGTTATCGCTCAAACCAGACCATTCTAATTGGCTTTACCTGCCTAATAAACATAATTACTAATTGAAATATAATGGCAAACACACCCTGCAATAACGAATAAGTGCCAAATTGCGTGGCTAAATTGGGTGCTTTTAGCACTGTAAAAAAAAGTGCCTAAACTATAAAAAATACCGCCGGCAAGTAGCCAGTAAAGTGCTTTTACATCAACACTAGAATAAAGTGGATAAACAATAGCCAGTGCAAACCAACCCATGAGCAAGTAGGTGGCGAGTGATATTTTTTTATTGCCGTTTTTTACAAATACTTTGTACGCAACGCCCGCCAGTGCCACAGCCCAAATAAATGTAAGTGTGGCCCATGACCAAGCACCAGTTAATGAGATTAATAAAAAGGGAGTGTAGGTGCCGGCAATTAATAAGTATATGGCGCAGTGATCGCACTTTTTATAAAAGGCTCTTAAGCGCTGTTGAATACTGGCATGGTACAAAGTGGACGACAAAAACAGTACAAATAGACTGCTGCTATAAATTGCAGTACTAACATACGCGTTAGTGCTGGTGGCTTGGCTAAATAAATCCCACATAACAAATGCGGCAAATATAATACCGAGTGCATGGCTGATTACGTTTAATTTCTCTTCTTTACGGGAATAAGGCGCTTCTAACGGCATAACTGTTCCTACCACTATTGGAATTAATTTCAGTGTACAACTGTACGCTGAAAGTTTCAATCTTAGCTGTGAGTAATTCTAAATAACTTTATTTGATACGCTACTTTAGCTTTTACTTGATTTTAAAGAGAATTAATTCACTATGTTGGTGTCTAGTGTAATACATATTACGAGCTGAAATAACCATGAAACAAGATCTAAAAGCTGCTTTACTTACCGCCATTGTTTATCCTGGTGCGGGGCATTTTTCTTTAAAAAAACACCTTATAGGCGCTATTTTTGCGGGTGTATTCTCTGTTCTTTTAATTATAACCTTTCAAGATATATTTGCGATTGCACAGTGTACTGCAAATGAAATTGTAAACGGAAAAATTCCCATGTCGATTACCGCCATATTAAAAGCCGCGCAACAACCTTCTGACGCCTGCGCTCAACTCGCTGAATATAAGTATGTACCTTTAATGATTATAATTTGGGTGCTGAGCATGATGGATGCATACCGTTTGGGCAGAAAAGCGTTGCCTACTAAAAAATAAGCCACTTAATCAGAACTCGGTTTGGTTGGTTTATTAATTTTCTTCCCGCATATTTATCCCTGATATTTAGCTATTATTGATGGCGGTAATAATTATTATTACCGCTTTTTCATTTTTATATATATTTTTTGTAACCGAGATTTTTTGCCTACACCATGTAAGCATCGTGTAAATGCTTGTATATACCCAGTAAAATCCTCAAACCTCGTTAAATCGTTCACTTGTTGAAGTTTAGTTAATTAAAATCCTTCTTCTTGTACCTTTTTATTCATTTAATGTTAATAAATAAATGATACTTTCCGCTCGCCAAATTAATTTTATTTAACTATTAAGTATTGGTTTGGTGTCAATTTATTACGCCAAGCAATGACGACTGATAATTTCAATTTAAGGAAATACGATGAATAACAGTTCAAATAATCACGAAAGAAAGGATTTTAAAGTGGCGAGCTTATCGTTAGCTTTATTATTAGGATGCTCAACAATGGCTAATGCCGCTGTTGAGAAGTTAACGGTGAGTGGGAATCAAATTCTTGCGGGTGGAGAAAATACAAGCTTTGCAGGACCTAGCCTCTTTTGGAGTAATACGGGGTGGGGTGCTGAAAAATTTTATACAGCAGAAACAGTAGCAAAGGCAAAAACTGAATTTAATGCAACATTAATCCGTGCAGCTATTGGCCATGGTACGAGCACTGGTGGTAGTTTGAACTTTGATTGGGAGGGCAATATGAGCCGTCTTGATACTGTTGTAAACGCAGCTATTAGCGAGGATATGTACGTTATTATTGATTTTCATAGCCATGAAGCACATACCGATCAAGCAACTGCAGTTCGCTTTTTTGAAGACGTAGCTACTAAATATGGGCAGTACGACAATGTTATTTATGAAATTTATAACGAGCCGTTACAAATCTCGTGGGTTAACGATATTAAGCCTTACGCAGAAACAGTTATTGATAAAATTAGAGCAATCGACCCTGACAACTTAATTGTGGTTGGAACGCCTACGTGGTCGCAAGATGTTGATGTAGCATCACAAAACCCAATTGATCGCGCCAATATTGCTTACACTCTGCATTTTTATGCTGGCACGCATGGTCAATCGTATCGAAATAAAGCACAAACAGCACTCGATAACGGCATTGCACTATTTGCTACAGAGTGGGGAACAGTTAATGCTGATGGCAATGGTGGTGTTAATGCTAATGAAACTGATGCATGGATGGCATTTTTTAAAACAAACAATATTAGCCACGCTAACTGGGCTTTAAACGATAAAAACGAAGGTGCATCGTTATTTACTCCAGGCGGTAGTTGGAATTCACTAACATCGTCAGGCACTAAAGTTAAAGAGATCATTCAAGGTTGGGTGGTAGTACGGTCGCTTTAGACTCTGATGGCGATGGTATAAGTGACAGCCTTGAGCAGTGCGATAATACTCCCGCAGGTACAACGGTTGATAGTATTGGTTGTGAGGTAACTGACAGCGATGGCGATGGTATTAGCGATAGTGTTGATCAATGCCCTAATACACCTGCAGGTGAAACTGTTAATAATGTAGGTTGCGTTGTTGAAGTAGTTGAACCACAAAGCGATGCGGATAACGATGGAGTGAATGATGATATTGATCAGTGCCCAGATACACCCGCTGGTACAAGTGTTGATACAAACGGATGCAGTGTTGTAAGTTCAACAGATTGTAATGGTATTAATACATATCCTAATTGGGTGAAAAAAGATTATTCGGCCGCTCCGTTCACTCACAATAACACCGACGATAAAATGCAATATCAAGGCAATGCGTATAGCGCAAATTGGTATACAAACAGTATTCCCGGAAGTGATGCTTCGTGGACGCTTCTTTATAGCTGTAATTAAGCGCGTTTAATAAAATAAACGAAGAAGGTCAATAATGTTTTTACCTTCTTTTTAAAAGTATTAGCCTTTATAAACACTTTGGTGCTGTTCAGCAATATTGTAGCTTGGGGAATTTATGTTATCTATATAGCGCCAATCGGTTGTGATTTGTTCTTTAGTAATAGTTAGTAACATATAACCACGGTGTGATAAGTCACAATAATTTAAGTCGTTTATTAGCAATGTAAGCGAGTCAGCCATTTGCTTTGCTTGTGCTGTATTAAGCGCTAAATAATGCTCCATACCCGGGGATGTAACGCCAGGCGTTGCAAACTCTACTCCTACGCTTTCGCCTTTTGCATTTTTTAATGTGCCATGCCACGCATTGTGCGTATCACCTGCAACCACGACTAACTTTTTATTTAATGCGGTAACGCTTTTGTATAATGCTTCGCGCTCGCTTGGGTAACCATCCCACGCATCTAAATTATAAGGCATTAAAGTATTTACGCGTGCTAGTTGCGCGGGCGTTACCGCTTTATTTGCTAATACGGCTTTTTTAATGGCAACAAGCTCTTTTAATACTTGAGGTATTTTAGTGCGATCGGATTGCGAGAATATTTCAGTAGGTAGCCACATTTTAGTCATTAATACTTGCTGGCCTAACATTTGCCACTTTGCATTTGATTTAGTTATTGCACTGGTGAGCCAGTTTAGTTGTGTGTTACCTAGTAACTGCCTACTTGGATTATTTAAATCACTGGCAAAGCGCGCAACATCCATTTGTTTGGTCTCTAGGTTTTTATAGTCGCTGTAAGCAAGTTGTTTATCGCGTGCTATTACGCGCGTATCTAGCATGTGCAAGCTTATTAAATTACCAAAATCGAAGGTGCGGTATATTTGCGGGCTTTGTTCGCCCATAGGCGGTCTAATTGGCAGCCATTCGTAATAGGCTTGAATAGCTGCTGCACGGCGCTTAAAAAAGTCACCTTCATCAGGGGTATGATTTTCAGCACCACTTTTATAGGTATCGTTGGTAACTTCGTGATCATCCCATATTGCAATAAAAGGCGCTGCAGCGTGAAGTGCTTGAAGGCCTTGGTCTGTTCTGTAAATGGCATAGCGCTTACGATAGTCGCTAAGGGTAATAATTTCACCGCTGTTATCGGCTGCTAATTGGCGGCCAATTTTTTCAGCATTTTCGGTAGCGTATCCGCCCATTGGGTATTCGTAAATGTAATCTCCCAAATGCAGTACTACATCTAAATCTTTTTGCTTAGCGGCATCGGTGTAGGCATTAAAGTACCCAGCAGGGTAGTTTGAGCACGACACAACAGCCATTTTTATTTGCTCAACATTGTTTATTGGTAGTGTTTTAGCACGGCCAATTGGGCTTTGTGTATTTAAACCCATAAAACGATAAAAGTACTCTGTGTTTGGAGCAAGTTCTTGCACATCTATTTTTATTGTAAAGTCTCGGCTTTTATCTGTTTGTTCGCGCCCGCTGCGGATGATGTTTTTAAATTGAGAATCACTTGCCAGCTCCCAGGCAACAGTAACTTCAAAATTTGATTGAGCAGTGGTTGCACGTGTCCAAATTATTAAAGCATTACTGAGCGGATCGCCACTAGCTACACCGTGTTTAAATTCAATAGCCGATAGAGGTTTGTTTACTAGTGTTTGAGCACAACCTGTAATGGCACTCGATACTGCTACGGTAAATATACTTGCTGCTGAGGTTTTTAAAAAATTTCGACGTGATGAAAGGGTCATACTGCACTTTTTGAATTATTTATAGTGGTGTGCACTTTAGCGGGTAGATATGACGTTTTTATAAACGCTAAATGTATTTAGTGTGACGGTATTAATACATTTAAACCCTTTTATTTATTAACTAAAAAATAGTCAAAAAATTAAATTAAATGGTTAAATTAACAAGGTATGAATTTTTTAAATTAAAGAGATGAATGTAAAACTGTTTAATTACAGTTACTTACTATTTATTTTTGTGTTGGCACAACCCTTGAGTATGTAACTACGTCTAAACAATACACAAACAAGGAATACCATTATGAAACATTCAATTAAAATCGCTATGGCAAGTTTATTAGTATTAGGTTCTGCGCAAGTACATGCAACAGAAGTGGACCTAGATGTAACTGATATATTAACTCAAAGTGTAGCAAACTACGTAAAGCAAACCACAATCGAGCTTGAAAAATCACTAAAGGAAACGCTTTATTTTGATGCTAAAACTGTTTTAGAGGGTTTATTAGATGAGCCCGTTTTAACAGATAGCACAACGCTTAAAAATACTGACACTAGTATTAAAAACGCAAAATAAATTATTTAAAGGATTAAAACGATGAGCAGTGAACTTGGATTATTTGCATTAATGTTAGCACCCGTAGTCAGCATGATTAGCGCTTACTACTCGGTTCAAGTGTTTAAAGCTATGGGAGGTTGGTTTAATCTTTAGCCAATTATATAGCTGGTAATTAATTCGATTCACACAAAGCTGATCGATTTAGCAAAAGCGCACGTAAATAAAGGCAGATGTTTGAAAGAAGTAGACTTTATGAAACGTGCGATTTTTCCATTACCCATTTTTATGTTACCTGAAGGCTATACGCGATTACGCATATTTGAGCCTCGCTATTTAAATATGGTTAAAACCGCATTAAAAAACAATACAGGGTTTGTGCTTTGTACATTTGAGCACGACACGCCATTTAATATAAGCGCGCAAGGTTGCCTTGTTGATATTATTGATTTTGACCAAGACGACAACGATGTATTATTAATCGATGTGTTTGCATCTAAAAGCGTTCAAATAAATGATGTTTATCAAGATGAGGACGAACTGCGACATGGTTTGGTGTCTTCTTGTAATACGCCATATTGGTATAAGGATTCTAACAACTCAGTTGGCGAACATGACTTATTGCATGATGCGCTTTTAAACGTGTTTAAAAGTAATCCGGAACTTAATTTACTGTACAAAAAAACTCACTTTGACAAACTGCCTTGGATTGCAGCTCGTTGGCTTGAGCTCCTACCTATTTCTATTGAGAAAAAACAGCAACTTGCGTTTGAAACGAACTTTGATAACTTACTGAATTTCCTCCATACTGTGATTAATAACGAATTTGCCTAAATTTTATGATCCTAAATTAATTATTGCCCGTATAAATTAATACGAAAGCAATAACGGGATAAATTATTATGGTAAGTCAACAACAGTCACCACGTTGTGAACCTAATACAGGTAAGTACACTGCCATGCCAGAAACGCCGAGTAAAGAACTCATGCAAGCGCTTATAGATGTTGCACAGTCACGCGATAAAAAAGCATTTTCCTATTTATTTGAATACTTTGCGCCAAAAATTAAACGCTTTGGAATTAAGCAATTTGGTGTTGAAGCTCAAGCAATGGAGCTTGTGCAAGAGACGTTAACATCTGTTTGGCGTAAAGCACATTTGTATCACAGTGATAAAGGTGCGGCTACTACGTGGGTTTATACCGTTATGCGTAATGCTTCATTCGATATGCTTCGTAAAATGAAAAGTAATAAAGAAGAAAATATAAGCGAAGATATTTGGCCGTTATTAAACGAATCACAAGATACACATCACGAATACAGTGATCATTTAGAAGATAAACAAATTAAACGTTATTTAGACAAATTACCTATTGCTCAACGCGAAGTGGTAAGAGGCGTTTATTTTCAAGACATGTCGCAAGAGCAACTTGCACATCAACTTAATATTCCAGTAGGCACGGTAAAATCACGATTACGTTTGGCCTTGCAAAAATTACGTAATGAAATGGGAGATCAGCATGATTAAACATCACCCGAGTGAAACTTTACTGACACAGTATTGCGATGCATCACTTGCTACATCATTGAGTTTAGCCGTTTCTATACATGTAGATATGTGCCCTGTGTGTCAGGCTAAAGTAGCTAAAATTGAGGCAAGCAACGCAAACGCATTATTTAGCGAAGAGCCAGCGCAATATGAGAAACCTCAAGCTGAGCAACCTGAGTTACTTGAAGAATTTGAATTGAATGTGCTTGATATGATCACGTCTGATGATTCTATCGACGAAGTTTATGAAGTAGAACCTGTTTCTATTAAAGTTAATGAGCATAACTATCAGCTTCCACGTGCGCTAACGCGTATTTCTCACAGTAAATTTACCCAAGTGGGTAAGCTTGCGAGATCGCGTATTGCACTTGATGATGGCCCATTACGCTCTAGCTTGTTACATATTGATGCTGGTGGTGAAATACCAGAACACACGCACACTGGCTTTGAAGTTACTTTACTCCTAGATGGCGAGTTTAGTGATGAAGAAGGAAAATATGTACCAGGTGACTTTATATGGCAAGATGGTAGCCACCAACATACTCCTTTAACAAAAGATGGTTGTTTGTGCTTTACAGTTGTCAGTAGTGCGCTACATTTTAATAAGGGCTTCAGCAAGTTACTAAATCCAATAGGTAATTTGATTTACTAAGAGAATTTATGCACACAGATATAATAAAAATAGGTATAAGCGCCTGCTTAGCAGGCGAAAAAGTTAGATTTGACACCGGTCATAAAAAGTCAAATTTCTGTATGGATGAGTTAGGTAAACATGTTGAATATACACGGTTTTGTCCTGAAGTAGCGGTAGGTTTACCAATACCTCGACCAACTATTCGCCAGGTTAAAGTGGGAGATACTATTAAAGTATGTCGCCCAGATGGCACTGGAGATGTAGGTCATCAACTTACCGAGTATGGTAAAAAAGTTGCAACAGAACAAGCTAAAGAGTTGAGCGGGTTTGTATTTTGTGCAAAAAGCCCAAGCTGCGGTATGGAGCGCATTAAAATATACAATGAAGCAGGAACAGGTAATACCTCTGAAGGCGTTGGTTTTTTTGCTGAGCAAATAATGAAGCACAACCCATTATTGCCATGTGAAGAAAACGGACGTTTAAACGACATGCATTTACGTGAAAACTTTGTAATGAGAATTTACGTATTTAAAAACTGGCAAAAATTAGCACAAGAGCCGCTTACGGTTCACAAGCTTACTCAATTTCACTCTCAGTATAAGTACTTGTTAATGGCTCATAACTATCAAGCTTATCGTGATTTGGGTAACCTGCTGGGGACTTATGTAGGTGATGATATAAATGCAGTTGCTGATGAATATATTTTAGGGTTGATGACGGGTCTTAAAAAGCCAGCTTCTCGCAGAAATAACTGCAACACGCTAATGCATTTACAAGGTTACTTTAAAACTGATTTATCGAAGGTTGAAAAACAAGAACTTCGTGATGCGATAGATGAATACCGCGAAGGTTTGGTGCCATTGTATGTACCACTTACCTTGTTAAAACATCATTTGAAGGTTCACCCAAATGAGTACCTTGAAAAACAAGTGTTTTTTAACCCTTACCCTCACGATTTAAAACTACGATTTGGTATTTAATGGATACATTATTTTGGTTTAGGCGCGATTTGCGCCTTTTTTCTAATGAAGCGTTAATTCAAGCGCTAAATAATGGCGCTAAACACGCCATTTTTTTTGTGTCTGAAAAGCAGTGGCAACAACACCAAGCTGCGCCTATTCAGATTGACTTACTCAAGCGCCGAGTTGCTTATCTTCAATCACAACTTGCTGATTACGGTATTACTTTACATATTATTGAAGCGCCTAGCTTTAGTGATTGTACGCGCGAGCTTATTAACTTTTGTAAAGCAAACGATGTAAAACACGTAATTGCTAATACAGAATATGAGCTTAATGAAGTAAACCGCGATAAAGCAATTTTGCATGAATGCGATGAGCTTTCTATTACTTTTACTTTGTACGAAGGTGATTTAATTGCGCCTGCAGGCTCTGTCAAAAATCAAAGTAATGAAATGTATAAAGTGTTTACTCCTTTTAAACGTGCATGGTTAAAGCAGTATCAAGATACACACTTTAGTTTGCCACAATGGCCTTTAACTTCTGACCCTATTGAGTTTGACGAGAGTGATTTACTAAAAAGTGATGGGTGCTCAGATAAGTGGCCGGTTGACGACGAAACACTCTCTACCGTAGTTGATAACTTTATATGCGACAAACTTACAAGTTACGACGACCAGCGTGATATTCCCAGTGTAAAAGGCACATCGGGTTTAAGCCCGTATTTAGCACTAGGTATTGTAAGCACAAAGCAACTGCTTATTAATATTCAGCAGCGTTATCCTGATATTTTAACTACATCAAAAAGTAAAACGTTTACGTGGATTAACGAGCTTGTTTGGCGCGAATTTTACAGACATTTAATTGCTGAATTTCCGAAGCTTTCGCGCGGCGATAACTTTAACGAAAAGTATAATGCTGTAGTGTGGCGTAAAAGTGAAAGCGATTTTAAAGCATGGTGCGAAGGGCGTACAGGTTACCCATTAGTGGATGCAGCAATGCTACAACTTAAGCAAACCGGTTGGATGCATAATCGTTTACGAATGGTTGTTGCAAGCTTTCTAACTAAACATTTATTAATAGACTGGCGTGAAGGTGAACGCTTTTTTATGCAGCACTTAATTGATGGCGATTTAGCCTCAAATAATGGTGGTTGGCAGTGGGCTGCAAGTACGGGCTGTGATGCTCAGCCTTATTTTAGAGTTTTTAATCCTATCAGACAAAGCGAGCGCTTTGATCCAACGGGCAAGTTTATCCGTAAGTATTTGCCAGAGCTTGAAAACGTGCCAGATAAACACATTCATTTTCCACACACTTATTTAGCCGCAACAGGCAAAGATAAGGAATGTTACTGGCCAGCAATAGTTGATCATAAAGCGGCACGAGAACGTGCACTTGCTGCATTTAAGGTGTGATATGGATAACCAGTTACCAGTAGATAAATTTGTTGAAATATACCAACAGCTTGATAGCACTAATCTTGATTTATTGAGTGATATTTACTGTGACAACATACAGTTTATAGACCCGATGCATGAAATTAACGGCATTGTAGAATTGCGCAGATACTTTGCTAACTTATACAGCAATGTTAAGCATTGCCAGTTTGATATTAGTGATTCGTTTAATAGCGGTAACAATGCTTTTATTTATTGGACTATGCATTATGCACATCCAAAGCTCTCATCAGGTAAAACTATCTCGGTAGACGGTCATAGCAAGCTTATTTTTAAAGATGGCAAAATTATTAAGCACAGAGACTACTTTAATGTGGGCGAGTTGTTATACAAACACATTCCTTTACTTGGTAGCGTTATAAAGCTAATTGATAAAAGAGCAGGTTAATTATGATCACACTTATAACGGGTGCTACATCAGGTATTGGCGAGCAGCTAGCAATTAAATATGCACAGCTAGGAGACACTGTTATAGCTTGCGGCCGTAATAGTGATAAGCTCGCCGAGCTTGCTAAATACGACAATATCCAAGCATGTAAATTTGATGCAACTAACCTGCAAAATATAAAAGAGTCTACTATTGGCTTTCCTCATTTTGACCGTGTTATTTTAAACGCTGGTAATTGTGAATATATAGATGATGCGCGCAACTTTGATAGCGCGCTGTTTGAGCGTGTAATAAACGTAAATTTACTTTCTATGGGGTATTGCCTTGAGGCGTTACTTCCTAAAATAAATCCAGGCGGCCAACTTGTTTTGGTCAGCTCAAGTGTTACTTATCTTGCGCTACCTCGTTCAGAAGCTTATGGCGCATCAAAAGTGGGTGTAAGTTACTTAGCAAAAAGCTTAGCGGTTGATTTAAATGATGTTGATGTGACTTTAGTTCATCCTGGGTTTGTAAAAACGCCACTTACTAATAAAAATGATTTCCCGATGCCTATGGCCGTTACCGCTGAAAAAGCAGCTGACTACATGATTAAGGGTATTCAAAAACGCCGCAAAGACGTTCATTTCCCTTATCGTTTTACACTTATATTAAAAGCTTTACGCATTTTACCACTGCCGATTTGGCTTAAAATCGCAAAAGGATTAGCCCGTTGAAAAAAATAGCAATAATAGGAACTGGTATATCTGGTTTAACATGTGGGCATTTGCTTCACAAGCATTACGATGTCACCGTATTTGAAAAAAATGATTACATAGGTGGCCACACAGCAACGGTTGATGTTGATGTGTGTGGCATCAAATACGCAATAGACACTGGCTTTATTGTATTTAATGACCGAACTTACCCATATTTTGAAAAGCTACTTTCGCGCATTGGTATTGATAAACAAACAACCCAGATGAGCTTTAGTGTGCATAACGAAGCCACTGGTTTTGAATACAATGGACATACTTTTACAAGCTTATTTGCACAGCGTCGTAATATTTTTAGACCTAAATTTTGGCGATTATTGTACGACATTGTTAGGTTTAACAAACTGTGCAAAGCAATGCATGAAAAAGGTGATTACCAGTCTGATCAATCATTAGGGCAATTGCTTAACGATAACCAGTTTAATGACTTTTTTAAATACCATTATATTCTTCCTATGGGCGCGGCTATTTGGTCTACCAGTATTAAAGAAATGGAAAACGTAGGCGTTGAATTTTTTGTTAAGTTCTTCTTTAATCATGGGCTTTTAGATGTAACCAATAGACCACAGTGGTATGTAGTACCAGGTGGCTCTCGTCAGTATATTAAGCCACTGATCAGAGGTTTTGCTGATAAAATTAAACTTAATACAGATATTAAATCTGTTACGCGTCAAAATGATGAAGTAACAATAGAGTTTGCCAATGGTGAGCAAAGTAAGTTTGATAAAGTAATATTTGCTTGTCATTCAGATCAGGCGCTTGCACTACTTGGTGATGCGACTGAGCAAGAAAAATCAGTATTGGGTGCAATAGCTTACACTGAGAACTCAGTGGTGTTGCACACCGATACAAACCTTTTACCAGATAGAAAAGCGGCATGGGCAAGCTGGAACTACCTACTTAATAACAACACTGATAAAGCAGCTGTTGTTACTTACCAAATGAATATTTTGCAAGGTATACAATCGGATACACAGTTTTGTGTAACGCTTAATCACCTTGAAGGAATAAGCCAAAGTAAAATTTTGCGCGAGTTTACTTATCACCACCCTGTTTTTAACCAAGAGTCTATTGCAGCTCAAAAACTTAAACACAGTATTGATGGACACAACAATAGTTATTTTTGTGGTGCTTATTGGTACAATGGTTTTCATGAAGATGGCGTACACAGTGGTGTAGAAGTAGCCAAGCAACTTGGGGTCGAATTTGACTAGTGCAGTGTATTTAGGCGATGTTAAACATCGCCGTTTTGCTGTTAAAGAACATCGCTTTAGTTACCCTTTATATATGATGTGGGTAGATTTAAATAATCCTCAACAACTAAATGGTGTGCATAAACACATAGGTACGTCAGGCTTAAAGGCGTTAAAGTTTAATGAAGATGATTATCTTACAGGCACCTCACAGCTTGCTAAACGTCCCCTTATTGAGCGTGCACACGAACAACTTGCCAATTTAGGTATTACTGAAACCTTTTCTCATATTTACATGCTTGGGCAACTTCGTTGTTTTGGTGTGTATTTTAGTCCTGTTAATTTTTACTTTTTTGGTCATAACGACACCCGTTTTAAATACATGATTGCTGAAGTAAGTAATACACCATGGAACGAACGTCATTATTATTTAGTACCTTTAGAAAAAAAAGTGAACTTTAAAAAGGTTTTTTCCGTATCACCTTTTATGAATCTAGATATGAACTATCATTGGCATGTTAAGCAATCGCTTGATAAAACATTGATACACATTGAAAATAAGCGAAATGAAGAGCTATTATTTGATGCTACACTTCGCTTAAAACGTAAAGAGCTTACTAAAGAAGAAGTTAATAAGTTATTTAAACGTTTTCCGGCCATGACATGGTCTATTTTCAAAGGTATTTATTATCAAGCGTTAAAGTTGTTTATAAAACGAGTTCCTTTTTTAGGTCACTCAGGCAAGCCATAAAGCACATAGATAGTCAGGACAATTAATAGGTATTTAAATGGATAAAGTGTCGAGCTTAAATTGCGAACAAAGCACAAACTGGTTAACTAACATATATAAAAAATTAGTGACTAAAGCCTTTTCGTCAATTGAAACAGGCCAAGTTGTTTTAGTGGATGCAAACGAGCGTACAGTTTTTGGTGACCCATCTTCAGTGCTAAAGGCAACGATTATAGTAAACGATAAAGCTATGTATAAGGCATTTGCATTATCTGGGAGCGTTGGCGCTGGTGAAGCCTATATTTTGGGGCATTGGTCTTGTGACAACTTAACCTCTTTTATTGAGATATTTGCTATAAATGAGAAGCAACTTGATGAGTTTGAGAAGAAATTCGCATTTTTTAGTAATATTGCACACCGGTTTAATCACATAAAAAATAAAAACTCTGAATCGGGCTCTAAGAAAAACATCGTTGCTCATTACGACTTAGGCAATGATTTGTACGAATCATTTTTGAGTAAAGAAATGCTTTATTCAAGTGCTGTATATCCTACAAAAGAAGCGACACTTGAAGAGGCTCAACAATACAAGCTTAAACGCATTTGTGAGCAAGTTGAGCTTCAAAAAAATGATTCAGTAATTGAAATTGGTACAGGGTGGGGGGCTTTTGCCATATATGCAGCCACACATTATGATTGCCATGTAACAACAACAACCATATCTGATGAGCAACATGATTATGTCGCTAATAAAATTTCAGAGCTTGGTCTTGAAAGTAAAATTACATTACTTAAGCTTGATTACAGGCAATTGAAAGGAAAATACGACAAGCTTGTTTCTATCGAAATGATAGAAGCGGTGGGCCATGAGTACTTACCTAGCTTTTTTACCCAATGTGGTGAATTGTTAAAAGACGATGGTGCCATGCTAATACAAGCTATAACTATTGGCGATCAGCGTTATAAGCATTACTTAAAAAACTCTGATTTTATTCAGCAGTATATTTTTCCAGGCGGGTGTTTGCCATCACTTAACGAAATGAGTGAGCAAATTAAAAATAACACCGATATGGTAATTCATACCGTAAATGATATTGGTGCACATTATGCGCGAACATTAGCTGATTGGCGAAGCCGTTTTATAAAAAGCTGGCCTGATTTGGACCGCTCAAAATTTGATGAACGTTTTTATCGTTTATGGTTATTTTATTTTGCTTATTGCGAAGGCGCGTTTAGAGCCAGAGCAACAAGTACGGTGCATTTAATGGCGCGTAAACCACGTTTTATTAGCGATAACGATGATATTGCGCTCGGTTACTAATTTTGTTTTATTTCAAGCAGTGTGGTTTTTATCATTGCTGCTTGAAGCTGATTCGCTACTTTTTAGCGGATTGATTATTGTTTTAATGTTTTGGTTGTCAAAACAAAAAAAACAAGACACCTTAATTCTTATTAAAGCCCTACCTTTAGCACTATTATTAGAATTTATAGCAGTAAAGTTAGGCTTGTTAGAATTTAAAGTTTATCCCTTCCCTCTATGGCTCGTCTTTTTATGGGCTGCGTTATTACTTTCTTTAAATACTTCTATGGTTTTTTTGAGTAAATTAAAGCTTTGGCAGGCCTTTTTAGTATGCATGGCTTTTGCGCCAGCAAGTTATTGGGCTGGAGCACGCTTTGAAGTAATAAGTTTAGGTTTACCTTTATGGCAGTTTTGGCTCGTTTACGGTGCGCTTTGGTCTACAGTGTTTACTGTTATTCTTTTTATAAACCAAAAAATCAAGTTATTCATCAATCGCTGATCGCCCACAATTCACATTTCGTAACATTACTCATTGACTCAAGGGAGCTTATTTTGAAATTTTTACTAAAGGCAGTTACTTTTTATTTGCTTACAACTTCAATTGTTTTAGCTAACACACAGTTTAACAAAGTAGGCGAAGCACGAATGGAGTATTTATTTTGGGATGTATATGACGCGGTTTTATTTACCTCTTCAGGTAATTACAGCGCAGGAACGCATCCTATTAAATTTAAACTTACCTATTTACGTGACTTTGAAGCTAAAGAAATCGTAAAAGCAACAAATGAGCAGTGGGAGCATATTGGAAAAAAAGAACTAGCAGAAAAATACGACAGTAAATTATTGTCTATTTGGCCTGATATTAGACAAGGTGATTCGCTAACGTTAGTCACAAATGAGCAGGGTATGAGTACTTTTTATCATAATGATGAAAAAATTGGCGAAATAAATGAACCTCAATTTTCGGATGATTTTTTAGCCATTTGGCTGGATGAAAAAACCTCTGAGCCGAAACTACGAAAGCAACTATTAGGGAATTAATATGAATGTATTTAACGCGTTTAAAACAGCTCTTGTATGCTTATCTGCTTTGTTGCTGATAAGCTGTTCGGCACCAAATGTGGAGCATTATAAAAATACATCGCCAAACTTTGACTTTAAAACATTTTTTAGTGGAAATTTGAAAGCCTACGGTGTTGTACAAGACTATAAGGGTGAATTGACCCGCAAGCTTGTCGTAGATATGAATGCGAGCTGGGATGGTAACCAGGGCGTTATTGAAGAAGACTTTGTTTATGACGATGGCGAAACTCAAAAGCGTATTTGGAAAATAACGTTAAATGAAGACAATAGTTTAACGGGGTTGGCAGATGATGTTATAGGTACAGCAAAAGGTAGAAGTGATGGCAGCGTATTTCATTGGAATTACGATGTAGAGCTTCCATACGACGGCAGTACTTTAAAAGTGAATTTTGATGATTGGATGTACTTGGTTACACAATCGCGCTTGATAAACCGCACATCTATTGTTAAGTTTGGAGTCGAGGTCGGGGAAGTGACCTTAGTGATCGAAAAAATATAGCTTATTTACCCAGTTGCTTAACTTGCGCCAAAATTGTACTCAAATTAAGTCTTTGTTAACCCAACACGCTGTATTTTACAGAGAATTATTTAAATTTTACTCATTTTTTAAGAATTTAAGCAAAAAATGCAATTTGCTGTTGCTAACTCTTTAAAAATGCATAAAGATAGGTTTTGCGAAGGCAAAATAATAACGAATAGGAATCTAACAATGAATAAAGCTCAATTAGTTGAAAAAATTGCTACTGATGCAGAAATCTCTAAAGCCGCTGCTACTCGTGCTCTTGACGCGTTTACAGGTGCTGTAACTTCTTCTTTAAAAGAAGGTGATTCAGTAGCATTAGTTGGTTTTGGTACTTTCTCAGTAAAAGAACGTGCAGCTCGCACTGGCCGTAACCCACAAACGGGTGCTGAGATCCAAATCGCAGCGGCAACTATTCCAAGCTTTAAAGCAGGTAAAGGTCTTAAAGACCAAGTAAACCCTTAATAGGTTTAACGAATTAAATTAAAAAAAGAGCTAATTAGCTCTTTTTTTTATGTTTAATAAAGACATCAATTGATGCCTTTATATCATAAATTTACGCTTTTAAGGCTTTATCGCCTCGACCAATGCCAACAGCGCCAGAACGTACAACTTCAATAATATCGGTTTCATGACGAAGAGTGTCTAAAAACGATTCTATTTTGTCTGTACTGCTCACTAATTGTAGACTATAGCTTTGTCGGCCCATATCTAAAATAGCACCTTGGAACACATCAACTACTCGCGTAACCGCTGCACGAGTCGTCTCGTCTTGAGCAAAGACCTTAACAAGCAATAGCTCACGTTCAATGTGACTCATTTCTGTTAAATCGATAATTTTAAGCACGTCGACTAGTTTGTTAACCTGCTTTGTAATTTGCTCTACAACTCTGTCATCACCCATAGTGGTAATGGTAATACGCGACAATGATTGATCGTCAGTTGTGCCCACAGTTAGGCTGTCGATGTTATATGCACGTTGTGAAAAAAGCCCAACAATACGTGATAGGGCACCTGGTTCGTTTTCTAATAAAATAGATAAAATACGACGCATTATGCTTTTACTCCTTTACGTAACCACATCTCATCAATGCCGCCTAACTTAATTTGCATTGGGTATACATGTTCTTTTTCATCAACGTTTATATCTAAAAAGACTAATCGGTCATTAATTGACATTGCTTTATCGATAGCAGGTTGTAACTCATCGAGTGTGTTTACTTGTATGCCTACATGCCCGTAGCTTTCAACTAACTTAACAAAATCAGGCAGTGAATCCATGTAAGATGATGAATGACGTCCACCGTAAACCATGTCTTGCCATTGGCGTACCATACCTAAAGAGCGGTTATTAAGTGATACAACCTTTACCGCTAGGTTGTACTGTAAACAGGTTGATAGTTCTTGAATATTCATTTGAATAGAGCCATCACCCGTAATACACACAGACTCTTTATCAGGAAAGGCTAGTTTTACGCCCATTGCAGCAGGTAAACCAAAGCCCATGGTGCCTAGGCCGCCTGAGTTGATCCATTGACGAGGATGCTTAAATGGATAATATTGCGCTGCAAACATTTGATGCTGACCAACGTCAGAACTTACGTAAGCATCGCCATTAGTAGCTTTATAAACCGCTTCAATTACAGCTTGTGGTTTAATTTTGTCGCCATCAGTGTTGTAGCTTAAGCACTTTTGTTCGCGCCAGCTGATAATTTGTCGCCACCAATCTTCTTGCGCGCTGCGGTCTATTTTAATTGGGCTTTTATCAATACCCGCTTGTAGTTGTTCAAGTACGGTTGCTAAACAACCTACAACTGGTATGTGTGCTTTAATCGTTTTAGAAATTGAAGTTGGGTCAACATCAACATGAACAATTGTGGCATTAGGGCAAAACTTTTGAACATTATTAGTTACCCTGTCATCAAATCGGGCACCAAGCGCTAAAATCACATCGGCGTTAGCCATTGCTTTGTTTGCCTCAAGCGTGCCGTGCATGCCTAACATACCTACAAAGTTTGGATGCACACCTGAAATACCACCCAATCCCATTAGTGTATTTGTAATGGGGGCATTTAATGATTCAACTAAATGCGTTAATTGCTCTGATGTATTTGAAATGACAATACCACCACCAGAGTAGATAACCAGTTTTTTGGCCTCTAAAATAGCTGTTACGGCTTTGCGAATTTGTTTTGAGTGCCCTTTAGTATTAGGGCTGTACGTTCTCAGCTCGGTGGTTTTAGGAAATTCGTATTCAAACTTAATAGCTGGGTTAAGCATATCTTTTGGAAGCTCAACAACGACAGGACCTGGGCGACCAGTGCTAGCAATATAAAAAGCTTTAGCTAAGATTGTAGGGATGTCTTTAGCACTTCTACAGTTAAAACTGTGTTTAACTACAGGGCGAGAACAACCCACAATATCGGTTTCTTGGAATGCGTCGTCGCCAATCAAATTTGTAGGCACTTGGCCTGATAACACAACCATAGGAATTGAATCCATGTAGGCCGTTGCAATACCTGTAATGCAGTTTGTAGCGCCAGGGCCTGAGGTTGCAAGTACAACACCAACGTCTCCAGTGGCGCGGGCATAGCCGTCAGCCATATGTGTTGCAGCTTGTTCGTGACGTACTAATATATGTTCAATATCATCTTGCTGAAAAAGTGCATCATATAAGTCTAAAACCGAACCACCGGGATAGCCAAATATGTATTTTACCTTTAACTCTTTTAATGCCTGAACTACTAGTTCAGAACCATTATATTCTTGTTTGCTCATCCTCATTCCTCTGTGCGCTTTTTTATGCATAAAAAAACCCCCGCGTAGTGCGAGGGTTTTTAAAAAGCAGTATCACCTTTTAATACATCCCCGCTGGGCTTATAACTAAGACCAGTACGAGTACGACTAAAAGATTAATGTGTGTGTTCATAGTTTTTACTCTACTTAGCAAAACACTGCTTTTAAATTAAAGATTTTGTATAGGTTTATTTTTAAGGGTTTTAAGCCTTCATGTCAACCTTGAAAGCTGTTTTTTGCATTTTAAATTCGTTTTGTGGCTTTTTTTAATTTAAAGCTGCAGGAAATCTGTGTTTAATTGAGTTTACTGGCAGAAATTATGCATTTTAGGTTGTAAGTTCGATTTTAGATATAAAAGTGTGTTAGAGACCATTAGCCTTAATTGCATATGTTAACTATATGTTTTTATCGCATGTTTAAATTTCTATTATTAGGTATGATTGCTACATAATTATGTTTGAGGAAAACACAGTGAAAAAAGTGACGTTAATTGCGCTTTTAACTACGCTATTAAGCCCTATAGTGGCGGCTAATAACTTAAGTCCGCATGATATTGGTATAACTAACGAAGAGCGTATTTTATATTGGCTTAAAAAAAGAGACCAAATATCTTCAAGTGAGTTAGATAGTTCATTTAAGTCATATATGAGTAACAAAGACGTTGCCAATCACTCAATTAAAAATGGCTTTAGGCAATTTAAATCCTCCTCCATCGTTTTTTCAAACACAAATAAACAACAGGTCGCTTTTTCAACGTCGCTAGTGCCAGACCAAAGCGTTAATGATGTGAAAGTGTTAGCTATTTTAATTGATTTTCCTGATCTTAAACATGACGACAATCAACTTGTAGAGCAAGACACCGATATGTTTTACGCTGATTATTCAACTGAGCACTATCAGCAAATGCTTTTTAATACTCAAGGTTATACAGGCCCTGATGGACAAAGCTTAAAAACGGCTGCTGATTATTATAAAGCGGCTTCGGGAAACAGCTTAAACTTTAGCGGGCAGGTATATGGCTGGGTAACCGCTAATAGCAATGCAAAAATATATGGTGAGCGCCAAGGCAGTACACGGGATATAAATGCGCCCGCTTTAATTAAAGAGGCTGTGGAGAAAGCAGTTGCAAAGTTTAATATTAATTTAGCGGATTATGACTTAACTGATTTAGATGATATTGATGGCGACGGTATCCTTAATGAACCTAATGGCATTATTGACCATGTAATGGTATTTCATTCAAGTATTGGCGAAGAAGCGGGTGGCGGTTACCTAAGCACCGATGCTATTTGGTCACACCGCTACTATGTATTTGATGAAAATAGCGGGCCGAGCGAGATTGCAGGCAGCAACATTAAGCTCTTTGGTTATACCATTAACCCTATTGATGCTGGGATTGGTGTGGTTGTGCATGAGTTTGGGCATGATTTAGGATTATTAGATGAATACGACTTACAATCTAACACGGTAGGTGAGCCTGTCGCGTCTTGGTCAGTTATGTCGACAGGAAGTTGGGCTGGTTCGCCAAGAGGCTCAGAGCCAGTTATGTTTAGCCCTTATGCGCTTGAATATTTACAAAAGCGGTACCAGGGTAACTGGGTTAACCAGCTTACGCTTGATATGGATGAGATAGAGGTTAACTCACAGCAAACATTAATTAATACTGCGAGTACTTCACAACAGCAAAATCAAATAAAAATAACACTACCACCAAGGCTCGAAAAATTTAGGGCTCCAGTAGAAGGTGATTTTCAATACTATTCAAATACGGGCGACAATATTAGCAACAGCTTAGCTAATACAATAGCGCTACCAAGCACAACTGAGACACTTACTTTAAGCTTTATTGCTTATTACAGTATTGAGCGCGATTACGATTTAGTTCAAGTAAAAGTAAATGGCGAGCCAATCGCGAGTAATTATACGCAAGCGCTTAATCCATACTACGGTGATATTGGTCCGTATATCTCAGGTGATTCATTTCTTAATAGTGATGCTAAGCAACCTAACGGCTATTTGACCCATAAGTTTGATTTATCAGCTTATGCTGGGCAAACAATTGATTTAAAAATTGAATACATAACAGATGCGAACACACATTATTATGGTTTTGTTGTTGATGATATGCGCATTGAGCAAAGTGATACTTTAATTTGGCAAAATAATGCACAAGATCAAGTTAACACTGAGTTTAATGGCTTTGAAAAAGTTGGTAGTTACACATATGCATCGCCATCACATTACTATCTACAACTGCGTTCATACACAGGCGTTGACAGTAGTTTGCAAGCAGAGCAGTACTCACCGGGGTTATTATTGTGGTACAGCAATGAATCTCAAGCAGATAATAATACTACCGAGCATCCAGGCAGTGGTTTTGCATTAGTGGTAGATGCCGATCAGCGATCAATAAATAAAGGCAGTACGCAAACTCCGGCTGCTTCAGCAATTCAAATACGTGATGCTGCTTTTAGCCTATATCAACAAAGGGCAGGGTTAGGTGATGATGATTTATCAGCTATCACCGGGTTTACTGATAAAACCGATTATAGCTTTGCAGCGCAAAAACCATCGGGTGTTGTGCTTCCACAGGTTGGTTTTGGGTTTAGTATTATAAGCCAGTCAGCAGACAGTGAAGATATAGAAGTAGAGCTTAATTACGATGTTACTAAGGGAATTAATTTTACTAAAAACGGTTTAACCGTTAATTTTAATGTAGAAGGTTTTGCACTTACTCCAGCGGACAAATTTACGTGGAGTTTTGACGACGGGAGCTCCAGCACAGAGTTAACGCCTACTCATGAATACCAAGACTATGGCACTTATAACGTTGAGTTTATGGCAGATAATGGCACTTCACAGCAAGTAGTTGTAGCACAAGTTACATTAGTTGAACCATTAACTGTAAATGAAATTGAATATGAGATAAACCAAGGAACTTTAACAGCTGAGGCATCGCTTACAGGTGGAGTAGCTCCGTATACTTATAATTGGCAGCTAGGGGATGGAAGTACTTTAGCGACTCAATCGCTTACTTATAATTATTTGTACTCTGGTGATTACCAAGTAACGCTTACAGTGACAGATAACGAAGGCACTGAGCAATCAAAAGCGATTGATGTAACTGCTAATGTTCCGCTTAACATAAACGCAAACGCTACAGTTAGTGATTTAAGCGCACAATTTAATGCCCAAGTAACCGGCGGCTTTAATAGTTACACTTATAGTTGGGATTTTGGTGATGGCAGTGCGTTATCAAATTTACAAAACCCAAGGCATACTTATCAAGCTGACGGGACTTATAACGTAACGTTG
Organism: Pseudoalteromonas sp. NCIMB 1079; assembly: GCF_040567695.1. Lineage (NCBI taxonomy): Bacteria > Pseudomonadati > Pseudomonadota > Gammaproteobacteria > Alteromonadales > Pseudoalteromonadaceae > Pseudoalteromonas > Pseudoalteromonas sp. NCIMB 1079. The sequence continues at coordinate 352,277 of NZ_JBEWZA010000002.1, read as the reverse complement.
AATGTTACTGATACTCAAACCAATGATACTTTTACTCAAGAGTTATCTGCTACTGTACAAAAACAACAAAGTAGTTCGGGTTCAAGTGGCGGATCACTGGCGGGTTTATTAGGATTACTACTGTTAAGTTTATTTAGGTTTAATACTAACCTACATAAATACATTAGGTAGTAAACGCAGTTAGCAAACACAAAATAGCCCGCTAAATTAGCGGGCTATTTAAATTAATAACAAATATTAATTACAGACGGTCAATTACTGATTGAGTGAAATCAGTTGTGCCGTGGCTGCCACCTAAATCGCGAGTTGTACGGTCGCCTGATTTTATTACATCGGCAACAGCACTACGAATACGCTCTGCCGTGTCGCCCATATTTAAATGCTCAAGCATTTGAATAGATGCTAAAATTACAGATGTTGGGTTAGCTAGGTTTTTGCCAGCAATATCTGGTGCACTACCATGTACAGCTTCAAAAATTGCTGCATCTTCACCAATGTTAGCACCAGGTGCCATACCTAAACCGCCAACTAAACCAGCACAAAGGTCAGATAAAATATCACCAAATAAGTTAGTCGTAACAATTACGTCAAACTCTTCAGGTGTCATTACCAGCTTCATACATGTTGCATCAACAATCATTTCATTTGATTCAATTTGTGGGTAACGCTCAGCTACTTCACGTGCTACTTTTAAAAACAAACCAGATGTTGATTTTAAAATGTTAGCTTTATGAACTGCAGTTACTTTTTTACGACCTTCGCGTACCGCTAGCTCGTATGCAAAAGTTACGATTTTTTCTGCGCCTTCACGCGTAATTATCGATTTTGCTTCTGCTTCATTACCGTCTTCACTTACTACTTGGCCAGCACCTGAGTACATACCTTGCGTGTTTTCACGAATAGTAATGATATCAATATCGTCGTAACGTGCTTTAGTACCAACAAATGATTTAACTGGACGTACGTTAGCGTATAAACCAAATTGCTTACGAAGTGTTACGTTAATAGATGTAAAACCTTCACCTACAGGCGTAGTTAATGGGCCTTTAAGAGTGATTTTGTTTTTAGCAATTGTATCAACTGTTTCTTGCGGTAATAACTCACCTGTTTTTTCAAGTGCAGCTAGGCCAGCATCAACAAATTCATAATCAAAGTCGCAACCTGCGGCTTTTAATATTTCAAGTGCTGAGTCGATAATGCTCGGACCGATGCCGTCGCCTTTGATCACTGTGATGGTTTGTTTGGCCATTGACTTTTCCTTTAAAGAGTTTGATTTGCACATAAATTATTACTCTGAGAGAGTAACCGCTTGTTAGAACATTTATGTGAACGTGCTTGAAAATTTAAGGGCGCATTTATACCAATTTATCACCCATTTTGCTAGTTTATACAAAAAATACTGGGTATACACGAAAGTTATAATGGGTATAAAGACATAAAATAGCTTCTAATAAACTAAATACTATTAAACAACTCAAGAGATTCTAATTGTTGATAAAAATCAGCTTGGTTATGCCACTTGAGTATTTTTAGCTGTTCATTTAACGTTTGCTGCTGCCACGGAGTTAGCGAAAGTTCAGGTTTAAACACATTTTGAGCAACAATCTTAAGTGAGATCCAAAGTTTATGGGCCTCAGTTAAGTGCTTTTTAGGTGTTTGCTCTGCTTCTAAGAGTGCTGCAGTCCATGGGTTGTCACTCAATAAATGAGTAAGCTGTTGTGTTAGTTGTTCGGTGTTAATTGAACTTACCCCAAAAAATGAGCAAATAGGGGCACTCAATGTTTTATTTGGTGTGTCGTCAATCAGCGTTTTACGAGAAAGCTGTGTACTGCATTGCGTTAATAAAAAATGGGCGTAAGCGTATAAAGGTAAAGTAATGTGCTCAAACTGGTCATGATCATTTTTACTAACCAATAAAGCCATTATTTTTACTAATCCATTTAATCTGTTAGTCACGTAGGCTTGCAATGGATGTGGGGTAACATTAACTAATTGTTCAAAAACAACCCGTTGAATTATTGCAGGTGCATTATAATAACCGACCATAGATAAACTATGTTTTAAGTCTTTTGCGGGCTGATGTTCTTTATTATATGGTTTTACTGCCTCGCATAAATTAGCAATTACGAGAGGGTGAGGCGCCATCAGCAGGCTTAATCCTTTATAGCTGTATTCGTGCTGTAACTTAATATTACTTATTAGCTCAAGTAAAGATTGTGCCTTATCAACCTCAAGCTCACTTTGTGGTTTTACATGTTCACTGTTAAATACTTTGAAGCTAATTGTTTTATCAGTGCAATGCCATTGTTTTGGATTATCGTTAAGCGTTGCTTTTACTCTGTACCAGGTTAATTTATTTGGATTTGCTGTACTAATTAAAACATGCCGTTGTTGTGCATCAGTTGCTAAATAAATCATGGTTTGCTCAGCGTATAAAACGCGGCTTCCCGGTAATAATGGCCCTAAATGCGCTATTAGTGATTTAATCAATTGCAGTGCGAACAAGTTAGGTGTGCGAATGTACAAATCGGTAAGTGCTTTATATAAGCTAATATGTTTATTAGCCGTGTTGCTCGTAATGTTCATGCTAATAATATTTGCTAGAGCAATCAGCGTTATGCCCCCATCGTAAAGCATTATTTTAGGAGCACTTACCAATGCTTGTTTATACTTATTTAATTTAGCTAGTAACTGCGTAACAGGTTTTGCTGAATCGCCACTAGCTGACATTACTTTTGCTGCTAACTGATGACGCATTTTCCAAATTTTTTTATCAGAATCTTGAAAAGGTGTTTGCTCGCAAAGCTTGTTTAATTGCGCTCCAACACATAAATGTTCAATGAGTGTAGCGGCTATGTATAGCTCACTTAAGGCACTATTATAATTTTGAGATTTACACAGGGCAGCAGTTATGACGCTCTGACTAACAACTAAATTTGTTGCATAAGAATAACTTGGATTATAAAGCGTTAATCGGGATTGTAATGCGAATGGCTGTTTGCTGTAGAGCACTCTATATTGCTCAGCCAGCTTACTTGCCATTGGATATAGAGCTGTCCATTTTTGTTTATTGTTATAATAACTTAAAAACAGCTGCGTATTATTAAGCAGCTGCTCTAAGGTAGTTGAAACAGCTTCATCCATTAAACCTTCACCTAATTTTGTTCTTGGTATTTATTGTATGCACTCGGGCCCCATAAAAACAGCTGCCCATTTTTAAATAATAGGCCAGTACATTCATCCATAGTGGTAATACCGTCAGATGTTTTATGTTGTGTACGATAAAAAACTATCTGAAATACTTGTTCACCATCTCGTTTGGCATAAGTAAGATCGGGGCTGCCTAAGTAATCAAGAACACTATTTAGTGTTGTTGGCTGCTCAAGTGATAGTTTTTCGATGTAACGTTTATTGAAAGCCTCTCGGTCTTGCCAAATCATAGCTTGAGGATCGTCTTTATAAAAGGTAATCACCAATGCAGCTATCAGTGCATATAGCCCTAAACCTAAAATTAAATATCGGATAAATTTTTTCAATATGGCTTACTCTGACTCCGGTAACTAATATCAGTATACGTTTTGTAATGTTTAGAGGCTATTAACTTGCGACTAATTAAGTCTTAACTGCTTTAAACTAAAACCTAAATTTATATCGGTGCGTAAACTAACCAAGTGCTTTGAAATTACGTACATATCCATATTAGCGGCTAACTTTGCTTTAATACTCGGGCTTAGAGACTCATCTTCGGCTGCTTGTTCAATTGAGTTATAGTTATTAACTATTTGCTGCGCAGATTTAGTACCTATTCCTTTAACTCCCGGAATATCATTTGTTTTATCGCCCGCTAATGCCCAAAAATCAACGAGTTTATTTTGCTCAACACCAAAACGCTCTTTTATACTTGTCTCATCTAGATAGAGCTTTTTAAAGTAATCGTAAACTGTAATGTAAGGGCCAATATAAGGTAAAAAGCCTTTATCAGTAGAAACAACAATGCTCGTTATTTGATTATTTGATGCCTTAAAGGCAAGCGTTGCAATAATATCATCAGCTTCATCGTTAATAGGCTCAAATACTACAATACCTGTTTCTTCAATTGCGGCTTTAAAATGCAATAGAGCATCTTTTAATACTTGGGGCATTGGCGCGCGTGAATGTTTGTAGTCTTTATAAAAATGATAACGCCAGCTTTTGTCACCATCGAACACAGCAATGGCATGGGTTGCATTACTCGTATCTAAAAGCTTTTTACAGGCGTGGGCTACACGTGCACAGCACGTTTGTATCATTTGCTCGTCGCTATGATGTTTTTGATTCGCGTCAACGGCGTAAATGCGCCTAATTAAATTAAGCGCATCTATAAGAAGTAAATGGGGTTTCAAACTATAAAACTCATGCTTTTATTTTGTAACATGGAACATATTTACTACCAGGGAGCTTCATGCGACCTTGAAGAACAAATGCCTGTAATAATTTATCCATATTTGTCATAAGGGCAGGTTCACCACTTAAAATGTATGGACCGTTTTGTTTAATGGCTCTAACGCCTTCGTCTTTTACATTACCAGCAACAATACCAGAGAAAGCTCTACGCAAATTAGCCGCGAGTAGCTGTTTAGGCTGATCAAGGTGTAAATCTAAACTTGCCATATTTTCATGTGTTGGTGCAAAAGGTTGTTGAAAGTCGTTATCTATTTTTAATGTCCAGTTAAAGTAATAAGCATCACCTTCACTTTTACGGTAATCACGAACATTAGCCATCGATGACTTTAGTTTTTGACCGACTAATTCAGGATTATCAATAATTACTTCAAACTTATCCAACGCTTCCTTACCAAGTGTCATTTCAACGAACTCGCATAGCTCTTTAAAGTACGCCTCGCTTTGTTTGGGGCCTGTTAAAATAACAGGTAAACATTGCTTAGTATTATCTGGGTGCAACAATATGCCTAATAAATATAACAACTCTTCAGCAGTACCTGCGCCACCAGGAAAAATGATAATTGCGTGAGCTGTTCTAATAAAAGCTTCAAGGCGTTTTTCAATATCAGGTAAAATAACGAGTTCGTTTACAATAGGATTGGGTGGCTCGGCAGCAATAATGCTTGGCTCTGTTAAACCTAAGTAGCGATTATCGGTGTTACGTTGCTTTGCGTGGCCAATAGTTGCGCCTTTCATTGGGCCTTTCATGGCACCAGGACCACAACCGGTACAAATATTTAATCCACGTAAACCAAGTTCGTAACCTACTTGTTTTGTGTACTTATATTCAACCTCGTTTATTGAATGTCCGCCCCAGCAAACAACCATGTTAGGCTCGCTTTTAACACGCAGTGCACCTGCATTTCTGAGCATATCGAACACCATATGGGTTATGGCTTTTTGCTCTTTTAAATCTTTTTCGTATTTTTGACAAATAAACAAAATATCACGAATAACAGAAAATATATGTTCGTGAATACCGGTAATTATTTCGCCATCAACAAATGCGGTTGCGGGTGGGTTTTCAAGCTCAATTTTAATGCCTCGTTCGCGGCTTACTAAACGAATATCAAAATCTTTGTATTTGTCGTATATATCGTTACTGTCGTCGGTATGGCTGCCTACATTGAGCACTGCAAGTACGCAGTTTCTAAATAACTTATAACGCTCACTAGCAGACGATTGCTCTAATAAATCAACTTCTAATTGCGACAGTAAATCTAAAACCCCAGTTGGGTTTAACTGTATTAACATAGACGTGCTCCTACTGCTAAATCGTAAAACTACTTGTCATAAAAGTTATAATAGCTATGACATTATTTACTGGTACAAAGTCTATCTCGCCCTGAATTTTTGGCTTCGTAAAGGGCATCATCAGCTCTATCAAATGCCTTTAATAGGGTATCGCCTTTCTTAAATTGAGTTGCACCTACCGAAATAGTGATCTCAATTTGTTTTTCTCTAAATTTAAAAGGTATATTTTTAATTACCTTTCTTACTTTATCCAAGGGTAGGGTTGCGTTTTCTAGCGACACACCTGGCATTAATAGTACAAATTCTTCACCGCCGTAACGCGCTATAAAATCCGACTTTCTTACCGATTTTTGCAACGCTTTTGATATAACTTGTAAGGTAATATCACCTGCGGTGTGGCCAAATCTATCATTAATAGATTTAAAGTGGTCAACATCAATAACTGCAAGCGTAACATCTGATGGCTGCACATTAAACAAATGCATTTCGTGATTGTAACGTTCGTCAAATGCAGCACGGTTAGGCAGTTTTGTAAGCCCATCTAGTAAGCTTTTAAAGCGCTGTTCATTTAAGCGTTTTTTATACGTTGTTAACTTATCTTCTAAAGTAACAATTCGAGTATTTATTTCATTAAAGCTAGCGCTAAGCATTTCTCTGTCTTTTCGTTCTAACTTTTCTTTTGCTATAAAATCTTCACTTATTGATTTTAATTCGTTATCTACAAGTTCTTTTAAAGATGAGATTGATGTTGCTTTTTGCGTTTGCTCATTAAGATTTTTTATTTTTAGTTCAATGCTTTTATTAAGTGAGTCAAACTCAACTTCCATAGACTCAGAGTGCTTGCTAGTTGAGATGATAGAGTTATGAAGATCTTCGAGGGTTTGATTTAATGAAACTAAAAAGCTTTGCGCTGATTTACGCTCTTTACTTATATTTTTAACCACTACATCAATAATACTAATTGCTGCATCAAGTAATGCATCGATTGAGTCACTTTCAGTAATATGATTTTTTATATTATTAATCTGCAGCGTAGCTTCTTCTTCAAGTATAAGTTCATTAGCTAGCTCAAGCAGCTTTTTTGCACGCGACTGTTTTACTGGACGCTGCTGATCAACTTGAGGGTCTTGCTTGGTAAGTAATGCTTCATGATAAAAGCTAATAAGTTGATCAAGTAGCGGAATGTATCCATGAGTTGAATGAACATTATTAATTTCGTGATCGAGTAAATTTCTCAGAGTCCTGCGAGTGTCGTCAGGTAAACCTTTGGTTTTTTGTAATTGTTTACCGGCACTTTGCACACTGTCGAATAAATTACGTTGCTGAGTTTGTTGAATCGATTCTTGGTTTTTAAGTAGGGCTAAAGTTTCACTAATAAGGGGAGCAAGGTTTTCAAAACTTATGCCTTTATTAAGCGCACTTCTAAATTTGGCGAGGCGATTATCTAACTCGGTATCTAGTCCTTTACAGCTCAACGATAGTTTAGCTGTAAAGTCACATAGAACATCTACTTGATGTTTACGAGCACTCTCAACAGCCATACGCGCATCAATTGCTTGTTTTAGCTTTTTATCTGTTGCGTTAGATCTTTGTGACACCTAAGCATACCGCCATCAAATTAATTTCATTATCTTCAGTTTACAACAAATTTTTATTATGTGTAGTTATCTAGTAAAAAACTTAGAAATTTTAATAAGCTACTACTTATAAACTCGTATATAGGGTCATTTATCGTATTTAATTCACTTTTAAATAGGGGCTTGTTAGTCTTGTAAGCAATTAAGTTTCCACTAAGAGTCTCTATGAAAAAGTTATTAGCCCTTTCAATTTTAGCTGCATGTTCTGCACCTGTATTTGCCGATGTAAATTATTCTTTAGAAATTTCGCAGCCACAGCATCATTTAGGTGATGTAAGTGTTGAATTTCCAAAAACAGCGCAAGCACACCTTGATATAAAACTTCCTGCGTGGCGCACGGGTCGCTACGAAATGTTAAACCTTGCAAATGGCATTCGCTACTTCAAAGCCAAAGATGAAGATGGCAAAGAACTAAAATGGGAAAAAATAGATCACAGTACATGGCGTGTACATCTTAATGAACCTACAGAAGTAAATGTTGACTACCAAGTGTACGCAAATGAGCTTGGTAAACGTGCTCGTCACATTGACGACAGCCATGCATTTATAGATGCGTCAGGTTTTTTTATGTTTAGTGAATCATTTCGCCAAGAGCCTGTAACCGTTAATTTAGACGTGCCTAAAAAGTGGCGTTCTGTATCGGGTATGGATAATTTAAAAGGCAAAAACTCATTTAAAGCAGCCGATTACGATGTACTTGTTGATTCACCAATCGAAACAGGTATTAACCAACTACACACATTTGAAGTAGAAGGGCGTGAATATGATTTAGTTATATGGGGCGATGGTAACTACGATGTAGAGCTAATGCTTGCCGATCTTAAAAAATTAGTTGCCACGGGTAATGTAATTTGGGATGGCTATCCGTATGAGCGTTATGTATTTATGGTGCATGCAACATCAGGTGCTGGTGGTGCAACAGAGCATTTAAACTCAACAATTATTCAACGACCACGTGACCGATTTGGTAGCCGCGAAGATTACTTAGGTTTTATTAGCACCGCTGCGCATGAGTTTGTTCATACATGGAATGTTAAAGCATATCGCCCTCAAGGTTTAGTGCCATACGATTACACTAATATGAACTATTCAAAACTGCTGTGGATTGCAGAAGGTTCAACAAGTTACTTTGAAGATCATTTATTAGTGCGCTCAGGCATTCAAACAACGGATGAATTTTTTAAAGTGATGAGTAAAACAATTAATCGTCATTTGCAAACACCGGGCCGTGAAGTGCAAAGCGCAAGCGAAACAAGCTTTGATAAATGGATTAATCAAGGTGGTGATCATGCACGTAACTACAGCACCAATATTTATTCTGAGGGCTCGTTACTCTCTTTAGCTTTAGATATCGACCTACTTGAAAAAAGCCAAGGTAAAATAAGCTATCGCGACGTGCACAAAGCACTTTATAACAATCATAAAATGCCCGCTGGTTTTACAGATACAGATGTACTTAATATCTTAAAAGATTTAACAGGACGTGATTATTCAAGCTGGTGGCAAGAAAATGTAGAGTCGCCTGCAAGTATTAACTTTGACGATTTACTTACTAAAGTAGGTTTAAAGTTTGAGCGTCCTGAAAAAGCAAAAGCACTTGCAAGTATTGATGCTACCGCCAAAAATACAGGTGAATTACTGACGTTAAGTTATGTACGCCGTGGTGGCAGTGCGTGGAAAGCGGGTTTAACTACCGATGATAAAATTGTCGCTATAAACAAACATCACGTAGGTAAAGATTTAAAAACCAGCCTAGAAACGTTTAAGGCAGGCGACAAAGTAACCGTTGACTATCTTCGTCGCGATGCTCTTGAAAGCTTAACACTAGTATTATCAGAAGATTTTGATAAACCTAAAAAAGTAGTTGCTGATAAAGAGGCAACGCTACAGCAAAAAGCACTATTCAAAGCATGGATTGGCGTGGAACATCCGAATGATGTGACAAAAAAATAAATTCAGTTTTATAGAGTTTAAATAAAGTTAACAATTATTAAAAAAGAGCTTCGGCTCTTTTTTTGTTTTGTATAATGGCGTATAAAATGTACATGGAAATTTAATATTAAATTTAATTATTATTTGGTGTTTTTTATTACTAAATAAAATTACTTATGGATATAGCCTCAAAATGAAATTAGACGACGTTGCTTCAGACTTAACCAACTAATTTGTAATTAACGACTATTTGCACCAGTTATTTGATGCGGTAAATGTAATTTCTGTTCAAGGTTATGACAATGAGCGTCGTGTTATTTATTGGAATGAAGGCAGTGTGCGACTTTACGGATACACCAAAGAAGAGGCCATAGGGCAAAAAATAGAAGACCTTATAATTCCAGAATCAATGTGTGAATTTGTAATTGACGCACACAGTGATTGGGTAGAAAAAGACATAGAAATTCCAGCATCCGAAATTACCCTAAAAGGTAAAAATGGCGAAAGTGTATCTGTTTTTTCTAGCCATGTTATGTTTACAAATCAATATAATACAAAACAAATGTATTGCATTGATATGGACTTATCCGAGGTTAAAAAGGCAAAAGCAGATGCGTCATTTAATGAGCATATGCTAAAAACTATTTTTGGAGCAATTCCTGACTTATTTTTCTTGATGGAAAATGATGGAACTATTATTGAGTACCATGCCAGTAATGAGACCGATCTCTATACCAAGCCAAAGCAATTTATTGGTAAAAAAATGGGTGATGTATTACCTGAGGACGTAGCCAAAAAATTTGAAACCTATATCAGCCTTGTATTAGAAAAAGAGCAGATGATGAGCTTTAAATACGAGCTCGCTTTGCCCCATGGGCTCGTTTTTTTTGAAGCAAGAATAAATAAAATAACAGAACATAATCAGTTAATGGTTATTATTCGAGATATTACAGAACAGCATAAATCAGATGAACTAATTAGACATCAAGCGTATTACGATAGTCTAACTTTACTCCCAAATCGTTTTTTAGCACTTGCTCGTTTGTCGCAATTACTTATTGAAGCACAAAGAAATAACGAGAAAGCGGCAGTACTGTTTTTGGATTTAGATGATTTTAAAAAAATAAATGACTCTTTAGGCCATGAAACAGGAGACAAACTTTTAATTGAATCAGCGCAAAGGCTACAAGAGGCACTGCGAAAAGACGACACGGTAGGGCGCCTAGGTGGAGATGAGTTTATCGTATTACTACGAGGTATAACTGATCACCATGCAGCGCTAAAAATTACTGAAAAACTGGTCAATAACTTTAGAGCCCCTTTTAAAATTGAGGGCCGGGAACACATACTAACAGCGAGTATTGGTGTAGCCATATACCCAGAAAATGGTACAACCGTTGCTGATTTATTACGAAATGCTGACACTGCAATGTATCAAGCAAAATCATATGGTCGTAATACTTATTCATTTTTTACTAAAAAGATGAACGTAATTATTCAGCGCCGACTCGTAATAGAAGAGCAGATGCGTGGCGCCCTTGAGCGTGACGAATTTGAGTTATACTACCAGCCCCAATTTGACGCCAAAAATAAACACATAATTGGTGCAGAAGCGTTATTACGTTGGCATAACCCTGTGCTAGGTAATGTAACACTCGATGAGTTTATACCTATTGCCGAAAATACAGGATTAATTGTACCGATTGGCAAGTTTGTAATTAGCCAAGCATTACACTTTTTAAACACATGGCAAAGTACTTGTAAACGCACACAGCAATACACCATGGCTGTTAACTTATCGCCTCGCCAATTTAGAGACGTGGGATTACTCAGCTTTATTCAAAACTCATTGAGTGAAGCAAACGTAAATCCCGAAAATTTAGAGCTTGAAATAACTGAGGGAGTGCTGATGAGTTGTCACACTAATGTTGTTGATATACTGACTGAAATTACTGCATTAGGCATTAACTTATCAATGGATGACTTTGGTACAGGTTATTCATCATTAAGTTATTTGAGAGAATACCCTTTTAATGTACTTAAAATAGATAGAAGTTTTATTGATGGTATTGTACTAAACAATGAAGACCGTAATCTCGTAAAGGCAATTATTGCCATGTCGCACAGCTTAGGACTGACAGTGGTAGCCGAAGGTGTAGAAACAAAAGAGCAGCATACATTATTGAACGAATTGGGTTGTGATTTTATGCAAGGCTTCTATTTTAGTAAACCAATACCAGCAAAACAGTTTCTTGATTTTTCGATGAATTTTGATAAAAAGTAAGATTAAACACTCGATTGTAACAATTCATTGCACGGCTATTGACCTTATTGTCCCATCGCGAGTAACCTGTTATAGAAACAAATAAAAAGGATTCTATAATGCGTTTAAAACCTCTTGTAGCTACATTAGTAGCCACATTTTCTTTATCATTTGCAAGTAGTGCCATAGCCGACGAAGGCATGTGGCAACCACACCAACTTCCAGAGTTAGAATCAATTTTAAAAGCCAAAGGGCTTGAAATTGATGTTGAATCTATTTCTAAATTAACCGAATTCCCAATGAATGCGGTAATTAGCCTAGGTGGCTGTACAGCATCGTTTGTATCGCCTAAGGGTTTAGTTGTGTCAAACCATCACTGTGTTTATGGCTCGGTACAATACAACTCAACACCTGAAAACAATATTTTAGAAAATGGCTTTTTAGCTAAAAGTCCTACAGAAGATTTACCTGCAGCGCCGGGCTCACGCGTCTATGTAACAAAAACGGTTACCAACGTAACAGATGAAGTAATTAAAGGTACTAACGAGTTAACAGCAAAAGCACGCTACGACGCACTCGAAAAAAATGAAAAAGCGCTAGTAGCCCAGTGTGAAGCCGACGAAAGCTATCGTTGTAATGTGTATTCGTTTCATGGTGGTTTAGAGTTTTACCTAATTAAGTCACTTGAAATTAAAGACGTACGCTTATCTTATGCACCGGCAATGGGCGTAGGTAAATACGGCGGCGATATAGATAACTGGATGTGGCCGCGCCACACAGGCGACTTTGGTTTTTACCGCGCTTATGTAGGCAAAGATGGAAAACCTGCAGAGTACAGCGAAGACAACGTACCCTACGTACCTGACTCCTACCTAAAAGTAAGTGCCAAAGGCGTGCAAGAAGGCGACTTTGTAATGGTTACAGGCTACCCAGGGCGTACTAACCGATACCGCATTGCAACAGAGGTAGATAACGTATTTAACGACAGCTACCCTAAAGCACGCGTTCATAACTCAAAATACGTGTCGCTTATTGAAGAAAACTCAGAAGACGGCAGTAAAGCGCGTATTGCTTACGAAAGCACCATTGCAGGTTATAATAACTACATTAAAAACTATGGTTCGATGATCGAAAGCTTCAAAAAAGGCACTATGCTTGAGCGCAAAAAACAGTTTGAGCAAGACCTAACACAATGGATCAATAGCGATAGTGAGCGTAAAGAACAATACGGAAGCGTATTAGGTGAGCTATCTGATCTAATTGCGCAATCACAAGAGCACAGTGAACGCGACCGAATGTTAGGTTATGTACATCGCTCACAAATGATCAGCACAGCACGACGTTTATACCGCCTAGCTTACGAAAAACAAAAGCCAAATAGCGAACGTGAATCTGGTTATCAAGAACGTGATTTACCTCGCATTAAAGCAGGGCTTGAGCGTATGACGCGCCGTTATGATAGCAAAGTAGATAAAGCTATTTTACTGCACTTTTTAGAGCTGTATGCAGCACTTCCAAAAGAAGAGCGTTTTAGCGAGGTTGATAACGTATTTAAAGTACAAAATGGGTTTGATAAAGCAACCCAAAGCGCGTTACTAGATAGCATGTATGAACAGTCAAGACTTGATAATGCCACTGTTCGTAGTTCATTGTTTGAGCAATCGTTTAGCCAGCTAAATCAAAGCCAAGACCCATTTGTGCAGTACGCTAAAGCAATATTTAAAGTAATGAAAGCAGAGGAAGATAAATCAAAAGCACTGGCAGGTAAATTACAAGCAGCTCGCCCAGAGCTAATGAGCGCAATCATTGCGTTTAACAAAGCTAAAAACAAACCTGTATACGCCGATGCCAACAGCACACTACGAGTAACCTATGGCACCGTAGGCGGCTACTCACCTCAAGACGGCTTGGTAGCAACACCCTTTACCTCGCTTGAAGGGTTACTCGCTAAAAACACCGATGTTGACCCATTTAATGCACCTAAAAAGTTACAAGAGCAAATTAAAGTCAAGCTTTACGGTGATTACACGGGCGGCATGAATACAGTACCCGTTAACTTTTTATCAAATGTAGACACTACCGGTGGTAACTCAGGTTCGCCAACACTTAACGGCAAAGCAGAGCTTGTTGGTTTACTGTTTGACGGTGTTTACGAAAGTATTATTGGTGACTGGGATTACAACCCTGAGCTTAATCGCTCAATCCACGTTGATTCACGCTACATGCTGTGGGTAATGGATAAAGTAGATAATGCACAAAACTTGTTAGACGAAATGACAATCGTAAAATAAGTAATTAGTGAGATAGAGAAGGGCGCTTACCGTAATGGAAGCGCCTTTTTTGTTGGGAGTTAACCGATTAATTTTTTCTACCGTAGTAATTAAAATGGGTGTCATCTTAACTCCCCATCAGCGGACATGTCATTACTAGCTCACCATAAACAATTTCTTTTTGATGTACTGCTCAATAAGTTCTTTTTTGCCATCAAATAATGCCATAAGCTCATTGTCACTAATTATAATATTTAGGATTATCCGTAAGTAATTATCGCATTTTTGGCTCAAATCAGATAAAAATTTCTCCTTTTGAGACTTTAAACTACCTCCATGAGTGACCTTTGAACGAATAGCATAGAATGACTTTATATCGTCAAATACTTCAATGGGATTAAAGTTAAAGTCCTTAAGGAATAAAGCTACACTCTCAGATAATTTATGAGTTAACTCAGAGTTATCAGTTGAAAACAGGCTTTCGTAAGCACTGCAGTAATGGGCTAATTTAACTGCGGGATGCCTTTCTCGAATTGCAGCTCCAATGAACCTCATACTTCGGCCGATACGTGAAAAATGCGTATTTGTAAATGAATTCATGGATGTAGACTCAGAGTTGCTTAAATAAGACTGAATTTGATTACTTTTCTCATCCCACATTTTTAATTCTTCAACTGTCATTTCAATATTCTGAAATGAAATACCTGAACTCAAATAGGCAGGAGTAGTTAAGTTATTTCTAGTCCATGAACTCTGATTTGAATCCGTTAGCTTGCAAAAAGCTGCCTCGCAAATTACAGCATTATCTTTTAAAAGCCACAGGTCGTCCAAAAGCGCCTTGAGCCAAACTAGCCAGATATACAAGGCTTGGTGACTATCCTCACCTTTATTAAAAATTGTCTCATCAATTTCACAATAAATAATATTGTTTGCATTTATGAAATGATCATACTCGATAATCCCTGCAAATTCCTTAAATTCACTATCAATAACACTAGAAATTAGTTTCTTATTATTTGTAATATCAATACCTGGCACCAAAGTTACCCATTCTTCTATTTGCTCAGAAATAGAAAGATAACGAAGTGTTGATATAAATTTGTACTTTTTCATTAACGCTATACCTTCTATATTTAGCTAACAAATTATCAGAGAACATTTTCTTTCTTTCCACGTGAAGTGTCCTTGTATCTTGAGTTTTCATTAATAGCAAATAGTATAAGTTATTGCCAATTAAAACCAAAGTGGTCAAATGTTAACCTCACACGTCATGATTTTGACCATCAGATTCTCGTCCTTAATCACCTTCAACTTAAATCAAATCACTTCAACACCCTTTAATATATTTCATGTGCATTTTATAACCAAGAAGTGCTAGGTTAGTGGTAAATTAATTGAAGGAAATAATTATGAAATTAGAGTCATTAGCACTGCACCACGGTTACGAATCTGAGGCTACGACCAAATCGGCAGCCGTGCCTATTTATCACACTTCTTCTTATACATTTGACAACACGCAGCATGGCGCTGATTTATTCGATTTAAAAGTGCCTGGTAATATTTACACTCGCATAATGAACCCAACTAATGCCGTACTTGAGCAACGTATTGCTGCAATGGAAGGGGGTATTGGTGGGCTAGCTGTTGCCTCTGGGATGGCCGCTATTACGTATGCTATTCAATGCTTGTGTGAAGTCGGTACTAATATTGTAAGCACCAGCCAAGTATATGGTGGTACGTATAACTTATTTGCACATACCTTACCTAGGCAAGGTATTGAAGCACGCATGATTAAAGCCGATGACTTTACCGCGTTCGAGAATGCAATTGACGACAACACTCGCGCTGTTTTTTGTGAATCTATTGGTAATCCGGCAGGTAATATTGTTGATATTGAACGTTTAGCACGTATTGCACACAGCAAAGGTGTGCCGCTTATTGTTGATAATACCGTGGCTACGCCGTATTTATGCCGCCCATTTGAGCTGGGCGCCGATATAGTGGTTCACTCACTTACAAAGTATATAAACGGGCACGGTACTGCCATTGGCGGCATGATTGTCGACTCAGGAAAATTTGATTGGAAAGCGAATGCTACGCGCTTTGCAATGATGAACGAGCCTGATCCGTCGTATCACAACGTGGTGTATACCGAAGCCTTTGCTGAAGCTGCATTTATTGGACGTTGTAGAGTAGTGCCACTTAGAAATACTGGCGCAGCGCTTGCGCCTAAAAACGCATCTGACATTTTAATCGGCCTTGAAACCTTAGGTTTAAGAATGGATCGCCACTGCGAAAATGCACAGCAGTTAGCTGAGTATTTAGAAAATCATCCAAAAGTGCTTTGGGTTAATTACGCTGGGCTTAAATCAAGCCCGTATAACGAAATGAGTCAAAAAATTACCAGTGGTAAAGCATCGGGTATTTTAAGTTTTGGTATTGCTGGTGGCCTAGAAGCGGGTACTCGTTTTATTGATGCGCTAAACATGATTTTACGCTTAGTTAATATTGGCGATGCCAAGTCGCTTGCATGTCATCCAGCGTCAACCACACACCGCCAATTAAATGATGAAGAGCTTGCTAATGCGGGCGTAAGTCGCGATTTAATTCGTTTGTCGGTCGGTATTGAAAACATTGTAGATATAATTGCCGATGTAAGCCAAGCGCTCGATAAAGCTTAAAATTACATTAATTAGAAATGCTTGTTCAGCTTTACTGTAAATACAGTATTGTTTGTTAAAAAGGTTTAGGTTTTCTAAACCTTTTTAGCCATTCATTTAGCTACAGTTTAAATACAGGCGGTAGGCTAAATATTTATTACTTTAACCTAAATAAAATGGGCTAAAAGTAGTGATTTTTCACAATAGTTGGTATGTTACAAGTAACATTTTATTTAATTGTGTGTGATGAAAAAAAACAAACGTTCTTCTCTTCAAGATATTGCCGATGCGGTTGGTGTAACCAAAATGACGGTGAGTCGTTATTTACGTAATCCCGAAAAAGTATCAGAGTCTACTCGCACTAAAATTAGTGCAGCTATTGATACGCTAGGTTACATTGCAAATAAAGCCCCTGATTTACTCTCTAATGCTAAAAGTTACTCTATTGGTGTACTAGTCCCATCGTTAACGAATCACGTGTTTGCTCAAGTTATAAAAGGCATTGAAGATGTAACAGGGCCTGCAGGGTATCAAACAATGTTAGCCCATTATGGTTATAACCCTGAAATTGAAGAAAAACGGGTTGAGTATCTATTGTCGTATCACGTTGATGGTTTAATTTTATCAGAAACCACACACACAGACAGAACGCTAAAAATGATTGAAACGTCAGGCGTACCTGTGATTGAAATAATGGATACTCATCACTCTCCTATGCAGCAAGCGATTGGTTTTGATAACGTTAAAGCCGCTTTTGATATGACGACGGCACTTTTAAATAAAGGCTATCGCAATATTGTTTATATAGGTGCAAGGCTCGATGTACGAACACGCCTAAAATTTCAAGGTTATTCAGATGCTATGTTAGCTAAAGGCTTTACGCCTAAAAGTGTGATGACTGATCAAGCTTCATCTTATAGTTTAGGCGCTGAACTTTTACAAAAAGCGCGTACTGACTACCCAAATACTGACTGTTTGTTTTGTACTAATGATGATTTAGCAATTGGGGCTATTTTTGAATGCCAGCGAAACAACATTTTAGTGCCTAGCCAAATAGGGATTGTGGGTTTTCATGGTCATGATATTGGCCAGGCAATGGTGCCTCAATTAGCAAGTGTGATCACCCCTCGTTATCAGATAGGTAATGTTGCGGGAAGAGAGTTGTTGAGCCGGATTAATTCCGATTTAGATACTAGCATTAATTATAAGCAAGTAATTGATTCTGGTTATATAGTTCATCTAGGTGAAAGTGTTTAAATACTCTAATTATATGAGCCTAATTATATGAGCCTAATTACCTGTGCCTAATTACCTGAGCCTAAATAACAAAAGGCTCAGGTAATTTCTATATGTGTGATGATAAATCTACATACTGTAATTTTACAAAAACAGAGAAATAAGCATAGCGATAAGTGCGCCAACAGTACCAATAATGGTTTCCATTACTGTCCACGTTTTAAGAGTTTGCATTTCGCTCAAACCGAGATAGCGACTCGCTAACCAAAATCCTGAGTCGTTTACATGGGAGAGCACAATAGAGCCCCCACCAATAGCGATAGTGACAGCGGCAAGCTGCGCTCCATCAAGGCCTAAAGGCTGAAGCATTGGAATAATTAAGCCACACGCTGTAAGCATAGCTACTGTCGCAGAGCCTTGAATGACACGCACAGCGGCTGATAATACAAAAGCGAGTATTACAATCGGTAAGCCTGAGCCAGCTAAGTAATTACCTAGTGCAGTACCTACTCCTGAATCAACTAATACTTGTTTAAATACCCCACCGGCACCAGTGACAAGAATAATAATTCCTGCAGGTTGTAAGGCACTACCACAAATTTCCATGATTCTAGCATTCGGGACACCGCGCCTTGCGCCGAGCAAATAAAATGCCATTAGGCAAGCAACTAAAATTGCTGTAAATGGATGACCTATAAAGGCTAACCAATTATATAAATCAGAGTCTTTTTCAACAAAGCGACTACCAATAGTATTTAAACTAATCATAATTAACGGCAAAGCAATTAAACCTAATGCTAATCCAAAACTAGGCGTCCCTTTACCAACTCTTTGGTTATCATCGATTTGTTCGTGCTGTGGGAGTTCTACATGAATAGATTTAGAAATAATAGAGCCCCAAATTGGACCTCCTATAATCATTGCCGGTATGGCAGCAATAAGGCCAAATAAAATCATATAACCATAGTCAGCGCCTAATTGAGAGGCAACCAAAATCGGCCCTGGCGCAGGAATAAGAAACGCCTGACAAGACGCTATCCCAGCAAGTAGCCCAATACCAATTTTAACAACGCTGCCACCGCCTTTTCTTACCACAGCAAAAACAATACCGATTAAAAGTACAACGGCCACATCAAAAAAGAGGGGGAGGGCACAAATAAAGCCCGTAAAGGTAAGCGCCCAATTAGCGTTTTTTTCTCCAAAACGGTGTAAAAGTGTGTGGGCAATACGATCCAGCGCGCCGGTTTCTTCCATTACTTTGCCAAACATGGCACCTAAAGCGACCACAACCGCTACAAAGCCTAGTGTTCCAGCCATTCCTTTTTGAATTGTAGCGGCAATTATTTCAGGGCTCATTCCTGAGAATAATCCTGCAATCATAGAAACAAGGATCAAAGAGACGACAGCATGTAGTCGTACTTTCATTACTAAGAAAAGCAATAAAAATATGGAGCCTGCCGCTGTTAGTATTAATGATAAATCTGACATTTTTCCCTACTTATATTCAGTGTGAATTATGATGTTTAGTGTGTGTTTAACTTCACTTTCGTATTTGTTACGGGTAACATGTTACCCGTAACTCAATATAATATATACATTGAAAATAATTAATTATTAAATTAAGGCGAGGGTAAATACATGAGTAACACAAATGTAGGTCGTGTTTATATTGTAATGGGGGTTTCAAGCACAGGAAAGTCAAGTGTGGGTGATGCATTAGCAAAGCGCATTGGCGCTAAATTTATAGACGGAGACGACTTACATCCCAAGGCTAATATATTAAAAATGTCATCTGGGCAGCCTTTAAACGATGCTGATCGTGTGCCTTGGCTAGAAAGAATACGTGATGCTGCATTTAGCATTGAAAAGAAAAATGAAATTGCGGTAATAGTCTGCTCTGCATTAAAAAAGAAATACCGAGAACAAATATGTGATGGAAATACAGGCATTACCTTTTTACATCTTTTTGGTGATTTTGAGCTGGTTAAAAGCCGTATGCAGGACAGAAAAGGACATTTTATGCCTGTTGATTTACTCAAAAGCCAATTTGAAGCGCTAGAAGTTCCAAAAGAAGATGAGCCCAATGTTATAAATATAGATATTAATAGCTCATTTGAGCAAGTAGTCGAAAGCTGTATTAGCGCAACTAAATGAATAGCCACAACAAGTAAAAAGTTTTTAGTTAATCAATTAACTGTTACTTTTAACATTTAAAGGCTTTATTTGTTATGAGTTAGCGTCTGCTCGTGGTGTTTCTAAAATCGCTTTTTTTTCATCTTCAGATAATATTATCCAATCAAAAATTTCTTCGTTAGTACGCCCACAACCGGTGCAGTAACCGCTGCGCCTTTCGCATATTCCTAGGCAATCAGTTTTAAATTTAGATTGTTTTTTGTTTTGATTTAATTGGCGCATATTAAAGTCCTAGTGGTGGTGCAATTTCAAAGCGAGAAGAAAACCCGTTACCTTCTTGATTAGTAGCAAGTGTAATGACTGGGGTTTTAGTATCAAGTACAAAGGTGCTGTAAATTGAACTTGCTGTTTCTTTTTGGCTTTCCAACCAACCTGTTTTGATTAAGCATTGGCGTAATTGCTTAGCCAGTTTTTGATGAGACTTTATTGTTTGCGTTTGTGTTTTAACAGGTGTTTGGCATTGGTAGCTTGCTTGCTCTGACTTATTTAAAGTAACCGTACAGTTTGCTCCAATCATATGAGCACTAGTACGCCATTGATTAGTAAACTGGTTATTTACTTTATCTGTTTTGATTGAATTAAAACCAGACTCATAACTGCTTATAAGGTTATTTATGGTGCTGCATTCGTCGGGTGTTACTGTGGTTTTTACAGACTGATTCGTTGTAGTAGTAGTGGTTGTTGTAGTTGTAGTCTGATTAGTTTTGCTGGTACAGCCCGCTAAAATAAACGCGACAATAGAAGGAATAATATAGTTTTTCATAGTTCACAGTAACCGATTAATTTAGCCACGCACTATATCACACGTGATTTACTGTAAAAATAAAAAGGCCCATATAAATATGAGCCTCTTTATTAGTTGCAACTAATGCTATTTATGGCGACCTTGCAAGCATTTAACTACATCTTCAAGGGCTAAGCCTTGGCGTTGTAGTAATACTGTCAGGTGATAAATTAAATCAGCAGACTCGTTTGTTAGCTCATCGTTATCGTGTTTCATAGCGGCAAGAGCAACTTCTACGCCTTCTTCACCTACTTTTTGACAACTACGGCTTAAGTCTTTTGCAAATAATGACGCTGTGTAGCTTTTTTCAGGGTCGTCGTTTTTACGCGCAACAATCACATCTTCTAACTGTGCCAAAAAGCTTAAACTTGGTTTTGCTTCATCACCAAAACAGCTTTGTGTGCCTAAGTGGCATGTTGGGCCTTCTGGGTTGGCAAGTACTAAAATTGAATCGTAGTCACAATCTGTATGCACAGATACTACGTTTAAGTAGTTTTCTGATGACTCGCCTTTAGTCCATAAACGCGATTTTGAACGCGAGTAAAACGTTACCTTATTGGTATCAAGCGTAACAGCGAGTGCTTCGCTGTTCATAAAGCCTTGCATTAAAATAACACCAGAGCGGGCATCTTGAATAATAGCAGGGATCATGTCACTTTTAGCGAAATCGACCTGAGCTTGGTTTTGTTGTGTTACTTGCATAATCTTGCTGCCACTTGGTTATCTATTAAAAATTGTTTTAGTTCGCTAATGTTAATCACATTTTTATGAAAAACGCTGGCGGCTAATGCACCATCTACTTTGCTTTGTTTAAATACATCAACAAAATCTTGCATACTACCCGCACCGCCAGAGGCGATTAAAGGAATGTCACACAGCTCGCGAATTTTACTTAGTTGCTCGTTGTCGTAACCGTTACGAACGCCATCTTGGTTCATACAGTTTAATACAATTTCGCCTGCGCCTAGGTCTTGTACGCGTTTAACCCATTCTTGTGTTTTATAGCGCGTACGGCTTGATGCATTAGGATCGCCGGTTAATTGGTACACTAAATACTCGCCGGTAATTTCATCAAAAAAGCTATCAATACCTACAACAACACATTGCTTACCAAACTCATCGTGTAATTCTTTAATAAGTTCAGGACGCGCAATAGCAGGGCTGTTAATGCTGATTTTGTCTGCGCCGCGCTCAAGTACCCGCGCTGCATCAGCCACTGATTTAATACCGCCCGCTACACAAAATGGAATATCGATATTACGTGCAATGCTCTCTACCCAGTTTACATCAAGTAGGCGTTTTTCAACGCTTGCGCTGATTTCGTAAAAAACCAGTTCATCGGCGCCAGCTTCGCTATAGGCTTTAGCCATTGTTAAAATATCGCCAACTATTTCATGGCCTTTAAACTTAACGCCTTTAACTACTTGGCCGTCTTTAACGTCTAAACACGGGATTATGCGTTTTGATAACATGCCAATGCCTCCTCAACGCTAAATGCGCCATCAAGCAATGATTTACCTAAAATAACGCCGCCCACACCAAGCTCTTTAAGCTTTTTAATGTCATCTAGTGAGCTTACGCCACCTGAGGCTTGCACTTTAATTGTGCTGTTGTGGCGAGTTAGGTCTTCGTAAAGCTCAAACGATGGTCCAGTCATGGTGCCATCCTTACTGATGTCCGTGCATAAAAAGTCAATAACACCTAAGCCCACATAAAAATCTACCAGCTCAAGTAAACCAAATTCAGATTCACTTAACCAACCGTGCGTAGCAGGTGCCCAGCCAGTGGCTGTTTTATTTACATCAAGGGCAATTACAAAGTGTTCTGCGCCAAATTGCTCAATCCAGGCTTTTACTTGTTCGCGTTTTTCTACTGCCATTGAACCAATAACTACTTGGTTTGCACCGGCTTTAAGCCAATCACTTACATCTTGCTCTGAGCGAATACCGCCGCCCACTTGATATGGTACGTTAAGTGCTTTGGTTGCAGCTTGAATATGTTTCCACTGCTTTTTACTTGGATCGCGTGCACCTTCTAAATCAACAAGGTGTAGTTTACCTGCGCCGCTGTCGGCGTATTCTTTTAAACGCGCGCCAAGTTCGAAAGGGTAAAACTGTGCTGTGTCGTATTTACCTTGGTACAAGCGCACAATTTGATTTTGTAATACGTCTAATGCTGGAATAATCACAAATAATCTCTTTTTTGTTAGTTAATGGGCAGCTTATAACTGCCAATCAACAAAATTTTGTAATAAACGTGCGCCAACTTTTGCGCTGCGCTCTGGGTGAAATTGCATGCCTGCGTAATTGTCTTTAGCAACAATGGCTGAAAAGGTTTGACCATATTCGCCGCTCACGAGTGTGGCGTCGTTTACGGTGTGCGCAAAGCTGTGAACAAAATACACTTGCTCATCGAGCGTCAGCCCTTTAGTTAATGCATGCTCTTTATTAACGCTTAAGTTATTCCAACCCATATGCGGCGACGTTAAATTGCCTACATCAAGCGCTTTTACTTGCCCTGGTATTTTACCTAGGCACTGTACGTTACCTTCTTCGGTGCTTTCGCACAGTAACTGCATACCTAAACAAATACCCATAAGCGGGCGCTGGTATTCATTTATAGCTTGTTGCCAGCCGTTATCGACTAGGCGCTTCATAGCAACCGATGCGTGACCTACACCTGGTAATATAGCGCGCTCAAAACCCGCTAATTGCTCTGGTGAAGTAATTACTGTTGGCGTTTGCCCTAAGCGTTCAAACGCAAAACGTACTGAATTTATATTGGCACAACCGGTATTAATTATGGCAATCATAAACATCCCTTAGAGCTGGCTGTTTGTTGGGTCGTGTCTTGTGCTACTGCCATACGAAGTGCACGTGAAAACGCTTTAAATAAGCCTTCTACTTGGTGATGACAGTTACCGTCGCTTACCGATAAAATAAGGCTAATAGCGGCGTTATCACTTAAGCTCTTGAAAAAGTGCTCAACCATTTGCACGTCTAAGTCGCCTGCTTTTTCGCGGCTAAAGTTAGCGTTTAATACAAATGATGCACGGCCCGATAAATCAATTTGTGCTTCAGCTTTACATTCATCCATAGGAAGAGCAAAACCATAGCGTGCAATTTGCGATTTAGTGCCAAGCGCTTGTTTAAGTGCAACACCAAGAGCAATACCAATGTCTTCAACAAGGTGGTGCTCGTCTATGTGTAAATCGCCTTTGGCTTTAATGTTTAAACCAATGTTTGCGTGGGTGCGGATTTGATCAAGCATGTGATCAAAAAAGCCAAGTCCGGTGTCTATGCTGCCATTTTTAGTTTGATCTAAGTTTATGGCTACATCAATTTGGGTTTCTTTAGTGTTGCGTGTAACACGACCTTCGCGGTTTGCAGTGGTCAATTTAGTTACTATCGCACTCCAATCGCCGTCGTATAAAATACCTTCACAACATAAGTTTTGAGCAAGGCCAATATCGGTCTGGCGATCGCCAATAACAAAAGAGCGCGCTAAGTCTACTTTGCCTGAGCGCATAAGCTCGGTAAGTAAGCCCGTTTTAGGTTTACGGCAATCGCAGTTTTGCTCGTTAAAGTGAGGGCAAATTAATACTTCGTCAAAGCTAATGCCTTGGCTTTGCATTATGTCCATCATTTTGTCTTGTGCTATGTCAAAATCAGCAGTAGGAAAACTATCTGTGCCTAAACCATCTTGGTTAGACACCATTACTAAACGGTAACCTGCGGCTTGTAATTGTAATAACGCAGGAATAACACCAGGTAAAAATGCTAGCTTTTCAAGGCTATCTACCTGTTTGTCGGTAATTGGCTCTTCAATAATAGTGCCGTCGCGGTCTATAAATAAATAGGGGTTACTCATGATACTTCGTTTCCTGCTAAAGATGCTGCGGTAGCCGGCGTTTGTAAGCCATCTAACCAAATTTTTACTTGTTCAAGTTCTTGTTCACTGCCAATTGAAATTCGTAGCCAGTCGTCTTCACCGTATAGTGTAAAAGCGCGCATAACCAAACCTTGCTCAAGTGCAATTTTAAAGTAGTTTTTGTCGGCTAATTTTAAAGTAACAAAGTTACCTTCACCAGTGAGAATTTTTAATGCAGCAGGGGAGGCGTTTAGCCAATCTACCAACTTAGCTTTTAAGCTATTTAAAATAGTAACTTGGCGGCGCATTGATGTAATTGCATCGGGTGCAATTGCTTGCGCTGCAATATTTGCTACAACACCTGATACCGGATACGGCGCAATGACTTTACGAATTGGCGCTAGTGTTGCTGCTTGTGCAAGCGTAAAGCCCGTTCTGAGCCCTGCTAGCGCAAAGGCTTTAGAAAGCGTGCGCAGAACCACTACATTCCTAAACTCATTAATAAGTTTTGTGGCGCTTTGCTCTGGGCAAAACTCTATATAGGCTTCATCAACAATAACCAGTGCTTTACCTGCAAGTGCTGTTGCAATCGCTTTTACTTTATCAAGTGGTGTTAAGCTACCCGTTGGGTTATTTGGGTTACAAATAAACACCAGTTTTGAGCTGCCAACAGCTGCGACTATTTCGTCAGCACTGCCATTTAGTAATAACTCTTGGGTAAGCGCGTTAATACCAACGTTGTGTGTATCAGCCGTTACTTTGTACATACCGTAGGTTGGTAAAAATAGCGCAATACTATCTTTAGCTGGCTCACAGTATGTGCGCACTAAAAGCTCAATGCCTTCATCTGCGCCGCGCGTCATTAATACATTTTCGCTTTCAAGCTCTGTATAAGCTGCATACCTGTCAATAACCAGTTGCGGTTGTGGGTCGGGATAGCGATTTAAATCCTCAATACTCAGTTCAAGATTTTTAGCATACGGGCTTTCGTTAGCATTTAGCCACGTAGTACCGGTTAGCTTTTCACTTTTTGCAGAGCTGTATGCAGCAAGGGCTGCAATATTTTTAGGTAATAAGCTAGACGCTTGTGCGCTCTCATTGCTCATTTTTAATTGCCTCTAAACGAATTGAAACCGCATTAGCGTGGGCATCAAGGCCTTCTGCATCTGCAAGTGGTAAAATTGCTTTTGAAAGCTGCGTTAAACCACTTTTAGTAATTGTTTGCACTGTGTATGTACGGAAAAAATCAAGCAAGTTTAAACTCGAGTAAGTTGCACTATAACCATATGTTGGTAACACGTGGTTAGTACCCGATGCGTAATCGCCTGCAGATTCTGGTGTGTAGTCACCTACAAATACTGAGCCTGCATTTTTAACTTTGTCTAGGTAAGGTGTTGCATCGCCTAGTTGTAAAATTAAGTGCTCTGGGCCGTATTGCGCCGATACGTCAAATGCTTGCTCAATTGAATCAACCAAAATAAGTGAAGAATTAGCGAGCGCTTGCTCGGCTGTTTCTTTGCGGCTCAAATTAGCTAACTGGCGTGTAAGTGCCTGCTGAGTTTGTTCTATAATACTTTCGCTGTTACATAGTAAAATAACTTGCGAGTCTGCGCCGTGCTCTGCTTGTGAGAGTAAGTCGGCGGCTATAAATTCTGGGTTTGCACGTTCATCTGCAATAACTAATACTTCAGAAGGACCTGCTGGCATATCAATTGCCATACCTGGGATAGTTTGCGCAACGAGCTGTTTAGCCATTGTTACGAAGCTATTACCTGGGCCAAAAATTTTGTTTACTTTAGGAACTGATTCGGTGCCATAAGCCATTGCTGCAATTGCGCCTGCGCCACCACTTTCTATCAAAGTAGTAATGCCACATAACTTAGCTGCATATAAAATAGCAGGGTTAATTGCTTTATCACCTTGTACCGGCGTAGCTAGTACAACGGTTTTAGCGCCGCTTAACTGTGCTAATACACCTTGCATAATAACCGACGATGGCAGTGGAGCACTGCCACCGGGTACATAAATACCGACTGCTTCGATGGCTTGATATTTCAGTTCACATACAACGCCTGGTTGGGTCGATAATTTAATATCTTTTGGCAACTGCGCTTCGTGAAAACGTTTAACGTTTGCATAAGCGGTATCAATTGCGTATTTAAGCTCTGCACTTAGTGCTTGCTCTGATGCGTTAATTTCATCTAGCGGTACACGCAAACGTGGGTTAGCTCTATTATCAAACTCTTTGGCCATGCTAAGTAAGGCCTCATCGCCTTGCTCTTTTACATTAGCTAAAATAGTTTTGCATATTGCTTCAACCTTTGCGCTTACAGAAACTGCAGGGCGCATTAGCGCCGCGGCTTGTACTTGTGAAGATTCCTCATTCCAACGAAGCATGGTACTTACTCCATCATTTTTTCAATTGGCATAACTAAAATAGAGTTAGCGCCTAGGGCCTTTAACTGCTCCATTGTTTCCCAAAATAATGTTTCGCTGCTTACCATGTGAAGTGCTACGTATTCTTCATTACCCGCAAGGGCAAGTAGAGTCGGTTGACCAGAACCAGGTAAAATTTCACAAATTTCATCAAGTTTATTTTTTGGTGCGTGTAGCATGATGTATTTGCTTTCTTTAGCTTGTCTAACACCACGTAGGCGCGGCATAAGCTTATTGATTAGTGCTAGTTTGTCAGCATCTTGCAGATCTTTATTTTGAATTAAACATGCGTTTGATTCTAAAATTGTATCACCTTGAATTAAGCCGTTAGCTTCAAGTGTTGCGCCAGTAGATACCAAATCACAAATTGCATCAGATAAACCTGCACGTGGTGCTACTTCAACAGAGCCAGTAAGCATTACTGTACTTGCGTTAATGCCTTCGCGCTTTAACCACTGAGTTAAAATTTCTGGGTAGGTAGTTGCAATACGTTTGCCTTCAAACCAGCTCTTATCGCGAGCGCCTAGCTCTTGTGGCCATGCAAGTGCAAGACGACAGTAACCAAAATCTAGTTTTGAAAGTTTGTTTACTTCGCTTGGAACACCTTGGCGTTCACGTTCTGCTTGAACTTCTACTAGTACATTTTCGCCAACTATTCCTAAGTCACATACACCGTCCATTACTAAACCAGGAATATCGTCATCGCGCACACGTAGTACGTCAATTGGCATATTAGTTGAGTGTGCAATTAAGCGTTGTTCACGAAGGTTAAGCTTAACACCTAACTGTTTTAACAGATCTTGACAATCTTTAGATAGGCGGCCGCCTTTTTGGATGGCGATACGTAGACGATTTGTGTTACTCATTATTCATTTTCCTTTAATTTAAAAACTAAAAAAACCCCGAGGGGAACCTCAGGGCGAAAATGAATCAATGTTTTTTGAATCGCCAGAGGTTCCTTTTAGGAATAACCTCTCAGCGAAAGACCTGACAGGTTATTCCGGTGAATGGTGGTGATGATGTACTGTTGTCAGGTTTAAGCGCATTTTTTATCCTATATAACTGCCCGTTGCTTTGTTAACGTGCAGTTGTTATCTGTTTAAATAAATTTCGCATTCATAAAAACATAAACAGCGATATTATGGCAAGTTTTTTTTAGCTTAATTAAAGCATATGTTATAACTGTCGATAATATTAAGATAATAAGCGCAATTTTAGCGAATAATTGTTTGTTTATCATTCAAATTTAGCATTTTGATAATCAAACAGTTAAATAAGGAAGTACGTATGGATATCATGATCCCTTATTTAGGAAGAATCACCAGGCTAGAAGTTGAGTCAAAAGGCGCTTTCCATATTGCGGGTGTGCAAAGTGGATCGGCTACTGAAAAAGTTGAACTAGAGAATAAAAAAAGGCGTGAGTTACAGAAAAAGAAAAAGCTCAATATGCTTGATGATCAAAGTAGTAAAAAAAAGTCTAACGTAGACGATGACGAAAACCCCCATTTAGATACATGGGCTTGAAAATACCAGCTTTACTAAATACATAAGCAATTAATTAAAAAGGCCCTTGCGGGCCTTTTTACTATGTATTTTGCTTATGCCAATTAGCTTAAACTCTTAAGCAGATAGGCATTACTATTGGTTTTTGCTTTTAAATATATAAAAGCTAAATATTGCAAACACACATACTTGAGCCACAATACCTTGCCATGTCGATTTTATACCAAGCCATGCAATATCAAAGCTCATCGGCAGCGACGCAATACCTATTATATCGGCCTCTTGTAATGCAATAACGGCTTTGCCCATAAGCACAAACGAGAGTACAAATAGTAGGTAAGTGGTAATGGCAAAAAACTTAGCCACCGGTAATTTAATTGAGTATTTAATTAATACCCACGTAATAATAGCCAGTATTGCTATAGCTATCGCAAAACCCGATGCAATAGATGAATATTGAGCAGGCGAGCTTTGCGTTAATAATGACTGATAAAACAGCACGGTTTCGAATACTTCTCGGTATACGGCAATAAAAGAAAGCCCCGCTAATCCCCATAATGTACCCGACTCAAGACGCTTATCTATATTGTCTTTTATATATTTTTGCCATTGTTGCGCACTTGTTTTACTGTGCATCCATACGCCAACATACAGTAAAATTACAGCGGCAAACAATGCACCAGTACCTTCCATAACTTCGCGACTTGCACCACTTATTTCTATTAATGTTTGCGCAGCAGCCCATGTTAAGCCACCGGCAATAAGTGCTGTTACCCAGCCAATATGTACGTATTTAAGTGCATCTTGACGTTTCGTTTTAATAAGCACAGTCATAAGGGCAATAATAACTAAGAGTGCCTCTAAGCCTTCTCGCAGTAATATTATTAAACTAGCTGAAAGTAGAGCGCCATCAGTTAGCTTGGTTTCGTTTAGCATGCTATCAGCTTTATCGAGTTGTGTTAGTGCGGCACTTACTTTTTCGGCAACGACGACTGTATCTTTTTCGTTTTTGAATGTTTGGCGCAGGTTCATCAGTTGTACTTCGATGTTTTTACGCAGTGTTTCGTCGTAGGCATTTAAGTTGTTTTCAACAAGCTCAAAGCCATCTAAGTATGCGCTAATTGCTAAATCACTTGCTTGTGAGTAATTGCCTTTAGCATGCTCGGCTTGCGCTGCAAGTAATTGCGTGCGAGTAACTGTTATCGGATTTTTGTTAGCGCTAAATAATTGCTCTGGATTACCACGAAGCCATTTAACGTAATGTGCTTGTGCTTCACTTTGACCTGCCGATAATTGTGCAGGGTTTAGGTTTACAATCTGCGAAGCGGTAATGTTTTGTTCTACATTTTGTGGTTTTTGAACATCTTTAAATGCCAAGCTACCTACATAGAAAGCTAAAGACCATCGTTGTTGTTCATTAAATTGGGTAAAAGCAACCATAGGTGTGTCGTCAATGCCGTTACTTACAGCGTCAAACAACCCCATTAATGAGCGGTTAGTTGCACGTTCTTCGTCGGTAAAGTTGGTAGGTTCTGGCGATAAATCTTTTGCAAGCGGGCCGTCGCCTTGACCACTTTGGCCGTGACACATTGAGCAGTTAGTAGCAAAAAGCGCTTTAGTCTGCTCAACCGGAAGCAGCGATGTAGGTAACGATAGTTGTGGCATAAAGGTAAGCAGCGACTCACGAAGCGCTGAGCTTGCTGCACGTACATCGGCAACACTCGCTTTATTAGCAATCGCTGTATGCAGTGCTTTAGCTTGTGCCTTTACTGTATCAAACTCATTGGTTTGGCTTGATAGCTGTCCAGCTTGCTCAATAATAACGTGCGAAAATTCAGTCATTTCTTGATATTCGTCGGGGTCTAGTATTTCATCATTTCCAACAGCTGCCACGTAATCTACACCTATATACTCTGCAAGCTGTGCAATTTGTTTTATTTTTGTTTGCTCATTAGGTGAGGCCGACACATTAAAGCTTGCCATAGCCATTATAAAAAGCACAAAAAAACAATGAAATTGTCGTTTGCCCAGAGATACCAAATTTAAAAACACGTGAGAATTATTTTTGGACATTGAAAAGCCCTACAGAGGAAAAGCCAAAATTATAATTGTTTTCATTTGCATTTCAAGCGGATTAATTTAAACAAAGAAGATAAATAAAAAGGATAACAATTTATAGAACTTTAAAGTGTTTTTGTAACATGTGAGTAACAGTAACCAAGTGATTTATATAATAACTTGGTTACTGAGTTGATTGCTCACAAAGCATTTATTACTTTGCTTGCTCAGCTGACTTAATGCTGCTTTGAATAAGCGGCGAAATAGTTAAGCCTTGTACAATAATAGAAAATATAACCACAACGTAGGTAACAATAACGATTAGGTTATGTAGGTCAGAGCCGCCTACAAAAACTTGCTCGCGTGGGATTGCTGCCGCCATTGCCAGTGCTAGACCTCCACGTAGCCCACCCCAGGTTAAAATTTTAACACTGTGTTTATCGTAACTTCTAAAGCGTTTAAAGATAACAAAGGGTGCGCCTACACTAATAAAGCGTGCTAGTAATACTGCAGGTACCATTAGTAAGCCTAAGCCAATTTCACCAAGCGTGATTGGCATAGTCACTATTAGCATACCTATTATTAAAAACAGTAGGGCATTTAAAAAGCTATCGGTTGCATGCCAAAAATCTTTTACGTAACGAGTGTCTTCAGGCCCCGTGCGCTCAGTTGCTTTAGTACGAGTAATGTTACCCATTAATATGCCGCTCGTTACCATGGCAAGTGCGCCTGATATTTCCCAAATATTTGCAGCAGCAAAACCTGCGGTAGGAATAGTTAAGGTTATCAATAAGCGAATGTTTACATCGCGGCTGTTAATAATTAAAAAGTGGCCAACCAAAGCGATAACCAAACCAAACGCAATGCCGCCTAGGGCGTCTACAAAAAAGAGTTCTGCTATATCGCCAAATTGTGCATCGGTGCCATAAAAAGCAACCGAAAAAATGGTCGTAAATATTACTAAACCAATACCGTCGTTAAATAGCGACTCACCTTCTACTTGAACTGAGATTCCTTCTGGCGCTCGCATTTGTTTAATAATAGCAAGTACGGCAATAGGGTCGGTTGGGCTAATAAGCGCGCCAAATAATAAACAGTATATAAACGGTACATCAAAGCCAAATAAGGCAAACAGATAAAAACTTAAATAACCGACTATAAAAGTGGAAGCAATAGTAGAAAATAGCACTAGTGTGGTTATTTCCCAGCGCTGTTTACGAAGCGCCATAAGGTTAATTTCCAATGCGCCAGCATAAAGTAAAAATCCGAGCATACCTTTGAGTAATAACTCGTTAAAGTTAATACTGGAAACAATTTGGGTCATGGCTAACGCATTTTGATCGCCTAATAATTTAACGGCAATAATCAATAATAAAGAAATAACAACTGAGCCTGTAGTAATGGCAATTGTAGTTTGCATTTTGAGGATATATTGGTTTGCAAAAGCAATAAAAATTGCAATGGCAGAGAGAAAACAAATGAGATACCAAGCATTCATTGGCTAACCTTACTATTTTTTTAACGACACACGAAAAAGAGGATTATAAACCCGCGTATGGTACTCCTGTAATATTTCAGAGTCACAGTTTTTATGCCTAAATATAGCTTTTAATACGGATTGTTTTTAGTAAAAGTTAATAGAAAATTAGGCTTTGTAAATATTGTCATTATTAAATTAAATGTACGTTATAAATACACAGTGTATTGGAAAATCGAATGATTAATCTCACTATTAAAGTGCGTATTAATTCGTAAAGTAAAAGTGGGTTTTGTAATTACTTGCCCTTAATGCTTTGCTTACGTAAAATCCCGCTATTATTTATTTTAAAGTGATTGGTATTATCAAACAGCTGTTTAGTGCAACCGGGCCTTTAGCGTTATCTTTAGATGGGTATACGCCTCGCCAACCACAAATTGATATGGCAGTAGCTGTTGCGGATGCATTAAAAAACAGTTCGCAATTAGTTGTTGAAGCAGGCACGGGTACGGGTAAAACATTTGCATATTTAGCCCCTGCACTTAAGTCAAAAGGGCGCACGATAATATCAACAGGTTCTAAAGCTCTACAAGAGCAGCTTTATCACCGAGATTTACCGCAACTAGTTAAAGCTTTAAGTGCTTCAAAAAAAACCGCCTTATTAAAAGGGCGCGCCAATTACCTATGCACCTACCGACTTAATCAACATGTTGCACATGTACCTACTGACGACTCTGACGTAATGCATCAACTAGCTATGGTAGCTAAGTTTGCAAGCGAAACACAATCGGGCGATTTAGCCGATTGCATAGGTATAGAAGATGATGCCAAAGTACTGCCTTATGTAAATTCAACAGCCGATAATTGTTTAGGTAAAGAGTGTCCAGATTTTCAAAGCTGTTATATACGCAAAGCACGT
This sequence comes from Pseudoalteromonas sp. NCIMB 1079, assembly GCF_040567695.1. Lineage (NCBI taxonomy): Bacteria > Pseudomonadati > Pseudomonadota > Gammaproteobacteria > Alteromonadales > Pseudoalteromonadaceae > Pseudoalteromonas > Pseudoalteromonas sp. NCIMB 1079. Next base: position 319,303 of record NZ_JBEWZA010000002.1, on the reverse strand, counting down.
TTAACTGCGGCCGATGCCGATGTGGTTGTAATTAATCACCATTTGTTTTTTGCTGATATGGCTGTAAAAGAAAGTGGCTTTGCTGAACTTATGCCAAAAGCCGACGCATATATATTTGATGAAGCCCATCAGTTAAGCGAAATTGCTAGTGATTACTTTGGTGAAAGTGTAAGCACTAAAAAGTTGGTAGATTTAATTAATGATTTACGTGCTATTTATAGAGCTGAAATTCCCGATATGCTGCAACTTGGTAAAAGCTTAAACAAGCTTGAGACAAGCGTTGCTGATTTACGATTACAATTTGGTGTTGATGGCAGTCGTGGCGATTGGCGAGAAAAACTAAGCGATAAACAAATTTGCGCGGCGCTCCATCGTGTGATCAGTGATTTAGATTTTGTTTACCAAGTACTTAAACTTTGCCTAGATAGAAGCGACAAAATTGAGCATCCATTTGAACGTGCACTTGCGTTTAAAGGGCAGTTAGAGCGGGTTTTTGATACAGCCCAAACCGGCTTTAGTTATTGGTATGAAACAACGCGCCGTTATTTAACAATTAATATAACGCCATTGAATGTATCAGCTAAGTTTGCTCAAATGATGCAAGACACGGGCGCAGGGTTTGTATTCACTTCAGCAACACTTTCGGTTGATAACAAACTAGAGCATTTTAATGCAAGCCTAGGTTTGAAACCAAAACAAAGTATGATGGTAGATAGCCCATTTGATTACCCTAATCAGGCGCTGCTGTGTTTACCTCGCTACTTACCCGAATCGCATGCTGATAATATGCCACATGCAATTGTAAAACTAACGCTTGAGCTTATAAAATCAGCACAAGGGCGTTGTTTTGTGCTATTTACTAGCTATCGAATGATGCACTTAGTGGCCGAAGGGCTAACTACACAAATAGACTACCCAGTTTATATGCAAGGGCAAATGTCTAAGCGTATAATTTTAGAGAAATTTACTCGCCATGGTAATGCGGTATTACTCGGCACGGCTTCTTTTTGGGAAGGTGTTGATGTACGCGGCAGTACATTAAGCTGTGTTATTATAGACAAATTGCCATTTGCAGCCCCTGACGATCCATTGCTACAAGCTAAAATGCAAGATTGCCAAATGCAGGGAAAAGACCCTTTTTCACACATACAATTACCGCAGGCTGTTATTGCGCTAAAGCAAGGTGTAGGGCGTTTAATTCGAGATAGTAAAGACAAAGGCGTACTTGTAATATGCGATAATCGCTTAGTTACGCGCCAATATGGCCAAGTATTTTTGAAAAGCTTACCACCGATGCGCCGCACGCGAAGCTTAGAAGATGCCAATACATTTTTAAAACAAATTAATTAGAGTACTAAAATGATCAAAAGTAATATCCTCGCCCTTGATGCTTCAACTGAAGCACTTTCAATTGTCTTACATTACCAGGGCCAAACGTTTCATCATTTTGAAGAGTGTCCGCAGCAGCACAGCCAAAAAATACTTCCACTTGTGGATGAACTGTTAACTAAAGCAAACTGTAAATTAAAAGATTTAGACGTAATCGGTTTTGGCCAAGGGCCAGGTAGTTTCACCGGTGTACGTATTAGTGTTGCTATAGCGCAAGGCTTAGCGTATTCAACTAATTTGCCGCTTGTTGGTGTGTCTACACTGGCTACTATGGCTCAACAAACGTTTGAACAAAATGGCAGCCTAAGTGTTTATCCAAGTATAGATGCGCGTATGGGTGAGATATACTTTGCACATTACCAAGCGCAAAATAATCTAATGCTTTTAGTTAACCAAGAATGCGTTATAAAACCTGATTTACTAAACAATGAGTATATAGCAACCACTGAGCCATCTGTAGCAGTGGGCACAGGTTTTAAAACCTATCCTGATGCGCTTAATGACTTTGAAAACGTGACAATTAATACTGATATTACATTGCCTGATGCACGTTATATGTTAGCGCATGTTGAAGCCGCGTTTTTAGCGGGTGACGTTGTAAAAGCGAGTGACGCTCAACCTAAATATGTGCGCGATACGGTAACGTGGAAAAAGCTACCAGGACGTGAGTAATCATATTATTTGCAAATTGGTTGTTTTTAAATCATAATTTTATGCATTATTAAGGTTGGAGACGCGTAATGACGCTGCCTATTGGTTCAGGTTTTTTTACCGGAGATATTCCGGGTAGGGTTAGCTCTACTAAAGTTGTTACTAATAAACCACAGAGTTTATTAGACCAACCGGCTGCTAAAAAAACAAATACCGATTACGTAAAAAACAGTGTTGAGGGTGTTGAACTGGCTAATCAGCTGTTTAAAAGCAGTGCTAAAAGCAATGAATACAGCCAAACAATTTACGACCAACCGACAGCTCAAGTAAGCAAAGCGATTTCTACTTATACTGAATTTGCTAATTTAGAACGCAGAGCAGAAGTACAAAATTTAATAGGCGTTGATATATACGCTTAACGCTTATGTAAGCGCTTTAGATAAATACAGCTATAAAATTTAATAAAAAGCCCGAACAAATGTTCGGGCTTTTTGTGTTCAAATCCACGTAAAGCTTACTGCTTAATAAAGCCAATCAGCTTATCTGCTATATCAGTATTATTTTGTGAACCAATAAATTGCTCACTGCCTTTACCATAGGCAAATACCTGCACGTCTACAGCGGTATGACCGCCTGTTGTCCAGCCAGTAAAGCTTGCATCGCTAATAATACTTTTAACAGCTAAATTAAGCGCTTTTTCACCCATTTTTTTAGCTTGCTCAAGTTTTATTTGGTTTTCAGTTGTAAATTCAATATTGGTGTTAGCAGTCCATACTGGTTTTAAATCATCAGAATCCAGTAAAAGTTGAGTTAGTTTACCAGCAGTTGCTTTAACACCTTTTACTACATCAGTTTCCCATTTGTACTGACCATGTGCGCCAAGGGTTAACCCTCCTGTAGAGTGATCTGCAGTAATAACTAAAATAGTATCTTCGTTTTTATCTACATAGGCTTTTGCTTTTTCGATTGATTTAGCAAAATCATCCATCTCAGCCATTGCACAGGCAATATCGTTAGAGTGACCACACCAATCAATTTGGCTGCCTTCAATCATCACAAAAAAGCCTTCTTTGTTTTGATTATCTAATAAACCAAGTGCTTTAGACGTTAACTGAGTAAGACGAGTTGGGTTTTCATCTAATGCAAAAGGTAAGCCTTTAGATGCGTATAAACCAATTGCAGGTATTTGTGTAATTTGCCCTAGGTTTTTAATGTCGTCGCCATATTGATAACCAGCGGCTTTAAATTCATCAACTAAATTACGGTCATCACGAATAAAGTATTTAGTACCGCCACCAAGCATTAAATCAACCGGTAATTTACCCGCAATTTTATTGTCGATGTAGTCATTGGCAATGTCATTATAATTATTACGTGATTCATTATGCGCCGCAAAACTTGCTGGAGTTGCGTGGTTAATTTGTGAAGTTGCTACAAGCGCTGTTGTCATACCGCGCTCATTTGCTATTTCAAGCATGGTTTTAACTGACTTTTTGTCTGTATCTACTGCAATTGCGCCATTGTAACTTTTATGACCGCTACTGAGTGCTGTAGCACCTGCTGCGCTGTCTGTCACATAAGTATGGTCATCAGGGTAGGTACGAGCCATACCCTTTAAAATAGTGTCAAAAACCGTGCCTTCTACTTCTTTTGTTGCAGGGTCATCTTTAAAATAGCGATAAGCCGTGGTGTAAGCCGGACCCATGCCGTCACCAATCATATAAATTACATTTTTAGGTGCTGATTCTGCGTAAGCACCAGAAGCGGTGCATAAAAGCGCTAATAAGCTGATCTGTTTTTTCATGGTTGTGTACCTTATGAGTGTACCTTATTTAATAGCCGCTGATATTGTATACAGATAGTATGATAAATAAATGAATATCTAAGATATTTATAATTTGGGGTTATATGAATAGAATTGTAGTTAACGCTGTTAGTTCTATTTATTTAAATTATACTGGTTATAGCTTAACTACATATAATGCTATCACCTTTTAATTGTTTAAAAGGTATACAAAGCAAACATATTTAAAAAGATCAGCTTATTTTTTTTGTAATTAAACTTATGATATTGTTTAAATTTTATTTTATATTTTTTGCTTTCTTTAGATCATCAAGATAATTAAATAGCGAATTTTGCACCATTTTCTCGGTTAGTGGTCTGACAACTTGTATGCTATAAATAATGATGCTCTAAATTAATAAAGGACTTGCCGTGCAGCCATTTAATATTAAAACCAATAACTTGAATATTCATGGCTTAAAAGTAGGTTCTGGGGATGAAATAGTAATAGCGTTGCATGGTTGGTTAGATAACTGCCACAGTTTTATACCAATGTTAAGTAAAGCTAAGCCAAAGCACACTTGGTACTGTATTGATTTTGTGGGGCATGGTTTATCATCTAGGCGAAGTGATGATGCACATTATTATTTTGTTGATTATATTGATGATGTGTACCAACTTATTAATGCGCTTGGTGTTAAAAAAGTTCATTTAGTTGGACATTCGATGGGAGCCATGGTTGCAGGGCTTTTTGCTAGTTGCTTTGGTGATTATGTAAAATCTGTTACCTTTATTGAGGGGATTGGGTGTGTTACGACTCCTAGCGAAGGTGTATGTGAACTGCTAAAAAGTGCAGTATTAAATAGAGCGCGTTTAAAAAATAAGAAGCAGAGAGTTTATAAATCGAAAGAGCTTATTTATGAAGCACGTGCTCAAACAACTGATTTGAATAGTGAGCTTATTGCTCTTTTAATGCAGCGAAATATAAAATCGGTTTTAAATGGTTATACATTAACAACTGATCCAAAGCTTAAAAATCACTCAGGTTTTAGGTTTGATGAGGCGCAATGTATTGGTGCAATAAAAGATTTAATTGCACCGTGTCAATTAATTTTAGGTAGCGAAGGTTATTCGTTTGTAAAACAAAATCTGGCAAAGTATATTAGTTATTACAATAGCTTAAAGGTAATTAATGTAGATGGTGGGCACCACTGTCATATGCAAAGTAGTGAACACTGTTTTAAGCATATTCAAGACTTTATGCTGCAAAATGGTGCATGTTAATTGTAAGTTTACGTAAAATGTGGGATTATTCCTCCATTAGAGTATTTGCTCAATTGTTAAAGCGCCTTACTTAGATTAAGGTTAATAAAAATATAATTATAAACAGGGGCTAAGAGTGGAAAAAATTTGGCTTAAGCGCTACCCAGAAGGTATGCCTGAAACTATCGATCCTGAGCACTATGCCTCATTACTCGAAGTGTTTGAAAAAAGTTTTACCGACTACAAAGATTTACCCGCATTTACAAATATGGGTAAAACCTTGTCTTATGATGAAATTGATACTGCAACTAAAAAAGTTGCGTCTTATATTCAAAATGATTTAGGCCTTAAAAAATGTGACAAAGTGGCAGTTATGATGCCTAATTTGTTACAAACGCCCATTGCTATTTTAGGTATTTTACGTGCAGGCTGTGTTGTTGTTAATGTAAACCCACTCTACACAGTGCGTGAACTTGAGCACCAACTTAAAGATTCTGATACTTCAGCAATTTTTATATTGGCTAACTTTGCCGATACACTCGAAAAAGCGCTACCGCATACCGATGTTAAACATATTGTTGTTACCCAAGTAGGTGACATGATGGGTGGCATTAAAAAGCATGTTGTAAACTTTGTTGTTAAGTACATTAAAAAGATGGTGCCAAGCTACATTTTGCCAAATACCATAGATTTTTGCGACTTACTTAAAGCCGACGAAAATGCCTATGTACGCCCAGAGGTTAACTTAAGTGATTTAGCTTTTTTACAATATACCGGCGGAACAACGGGTGTATCTAAAGGCGCAATGTTAAGCCACGGTAATATGGTAGGTAATCTTGAGCAAGTTTCAGGATGTTTAGACCCAGTGCTTGAGCGCGGTAAAGAAGTGGTAATAACTGCGTTACCGCTTTACCATATTTTTGCATTAACGGCTAACTGCTTAACATTTATGAAGTACGGCGGATTAAATGTACTTATAACTAACCCACGTGACATGCCTGGTTTTATTAAAGAATTAAGTAAAGCTAAATTTACTGCTATTACGGGTGTAAATACTTTATTTAATGGTTTGTTAAACACGCCAGGATTTGCCGAACTTGATTTTAGTCACTTAAAAATGTCATTAGGCGGCGGTATGGCTGTACAACGCCCAGTTGCTGAAAAATGGCAAACAGTTACAAAATCTAAATTAATGGAAGGGTATGGTTTAACCGAGTGTTCTCCTTTAGTTACCGTTAGTCCTTATGACTTAACGGCATATAATGGCTCAATTGGTTTACCGGCTCCAAGTACCGAAATCAAATTAATTCTTGATAATGGCCAAGAAGCAGCAAAAGGTGAACCAGGAGAGCTTTGGGTTAAAGGCCCGCAAGTTATGCTTGGTTACTACAAACGCCCAGATGCAACCGCTGAGAGCTTACAAGATGGCTGGTTTGCTACCGGTGACATAGCAACTTATGACGACGAAGGTTTCTTTTATATAGTCGATCGTAAAAAAGATATGATTATTGTCTCGGGCTTTAATGTATTCCCTAACGAAATTGAAGAAGTTGTTGCCATGCACGATGGAGTGCTTGAAGTAGCAGCTATTGGTATCCCTCACGATACGAGTGGTGAACAAGTTAAAGTTTTTGTTGTAAAAAAAGACCCTTCTTTAACTGAAAAAGATATAATAAAACACTGTCGTGATAATTTAACTAATTATAAGGTGCCTAAGCTTGTTGAGTTTAGGGATGAGTTACCTAAAACTAACGTAGGTAAAATACTCAGAAGAGCCTTGAAAGATTAGCAACCATTAAAAAAGCCGACAAATGTCGGCTTTTTTATTGTAGGAGACTAAGTGCACTACCAATTAATTGAAACCCAAAATCAGCTTAATACTTTTGTTGAGCAAATTAAAAACAAGCCCGTTTTAGCCATAGACACAGAGTTTATGCGTCGTCGTACTTTGTACCCAGAAGTTGCACTTATTCAAGTTTATGATGGCGAGCATTTAGCACTTATAGATCCACTGGCAGAACTGTCATTATTCGATTTTTGGCAAATCTTAAAAGATCCTGCTGTTTTAAAAGTATTTCACTCTCCTTCAGAAGACATAGAAGTTTTTCAAAAGTACGCTGGGTTTGTTCCTACGCCGTTATTCGATACTCAATTTGCACTGCAAATTTTAGGCGAAGGAAACTGTATGGGCTTTGCTCTAATGGTAAAAACTTTATTGGATATTGAAATAGATAAAAGTGAATCACGTACAAATTGGTTGCAACGGCCATTAACAAATAAACAATTAGAGTACGCTGCTGCCGATGCCTATCATTTATTACCCTGTTTTAATCTTATTATTGACAGTGTAAAAGCCGCCGATTTATTTAATATTGTTATTAGCGAAAGTGAGTTAGTGGCTAATAAGCGTGAATTTCAAACCCCAGATGAGCTGCTCTATAAAGACATTAAAAATGCGTGGCAACTAAGGCCACATGAACTTGCAATATTAAGAGAGCTGGCTGTTTGGCGTCGAAATAAAGCAATTCGTAAAAATTTAGCACTTAACTTTGTATTAAAAGAACATAATATGACAGAAATTGCTAAACGAGGCCCTGCAAGTTTAAATGCATTAAGGCAAATTCCGGGCGTTGAGGCGATAGAAGTGAACCGCTCGGGAGTCGAAATACTAAAGTGTATTGAACAAGCAAAAGCATTACCTGAGGAGCAACACCCAGCAATTTTAAAGCGTTTAATAGACTTTCCTAGTTACAAAAAAGTAGCGAAAGAGATAAAACAAAAAATTAATAAAGTTGCCAAAGAACATAATATTCCAGAGGATGTAATGGCTTCTAAAAAGCAGGTTAATCAACTAATTAGTTGGAATTGGAAATTATCTGCAGCACAAAAAGAGCAGCATATTAAACCAGATTTGCTTAGTTCTTGGCGCTATTCTTTTGTAAAAGATACGCTAAAAGAATGGGATGTTTGATCGTATTTAAGTCTCTAAGGTTAGCTTACATAGATAACTTACTTAATAGTGTATTGAGCTAACAGGTATAAATACTAAGCTATTATAAGTGCACCTATTATTGGGAGGCAGTTATAATAGCTTTATTAATTTATTTGCTATTCATTTAGTGGTGTTTTTTATATACCACTGTTATTAAAGTGCTTTTTATGAAAGTTGAAACAATAAAACGTAAACTATTAGAACTATGTAAACCAGCTTGGATATTAGCTATTTTGGTTGCTTTTAATGGTTACTGGCTAATTAAACCTGTTGTTGCACGTATGCTCGAAATGCTACCGGGTGTATTAAACTGGTCGCTCGATTGGTTAAATTTAATTGATAAAATAGGAATAACAGAACTACCGCGCTTTATTTTAGGTGCAGGCTTAATAATAATGTCGGTTGGCTTAGCTTTAAAAGCACGTTTAGCGTGGGCTTTTTCACTGATACTATTAATAGTGGTCGCGGTTATTAGTATTTCATCGTCAAGCTCTGGGCTAATATTATTGTCTTACACTATGGTTGTGAGCATGTTACTACTCGTATACTGGAAAAGCTTTGATGGCTCTAGTATTACCGCAGGTAGTTTGTTTGCTCTAACCAGTACAGGCGCATTAATGCTTTATGCTGTGTTTGGCACTTTGTATTTAGGCAGCGAGTTTAGTACCCCTATCACCGATTTACCCACTGCATTTTACTTTTCTATTGTGAGCATGTCGACGGTAGGCTATGGCGATCTTTACCCTGTAACGTCTACAGCGCGATTATTTACCGCATCAATTATTGTTATGGGTATTACCGTTTTTGCTACTTCGATCAGTGCTATTATAGGCCCTGTGATTGGTGGTAATCTTAAAAAAATTGTTAAAGGTAGGATTTCGAACGTAATGAGAAAAAATCATTTTATTATTTTAGGTATTTCACCCACCGCACACAGTGTTTATGCCGGTTTGGTAGAGCGTGGCGATGCAGTTACTTTAGTGTGCCCAACAGGGTCTGAACACGAATATCCGGTAGATGCAGACATTGTTTATGGCGACTCAAGCTCAGCCGATATCTTAATCGAAGCGGGCGCTAAAAAGGCAAATTATATTTTAGCGTTACGTAATGATGATGCTGAAAATGCGTTTAGTATTTTAGCGGCTAAAGAAGTTGCTGGCGAGGACACCAAAACAATTGCTTTGGTTAATTCAAGTAAACATATTCCGCAAATTAAGCGCGTAAAACCTGACGTGGTATTTTCATTGCAACTACTCGGTAGTGAGCTGTTAGTGAGAACGCTAAAGGGTGAGACTATTGATAATAAATTGATCACTAAATTGTTCTTTGGTGATGCAGAATAAGCTCGGCTAATTACGGCAATGCTTAACTACTTATATAATAACCTTAAGTGTTAACTAAACTAGTTAACTTCAAGTTAAAATATAAGAGCTTAAATAACTCTCTTATTTTAATTTTAGGGTGAAGCTAAAAAGTAAAATTGTTAAACATAAAAAAGCCGTTCACTTTAATGAACGGCTTTTTTGCGAGCAGTAATTTAATGCTTAATTACTGCCTTATACTTTTGGCTCTTCGTCAGGCAAGGTTACGTTTAGCTCAAGCACGGCTAAGTCATCTTCGTTCTGATCAAATTGAACTTGGACTGCGTCACTGCTCACGTTAACGTATTTACGGATCACATCTAAAATATCTTGTTTTAATTGTGGTAAGTAATCCGGCGTTCCTCGTTGAGAACGTTCGTGCGCGACTATGATCTGCAATCGCTCTTTTGCTAATGACGCACTGTTTTTCTTTTCTGAGCGGAAGTAGTCAAGTAAAGACACGTTAACCTCCAAATATCCGTTTGAATAAACCTTTTTTCTCTACATCTAAGAAGCGAAAGTCGACAGTCTCACCTAGTAAGCGGCTAATCGCATCTGCATAAGCTTGTCCTGCATCAGATTCGCTGTCTAAAATAACAGGTTGGCCAGAGTTAGATGCACTTAATACTGCTTGAGACTCAGGAATAACGCCTAATAAATCAATCGCTAAAATATCCTGAATATCTTCAACCGATAACATTTCACCTTTAGAAACACGATCTGGATTGTAGCGAGTAATTAATAGATGTTCTTTTATGTTTTCTAAGCCTTCTTCAGCGCGCTTAGACTTACTGTGTAAAATACCTAAAATACGGTCTGAATCTCGCACTGACGACACTTCTGGGTTTGTTGTAACAATTGCTTCATCGGCAAAGTACATAGCCATCATAGCGCCAGCTTCAATACCCGCTGGTGAATCACAAACAATGTAATCAAAGTCTTCTTTTAATTCGTTAAGCACGCGCTCAACACCTTCGCGTGTTAGGGCGTCTTTATCACGAGTTTGTGATGCAGGGAGTAAAAATAGTTTATCAACGCGCTTATCTTTAATAAGAGCTTGATTTAAATTTGCTTCACCATTAATTACGTTTACAAAGTCGTACACTACACGACGTTCACAACCCATAATTAAATCTAAATTACGTAAGCCAATATCGAAATCGATAATAACTGTTTTGTAGCCTTTTAATGCTAAGCCTGTACCAATTGCGGCACTTGAAGTTGTTTTACCAACACCACCTTTACCCGAGGTAACGACAATAACTTTTGCCATGAGATTTATCCTTTAACCAAAGCTGAAATTTCTAATGATTCATTTTTTTGTTGTATCTGCACAGCGCTACCCCAGTGTTCACCTTGCAGTGAATCACTGATCCAGTAATTGCCATTAATAGAAACAAGTTCTGCTTCTAAGCGATTACAAAATATATGTGCGTTTTTAAACCCTTTTGCGCCAGCGATTGCTCTACCACGTAGGGTTCCGTATATATGTACGTTGCCATCTGCAATAACTTCTGCGCCATGGCTTACAGCACCTAGTACCACTAAATCGCGATCTTTTGCATAAACTTGCTGACCAGAGCGTACCGTGCCATTAATTATTTGTGCAGGCAAGTGCACTGTTTTTTCAACAATAGAGGTATTGGGTTCTTTTTTAACAGATTCACTCTTAACGTCTTGTGAATAATTTAATACCGATAGGCCAGCTGCTTTGGCTTGCGTATGTTGCTCGTCTGAGCCATTACACACACCAACCGCATTAAAACTCATTCGCTCGATTAATGATTTTAAGTGAACAAAATCAAGTGAACTGTTTTTAATTTCTATTAAATTAACGACAATAGGCGCACCCTCAAAAAACTTAGGGGCCTGGGCTATTTTTACATACAGTTGTTCTGCTAAAAGGTTTATATCAGTACTATAAAGATGCAAAACTGATAACGTAAAAAGATTCCCTTTTAACTCAAAAATTTGTTCTGACATACACGCTCAATTGATTTGTCTGATTAGAAATTAATTTTAGATAAACGTAGGCTGAATAGGGCCTTTATTGAAATTTCTAATCTAATTTTTCTAACTTATTATTACTCTCATGTTATAGTGTGCGGCATTGTTAAGCAAGAATTTATAGGGCCATAATGCTCACTGCAGTATATAAAAGTAAGAAAAAAGCGGATACGTTCTTATTTGTTGAAAAAAGAGATGATTTTAGTAAAGTTCCGGAACCTTTGATGACCATGTTTGGTCAACCTGTTTATGTGATGATCATCAATTTAGCAAAACGTGAGCATTTAGGTGGGGCAGATTTAGAAACTGTAAAAGCAGCGTTATCAAATCCTGATAAAGGCTACTACTTACAAATTCCACCACCTGAGCAAAATTTGCTAAGCCAATTACGAAAAGACAATGGAGTTGATAGTGATTAAAAAACTTATCGTTATATTATGTGGTGTATGTTTAAGCTCACCTGTTATGGCAAAAACTCAGGCTGAATTTCAAGATTATTTAGCGAATTTAAAGCAAGAAGCTATCGCAAAAGGTTACGAAGCCAAACTTATTGACGATGCGTTTGCAACAGCAACGTATAAAGAAAAAGTGGTTTCGGCTGACAAAAACCAGCCAGAAGTAAAAGAAACCCTTGAAACGTATTTACCAAAACGTGTACCACAATGGAAAATTGACCGCGCACGTAAGCTTTACGCAGAAAACAAAGAGGTACTTGAAAAAGTAGCGAAAGAGTTTGGCGTACAAGCACGCTTTATAGTGGCGCTTTGGGGACTTGAAAGTAACTTTGGTACAATTCAAGGCGGACATAACGTTATTTCATCATTAGTGACACTTGCTTTTGATGGACGCCGAGAAGCACTTTATAAGCGCCAACTTTGGGCTGCACTGGATATTTTAAAGTCGGGCCACATAACGCTTGATAAATTTAAAGGCTCTTGGGCAGGCGCAATGGGGCAAACGCAATTTATGCCTACCTCTTTTAATGCTTACGCGGTTGATTACAATAACGATGGTCGTAAAGATATTTGGACTACAAAAGAAGATGCTTTTGCCTCAATTGCTAATTATCTAAAACAAGAAGGCTGGAATGACTCTCTTACGTGGGGTCGCCAAGTTCAGTTACCTGAAAACTTTGATAGTAAATACGTTTTAGTGCGTGGTACCAAAACTCGCAAGCAGTGGTTAGAATATTGGAATGACTCAGAGCGCTCATTAGCTGATTGGCAAGCACTGGGTGTTCGTAAAGCTGATGGTTCTGATTTACCTAATGTAGACGTACGTGCTGCGCTGGTTATGCCTGATGATATAAATGGCCGTATGTACTTAGCGTACGATAACTACAAAGTGTTTATGCATTGGAATCGCTCGTATTACTTTGCTACTAGTGTAGGTTACTTGTCGGATAGAATTGGTTATCCAAAAATCTAATTCTTAAAATATACCTATAAATAAAGCCGCAATTGCGGCTTTATTCTTTTTTGAATATCTTTTCTTTTAGGTCAATAACTTTACCAATTCCAGAACCTAGCTTCATTAGCTTATTAAGTTGCTCTGGCGTTAAACGCTGTAGTTCTGATGACCATTTAGTGACGGTTTCAAGTAGGTTGTGAATCTCACCCATTTGTTTTTGTGCATAAAGCTCATCATCGTTACTGGCTTCGTCTAATAAGTTATCGCGTAGTAGTGTTAAGGTGGGCTCAATTTCACGTTTTTTACGTTCTTCAAATACGCGATTTGCCATATCCCAAATATCGCCAGCAGGGGCGTAGTACTCTTTACGATCGCCAGGAATATGCTGTATTTTAATTAACTGCCACGATTGCAGTTCTTTAATACCCATACTTACATTACCGCGAGAAATACTAAGCGCATCTGCAATCTCATTAGCTGTCATTGGATTTTTAGTAATAATCAGCAAACCACACATTTGCCCAATTGTACGATTGAATCCCCATCGGCTGCCCATCTCACCACAATGCATTACAAAGGCAAAATTCTTTTCGGATAAACTCATAGCTTAGTAACTTTCAGTAATTTCAGAAAGTAAATGCTAGCACGCTCATTTTGGATAGCAAGTTCTTAGCCATTTTATAAATTGATTTTAACGACTAAAGTATAATTTAGATTAATATTTATACATCTATATTGGGATATGTTGTACACAACAATACGTAAATAAATCCTTATTTTTAATTTTTTCACATACGATGGAATGACTATGAAAGCTGCAATTAATAATGAATACAAAGGTAAATTACAAATAACAGACTTACCAATTCCTGAGGTGGGAATAAATGATGTTTTAGTAAAAATAGCGGCCTGTGGCGTTTGCCATACCGATTTACATGCCTGTCATGGGGATTGGCCAGTAAAACCAAAAATGCCATTAGTACCAGGGCACGAAGGTGTCGGTGTTATCGAAAAAGTCGGAAGCAACATTAAGCACTTAGAAGTTGGCGATAGAGTGGGTATTCCTTGGCTCTATAGTGCATGTGGGCACTGTGAGTTTTGCCTAGATGGCAAAGAAACACTGTGTTTATCGCAGCACAATACGGGCTATTCTATTGATGGTAGTTATGCAGAATATTGTTTAGCACATGGCGACTACGTGGTAAAAATACCTCAGGGATTAGGCTTTTCTGAGGCTGCTCCATTATTTTGTGCAGGTGTTACAACCTATAAAGCATTAAAAGTATCTGGTGCTAAACCAGGGCAGTGGGTTGCTATTGTTGGTGTAGGCGGGCTTGGGCACTTGGCCGTGCAATATGCTAAAGCAATGGGTTTTAATGTAATAGCTGTTGATACAGGCAAAGAAAAACTCGCGCTTGCTAAAGAGCTAGGCGCAGATATCACCCTCGATTTTAAAGAGGTGGTTCCAAGCGAAGCTATTTTTGAACAAGTCGGTGGCGCGCATGGTGTTGTGTGTACTGCAGTGTCTAAAGCTGGGTTTGAACAAGCCTATAAAAGTGTACGCCGTGGCGGTAAATGCGTATTAGTGGGATTACCTCCAGAGGATATGCCACTTCCTATTTTTGATACTGTGCTTAATGGCGTTTCAGTAGTTGGCTCTATTGTTGGTACACGTAAAGATTTGCAAGAATGCTTGGAATTTGCAGCGCAAGGTAAAGTAAAAGCGATTATTGAAGAAAAACGCTTAGAGGACATTAACGAAATTTTTGATGATATGCTCAAAGGTGAAATTAACGGTCGCATAGTGGTTACTATTTAATTTAGATTAAGCGTTTATAAAACACAAAAAAGCACGGCTTCTAAATTAGAAAACCGTGCTTTTTAAGTATTTAACTAACCTGAGCGCTGAAAATAGCTGCTTGAGATAGATTTATTATCCAGAGTTCAGGTTAGCTAGTTAAAGTGTGTAACTAAAACTTAGTTTTGCATTACGCTCTTCCCCTGGCATACCACCTAAAAACATCGCTTTTGAGTAATACTTTTTGTTGAACAAGTTATTTAAGTTTAACTGCATATGCCATTTATCAGTTGTGTACGATAGAGCTGTATCGTAAGTTGTGTAACTTGGTACATAACCATCAGGAATCGAAAACGAACTTGAATTAGTACTTCTGTTATCTACAAATGTAATACCACCACTTATATTTACAGCTTCAGGTAAATTAAACATATCTGCGTAGTAGGTTACCCACGTACTTGCTGTTACGTAAGGCACACCTTTTTGGCGTGTGTCGTAACTGCTGCTGTTAGGATTACTTTTGTCACGTGCATCTTGATAAATACCGTTTACGTTTACTTTCCATTTATCGTTCAAGTAAGCATTTAAATCAAGCTCAACACCTTTTGTTTGCTCTTTACCATCATAATAGCTTTCAGGTACATCTGAGCCTGATGTTAAAGCGTCATAAAGCGGGTTTGCGTATTCTAAATTAGTACGAGAGCTTTCAAATATAACAACAGATGCGAGTAGTTGGTCATCAAACGCTTTAAATCTAAAGCCTAGGTCGTTACTTATAGACTCTGAATCTTCTCGGTCAGCTTCATTACCTGCCACTGAGCCTAATACACTATACGCTGTACGGCCTTTTGAATGATTTACAAAAACAGATAAATCTTCAGATGGCTGATACGTTGCACCAAGGTTATACGTTAAGCCAGAATCTGATGTACTCGCTTCAGGTGTTGGCTCTGCACGGCTAGAACTGTAGCGCTCATCAACACCAAAGTGCTCATAAGTTTGCTCAATTCGGTTATACGCCACACCAATACGCGTTGTAAGTTCTTCAGTTATGTAACCAACATGTTGAATGCCTAAGCCCCATGCTTGTACTTTTTTATTGTAGTCACTTGTTTTAAGCGGATCGTAATCTTCAAAGTTACCGGTTGGCCAATTTGGTTCTCTTATATCGTAAATATACGGCAAAGAACCTTGGTACGTTACATCACCATCATTGTTTGTGAGTACGTAATCCTGATCCCATATTGAGAATTGTTTAAAACGAATATCTCTATCTTCGTAGTTGGCGTTAACTAGTAATTCGTTATCTACGTCGCCTAACATAAAGTCATAACGTAAATCTAAGAAGTACTGCCATGATTTTTCATCTGCTTCTACTTGGCGGTATTCTTGGCGGCGTGCTGCATACGGGTAAAGTACACCGTCTTCAACTAATGGAGCACGAGGGTCGTTATTAATTATTCCATCGCGTGTTGAATAGACGTAGTTATATGCACCTGTTTGGCGCGCAAAACTTGATGTGTAGTTACGGTACTGTAGCTGCTGGTTTAAAAACAAATCGTCAGTAATGTAATAGTTATGCGTTAATTTAAAACGCAGTTCTTCACCTTCGTTAGCATCAGCCATTGGTGAAATAATACCATTTGTGCCAAAGCTATAAGGTGTTAAGCCATCAGATGCTGATAATGAATTAGCAAGTTGGTCGCGTTGTGCATCACTTAACTGTACACCGCTTCCTGTCGGATCGTTTACTAAATCGGCACCAGTTACTTCACCCGCGCTTAAGCCATTTGCAGTTTCTGCATTGTAAATACGAATAGGGTGACCAATAGAATCAACCGCTATTTCATCTTTTATATAGGCTGCAGAAAGCATGATGTTTTGTCTGTCGTTTAGCACGTATTTAAGCGAGGTATAAATTTCGTCGCGATCTTCTTTTAAATCGCGAAAGCCGTCACTTGACGCTGTTTTAGCCATTACACGATAAGCTAAATCATCTGTTATAGCGTTAGTGCTATCAAACGATAATGAATAGCTATCCCACTGGCCAAGCTCAGCCGCAACTTTGTGTTTTTCTTCGAACTCGGGTTTTTTTTCAATTAGGTTAATTACGCCACCTGCACTACCAATGCCATATAAACCTGTTGCTGGGCCTTTTAAAACCTCAACAGATTCAACATTTGTAAGTGAACGAGTTGGGTTAAATGTATTACCCAGGCCTGCACCACCGTACATACCATCGTAGGTGTAGTTTGCATCTAAACCACGAATTACTAAGTTATCACCAATACCGTAATTATTACCTGCTTGTGTTAAGCCACTTACGTTTCTAACTAAATCTTGTAAGCTATCCACACCTTGAGATTCAATCAGTTCTCGGTCAATAATTACTACCGGTGCAGGTGTTTCCATTAAAGACATGTCTGATTTAGTAGCAAGACCAGAGCTCATCACCACACGGTTTTGCTTTTCGTATACGCTGATGCGTTCAATATCAGCATCAACTTGTGTATTTTGGGCAAATGCCACATTTGCATTTAAACAAGCAAGAGTAATAAGAGAGTACTTAAACGTTTTCATAGAGTGATAACTATTCGCGTTATTGAATTTGCGCGAATGATAATGGTTATTGTTTTTAAAGTGAATAGAAAGTTCATTTTATTTGATTAAATAAAACTGTTCGGATAATTAATAGACAAAAGCGAGTCTAATAGGGGGACGGTGACCCTTTTATGGCATATTCAAGATAGGTGAGAGTTTTATTAAGGCTGAGTAAACTCAGCCTTAATAGCGTGTATTTACAACTGGTTTTTATAAACAACACCTGCTTTCATTACAAAAGGTACTGCCTCTAAGGTTTTAATACTTTTAAGAGGATTTGCTTTTACCGCAATTATATCAGCTGCAAATCCGGTTTTAATTTGTCCTAACTGAGTATCCATTTTTAATAACTTAGCGCTATTAATAGTTGATGCTTGAATGGCTTGTAGTTCTGTCATGCCAAATTCAACCATGCGGCTAAACTGTTTTGCATTATCTCCGTGCGGGTAAATTGCTGCATCGGTACCGAACACCATTTTAACACCCGCTTTTACAGCACGGCTAAAGCTATCACGCTGCCTTTTAGAAACTTGGCGCTCTTTATTTAGGTTTTCTTCGTCTACGCCGTTTTGCTCGCCATAAGTTAGCGTATATTCGGTGTTATAAATATCCATAGAAAGCCAAGTTCCATGCTCTTTGGCAAGCGCTATGGCCTCGTCATCTAAAAAGCTGGCGTGTTCAACGCTATCAACACCTGCTTTAATGGCTGTTTTAATCCCGCTTGTACCGTGTGCATGAGCTGCAACAGGTAAATCTCGCATATGGGCTTCATCAACGATGGCTTTCATTTCTTCAAAAGAATACTGCTGTGCACCTACTTTAGTCCCTTTTGAAAATACTCCACCTGTGGCGCAAAACTTAATAGCATTTGCCCCGTATTTAATATTTTCGCGTACTTTTATACGCGCAGCCCATGGACCGTCTGCGACGCCACTTGAAGTATATTTAAGCTCAGGAGGTAATCGGTTGTTATCACAGTGCCCGCCAGTAATGCCGAGTGATGGGCCTGCAGCCCAAATACGAGGGCCAACTATGTCACCCGCATTTATGCCGTCACGCACGGCTATGACGCTGTAACCTTCTGCGCCAACATTACGTACTGTTGTAAATCCGGCTTCTAAGGTTTTTTTAGCAAAATGAGCCGCTTTAATCGTCATTCTAGGAACTGATTGACCCAAGCGTTCACTGCGCGGAACCGTAGGGTCGCTTGTTAAATGCACATGCATATCCATTAAACCTGGCATAAGGGTTAAATCAGGGAGTTGAATATGTTTATCATCTTTAGACAGCGTTGGTTTTTTATTTTGTTCAATGTTTGTAATTACGCCATCATCAATAGTAATTAAAGGGGATTTAATGAGTTTGCCATCTTTAACATCAACCATGGCTTTAGCTGATAGGTATGTAACTGCATGGGTATTAAAAGCGGTTAAGCAAAGTAAGGCAATAGAGGTGCTGAGTAGTTGTTTTTTCATTTTATTTTTCTTTTAAATCATATTTTAATTAATAGAAATGTAACAAGTTCAGATAAAAGTGCAAATTTAATACGATGAATGCAATCTATCGTAATTTCTTTATTAAGCACGCTTTAATGCGCATAATTAAGAAACGATATTAAAAAGGATTATCATGAAATCAATTAAATTAGCATTAGTTGCCAGTGGCGTTATGTTTGCTTTAAGTGGCTGTATGAATACTGAGCTTAGTACACACACTAATACCAGTACGCAGTTAAACACGGTTAACGCATCGGCAGGTATTGTTTCAGAGCTTTCGGCAGAGCAACAGCTCGATGTACTTGTTGCACAGTATTACGATGAATCGCTCACATATAGCCCTATCAGCGCAACGTACAATGGTCGTAACGAGTTTAACGATCAATTTACGCCTGAGATTTCAAAAGAAAATAGAGCTAAAAAAGCGGCTTTTTATAAAAAATATCAACAGCGTTTAAACTTTATAGATAAAGCACAGTTAACAGGGCAGTCGCTTTTAAGTTTTGAAATATTAGAGCGCGACCTTGCACTTAAATTAGAAGGCATGCAGTTTCCTGATTATTTACTACCAATAAATCAAATGGCGGGTGCGCATAACACCTTTGCAGGTTTTGGTTCAGGTCAAAGTGCTCAGCCGTTTAATACCGTTGAAGATTACACGGCTTTTATCTCGCGTAGCGAAGGTTTTGTAAAGTGGCTTGCAAGTGTAGAGCGTTCAATGGCGCAAGGCATCAAACTAGGTATTACGTTACCAAAACCACTTGCTGAAAAATTACAGCCACAATTTGCAGCTCATGTAGTTAAAAATCCAGAGGATTCACTATTTTGGGGACCAATTAAAAAATTACCAGAATCGTTTAGCGAACAACAAAAGCAAAAAATTACAGCGCAGTATCGTCAATTGATTATGCAGCACTTAGTACCGGCTTATAAAAGTATGAGTGACTTTTTAGCTAATCAATATATTCCTAATAGTCGAGAAAGCGTAGGTTACAGTGACTTACCAAACGGTAAAGCATGGTACGAATACCAAATTGAGAAAAACACGACGCTTAGCTTATCTGCAGACGAAATTCATGACATTGGTTTAAGTGAAGTGTCGCGCATTTTAAGCGAAATGAAAAAAGTAAAAGAAACCGTAGGCTTTAAAGGTGAGCTATCTGAATTTTTTGATCATTTACGTGATTCAGATGAATTTTACTACGACACGCCCGAGGAGTTAATTGCGGCATATGAAAACGTTAAGAAAAAAATAGATGCGCGTTTACCTCTACTTTTTAACATAGCACCCAAAGCACCTTACGTTGTAAAAGCGGTTGAAGCATACAGAGCGCAGTCGGCAGCCGGTGCATCTTATGCATCACCGGCACCGGATGGCTCTCGCCCAGGTATTTTTTATATCAATGCTTATAACTTAAAAGCGCAGCCTAAATTTTTACTCGAAACTTTATCAATTCACGAAGCAGCCCCAGGTCATCACTTTCAAATAGCACTTCAGCAAGAAATAGAGGGCTTACCTGATTTTCGTAAATTTGGTGGCTATACCGTGTTTGCAGAAGGTTGGGCGCTTTACGCAGAAAGCTTAGGTAAAGAGCTAGGCTTATTTACCGACCCTTATATGTGGTATGGACGTTTATCGGATGAGCAATTACGCGCAATGCGTTTAGTGCTTGATACTGGTTTTCATGCAAAAGGGTGGACGCGTCAACAAGGTATAGATTACATGCTTGCAAATTCATCTATGGCTAAAAGTGATGTAATTGCTGAAGTAGAGCGATATCTTGCATGGCCAGGACAAGCGCTTTCTTACAAGTTAGGGCAATTTAAAATTCAAGAATTACGTGATTTTTCTAAAAGAGAACTCGGTGATAAATTTGATATTAAAGCGTTTCACACGCAAATATTAATTGATGGCGCATTACCAATGCCAATTCTAGAGGAAAAAATTAAGCGTTGGGTTAAATCTCAAAGCTAATTTGTAGCGCCAAGCCAGTACTTTGAAAGGGTATTGGCTTTGCGCCATTTACAGCAATACGATAGAATGCGCGCTCTTTAGGGGGCACGAGTAAACTATGTTTGATCAACAATTAGCAAATACACAATTTTGGCTTAAAAAAAGCTTAAGCGACATGAGTCAAAACGAATGGGAAGCCATTTGTGATGGATGCGGAAAATGTTGTTTAAATACCTTTATTGATAGCGAAGATGAAGACGAATTTACAGCCACCGATCAGTTACGCGAAGGTGAGCAATTAATATTTACTAATATTGTATGTCAGTATCTTGATAACAACACCTGTGGTTGTAGCGAATATGAAAACCGCCAAACGCTTGTTCCTTCTTGTGTAAAACTCACAAAAGAAAACCTTAAAGACATCTTTTTTATGCCACAAAGCTGCAGTTACCGTCGTTTACATGAAGGTCGTGGTTTGGCTTCTTGGCATCCGTTATTAAATAATGGTGATAAAACAAAGATGCATGAGCTAGGTATTTCTGTAAAAGACAAAACAGTAAAAGATTGCGATGTAAAGCTCGACGACTTTGATTTGTACATTGCAGAATGGCCAACAAAGGACGTAGATTAATGAGTAAACAACAAGCCGTAATTGGTTTAATCAATCCTAAAAGCCCGACTAATGTTGGTGGTGTATTGCGAGCAGCTGGCTGTTATGACGCTAAACAAGTTTTTTTTACAGGCAATCGCTACTTAAATGCCAAAAAATTCCATACAGATACAAAAAATGTAGTGGAGCGTATTCCTTTAACCGAAACAGATAATTTAGAAGCAATAAAGCCACAAGGCGCAACGGTTGTGGTTATTGAGCTTATTGAAGGTGCAACACCTTTACCTGAGTTTAAACATCCTGAAAATGCATTTTATGTATTTGGCCCCGAAGATGGTTCTGTATCAAAAGACGTCTTAAAGTGGTGCGATGAAGTGGTATATATTCCAACTATTGGCTGTATGAATTTAGCGGCAACCTGTAATGTAGTTTTGTATGACCGCTTGGCTAAATTAGGCGGCGTTGAGAGTAGTGACGATACTATTATTAGCTCTCGTGATACAAACAATAAAATGAGGTGGCAAAAAAGCTGATTAGTTAAGGTTTATTTGTGCAAAAGTGTTAGTAGTAGCTAAACTTAAAAACACTATTAATCACAAATAGATACTAAAATGCGCTGGTTTTATTTTATATTATTGCTAACAACTAGTAATAGTTTTGCTGAAACATCGGTTGAGTATTTTCAAAACGGTACTCAACACACTTTAAATGGGCACTCCCATAAATCAGGGGGTGCTCTATGAAGCTAAAAACTCCAAACAAATACTTCATCTAGCCACACTCGATTGGCCTCCCTATATTGGTAATAATGTATGTAATAAAGGCTGGGGTTATCAATTTTCAATTGCCTTGTTAAATAGTAAGGGCTACAGCGTATATATTGAATTTTTGTCTTGGGCAAGAGCGGTACGAAATGTAGAACTAGGCAGGGCTGACATACTAATGCCTGAATACTTTATAGAAGATACAGCCCCCTCCGATTATGTTGATGGTAAAACACGTCGAGAGTTACTCGGCTTATCTAATTCGTTTAAAGGTGGCGAAATTGCTTTTTTAAAAAGGAAAGGCAATACAGACCATTTCACAGGAAACTTGAACTCGCTCAAAGGGCTTAAGATTGGTGTTGTTCGAGGGTATCAAAATACGCCAGAGTTTGATGCCATGATGGACAATGGCGAGTTTGAAGTTATCACCTCTGTTGATGATTTACAGCTTGTTAAGCTACTGACTGCTAAGCGTGTTGATTTGGTTATAGGCGATCCTCAAGCTTTGAAATCATCTGTGGCTTACTCCTCTTTAACTAAACCTGAAAAACAGTCTTTGCTTTCTTCCATTGAGCAAGAAAGCATTCCTTTGCAATATAACTCGTTATATTTTGCCATTAGTAAGCGTGCGCATAATTGGCTTTTAGTATTAGAGGATATAAACGAAGGGCTTTATAAGTTTAATAACAGTGGCGAAATAGACCGAATTATTAGTGCGACCAAAACGCAATGTGAATAACGTTACTGGAACGTTCCATAAGTGCGCTGACTAATTTATATTTAAACATGTAAAATCGTTTTCAACTTGTTAATGGAGTGAAAACGACGTGAGTGAAATAAATACAAACCAATCATTCGCGGTCAACGAACAGCCAAATAAAAATTATCTGTTTCCACTGACTGCAATGACGACCCTATTTTTTTTATGGGGCTTTATTACTGTTTTAAACGATGTACTAATACCACGCTTAAAAGGCGTATTTGATTTGAGCTTTTTTGAAGCGATGCTAGTACAGTTTTGCTTTTTTGGGGCTTACTTTATTGTTTCTATTCCTGCGGGGCTTTTAGTTAAGCAATTTGGTTACAAAAAAGGGATTTTAACTGGTTTAATTGTGGCTTCAATGGGGTGTATGTTGTTTTACCCTGCTGTTGTAGTACATGAATATTGGCTATTTTTAGGCGCTTTATTTGTACTTGCTGCAGGCGTAACAGTACTTCAGGTTTCTGCCAATCCTTATGTTGCTGCTCTTGGCAGCGAAAAAACAGCTTCTTCTCGTCTAAATTTAGCACAAGCACTTAATGCGCTTGGTACTACCGTTGGGCCTTATGTTGGTGGTTTATTATTTTTCGGTACTGCAGGTAGTTTAGCCGCATCGGCAGCAACTGCTGAATCTGTAAAAGTGCCTTATTTAATGCTTGCTGGCGCTTTATTACTTATCGCTATTGTATTTGCCTTTATAAAGCTTCCAGAAATTGAAGCCCACAAAGAGGAAAATAATACAGCAATTGAATCTTGTTCGTTAATGCAAGCACCGCACTTAACTATGGGTGTACTTGCTATATTTTGCTACGTAGGCGGGGAAGTTGCCATTGGCAGCTTTTTAGTTAACTACTTTGGTGAGGCGCACATAGCAGGGCTTGAAGAGCACACTGCAGCAGCACTTATTAGTTATTACTGGGGCGGGGCAATGGTAGGGCGTTTTATTGGCTCTGTATTATTACAAAAGATTGCACCTTCTAAAGCTATAGCGTTTAATGCATTTAGTATTATTGCGCTATTATTGATCACTATTTTTACTCAAGGTGACGTCGCTTTATACTCAGTATTGGCAATTGGTTTATTTAACTCAATTATGTTCCCGACTATATTTTCAGTTGCAATCGAGCGACTAGGATCATTGACGAGCAAAGGTTCTGGTTGGTTATGTTTAGCAATTGTTGGTGGTGCACTTGTACCATTACTACAAGGGTTTATAGCTGATACGGTAAATATACAGCAAAGCTTTTTTGTTCCAATGTTATGTTATGTATTTATTGCATGGTACGGTTTAAATGTTGTTCGCTTAGCAAATAAGTGGAAATAACAGACTATACAAGAGTGACTGAATACGTATTCAGTCACTTATAAAGCTACATTTAATGGGAACGTTCCAAAAGCAGTGTACCTAGTCACAATTTATTTTAATATTAGTCAGTTACCCCTTACAGCCTCTTATTTTTTAACCCTTTATCCTTATTTTTATCTAATAACCTAGTCGCAAGGCTTATTTATTGGGACATTTAGCTAAATTTTTGCTAAAACTGTATGGATAACAAAGAAAAATAATAAAAAGGATGTATATGCTTAACTCGTTGAAATTTACTTCCAAAGTGACTATTGCAGCCTCTTTAATTTTGGTTTTGGTGCTAGGGTTATTTACTTTTAATAACTACATTGCGATGCGCAAGCAAACCGAGCAGCAGTTAAGCCTGGTATTGCAACAAAATTCCGAATCTGTTTCACAAAATATAGCGAGTTGGTTAAATGCAAAGTTGGCGATTGTAATATCAATTGCTAAAACCCATAAAGCTAATGATTCTAAAGCACTCACCCTTTCACAATTAAATACAGCAGAGCTTGCTGGAAGCTTTAAAAATACGTATATAGGTAAATCCAGCGGCACGTTTATATTAAACGATCAATCAGTCGTTTTACCTCCAGATTTTGATGCGACTTCTCGCCCTTGGTATAAATTAGTCGAAAACAAATCAAATACCGCTTTTACAACTCCTTATATTGATGTAACCACTAACGAGCTTACAATTTCAGCGGTAGTACCCATGCTACAAAATGGCCAATTTAGTGGTGTTGCAGGTGCCGATATTGATATGCAAACCGTGACAAAAATTATCAACGATATTGACTTTTTAGGACTCGGTTATGGTTTTTTACTCGATAACAAAGGCCAAGTGTTAAGCCATCCAAATGCTCAGTTAAACTTAAAAAATACATCAGACATCTTTGGCACCAATACGCCTTTACAAAGTGAGTTTACCCAATACGAGATAAACGGAGAGTCTAAGCTTATTTCGTTTACAAAAATTAGTGGTATTGAAAACGTAGATTGGTACCTAGGTGTTGTTATAGACAAAGATAAAGCGTATGCCAGTGTCTCTAATTTTGGCCAAACCGCAGCTGTTTTTATGGTGATAGGAATTATCACTATTATAATTATGATGCAGCTTTTATTACGCTATTTAATGCAGCCAATGAATCGTTTAAACGATGCTATTAAAGATATAGCACAAGGTGAGGGCGATTTAACAAGGCGTTTAACTGTTGAAAACGACGATGAATTTGGCGATTTAAGCTATTCATTTAATATTTTCATCGAAAAAATTCAGCATTCAATAGAGCAAGTAAAAGAGTCTACAAAGCAATTAGATACAGCTATTGAGAGCTTGGTATCACAAACACATTCTTCGCTGTCTATGTATGATGATCAAAGTAAACGAACCGATAGTGTTGCAGCGGCTATCAACCAGTTTTCAGCTACATCAATGGATATTTCAAGTAATGCAGAGAGTGCATCGCAGCTTGCTAAAAATGCAGATGAACATTCAACACAAAACCAAGAAGCATTAAGCCACAGTGTTGCAACTATCCACCAGCTCTCGGGTAATATGGAAAAAGCTCAGCAAACTATAAACAGTTTAAATTCGCATACAGCCAGTATTGGCCAAGTGCTTGAAGTTATTAAAGGTGTAAGCGAGCAGACTAATTTATTGGCACTTAATGCCGCAATTGAGGCCGCTAGAGCAGGAGAGGCGGGACGCGGTTTTGCCGTTGTAGCAGATGAAGTTCGGCAATTAGCGCACCGCACTCAACAGTCAACGCAAGAGATTGAAGACACGGTTAGTCAGTTGCAAAAAGGCTCAAACCTTGCTGTAGAGCTTATGAAAACGAGCCTTGAAGGCAGTGAAAAAAGCGTGCAACAAGCCGATGCTGTTGGCAATTTAATGAGCCATGTTATACAAGCGATTCAACAAATTAACGATGCAAATTACTCTGTGGCCAGTGCAACAGATGAGCAAAACCAAGTTGTTAAGTTATTAGATACAGATATTCAAACAATTAATTCGCTTTGTATACAAGGCAAGGCCAACTTAAATGACACGCTTGACGAATGTACCAAACTAAAACAACAGTTTAGTGCTTTAGAAAATATGGTTCAAAAGTTTAAAGTATAAAATTAATACTAAAAAAATGTGAATAAACCAAATTGGCTCAGTCTGATAAATATCGACAGTGTTTATAGCTCAGACATGCAACGCAAAGCGTTTTCTTTATTTACCATGATTGGGATTTCAATTGTGTTGATCGCAGTATTAGTGTTTTTTAATTATAAGCTTTATTCGCCACTACTGACCGCTTCATTAATTATCGTTAACATTACAAATATAAGCTGTTCTATCTATTTTATAAAAACGGGTAACCTGCAAGTTGTGGCATTAATAAGTATGAGCATTGTGTGCATGATGTTTGTTGCACTTGTTTATACCGGCGGTAAAGATAATACCGCGCTATATTGGCTAATGTTTTATCCTGTCGTAACGTTTGCATCTTTAGGGGTTAGACTAGGTGCTTGGTTAGGCTGTACCTTACTGTTTTCTTGTATTGTTATTTTATACGGCCCTGACTTTGGTCAAGTTAGCTATGGCAACGTAGAAAAAACACGTTTTATAGCGTCCTTTTCTATGGTGTTTTTATTCTCATTTATTGGTGAGTATTTTAGGCATAAAAGCCACATGGCTATTGCCGATATTACGCTAGAGCAAAAACAAGATGCTTATACTGACCCCCTTACTGGCATAGCAAATAGGCGTTTTATTACCTCTCATTTTTTAAAGCTTGCTCAAACACGCCCAGAGCAGTACTTACCTTTTTCAATTTTGTTAATTGATTTAGATAATTTTAAATCTTTAAACGATACGCATGGCCACGATTTTGGTGATACGGTATTAATTGAATTTACCAAGCTTTTGGAATCTCAGTTTTTGGCAACTGCGTTAAAGGCTCGTTATGGCGGTGAGGAGTTTGTTGTTATTTTACCGCAGCTCACTTCCTCTACAGCCACTGTAATAGCAAACAAATTTCGAGAGGCTGTCGCAGGGCATGTTATGTTGACTGATGATAAACAACGCATTTCAATCACTTGTAGCATAGGTATTGCACAAGTAAATAAAGTAACTGATTATGATGATTCATTAAAACAAGCTGATGAAGCTCTTTATAGTGCAAAGGCTTCAGGTCGCAATAGAGTCGTCTCGAACTAGTTGAAGGATTAATATGTCTCAAAGTAAGTTAATATATGTTCATGACCCAATGTGTAGTTGGTGTTGGGGTTACTCACCAACCTGGCTTAAGCTAAAATCAGAGCTTGCTGGTAAAGTAACAATTGAATATAAAGTGGGTGGCCTAGCACCCGATAGCCAAGACCCAATGCCACAAAATATGAAAGAGATGCTTGAGGGCACTTGGCATAAAATTTCAGCGCAGTTAGGTACGCAATTTAATTATGATTTTTGGCGCAATTGCCAGCCAAGACGTTCAACGTATCCCGCATGCAGAGCTGCACTTATAGCACGTAAAGCGGGTAAAGAAGCTCAAATGGTGGCTGCTATTCAACACGCTTATTACCTAAACGCACAAAACCCGTCTGATGAAAGTACATTAATTAGTTTGGCTGAAAAAATTGGCTTAAATAAAGATGAGTTTTCGGAGCAGCTAGCGTCAAGTGAGCTTAATGATGAATTTAAAGCTGAGTTATCCTTTGTTCGCACTTTACCAATTCAAGGTTTTCCCTCACTAGTGCTTATTAAAGATAATAAAGCTTACCCTATAGAAATTAATTATACCGATTGGCACTATTCTCTTAATCAAATTAATTCAATTTTAAAATAACCCAGCCTGCTTATAGGGCATTTGGTTAACAAATGCTCTTATCATCTTAAAAAACCCTCTCGTAAGTCTTAATTATTACCACTGTCATAAAAGCGACTTTTTTGCGCAACATCCTTGTCATGTTTCATCTATAAACTCCTGCTCATTGAAATTATTAAGTCATAAATTATTTATATAACGAAGTTTATGACCTAAAAAAACAAACTAGCAAATCCGCTAACTAACGAGTAAAGGTGTATGCGATGAAAGGCGTTAAACCATTAATCTTAGCTGGTATTGTGGCCGCAAGTGCAGCAGTACACGCAAACGATTTAGATAAGGTTATTGATAAAAGCAGTGAAATTAATAAATCAGCTGCGCAATCACAAACAAAAATAGACAAGATTGCAGATTCAATGCAAGGACGTTTACAGCAATTTAAAACCCTCAATAAAGAGATTGATGGTTTAGCTGTATACAACGCCCAGCTAACTAAACAATTAAATAATCAAATAGAAGAGATGGAATCTTTAAACCTGTCAATGGATCAGGTTTCTATTATTGAACGTCAAATTACGCCGCTAATGCTTAGAATGATTGAAGGTCTTGAGCAGTTTGTATCTTTAGATATTCCATTTTTAGCTGATGAGCGCACTAAGCGCGTTACGTCTTTAAAAGAAATGATGAATCGTGCTGATATTAACTCAAGTGAAAAATTTCGCCGTGTACTTGAAGCGTATCAAGTAGAAGTAGACTACGGGCGCACTATTGAAGCTTATACCGCACTTTTAAATGTGGATGACAAAGAGCGTGAAGTTGATTTTTTGCGCATTGGCCGTTTAGAGCTTATTTACTTAACACGCGATGGCAAAAAAGCCGGTAGTTGGAATGCAGATACAAAATCGTTTGAAGTATTACCAGATTCTACAATAAGCCAAATAAATAAAGGCTTACGTATTGCACGTAAGCAACTAGCCCCAGATATGTTAACTCTGCCAGTACATGCAGCAGAATAAGAGGTTGAAAATGAAATTGTTTACTCAAATGACAAAAATAGCTCTTTTTGCTGCAAGCCTAAGCATTACTGGCGCGAGTGTAGCGGCAGAGCCAGAGCCAATGAATCTAGATTCATTACTTAAAACGCTCGAAAATGGTAAATCAGCACAAAGCGAGCAAAACAAGCAACGTGAACAAGAGTTTGCTGCTCGTCAAAACGAACAAGTACAAACACTTAAAAATACCCAAGCAAAGCGCAATCAAATGCTGGTGGAATCTGAGCGTTTAGAAACACAGTTTGAAGAAAACGAAGTAAAACTAGCTAACCTAACAGACACGCTTTCTAAACGCATGGGTTCGCTTAAAGAGTTGTTTGGCGTTCTTCAACAAGTTGCAGGTGATTCGAGCAATAAGTTTGCGACATCAATTGTGTCGGCTCAAATAGACGGGCGCAGTACGTTTATGGATGAACTTGCTCAAAAAATGGGTTCAACGTCAAAACTTGCCTCAATAGAAGATATTGAAAAAGTATGGTTTGAACTACAACGTGAAATGACCGAGCAAGGTAAAGTTAGCCGCTTTAACGCAAGTGTTATTGTTGAAGGCGGTACTAAAGCACAGCAAGAAGTTGTGCGAGTGGGCGCATTTAACCTCGTATCAAACGGCAAGTATTTAGAGTTTAATCCTTCGACTAATTCTTTGAGTGAATTAACTCGCCAACCTGTATCGCGCTTTACTGCAACAGCAGAAGAGCTACAAAGCACTAAAAGTGGCGTGGTGCAATTTGCACTTGACCCAACAGGTGGCTCTATACTTGGTTTATTAGTACAAGCACCGGATACCCAAGAGCGTGTTCACCAAGGTGGCACAGTGGGCTATGTGATTTTAGGCGTAGGTGTTATTGCACTTCTTATATCACTTGAGCGTTTTTTCTCGTTATTAATTATGGGCGGTAAAATTCGTCGTCAGCTTAAAGATACAGTTGCTCGTGATGACAATCCGCTTGGACGCGTAATGAAAGTAAAAGATCAATTCCCAAGTGTTTCACACGACACACTGGAGCTTAAACTAAGTGAAGCTATTTTACGTGAAATGCCAAAAGTGACGCGTAATTTAACACTTATCAAAATCATCTCTGTTGTTGCGCCGCTGTTAGGTTTATTAGGTACGGTAACCGGCATGATCAATACATTCCAAGCAATCACCTTATTTGGTACTGGGGATCCTAAGCTTATGGCGGGTGGTATTTCTCAAGCACTAGTAACAACGGTATTGGGCTTAGTGGTCGCCATACCAACGGTATTTTTATACACCTTACTTAATACGCGCGCTAAAAATATCTTGTTAACTATCCAAGAGCAGAGCGCCGGTATTATTGCAGAGCGAAGCGAGAAAGGAGCATAAACCATGGTGCTATTGATTGACTCAATCAATGCTATCCGTGATTTTCTCGACACCGGTGGCCAAGTTCTCTTGGTCATCGGGGTGTTAATCTTCGCGATGTGGTTATTGATACTCGAGCGATTTATTTACTTTTTTAATGGTTTTAGAAGCTATAAACACGCTCTTAAAGCCACTTGGATTAACCGTGCAGAACGAGATAGCTGGAATGCAGAGCAAATACGCGAAGCGATGATATCGCGAGCTGGTATGCGCTTAAACACCAATCTTTCTTTGATTAACGTGATGGTTGCTTTGTGCCCGCTACTTGGTTTGTTAGGCACTGTAACAGGCATGATAGAAGTGTTTGATGTAATGGCAATTACTGGCACAGGTAGTGCGCGTTCAATGGCATCGGGGGTATCAAAAGCAACTATCCCGACAATGGCAGGCATGGTAGGTGCGTTATCTGGGGTATTTGCCTCAACGTACTTACAACGAAAAGCTAAGCGCGAAGTAGAACTACTACAAGACAGCATGGTTTTAGACCATTAAGCAAAATTTTGATAAGCGGCTCTTATAAAGCCGCTCATCCTAGGAGAATAAAAATGAGAGCCCCGTTAGGAAACCTATTTCAAGAAGACGAAGCTGAAGAAATAAACATGACCCCAATGCTAGACGTTGTATTTATCATGCTTATTTTCTTTATTGTAACTGCTTCTTTTGTTAAAGAAGCCGGTATTGATGTAAACCGCCCAGAAGCCGCAACAGCTGTTAAAAAAGAGCGTGCTAATATTTTAGTGGCTATTTCTGATACAGGCGAGATATGGATTAATAAACGTCAAATTGATGTACGCGCAGTACAAGCCAATATCGAGCGTTTAAAAGCAGAAAATCCACAAGGTAGCGTTGTGATTCAAGCGGATAAAAAAGCCACTACCGAAATGTTAATTAAGGTGATGGATGCCTCGCGCGCGGCGGGCGCATTTGATGTATCAATTGCCGCACAAGATGCGTCTTAAGGGCTAGTTATGTTGCGATATTTAGTTGCATTAGTGATAGCCGGTGTAGTGACCTTTATGTTGTTTTTAGGCATGCAGGCACTGATCACTGGCGGTGAAGGCGCTATGACGGATCCGGTTAAGGGTAACGTACTTGATTTTGTTCGCTTGAAAAAAGAAGAAACTGTACAAAAAAAAGAGCGTAAGCCACAAAAGCCACCAACACCAAAAGAGCCGCCACCACCAATGGAATCACCGCAAATGCAAAATAGTGATGCTACAGCAAATGCTAACAACTTTGACTTTGGTGCCAATGTAGATGCGGATGTAAATTTAGCCGGCGGGTTAGCACTTGAAACAAGTGATGGTGAATACTTACCGATTGTTAAGGTGGCCCCTGTTTATCCGCGCCGTGCGTTATCACGTGGTATTGAGGGTTACGTTATTGTTGAATTCACTGTAACAAAACAAGGCACTGTACGCGACCCACAAGTAGTAAAAGCAGAGCCTGAGTCACTCTTTGATAGAGCCGCGATGGATGCAGCCCTTAAATTTAAATATAAACCGCGCGTAGTAAACGGTGAAGCCGTTGAAGTTGCGGGTGTTCAGAACAAAATATCTTTCCAAATTAGCGGTTAATTAGTAATTAACCACGAGTAAACGGAAAGAAATGCGAGGCGATTATGAAATTACTACCTACAGCTAAACTTTTAAAGTTAACACTATTTTGTACCGCTGCAGTAAGTACAAGTATTGTTGCACCAAGTGCTCTAAGCCTAATTCCAGGGCTAAATGTAGCTACGGCACATGCAGAGCAAGAACAAAAAACGAAACGTGTACCAGCACTGCGTGAAAAGGTTTATAGCCAGCTTGCTCGTGCCCAAAAACTTGCGGACGATGGTGATGTTAAAGGTGGACTTGAAGCGCTTGATAGCATTCAAGAGCGAGCTGCAAGCATGAACTCGTACGAAGTGGCAATGATGCATAACTTTTACGGGTTTATTTATTACAACGAAAACGACTTACCAAAAGCGATTGCCTCGTTTGAAAAAGTGGTAGCAGAGGAAGCCATTCCTGAGTCACTTCGTTTAAGCACTACATTTAGCTTGGCGCAACTAGCTATGGCTAATAGTGATTACACTAAAGTTATCTCTTTTTTAGATGACTGGGACAGTATTAACACTCAGCCTAAAACAGAAGGCTATTACTTGTTAAGGGCTCAAACATACTATCAGTTAAAAGATTATAAAAAAGGGCTTGAGTACATATCTCAAGTGATTGCTTTAAGCGACAGCGAAGGCAAAATCCCTAAGGAAAACTGGTTAGTACTGCAGCGTGCAATGTATTACTCGCTTAATCAAACTGACAAAGTTGTTGAAGTGCTTGAGCGCATGGTAAAGCTTTATAATAAGCCTGAGTATTGGGTGCAATTATCGGGTATGTATGGTGAAACAGGTAGGGAAAAACAACAGTTGGCGGTAATTGAAGCCGCTTACCAGCAAGGATTTTTAACCTCTAAATCTGATTTACGCCAATTAGCGCAAGTGTATTTATACAATGGTTTAGCGTTTAAAGCTGCAAAAGTGATGAGCGATGCCATTGATAAAGATATTGCTGAAAAAACAGCAAAAAACTACGCTTTTGTTGCCGAGGCGATGATCCAAGCTAAAGAAGATGAAAAATCTATTACCTACTTTGCAAAAGCTGCTGATTTATCTGAGCACGGTAAATACGATCAACGTTTAGCCGAAGTATTTGTAAATACAGAGCAATATGAAGAAGCCGCCGATGCAGCGCGTAAAGCACTTGATAAAGGTGGTCTTGATTTTGAATCAAATGCATTTGTTGCACTGGGTATGGCGCAGTACAACATGCAAAATTTTGATGCATCAATTTTAGCGTTTGAGCAGGCAGAAAAACATAAAAAATCTCAGCGTTTAGCACAGCAGTGGATCAAATATGTAAAGCGCGAAAAAGTGTATGCAGAAACACTTAGAACAGCTTTACTGTAAATTTTAAAGCGCTTTACTAATTAACAAGTAACGCGTGTAAAACCAGTTCATAATCGCAATACTAAAACCGCCTTAGGGCGGTTTTTATCGTCTCTAAATGCATCCAATTGTTTGATTTTAAATAAGTTACTTTTGTCATCTTATGGTTATTAAACTGTAACTACTTTGTCATAAGTCTCCCGTATTGTAACCGCAGCTAAACTCAAGTGACCTTAAAGCATTATTTAAGTGTTTTATGGTGACTTGAGTTTATTTGAGCACCTAAAAAATAATTAAATACTTTAACGGAGTGAACAATGAAATTATCTGACTTATTCAAAGTAAGTTTGATTGCAACTGCAGTATCTTTAGCTGGTTGTGGTGGAGACTTAGTAGTATCTGAAGGCGACACAACTATTAATGAAGGTGATACAGTAACTAACGTTATTGAAGGCGGTGACGATACAAGTGGTGAAACGTCATCACGTGATGATTCACAAAATGCTACCACTGGCTTTCCTACTGATATTGATAATGCACTAACTCAAGGTTTAGCAACTGATGTTTCTAGTGAGTTTACATCTATTACAGATAAGCCCGTTTATCGCTTAGCTGCAGATACTGTGTTCACTACTGATGTTTCGTTAACAAACGACGCACACTGGATCTTAAATGGCCGTACTGCGGTTGGTAATGATCGCGCAGATAATGCCAAGCTTTATATTCAGCAAGGTACAACGATTATTGGCGAAACAGGAGATGACTTCCTAGTTGTTCGTCGCGGTTCACAAATTGAATCGGTAGGGACTGTAAGTCAGCCCATTACAATGACCTCAATTCAAGATGTTACAGCTCAAGAAACAACGATTGGTCAGTGGGGCGGTTTAGTATTATTAGGTAACGCGCCAGCAAATTCTTGCGGCGACCAAGAAGGTGAAGCAACAGCTGATGAACTTGCTAATTGTGGTGTGTCGGCTGAAGGTGATGCAGGTCAGTTTGGTGGCGATATCAGTGATGATAATTCAGGTACTTTAAAGTATGTACTTGTTAAGCAAGCCGGTAAAACGTTAGGTAATGGTGATGAGTTAAATGGTATTACGTTTGCCGGTGTTGGCTCTGCAACTACGGTTGATTATATTCAAGTACATGAAAATCTTGATGATGGTATTGAGTTCTTTGGTGGCACAGTTAATGTAAGCAATGTTGTACTTACAAATATTGGTGACGATTCGCTAGATTGGTCTTTTGGTTGGACGGGTTCGGCTACTAATGTTTACATTCAACAAGCGGCTAACGTAGGCGATAACGCTATCGAAGCTGATAACTCTGAGTTTGATTCAAGTGCAACACCATTAACTTTACCTACTATTTCAAACGTTACAATTGTGGGTGCTGAGGGCAATAACGGCATTCGTTTACGTGCGGGTACTGCTGGGGTTCTTAAAAATGTATTTGTAACGGGCCCAGCTACTTATGAAAACTGCTTACGTGTAGGCTCAGATTCAGTACCTCGTGCTGAGGATGGCACACTTACGATTACAAACTCTATTGTTGCTTGTCAAACTGCAGCGAATAACTTTGGCAGCGAAGTTATTAACGGTGGCGATGTACAATCTTGGTTTGAAGGCCAAGACGCTAACCAAACACTTACACCAGCTGATTTAATGCTAGATGACAACGGTTATACACCTCTTGCTGGCTCGCCGCTTATTGCAAATACGCAAGTTGGTGCATTTGATGGCTCAACTAATTGGATGGAAGGTTGGACTGTTGGTATTAATGGTGGCTTCCCTACTGATATTGATAATGCGCTATCACAAGGTTTAGCCTCAGACGTATCTAGCGAATTTCCAAAAATTACAGATAAGCCAGTATATCGCTTAGCTGAAGATACAACGTTTACAGCGGATGTAACACTTACAAATGACGCACATTGGATTTTAAATGGCCGTACAGCCGTTGGTAATGACCGTGCAGATGCAACTATATTATATGTTCAAGCGGGTACAACGCTAATTGGTGAATCAGGTGATGACTTTTTAGTTGTTCGTCGTGGTTCGCAAATTAACGCAAATGGTAATGCAACTGCACCTATTACAATGACATCTATTGAAGATGTAACAGGCGCTGAAACAACAATTGGTCAATGGGGCGGTTTAGTACTTTTAGGTAATGCTCCTGCTAACTCGTGTGGCGATCAAACTGGTGAAACGACTGCTGAAGAACTTGCTAACTGTGGTGTATCTGCAGAAGGTGATGCAGGACAATTTGGTGGCGATATTAGCGATGATAACTCAGGTGTTCTTCGTTATATTGTCGTTAAGCACGCAGGTAAAACTCTTGGTAACGGCGATGAGCTTAATGGTATTTCGTTTGCGGGTGTAGGCTCTGCAACAAAAGTAGAATATATCCAAGTTCATCAAAATCTTGATGATGGCGTTGAGTTTTTTGGTGGTACTGTAAATGTTCGTAACATAGTACTTACTGACATTGGTGATGATGCATTTGATTGGTCGTTTGGTTGGACAGGTCGAGCGCAAAATATTTATATTCAACAAAGTGCTGTTGGTGGTGATAACGCTATTGAAGCGGATAACTCAGAATTTGATTCAAATGCTACACCTTTAACAAAGCCACTAATTTCTAACGTAACAATTGTAGGTGCTGATGGTACTAACGGTGTTCGTTTACGTGCAGGTACAGCGGGCGTTCTACGTAATGTAGTAATTACAGGACCTGAAGGTTACTCAAACTGTTTACGTGTGGGTTCTGACTCTGTAGCAAATGCAGAATCTGGAGAGCTTTCTATTGAAAACTCAGTAGTGGCATGTAGTGAAGATAATAACTTTGGTAGTGAAGCAATTGGTGGTGGTAACGTTCAATCTTGGTTCGAAGGCCAAACAGGTAACCAAACGCTGACAGCTGCTGCCCTTAGTTTAGCAACCGATGGCTTTACACCTAAATCTAGCTCACCATTATTAGGTTCGGGTGTTGATTCGTCAGACCTTGATTCGTTCTTTACTAAAACAGATTATATTGGTGCGTTTGATGGCGATAATAACTGGATGGATGGTTGGACAGTCGCTATAACGCCAAGTTTTCCTGATGATATTCAAAACGCCTTAGAGCAGGGTTTTGCTACTGATGTATCAGCGAGCTTTCCTGAAATCACAGACAAGCCAGTTTATCAGTTAACTTCTGATGTTGTATTCACTTCAGACGTAACATTAACTAACGATGCCCATTGGATTCTAAAAGGCCGTACAGCCGTAGGTAATGACCGCGCTGATGAAACGACTTTATATGTTCAATTTGGTACTACGCTTATTGGCGAGTCGGGTGATGACTTTTTAGTTGTTCGCCGTGGTTCTAAAATAGAGGCTGTGGGCAGTGCAACTCAGCCAATTACTATGACGTCTATTGAAGATGTTACTGGTGGCGAAACGACTATTGGTCAATGGGGCGGTTTAGTGCTTTTAGGTAATGCACCGGCTAACTCGTGTGGCGATCAAGAAGGCGAAGCTACCGCTGATGAGCTTGCGAACTGTGGTGTGTCTGCTGAAGGTGATGCTGGCCAATTTGGTGGTAATGACCCAGAAGATAACTCAGGTACTTTAAAATACGTGGCAGTTAAACAAGCAGGTAAAACGCTAGGTAACGGAGATGAGTTAAACGGCATTACGCTTGCGGGTGTTGGTAGTCAAACAGAGCTTGATTACATTCACGTTCATGAAAATCTGGACGATGGTGTTGAATTTTTCGGTGGTACTGCAAACATCAGTCACCTGGTTTTAACTAATATTGGTGATGACTCACTAGATTGGTCATTTGGTTGGACGGGTAAAGCGCAATACGTACTTATCAAGCAAGCTGACTCAACAGGTGATAATGCAATTGAGGCGGATAACTCTGAGTTTGATTCAAGTGCAACTCCACTCACAATGCCTACAATTTCTAATGTTACTATTATTGGTAATGTTGGGGTTAACGGTATACGTCTACGTGCAGGCACTGCGGGTATGCTTAAAAACGTGGTTGTGACAGGTGGGGCAGATTATTCAAATTGTTTACGTGTAGGTTCAGATTCAGCTCCTCGCGCAGAGGATGGTACATTAACTGTTACTCACTCAGTTGTTGCATGTGAAACGGCAAATAACTTTGGTACGCAAGCAATTGGTACTGGTAATGTTGAGTCTTGGTTCTTAGGCCAAACAGGTAACTCTGTGCAAGCAGCCACAGACCTTGGTTTAGCAGATAACGGATATATGCCTTCGGCTGAGTCATTACTGTTAGGTAATGGTTTTGATTCTTCAAGCCTAGATAGTTACTTTGATTCAGTAGATTACATTGGTGCAATGGATGCACAAACAGACTGGACAGCAGGTTGGGTTAAGGTAGGTCTTTAATCCAAACCACATTATAGCCGAGCGAAAGCTCGGCTAATGTCTTGTTTTGTTTCGGAGTATAAAAATGAAATCTTTTAAACCCTCTTCTCTTGTTCTATGTAAACTAAATTGCGCAGTTATGGCTGCAATTATGGGGCTATCAGTAAACACAGCTATAGCAGCCGAAGCCGAAGAGCAAGAAATAGAAGAAGTAGTTGCTGTTGGCCAGCGACTAAAAGGTAGTGCAGGCGCAGTACTACAAGAGCGTCAAAATCAGGCATTTGTTGCTGATATTATGGGTGCTGATCAAATATCACGCACAGGTGATGGCGATGCAGCTTCAGCGCTTCGTCGTGTGACTGGTTTAACCTTAGTCGATGGTAAATATATTTATGTTCGTGGTTTGGGTGAGCGTTATTCAAGTACCCAACTTAATAGCATGTATGTTCCAAGCCCAGATCCCACTCGATCAGTTGTTCCACTGGATTTATTTCCATCGGATATTATTGAAAGTTTAAGTGTGCAGAAATCGTTTTCTCCTGATATGCCAGCGCACTTTGGTGGTGGTAATGTAAATATACGCACCAAATCTATTCCTTCTGATTTTTTGTTTAAAATACAGTTAGGTACTTCATATAACACCTCTAACAGTGACACCGGTTATTTTTACAGTGGTGGTGATGATGATTGGATGGGGCGCGATGATGGTACACGTGCTTTACCTTCATTAATTTCTACAGCGCTTAAAAGTGATGCAGGACTTGAAGGTGACAGCAGTACTACGCTTGAGCAGCGTCAAGCGCTCCTACAATCTCTAGATTGGCAAGTTGGACCTACTGAGAAAGATGTTGATCCAGGCATGAATTTTTCAGTAGCACTAGGTGATAGGTTTGAGTCTGAAGTAGGTACTTTTGGCGTTCTTGCAGCTGTTTCCTATGACAATGAATGGGAAGTAGTTAAAGAGCAAAGCGGTACAAATTTAGGGAGTTTGGGCTGCGAAGATAAATGTTTTGCACAAACTTATGATGGCATATCTACTGAACAAACCGTTCGTTGGAGTGGCACATTAAATTTAGGTTATGAATTTAATAATAACCATAAATTTGAACTAACGAATATAGCGCTTCATGATATGAGTGACAGAGTACGTAATCGTGACTTTTTCGATGCTAACGAGTCAGAAGAAGGTGTTACTGAGTTACGCCGTGTTGACGTTATGTATGAAGAGCGTGAAATGTTCTCTACGCAGCTCAAAGGGACGCATAATTTTCCTGAATTAGAAAATTTATTTTTTGATTGGTATGCAGGTACAAGCCGTGCCAACAGAGATGCTCCAGGTGCATTAGATGTTGTTTTTCAAACTAACTTAAATGATGGTGTATTTGAATCAGAACAGTTACAAGATGTTGCTGCTACTAACGTAACGCGTGATTATCAAACTTTGCATGATGACGTAGATACATATGGTTGGAATATGGGTATCCCATTTTATGGTGATGGCTATGAGTTAGAGCTTAAGGTGGGTGGCGATTTTTCTGAAAAAAAACGTGATGCAAGTAATATTCAATTTGGTATTACGCACCGTGGTATAACAGATGAATATACATTTGGCTCAAACATAGACCAATTTTTTTCTGACGAAAATTTAGCTAATAGTGAGTTTTATACAAGTATTACAGGCTCTGGTATTTTTGATGATGGTACCGCAGATGGTGATAAGTACAGCGCTGCACATAAGTTAGACGCTTATTATTTTATGGCCGACTTTTTCTACGAAAACACATGGCGTATAACCGGTGGTATTCGTTGGGAAGACTTTTCTCAAATATCAGTGCCTTTTCAGGCTCATACTAATTTCTTTGATGGAACAATTGAAGAAGTGAGCGAAGTTGCAATAAAAGAAGATAACTTTTTTCCTTCTTTAGCAATTACTTATATTATGGATGAAGAAATGCAGTTTCGCTTAAACTTAAGTGAAACGACGATTCGCCCAGATATGCGTGATGTAAGCTCAACTTATTATGTTGACCCATTAACAGAGTTTTTAGTGCGAGGCTCGCCTACACTTCAAAGCTCTAAGCTAAAAAATGCTGACTTTAGGTTTGAGTGGTACATGCCTTCAGGAAACAATCTATCAGTTGCTTTGTTTTATAAAGATATTGAAAACCCAATTGAAATGGTCGAGTTAGCGGGTGTTGGTGGAGCTGCTCCGCAATTACTAACAGCAAATGCGCAGTCGGGTGAACTAACAGGTATTGAGGTAGACTTTTTAACTGACTTTAGTTTTATTCATAATGATTTATCTGCCATATTTTTATCAGGTAACGTTACTCTATCGGATTCAAGTGTTGAGCTTGGCATAAACGATGCTGATGGGGTTGATTCATTATTTGAACAACAACTAAAAGAGGCGTTGGAAGCTGACTCTGTTTCTAACATTGTTACTAATAATAAACGTCGTTTAGTTGGTCATTCTGAATGGGTAGCAAACTTACAAATGGGTTATGACTCTGCTGATGGTTTTCATTCTACCTCAGTTGTTTATAACGTGTTTGGGCCGCGCATAATCGTACCAGGTACGCGTGGTAACGAAGACGCAGAAGAAAAGTCATTTCATTCTCTTGATTTAGTTTATTCTTACTTCCCTAACTTTAATACTAAAGTTAATTTTAAAGTTAAAAATATACTTGGCCAAGAAAAAGAAATTGAACAAGAAAACTTAACACTTTGGCGTCAAGAAGAAGGCACTGAGTTTAGTTTAAGCTTTAGCTACGAGTTTTAATTTTCTACCCAAGGAAGGGGGATATAATAAAACCTAATTACCTATTAGCCCTGTATTTAATACAGGGCTTTTTTATGACTATGAAAAATATTTAAGTTCTACTTTATTCACTAGTTTTAGCGCGCTGGTGGTGTTATTTTGACGTTAATGAAAATTAAATCTCACGCAATGAATTTAATTTTTAATGTATTAAGGCATCTTTTATGAATCAAACAGTGGAACAAACAATGAAAAAAGTAGGATTAGTCGGTTGGCGTGGCATGGTTGGCTCTGTGTTATTAGAACGTATGCAGCAGCAAAGTGATTTTGCCCATATCGACACCACCTTTTTCACCACCTCACAAGCGGGTCAACTAGGCCCTGATATAGCAGGCGACGCAAAACCATTGCTAGATGCAAGTGACATTAGCGAACTTGCTAAAATGGATATTATTGTTACTTGCCAAGGCGGTGACTACACCAATGCGGTATATCCAAAATTACGCGAGTCGGGTTGGGATGGTTACTGGATTGATGCAGCTTCAGCACTGCGTATGAGTGAGGACAGCATAATAGTGCTAGATCCCGTAAACAAAGATGTTATTGAACAAGGCTTAGCGCAAGGCGTTAAAACGTTTGTTGGCGGTAACTGTACAGTATCGCTAATGCTACTTGCATTAGGCGGTTTATTTGAGCAAGACCTAATTGAATGGGTAAGCCCAATGACTTACCAAGCAGCCTCTGGTGCTGGTGCACGAAATATGAAAGAGCTTATTGCACAAATGGGCGCTATTCATGCAAGTGTTGCCGAGCAATTAGATAACCCAAGCTCTGCTATTTTAGAAATTGATAAAATAGTCAGTGAAACAATGGCGTCAAATGACTTACCACAAGACCAATTTGGTGTGCCATTAGCGGGCAGTTTAATCCCGTGGATTGACGTACCTATGCCAAGCGGTCAGTCTAAAGAAGAGTGGAAAGCGCAAGTAGAAGCCAACAAAATTTTAGGCTCTTCTAAGCAACCAGTGCCAATTGATGGTTTATGTGTTCGTATTGGCGCTATGCGTTGTCATTCGCAAGCGATGACCATTAAATTACGTGAAGATATTAGCGTAGAAAAAATTGAAGAAATTTTAGCGTCTCATAATGAGTGGGTTAAGGTAATTCCAAACGAGCGTGAAATTAGTGCCACAGATTTAACACCGGTTAAAGTAACGGGCACTTTAAGCATTCCTGTTGGGCGTATTCGTAAATTAGCGATGGGACCAAAATACATTAGCGCATTTACAGTAGGCGATCAGCTTTTATGGGGCGCGGCAGAGCCACTTCGTCGTATGCTACGCATAATTGTTGATGGTGAGTAATACTAATTCGCAATACTTAATCAATTTGAGGGGTTAAATCTGACGTTAACTACGTTAAATATTTCTGATATAGAACAACTAAATAAAGAAATTTTTTCCATGTTATCGACACGATTTTCTTCCCTCAAAATAGATCACTTAATTAAGCGAATTGGTATAATATATAATCAGTTTTAACAAAAGGGGTTGGCAATTTGCCAGCCCTTTTTAGTTTAATGGCTTATAAAACCGCTTAAGAGGCTAAAACAATACTTTTTTATGAATGTTCACTTTTGTTTATTATTGAACTTAAGTAAACTGTTTACATTGTGCAACAGCCTATTCAAGTAATATTAATGACCTCTCACACAAATAACTTTGCCAATAAGCGATTAGCATTTGTTAGCTCCTATTTTAGTTCTGCAATTGCTATAAACACGGTTGTTTCTTGTTTTCTTATTTTTAGCAGTATTAACCACAGTGCCTCGCAAGAAAAGCTTTACTGGCTTTTTACGTTATCATTTATTTCATTACTTCGAATAGCAAGCCATGTATTTGTTAACAACACCCATGCTTTTAAATATCATCTGTATTTTATAGGTTTATTATTAGCGGCTTTAACATGGGCTGCTTTTCCTATTTTGTTTTATGAAAACATGCAAATGCAGGAAAAATTTGTATCACTGGTTGTTTTTAGCTCCCTTGCTGGTGGCGGTGTAAACGTTTTAGCTTCTGATATTCGTTTCTCCTTGTCGTATATAACCTGCTTATTGGTTCCTTTTAGTATTTTATTACTTTTACAGCCTATTGAAGATGAGAATGTACTAGGTGTTTTATGGCTCGTTTTATGGTTTATTTTGTGTTTTATAACGGCTTCACGTAGTGCAAAAGATGTAAAGTCATCAATTAATAATGAACTTAAGTTAGATCAATTTATTGAAAACTTAGAAAACGAAGTACAACTTCGTACCGAACAAATAATTTCTTTAGAGCAAAAAGACAACCTAACTAAATTGTTTAACAGGGGGAGCTTTGTTTCTAATGTTGAACTTGATTTAGCCAATCAAAATGATGATATTAAAGCTGTTTTATTTTTAGATATGGATGACTTTAAAATCATCAACGATAAATACGGTCACGATTTTGGTGATTTTGTGCTGGCCCAAACAGGTAAACGATTAGTTGAAGCACAAACCCAAGGCGACTTTATTGCTTGTCGATGGGGAGGTGATGAGTTTATTTTTTATTCTCGAACCAATACCGAAGATGAACTTTTTGACTGTGTTTTTAGATTAGTTAAAACCTTAACGAAAACAGTAAGCATGGATAGCTATCAAGTAAACCCCTCTTTTAAGGTTGGGCTGTATTTTACGCGCGAAAATTTTAATCTTGCAGAG
Source organism: Pseudoalteromonas sp. NCIMB 1079 (assembly GCF_040567695.1). Classification (NCBI taxonomy): domain Bacteria; kingdom Pseudomonadati; phylum Pseudomonadota; class Gammaproteobacteria; order Alteromonadales; family Pseudoalteromonadaceae; genus Pseudoalteromonas; species Pseudoalteromonas sp. NCIMB 1079. The sequence continues at coordinate 276,047 of NZ_JBEWZA010000002.1, read as the reverse complement.
GCGATTAAATACGCTGATGTAGCTATGTATGAAGGTAAGAAAAGCCGTAATGAAATATCAGTATTTGACGAGCGAATGCATGAATCGCTTAAAAGAGAAGAAGTACTTCGCAGCTCAATTAAAGAGTGCGTAGAAAAAGGTGACTTTCATCTGTGCTATCAACCTATTGTTGATATAAGCACAAATGAAATAACTACGTTTGAAGTACTACTTCGTTGGCAGTTTAATGATGAATTTATTCCCCCTTCAGAATTTATAGATATTGCAGAGCGATATGGAAAAATTAATATACTCGGCGAATTTGTACTAGAGCAAGCTATTGCGAGCTTAAGTAAGCTAAATACCGTAAATAGTAATATTGGATTGTCGATTAATGTGTCGGTGCTGCAACTAGAAAATCATAACTTTTTAGATTTTTTAGTTGCGCTTTTAAATAGATACGCAGTTAAACCATACAATGTGCATTTAGAAATAACAGAAACAGTCATGATTAAAAATTTACCGTATTTGTCAAAAGTGATTACGGCCATAAAAAATACCGGTGTGCGTATTTCTATTGATGACTTTGGTACTGGGTTTTCTTCTATATCGGTTTTAAAAGAGCTATCAGTTGATTACATTAAAATAGATAAATCTTATATTGATAATATTTGTGAGTGCTCAAAAGACAAAAGTATTGTATCTGCGGTAACTAACATGTCGCATATGATTGGTTGCCAAGTAATAGCGGAGGGCGTAGAAAACTCCGCTCAGTTAACGTTATTACAAAGCTTAGAAATTGATAAATACCAAGGTTTTATATTCAGTAAACCAGTTAGATTTGATCAAGCACTATCCTTGATATATTAAAGGTACTCGCTGTTTTTATTTAGTTAAGTATTGCTGCATAAACCCAATTTTTTGTAGCAATTTTAAATTGGTATAACCTTTGCTGTTAATACTTAAATTAGCCACTTTAACTTCACTTAGGCTATTAACGATGTATTTTAAATACGATTTACGTAGTGTTGTTACAATTTTGCGTAATTCTTACATGTTTAAAATGCTCATTCTAAAGTATTAGGTAAAGGAAATTACAATGAGCTCGGTTTCTAATGTATTTCATAGCAAATGGTTTAACTCATTTGCGGTTATTTTATTAGTCCTTATTATTGCCAGAATAGCTGCACCTTATGCGCTTCAGCAGTACGTAAATTATCAGCTAAAACATACGGAAGGTGTTACGGGGCATGTTGGTGATGTAGATTTGTTTTTATATCGCGGTGCCTACGCGATTGACGACGTTGAAATTTACGCTGTTGATGCAACTTCAGCTCCTAAGCCTTTACTGAGTATTCAAACTCTCGATTTTTCACTTGCGTGGTCAGCCCTTTTAAAAGGGAATTTAGTCACAAACATGGCTTTTACGCGTCCTGAGATAGTTATTTACGATAAAGACCCCAATGCTTCTGAGCAAAATCAACAAGTAAAAGATGAAACCACTTGGGTGGGACTGGCGAATGATTTAGTACTGTTTTCTATTGATACCTTAATAATTGAGCAAGGCAAGTTAACCTTAGTTAACTCAACCAATAACGGTGAAAAACCCACTTTTATATCAAATATTAATGCCAGAATTGAAAATATAACGAATGCGCAAAACCTATCAAAAACACTTGTGACTACTTTAAACGTAGAGGGGGCGTTAATGGGAGAGGCCGCATTAAAACTTGATGGCAAACTAGACCCTTTTAGCAAACGCGCTAATTTTGATTTTAACGCAGAGGTACAGCGCTTCTCAGTTAAAAATCTCGACACTGTGTTTAAAGTGTATACTCCGTTTGATATTGAAGCGGGGGGCATTGATGGCGCAATGGAGCTTGTGGCTAAAGATAATAACTTAAATGGTTATGTAAAAGCGGGTGTTCAAAACCTGAGTGTATTTTCTTGGCGAGAAGATATAGAAAAAGATGATGACGGTATCTTTACTGCCATATTTGAAGGCAGTGTAGATCTACTGGGCTCTATACTCGAAAACGATGAGTCTAAACTCGTTGCTGCACGCATTCCTATAGAGGGGCAATTAGATAATACGGATGTGTCGACTTTTCAAGCCGTTATTTCTGTACTAAAAAACGCATTTTTTGATGCGTTTAAGATGAAAGTAGATAACATCATTTCGTTTGAAGATACGGGTGACAAACCTGATAACGAGGAAAATTAAAGCACTTTGGTAATGTATGTTTGCGTTGAATGCCTAAACTGCACCCACTTTTTAAACTTTAAGTGGGTGCTTTAGTACTCTTATCAGATTAGTTTTTTCGGTTACTCAATAGCGCTTTAAGCTCTGCAATTTGAACTTGTAGCTCATTTACCTGACCTTGTGTTGCAGGTAGAGAATCGTTATCCGCAAGCTCTTCTCGGGCATTTCGGTGCTCCTCACTCATTACCTCAAGTATTGCACCTACCATCATGTTTAAAAATACAAATGCAGTTAAGAATATAAACGTAAGGTAATAAATCCAGCTTAATTCGTACACCGCCATTGTTTCGTACATTATGTCGGTCCAATCTTCAAACGTTGCTATTCTAAACAAGGTAAGCATTGATATTGAGACGTCTTGCCAAAGTACGGGGTTGATTTCAGCAAACATCATGCTACCCATTGCAGCGTATATATAAAAAATAACAAACATTAACAGGGCTATATAACCCATTTGCGGAATGGCTTTGAGCAATGAGTTAACCAATAAGCGCAGCTCTGGGATCATCGAAACCAATCGTAACACTCTAAATATGCGCAACAGCCTAGCAATTAACATTGTAGAGCCAGCAGCAGGGTATAAACTGCCCAATACTATGATAGTGTCAAATATATTCCATCCCTTAGAAAAGAAGTCTTTAATGCCTTTACTTGCAACAAAGCGGATTATTAGTTCAATTAAAAAGAATGCAGTAATGCCAACGTCCATCCAATTTAGAGCAAGCTCTACGGTAGGATGTAGTGAGTAAGTGTGTGCACCTACTGTAAGGGCAGAAACAATAATTACAGCTATAACAAATGATTGAAATATCTTGCTTTTGTCTATACGCTGAAACAACTTTTGTAACTGCGACATCATAGTAATAGATCCTTTGGATATTAAGATTTTATGGCGCTAATATACAATAGTATCGTAATAATTTAACGCTTTTTCGATATAGAAGTGTAAGGAAATTTAATGTTTATCAATAAACTAAAAAGCAGCGCATTACTTATTATTGGATCATGTGTTTTGGCTGGCTGCAGCTCTGATGCACGTTTTCATGAATTACAATCGGCGCGCCTTGATGAGTGTAACTATAAAGCTGACAAAGAATATTACGAATGCCTAGATAAACAAGACTCTAACTACGAAGAGTTTAAAAAACAGCAACAAGCCCAGACTAAATAAGTAACCTTTATATTTATGACTAAAACTCAAAAACAGCGCGATAAGCAAATTCGCTTAGCGCTTACTAATGCATGCGAAGCAATTAAAGAAATGGTAATTGGTTTTGATTATCTAACGCATACAGTTGATTTAAATAACGAAGTAAACACGTTAAAAGTACAATGTTACTTTATTGATGAGGTAGCCCGTGAAGATGCAAAACCGCAACTTGATGAGTTAACGCAGATTATACTTAGCCAGCTAGCAGCTATTAAGTTGAACGCAAAACCAGCACACATCTCATTTTTAGCCAATTAACAGCGGTTTAGTTGGTATGACATCACATGGACGTTATAATTAGATAAATTATTTTTAGGGTTTAAATTATGGCTGTTCCTTCGCGTTCGCAAATTTCACCAGGTACCACAGTAAATATTGTATTAAAAGAAGATCAACGCAGCGGCACATTAACAGAAGGTGTTGTTGAGCGCCTTTTAACAAAATCACCAAATCACCCACACGGTATTAAAGTACGTTTAGAAGATGGTCAAGTTGGCCGAGTAAAAGAGATTTTATAATGGCAACGTTAACAGAGCAGGCTTTTTGGGATTTAGTAACAACGCCTGATTTAGGGCTCGATCCGCAAAGTGTGAGCGATAACCTAAAAACTAAACTTAATGATTTAAGCGATCAGCACCTTATTGATTTTGATAAACACTTTGGCATACATATGCGTAAATGTTTTACCTGGGATTTGTTTGGTGCCGCTTTTGTGATGGCTGGATGTAACGACGATTACGGTTTTAGCGAGTTTAGATGTTGGTTAATTTCGCGCGGTAAAACAGTATTCGAAAACGCTTTAGAAAATGCTGATTCGTTAGCGCAGTGTACACCTGTTTATTACTTAAACGAGCAGCCTTACCCGTATATTGATGAGTATGATTTAATAGCCGGTTTATTATTTGAAGAACGCAGCGAAGACGAATTACCGTTTATTCCATCAGGCAGTGATGAACCTAAAGGTAAACGTTTTAAAGACAAACCTAAGTTCTTAAAGCAAAGCTACCCTTTATTATTTGCAAAGTACTGGCAATAAAACAAACAGTAATTTGAGCGCTATTCAAACAATTTTATGAGTTCAATTTCCCTTCAAGTAAGCGCATTGATATAAATCGTTTTGCTGTTTAAGCACGTATTAACTAAAGTACTTAACAGCAAAATGGTTTGTAATGCAGTATCTAGGATGAATCTTTGTGGATTTAAATGTGTTCAATCTAAGGGATTTATTTGCGGCACGAGGTTTGTAACCTAATGGGCTCGGTAATTGCTCTTGCGTTATCTTACTGGCTTATACACATGTAAGAATCAGTATAGTCGAGCAAAGCTCCCTTAGCTGCTCGTGTCTTGGTTCCTGAATACGACTTCTCTCCTTTTATAGTAAATCTCTGTTATAGTTGTTAAAAGTTATAAAAGCTAAGTGATTAGGCATTTTGCTATTATTTAACACGCTGACTCACGAGGATACACCCACGAAATGAAATATTTAACACTCGCTTTATTAACTGTCGCTTTTACAAGTGCAAATGCTTTTTCTGAGCCGAGTAATAAAACACGATTTATACCGCTTTTAAAGTCAAAATTGGGGGCCTACGAAGTTGTGTCGAGCAACTCAGGGTTATGCGTTAACAGCAATTTGAGTTTGACAGATGAAAGTGATTTAAGTGCGGGTTTTAAACTTGGTGAGCAAATTGTATTTGGATCGCTCCACAATGGTACCCGAACCATTAAAAAACCAAACTTTTGCTTTATAACCAGCACGCTTAAATATAAAAGTGATGGCCTTGAAAACGGCTTAAGAATGAGCCGTTGTGAAAGCCCTGCAAACGAAAAAACAATCAGTCAAAGTATCAAATTTTTAGCTGATAACACACTCAAATATACATTGAGCGAACCCAATGTAGAGTGCACATTTAAAAAAGCAGATGAGAGTAAATAAAGCATCTAGTAAGTAGTAAGTAGCAAATCATTCGCAGTATATTTTAGGGATATCGCGCCAACGCGTAGTGTACTGCGGCGACAAAAAATCACGGTTCATGTGCCACCGGTCATTTAATTTACTACTTGCAAGGCTTAGCATTCCTTTTCCGTATCGATTGTTAATTGTGTCTAAGCATTGCATAAGTTTTGGATTATCAGGGCTTTTATTAAATAAGTCATTTTGCTGAAACTGTTCTGATATTAGCTCTACCGCACCCACACCACACTTATAAAACCGTATACCGGGTTGGTAAATCTTATTAAATACCTCAGATACAGCATTAGCCATCACGCAGGTGTCGTTAGTGGGTGAGGGGAACTTATACACAAAAGACTTTTTATAATATCTATTTTCGTGCGCGCCACTGGCTGCAAAAATATAAAGCTGGTGAGTGAGCGAGTGTTGCGCTCTTAATTTATTAGCCACTGTGGTTACATGGTTAATTAGCGCTGTTTTAAGTGCTGTTGGCTCACATATGCGCTCTCCAAAACTACGGGTCGAATAAATCTCCCGCTTATTTTGTCGTACATCATCCCAGTTTAAACATGTTATTCCGTTAAGCTCGCTTACTGTGCGTTCAACAACCACACTAAATGCACGGCGCATTGCTCCAGGGTTTTGCTGAGCAAGATCCCAGGCGGTGTGTATATTCATTATTTTAAGTTTTTTAGCTAGCCGCCGGCCTACTCCCCACACATCTTCGCAGCTCATTCTTTGTAAAATAGCTTGGCGAGTTTGTTCGCTATTTATTACTGCAACACCATTAAAACCACTGAGCTTTTTAGCGGCATGGTTAGCGGCTTTTGCTAAAGTAGGGGTCGGGCCAAAACCAACACCTACAGGAAGCTTTGTTTCGCGCCATACTGTGCGCCTTATTGTATGACCGTATTCATGCCAGTCTTTAATTAATGATGTGTAGCCATCAAAGTGCAAAAACGATTCATCAATACTGTATATGTGCTGTGTATCGCAAAAGCGAGCGATGATGTTCATCATTTTGTCGCTTAAATCAGCATAAAGCTCGTAATTGCTAGAGCGAATAACAACGTTGTTTTGCTCAAGTAAATGCTTAACTTTAAAGTACGGGCCAAATTTAGGAATATTTAAGCGCCGAGCAATAGGGCAAATAGCGCATACACAGCCATCGTTATTGGTAAGTACAACCACGGGTTTGGATCGAATAGCAGGGTCGAATACTTTTTCGGCACTGGCATAAAACGACACAGCATCAACTAAGGCATACATTTTAGTAACTCTGGGCTTTGCCTGTGCATTCTTATTGATAGCGTTACTACGCCTTCGAGCTGAAATTCGTCTGCAGAGGTGAGTTGTACAGGCTTATGTAAAGAAGACGCTGAAAGCAGCCGCGCATTGGTTTTATCAAGCAGCTTGCATACAAAAAGACCATTTAAGTTAGCAACAATAACGTCACCATTTTCTGCAGGCTCTGCACGGTCGATAACTAATAAGTCCCCTTCAAAAATTCCGACTTCTTGCATAGAGTTACCCGATGCTAGGCCAATAAAGGTAGCATTTGGGTGCTTTATTAAAAGCTCATCAAGGGTTACACCTAGCTCGGTGTACTGCGCTGCGGGCGATTCAAAACCACACACGCCTGCTTCTATATAAATGGGAATTACAAACATAACACAACCTAAAACGCATATACTGTATAAGCGTACAGTATATGCGTTTTGTGTAAGTTATGCCAAGAAATGTATAACCGATCAATCCATATTTTTGATCATTTGCTGTGCGATATCTAAAAAGTCTTTGATTTGCTGAGGGTTTAAGTTTTTACACATTTGATTATTTATTTTCTGCTCTGAGGCTAATAACTTATCAAAAAGAACTTTACCTTGCTCTGTGAGCGACAAAATAAAGCAGCGCTTATCGTGCTCACTTGCCTGCTTATTTATTAAATTTAAGCCAATAAGATCTTTAATTAAACGTGCTATTTGCGCTTTGTCGCGCTGCGTTTTAGTAACAATATCGTTAGCCGTACAGTTATTTACGTTCGCAATAATATGTATGCAGCGTACGTGCATAGCATTTATACCAAGTTCGCCTGCGTTAATTGCTTCACGAATTGTGACGCGGTAATTTTGCATCAATTCAAACAGCGTATTTGATAAAGGTGTATTCATAAAACCCTCAATGTAGTTGACAAAGTCAATTAATTTGTTATAGTTGATTTTATCAACCAATGGGGCGTTGTGCAATTAAACATGTAATAAACCTTCTGAGGAGATCAAAATGAGTAGAAAAGTACGTCGTGCAACCGTAATAAGCACAACAGCGATAGCTCCGCATTTAAAGCGTTTGGTTGTTGGTTCAGATGAGTTTCATGATTTTCCTGCGGATCAACAAGGTGCGTACGTAAAAGTACTATTACCACATGCTGGACAAGATGAGGTTGAAATTGACCTCAAAGCAGCTGAACCTGCACCTAAGCGCTCATATACAATCAGAGCGATTGATACTATTAACCATACAATTACGCTTGATTTTGTCGTCAATCAGCATCGTGGTATCGCAACTGATTGGGCTAAACAAGCAAAACCTGGTGATAAACTCGCAATTGCAGGCCCTGGCCCTAAAAAGTTGGGTGATTTTAGTCAGTCGCAGTATTTGATGATTGCTGATTTAACCTCAGTTAATGCTATTAACGGCTATTTACAACAACTACCTGCAACAGCTGATGTTGATGTGGTCATACACGTTACAGACTCCCAAGATATCATCAAATTAGATACAATAGAGGTGCATACTAAACATCGTATTAAGTGGTTAGTTACGACTGAGCCACAAATAGAGTTAGTAGAGCAGGTCGCGCACTGTTTAAATAAGTACACGGGCACACCATTAATTTTTATGGGGCTTGAAGGCTCACTTGTGCGCACAATTCAAAACCTTGCGAAAGAGCAGTTTGCGGTCCCCAGTGCAAAAATAGTGTGTTCAGCGTATTGGAAGCGTGGCATCGATGCCGATGGCAAACCAGCCCCTTAGCCATAAGTGAATGTTGTAGTAATGATAAATTAGAGTGCATACCCATGAGAGGAAGTTTACTTAAACAAAATAAGCGTCTCACAGCACTTACTTTAGAATAAGTAAACTTAGGTATGCACTCAGGTTCGGTGTCGAGACGTTAAAGAGTCTTAACTAATCGATTTAAGCATTTAACTTCTAGCGGGCTAAATAAAGCGCTAACTGCATTAGTAGTTTTTGATTGTCGCAATGTTAATCTCGACAATTGCTCCACGCTTTTGGATCACTTGGGCGGCCAGTAAATTACCCGCTTGTGCACATTGTTTTATAGGTTGCTCTGTTAACCACTGGGCTAAAAAGCCGGCGTTAAATGAGTCACCTGCGGCGGTAGTGTCGATCACTTTTTCTACAGCGACAGTATTAAACAGCTCGACTGAAATTGAATTATCAAGGTGTTTTTTACTGTATTGGCAGCCATCCGCGCCGAGTTTTACAACGACCTCATGAGCGCCTTGTTGGTGCAAACGCTCGGTACATTGCGCAACATTACTATCTCCCCATAATTGTGCTTCATCGTCAAAGGTCACTAATGCTAAATCGGCTAGTGCGTATGCTTTATTATTGGCAAGGTGGCAGTGCATTTTGCTTGACCATAATGCAGGGCGATAGTTGCTATCATAAATAATTTTTATGCCTTGCTGTTTTAGTAACGCTAAATGGCTGAGTAAAGTATGGCAATCTTGCTCTGCTAAGATTGCCAGCGAGATCCCCGATAAATAAATAGCATCAACTTCGGCAAGGTTGGTTAGTACTTTTTTAAAATCAGTATGTTGCAATAAATATTTAGCGGCTGAGTCGCTACGCCAATACTGAAAAGTACGCTCCCCTGACACATCGTTTTGAATCATATACAAACCTGGTTGTTTGTTATGACTGAGCAGCACATTGTCAGTATTAATATGGTGAGCTTGCCATTTTTCAATCAGTGCACGACTTCGTGGATCAGTGCCCATGGCACTGACGTAATTGACGTTTACTTCATTGCCTGCGAGTTTTTTTAAGTAAATGGCGGTATTCATGCTGTCGCCGCCATAATTTTGTTGCATAGCAGTAAATGGTTGGCCGCTAAGCTCAACCATACATTCGCCAATAATTGCGATGGACTTAGGTGTCATTTATAACGTCACTCCTTTTTTCCAAATAGCGACTTCACGAATGTCGTTTATTTCATTGCAAGTTGGTTGGCCGTTTACGATGTTGACTAGCAGTTCAACAAACTCCCCGTGGACTTGCTCCATTGAGACATCGTTAATTAAAACGCCAGCGTCAAAATCTATCCAGCGTTTTTTCTTATTGGCAAGTTCTGAATTAGTAGCAATTTTTAACGTTGGCACAAATCCACCATAAGGCGTACCGCGGCCAGTGGTAAATAACACCATATGACAACCTGCAGCACCAAGTGCGCTGGTGGCAATAGGGTCGTTACCTGGTGCATCTAATAGATTTAATCCAGGTATTTGCAGGCGTTCACCATAGTGTAAAACCGCTTGTACTTTACTGGTGCCGGCTTTTTGCGTACACCCTAATGATTTATCTTCTAAGGTAGTGATCCCGCCTTTTTTATTACCTGGCGACGGATTTTCATAAATAGGTTGATTATGAGCTTTGTAATAACCTTTAAAGTTATTAACCATGTTAACGAGCTTGTTAAAAGTTTCCTCGTCTTTACAGCGCGACATTAATAAAGTTTCAGCGCCAAACATTTCAGGTACTTCGGTTAATACCGTTGTGCCACCTTGAGCAATTAAATAATCTGAAAAATAACCCAGCATCGGATTCGCCGTGATACCAGACAAACCATCGCTGCCACCACATTCAAGGCCAAACTTTACTTCAGATAAAGTACCTGGTTGACGTTTATCTTGTTTTACTTGGGCATAAATTTGTTCAAGTAGCGCAACGCCTTCTTCAATTTCGTCATCCGCTTGTTGGGTGATCAAAAACTTAATTCGGCCTTCATCGTAATCCCCTAAGCCATCACGAAATGCCGGTAATTGATTATTTTCACAGCCTAAGCCAACGACTAAAGCGCCACCAGCATTTGGATGCAGTGCCATGTTTTGTAGCAGTATCCGTGTTGTGTCTAAATCATCGCCCAGTTGAGAGCAGCCAAACTGGTGAGGAAACGCATAAATGCCATCAATTTCTAATTGTGGATGACGCAGTTTAAACTCTTTGATCATTTGGTTGATCATGCCATTAACACAGCCTACCGTAGGGATCAGCCAGATTTCATTACGAATGCCAATTTCACCGTTTTGTCTACGATAAATATTTACTTCAGGCGAAGGGGTCGCTTCACTTTGCTCAATAAACTCAGGAATATACTGATAATCCAGTTCATCATTGAGGGTGGTTTTAACGCAATGGGTATGCACCCAACCGCCTTTTTGAATATTCTCTAGGGCAAAGCCAATGGGGGCACCGTATTTAATAACATTCTCTTGTTTATTAATATCACGCAGCGCCACTTTATGGCCTTTATCAATGTTCTCATTGACTAAGATCTCTTCGCCATCAACGGGCAATATTTCACCAGCGGTGATATTACGCATTGCAATGGCAACATCATCAGTTGGGTGTAGTTTAATTAATGGTTTCATATTATTGGCCTAACTGGTTAGTAAGCGTAGTAGCTACACCTTCAGTGAGCATATTACGTAGGTGAGCTGTAACGGTGGCAGTTAATTCAGGAAGTTCATTTAAATCACTTTCCCAATGCCATTGTGCCCCTAGTACTTGTTCAACAAGCGTGTTTAAGGATAGGGTGTTGTTATCAAAGTCATGCCACAGGGTATTAAATAGTTCTAGCCATTGTGGTGCATCGCTCAATTCAATTTGCTGCTCATTACGTAGGCCTTTATACATCAAAATTTGCCCTGCAATAGCCAATGCCATCATATTCGGTACGGCGTTATTTGTTTTCACATAGGTGTGCAACTGCGGCAAAATACGGGTCTTAAATTTAGTCATACTGTTGAGTGAAATAGACAGTAATAAATGGCAAATATACGGATTTCTAAAGCGGTTCAGTACATCATTGGCAAAGCGCTTTAATTCATCTTCAGGTAAATCAAGAGTGGGAATAATTTCAGCAAAGATTAATTGCGTTAGGTATTTTTCAAACAAAGGATCGGCCAGCGCATCGCCCACAGAATCAATGTTCGCCATGTAAGCTAGTGGCACTAAAGCCGTATGAGCACCATTTAAAATACCGACTTTTTGTTGTTTGTAAGGTGAAATATCATCAACAATTTTTATATTTAGATCACTGTCTTGCAAGCATAATAATTGTGCTAGATGCTGCGGTCCTTGAATAACAAACAAGTGAAAGTACTCAGCGGTCACCATAAAGTTATCTAAATAACCTAACGATTCTTGTAGTTGTTGATGCTCATCACGGGGGAAGCCGGTGACAATACGGTCAACTAAGCTTGAGCAAAAGTGGTTAGCTTCATTCAACCAGCTTGAAAACGCCTCAGGTAGTTGCCAAAGTTGGCAGTATTGAAACACGATTTCTTTGAGTTTCTCGCCATTGTAGTCAATTAACTCACAAGGGATGATCACCATACCGCTGTCAGCTGAGCCGTTAAAGTGATTAAAGCGATGGAACAACCACTGCGTTAATTTAGCTGGGAATGCCTTAGCGGGAGCGTCGTCGAGTTTATCAGTATCAATATATTCAATACCAGCTTCAGTGGTATTTGAAAAAATAATTTTCAGATCCGGATTCTCAGCTAATGCCATATAACGCGGAAAATCTTTATAGACAGGAATTTCTTCATTGATTGAACTAATAATACGATGATCGGCGACGGTTTCACCTTGCTCGTTTAAGCCACGAATAATAGTGGTATACAAACCGTCTTGAACATTAAGTAAAGGAATTGCGTCATAATCAATAGGACGAATAACTGCAACGCCGGCGTTGAGAACACTTGTTTCATTGAGTTTATCAATTTGCCAATCGATAAATGCACGCAAGAAATTCCCCTCACCGTATTGCATTATTTTTGTTGGGTATTTGTCTTTATTAAAGTTTTTTCTATTCAGTGCTTGCATAATAAGAACCTATAAATGTTATATGGGCTGATTGATATTTATATCTTAGTCATATTTGCCACCGGTGGCAAATAGTATTTGACAAATTGCCACCGGTAGCGAAGAATGAGTGTTAACAAGTTTAGTTAATTCAATTTACATTGAATTAGTAATTACGTAATAAATACTTTAATACAGGAGTTTAAAATGACAGCTACCTTGTTTGATCTAACTTTAAAAACAGCACTCGTCACCGGTGCAAGCCGCGGCCTGGGTCAACAAATTGCAATGGGTTTAGCCGCTGCTGGCGCAAAGGTTATTTGCAGTAGTAGCAAAGAGCGTGGCTGCCAAGCAACGTGTCAGATGATCGAAGAACGTGGCGGTGTGGCTTTTGATTATGCTGCTGATTTGAGTAATGCAGACTCAGTTAATGCATTAGCAAACAAAGCGTTAACGGAACATGGCGAAATAGATATTTTGGTCAATGTTGGCGGCACTATATTTCGCAGCCCAGCGGTTGACTACCCGTATGAGCAGTGGCAGAACGTGATGAAAGTAAACCTTGATGCCAGTTTTTTATTGGCCCAAGCGGTTGCGCCAAACATGATCAAACAAGGGTTTGGAAAAATAATTAATATTGCCTCAATGCTGTCATACAGCGGCGGTATGACAGTACCAGCATATACCGCGAGCAAACATGCGGTAGCGGGTCTTACTAAAGCGCTGGCAAACGAATGGGCGCAACACAATATTCAGGTTAATGCTATTGCGCCAGGTTATTTTAGAACCGACAACACCCAAGTATTACAAGATGATGCCGCCCGTAATAGTGAAATTGAAAAGCGTATCCCTGCGGGGCGTTGGGGTGAAACAGAAGACTTAATTGGTTCAGCCATATTTTTATCATCAACAGCCAGTGACTATGTCAATGGCCATATTCTCGCGGTTGATGGTGGCTGGTTAGCACGATAATTTTTAATTTTAGGTAGCATATTATGAACACACAAATAGAGTCACGTTATGCCGTTGGTCCAAATGAAGTTAAAGGCTATGACACCCAACAGTTAAGAGATGAGTTTTTGGTCGACAAACTCATGCAAGAGAACACCATTTATTGGTTATACACCCACTACGAGCGTTTTATGGTGGGCAGTGCGGTGCCAACCAGCGCACCGCTTAGGTTAGAAACGGTAGACAACTTAAAAGCAGCAAACTTTTTAACGGGTAGAGAGCTTGGTGTGATCAATGTTGGCGGCAGCGGCACGGTGACTGCTGATGGAGAAGATTTTCAGCTTGGCTATAAAGATGCCTTGTATTTAGGTAAAGATACCAATGAGGTGCTGTTTACTAGTCATGACAGTGGCAATCCTGCAAAATTTTATCTTAATTCTGCACCAGCTCACCACAAATATCCAAATAAGTTAGTGACACGTAATGATGCCAATGTATTGCATTTAGGTGCGCTTGAAACCTCCAATGAGCGCGATATTAATCAGATGCTGATCAATACCGTAGTACAAACATGCCAACTACAAATGGGGCTAACGGAATTAAAACCAGGCAGCGTCTGGAATACCATGCCAGCTCATCAGCATGATCGTCGCAACGAAGTGTATTTTTATTTTGAAGTGCCAGAGCAGCAAGCGGTGTGTCACTTTATGGGCGAGCCGACTGAAACTCGCCATATTTGGGTACATAACGAGCAAGCAGTGGTATCGCCACCATGGTCAATTCACTCAGGTGCTGGCACACAAAACTACAGTTTTATTTGGGGCATGGCAGGCGAAAACCTCGATTATGATGATATGGATAAATATCAACCGGGCGAGCTGAGATAATCAGCTCTTTCATGATCATATAGCGATAAGAAGAAATAATAATGAATAGAAATCTTCTCATAAAGATAATGCTAGTTTTGTCGTTATTTTTACTAACTAGTTGCACTGATGACAAAAAAACAGTGCGATTAACTTTGGCACATACATTAGACACGCGCCATGTGGTGCATCAAGCAATGGAATATATGGCTGAACGTTTGGCATTTTATTCAAATGGCACAATGGAAATTGTTATCTATCCAGGTGGTCAGTTGGGGTCTGAACGTGAACTCATTGAACTATTGCAAATAGGTAGCTTATCAATCACTAAAGTATCGGCAAGCCCGCTGGAAGGCTTTGTACCTGAGATGAAAGTGTTTGGCATTCCGTATTTGTTTCGCGATAGTGAACATTTTTGGCGTGTACTTAAAAGTGACTTAGGCACCGAGCTACTTAATAAAGTAAGCACTGCAAGGCTTAAAGGTTTGGGATATTACGATGCAGGCAGCCGCAGCTTTTATACCACCAATGGCGCGATTAATACCCCGGATGATTTAATAGGAAAAAAAATTCGCGTGTTAAATAGCCCTACAGCTGTGGCGACGGTACAAGCGTTAGGCGGCGCTGCAGCACCGATTGCATGGGGCGAATTGTATGCCGCACTGCAACAAGGTGTAGTTGATGGCGCAGAGAATAATCCGCCAAGCTATTACTTATCTCGTCATTACGAAATCGCTAAATATTATTCGCTGGACGAACATACGTTTGTTCCTGATGTGATTTTAGCAAGCTTAAAAGTTTGGAACTCACTTAACAATGAACAACAACAGTGGTTAACCCAAGCAATGGCCGACTCAGTTGAGTACCAACGTTCATTGTGGCAAAACGCATCTGATGAGGCGCTTAAAGCCGTGATCGCAGAAGGCGTACAAGTGACTTATCCTAACAAACAAGCGTTTCAAGATAAAGTGGCTGATTTTCATGCTTCGTTCGCTGATACAGCGGTTGCAGCTCACATAAAAAAAATAAAAAGCATGTAGGAGCAAACAATGCGACAACTCAACACACACTTAAATCGCATCATCGAGCGATTACTGATTTTGGCCATGGTAGCAATTGTAACCGTTGTTTGTTGGCAAGTATTTTCACGATTTATTTTACGTGCACCGAGCTCATACACCGAAGAGTTAGCGCGTTTTATCCTGATTTGGATTGGGGTATTGGGCGCATCTTACGCGTATCGCACTAAAGCACATTTAGGACTTGATCTGTTTTATCAAAAAATGATCCCGTCACTTAGGTATAAGTGTTCATTTTTAATCGAAATCTGCGTGCTGATCACAGCATTAAGTATTTTAGTTTATGGTGGCAGCCAATTGATGATGTTGAGCTTTGAATTAAAGCAAACCTCAGCGGCGCTTGAGATCAACATGGGTTATGTGTATGTCGTTTTACCGCTAAGCGGGGTGTTGATTGTGATTAATTGCATTGAAAACCTGATCAATTATGCACAGCAAACATTCACGGAGGAAGCGTAATGGACTTAACAGCCATCGTTTTAATTATTTGCTTTTTTGCTTTATTGTTTATTAATGTACCTATTTCTTTGTGTATTGCGCTATCAACATTAGCAGCGCTATTAATGCACATTGATTTTACGCCTGCCACCACGACCATAGCCCAGCAAATGGCCGGTGGCATTGATAGTTTCGCATTATTGGCAATCCCATTTTTTATCTTGTCTGGATTGATAATGGGTCAAGGCGGCATTGCTAAACGGCTGATTGAATGTGCTATGGCGATGATAGGCTTTTTACCCGGCGGCTTGGCACTAGTAAATGTAATGTCGTGCATGTTATTTGGTGCAATATCAGGATCTGCCGTTGCAGCCACATCGGCGATTGGTAGTTTTATGGTGCCAGAAATGAAAAAACATGGTTACAGTGCCAGTTTTGCTGCAGCGGTTACCGCAAGTGCAGCGACTACGGGCATGTTAATACCACCGAGTAATATTTTAATTATCTATGCCATCGCCAGTGGTGGGGTGTCGATTGCGGCATTATTTATTGCCGGCTACTTACCGGGAATTTTAGTGGGGCTGGCGTTGATGATTGTTTGCGCTATTTACTCTATTCGCAACAATTACCCTGTAACAGCAAGACTGCCATTTAACATTGTGATGAAAAAAATACTCGCAGCTTTGCCAAGCTTATTGCTTATTTTTATTGTTATTGGCGGCATTATTGGCGGTGTATTTACCGCAACTGAAGCAGGCGCTATTGCCGTTATTTATGCTTTAGTACTGTCGGTATTTATCTACAAAGAAATCAATATAGCTGAAATGCCCGCTATATTACTAAAAGCTTGTGAAACAACGGCTATTGTAATGCTGATCATTGCCGCGTCATCGGGCATGTCGTGGTTATTGTCATACACACATATTCCACAGCTGGTCAGTGAGTTCTTTTTAACACTCAGTGATAATCCGATTTTAATCTTGTTGTTGATCAATCTGATTTTAATTTTGGTTGGCGCGTTTATTGATATGACACCTGCGGTATTGATTTTTACACCGATCTTTTTACCGGTAGCTGAGCAATTTGGTATGTCGCCGATTCAATTTGGTATTATGATTGTATTAAACTTATCAATTGGCTTGGTGTCTCCGCCAGTTGGGAGTGTGCTGTTTGTCAGTTGTGCGGTGGCGAAAACATCGTTACATAAAATAATTAAGCCAATGATGCCGCTGTATGCTGTGATGTTTTTAGTCTTGATGTTGGTCACATATGTACCGGCAATCAGTGAAACGTTACCGCGTTTATTTGGTTTAATCGAGTAACTAACCTGAACTTAGGATAATTTATTTGTCAGCGTTTAGGTTAACTTAATCAAACAAATCTGTGATGGAGCTCTACAGCTCCATTTTTCTTTTAAATCAAAGTAGTCAATGTATAACAAGAGCTGACTAACTACTTCTATGGATCTACGGTTAGTGTTAAACTTTGCAATCATCCTAAATAGGAACTTTTATGTCAGTAACGATTAATGATGTAGCTAAGCTGTGCGGTGTTTCAAAGCGCACAGTTTCACGTGTGATCAACCGTTCTCCCGCTGTGGGTGAAGCGACGCGGGAGCGAGTGCTTAAAATTATCAGCGAAGTTGGTTTTTCTCCTGACAAACAAGCACGGGGGCTGGCATCAAGTCGTTCTTATTTATTAGGTTTAATTTATGATAACCCCGATGCATTGTATATTGATCAGGTGCAACGAGGTGCATTAAGCGTCTGCTCTGAACTTGGCTATGAATTGGTTGTTCATCCTAGTTACTCTAAAAGTGCTGAATTTATCGACGATTGCCTGTCATTTATCTCTCGCTCTAAGCTTGATGGCGTGATTATTTTACCGCCAGTATCTGAAAACAAAGAGTTGGCTGCAGCAATTCGTGAAGCAGGTTGTCCTTATGTGCGCTTAGCATCGGTAGATTTAGATGATGCTGATAATATTGTGGTCTCAGACGAACGCGCAGCAATGAAAGAAATGGCCAGCTACTTGGTTGAACTTGGTCATAAAGACATTGGTTTTATTTCTGGACCGCAAGTTTATCGTTCTTCAATCGAACGCTTAGCTGGATTTTTAGCTGAACTGCAACAATGTAATGTGCAACTGCCAGGAAATCGTATTATTGAAGGCAAAAATAGTTACGAAAGTGGTATTGAGTGCGCTATGACATTGTTAAGCACTGAACCAAGACCAACGGCCATTGTTGCTAACAACGACGAAATGGCGGCTGGGGTATTACGGGTTGCCAGTAATTTAAATATCAAAGTACCAGAACAGCTATCAGTAGCAGGTTTTGATGATAATATTTTGGCTTCACGGATCATTCCATCGCTAACGACTATTCGAAGACCGGTACAAAATATGGCATGTTTAGCGGTACAAAAACTCATCAATAAAAGCCAATCGACACAAAGTGAAAAAATTAAATTAGATGACGTAGTCACTCCTTACTTAGTGAAGCGTGAATCTACCAACAGATGCGCTAAATAGTACCGATTGCCCCCCATAATAACCTTTTTGTTACAGACATATAAAGCGCCTAACTGACAGTAGGGCGCTTACTTCTATCCGTAATCCAATATACTTTTTTGATTTAATTAATGAGTTAATTAAATTTGAGGAGCACCTTTGATAAAATAGCATGAAATATCGCTGTTAAACCAAACGGCCGATATGCTGCTTAAAGCGTAAAATGCATAGCGCTCGTTTTTAATACCTAGAACATTTTAAGTGCTGTAAGCCCCGGCTGATATCAATTGTATTAAGTTACTGACCATTTATAGCGACAGATAAATACAGTGATAACAAGGCAGAAATTTTGATAGGGTGTTCTTGGCAATTACTCCTGCATTGCTCTACATCCTGCATCTATGCAGTCGTACTTGAAAAATTACTAACTCAATTTAATAACGTTAACTTCATGCCCTCGCTCTTTAACCGCAGCGCCTGTTAATCTCTTTGTGAATTATTAACTTGAAGATTTTGTTGCGCAAAGAGAAAGGAATGATATGGATAAAAAAATACCCTTGCTGTGCGGGGCAAGGGTATTGGTAACTATCAAATTGTCTTAAAGCAGCGCTTGGCTGCTCTCATTACAACTACTGAATGGTTATCTCATCCAATGTGATAGTTGCTTCACTTTCCGTTCTGAGAGTGATGAATGAGGTTGCTGTGGCTACCAACCCATCGACGGTGTACGTTTGACCAGGCACGAGCTCTTCAAGTTTTACTGAATAAAACTTTGAAGAGCCGCCATGGATCGAATTAGCGCTACCTGAGGTATTGTTATCTACATATATTTGGAAGCTTTTTGCGGTGTTACCTGCTACAGCCGCGACTTTAAAGCTCACTTGATAGTTGTTACTTAAATCAAGTAGACCCGTTGTGCTTGCATCCGCTGAGGTGGTATTCACCGCAGGGGTGGTATTGGCAATGCTAATACGTGCACCTGTCATGGTTAGTTGCCCAGCGGATACATCGATTGTGCCTGTTACACGATGAAACAGCGGGGTCCCCGTACCCGCTAAACCTGATAGGTCGCGGTAGCTATTACTAAAAAATTCGTCAGCATTTGCTGCGGCAAAATTTTCAGTAAATGGTAAACCAAGCGGCTGTTGCACAGGTGGCTCACTTGGCGCTGCAATGTCTGGGATGTCTAAATCGCTTTGATCTATTTTACCAATACCGGCATGGGCAATAACATGCGCTTTAACGTCCATTACTGGAGTTAACTTATACTCGTAAGGTGCTTGGTATGAGCTGGTGGGTGTCATACCTGTAGCAGTAACCTCTGCTGCCACATCGCCGTCAGCCACATCACCCCAAGTAACGCCTTCACCTAGGTAGTTACCAGAGGTATTCCAATAACCAATTACTTTTGAGTAAAAAGAGACCACAGGATTTTTAGTATGCTCAAAGTAGTTATTCTCAATATGTAGCTCTGCGCCCATTCGTGAGTTAATCGCGCTAGAGGTGATATTGTTATAATAGTTGTTGAATATATGGCCTAGACCAAATCTAAACAACGGAACACGCGATATGATGTTTTCAAAGCGGTTATGGTGAAAGGTAATATGACGATTCTTGTTGCTGCTCGAGTCATCATCACTGTGACCATGGAGTGACGTTTTCCAGCTATCGTGAATATAGTTATATGAAATGGTAATGTTTTCAGCACCCGATTTAGAATCGATTAAACCATCATAATAATCTTGATCAACATTTAACGATGAATAGAGTTCGTTATGATCAATCCAGATATTCGCGGTAGGTTTATTTTCATCACCTTCAATCGAAATACCATCTTTACCGCCGGTAAGTACTTCATGGATTTTTAAGTTTTGGATAATGATGTTATTAGCACGACGAATAGCAATGCCGATACCACTTAGCTCACCACGATCTGCCACACCAATGATTGAGATATTATCCATATCTTTAATTTCGATAGAAGAATTATCGCCGCCACTGTTTGCATCAGTAATGACACCGTCGACATAAATAGTCACTGGAACACCTGATGATTTTGCTTGTGCTAAAGCCGATTTAAGCGCTGTGCCATTATCAACGGTCACGACTGTTCCACCTTCGCCACCGGTTAGGTTAAAATTATAACCAGCAAAACCCAGACTATTATTCACCGGTGTAATTGCAATTGGCTCATCTGGCAAGATTGGGATTGCTAGTGGTTCAGGTGTCCAACCTTGGCCATCATTAAAGCTTGCAAAAATAGCATTACGCTCAAGTAAGTTAACCACGTCGCTGTCTTGCATAATGTAACCGCCAACACGGGCACTTAAATCAAGGGCATTACCTGCTAAATCCATGCTGCCATACTCGCGCCAGCCACTGGTAGCCGTTGCAATTTCTGGATTTGGTGCAGGTTGACTGTTAACACCTTGCACAGCCCAACCTGAGGTTGCAATGTGGGTATCAAACTTATTATTGATAAGCGTTATGTTATCGAAATATGTGTCACTACCACCACTGCGTGCAATATAGGTTGAATTATCTAACACATCATTGCCAATTGGTCCTGGGCCATGAGTAAAACTACTGTTTAAAAAGATAAAGCCAGGATCTGTTTGCACAGGTACGCGTGCTTGTAATACATAGCCTCCAGAGGTGTCTTTCGTTGGGTCATTGTCTTTAGAGTCACCTATAGTGCGTATTTCACTGCTTTCAAATAATGCGGTAACTGGGTAGCCCCAAATAAAGTCAACATTACCAGCAACTAAGCTGTTGTAGAACCAGCTATAACCTTTCAGTAATAGGGTATCTTGTTCGCTAATAAAGCTGGCATTATTAGCCACTAAACGACCATTACTATTAAAGTAAATTGTTTCAGCTTGGTTTGAATCAACCTTGTTACGCAAATGCGTGTTTTTCAATGTTAGGTTGTTGATCACTAACATATCCGCACCTTCAACTAAGAATACACCACGACCGCCACCCGGTGTGCCAGAACCTACAGGCGCACTGCCACCTGAGCCACCATTGAGTGTTTCGAAGTTTTCGTACTGAATAATAGTATTGTCTTGGCTTTGCCCTTGTATAGTTACGTTATTTTTATTACGTAAGAATAGCAGTTCATTATATACACCATCTTTGACTGAAATGGTGGTTTGCTCATCTTTAGCAAGATTTGCCATTGCAAAGTTAAGTGCACCTTGCACGGTTCTAAAGTCAGCTACACCGTCATCATCAACCAATAGTTGATTGCTTGCCGGCGTTGTCACTTTAGTGGTGAACGTCCATTGGCTATTATCACCGAGGCCAATAAAATCAGTACCGTTGAGTTGTGCGCCTAATACCACATCATCACCAATGACAACACGATAAGTATGGCCATATTCAAGCACATTATTATGCGGTTTAATGGTTAAGGTATTGCCTTCAATTGTGAGCGGGTAGTAGTACACAGAGCGGACTTTATCCTGGCCGGTGTAGCCTATCACATCGACATTTTTACCCACTTTGAGGGTATCAACAAGCGTGTTGTCGTTTTGCTTATAAATACGAACTTCACCTAAACTACCAAAGGTAGGGGCGTTATCAAAAGTAAGCGATAATTGGGTATCAACAAATTGGTTATCGCTAGCAATCGCTGGCATTACTTTAGCTGTTAAATCACCATAGTCAGCAGTTGGCATAACAAAGCCTTCTGCAACAGAGACTTTAATAGTACGGATAATACTTGGGTCTGAATCCGATACAAATGTGATCGTTGCATCGCCTGCAGCAATCGGTGTAAGGGTGATCGTATTTGCATCGATGCTTACACTTAGTACTGCATCATTACTTGACGTGACAGTGTAGGTATCAGCTGTGATACCGTCGTTTTTGATTGCTGTGACATTGATCACAAGTGGGTCCATAGTGGTACTGGTATCCCAAGCTGGCTCTTTATAATCAAGGGTTAGCTGAATTGGTTTGATGCTTGGGTCGCCCACTTTTACATCATCAATTTCAAACGAACGATTGTTCGTAAATACCCCAATCAAACCACGCGCGGTATAGCTGGTATCACTAGCCGTGCCCATTTTCTCACCATCTAAGTATACAGTAAGTTGATCATCAATCATCTCAAAGCGAGTGGTGTACCAAACGCCATCTTCTGTAGCCCCTTTTTCACCGAGTAAAATTGGTGATTTTGTTTGCACTGGACGCGAAATTGAGCCTTCACTACTCACGGCAACTTCTACTTGGGTGCTGCTTGATGAGTTTTGCACATTTAGGCCACCAGCGTACCAATTACCGGCGTTTATATAGCGCGCCATTAAGAAAATTTGCTTATTGGCCGTAGTGCTATTTTGACGAGGACGAATTTTTGCCTCTACAAAATAGTTACCCGTCGCAGGCACGTTAGCCATTGCTTCTTCAGTGGCTAAAATGAGCTCACCACCAGCACCACCGGCTGTGTAACGCATCACGTTATTGCCCATAATATCAAGTACATCAAACTCACCCATTGGGGCTTCGGTGTTATCGGGTTTGGCTAAAATTTGCCAATTAGTTAAATCACCATTGGCAAAGTCATCACAAAAATACAGCTCAGCTGCATCTGCGCAGCTAAATACCGATGGATCTTTAACATACTCAATTCTGAGGTTATTGAACACCACAGTGCCGCCAGTTTCGGTACGTAACTGTAAAAATGAGTTTTTAGTCGCAAGTTGACCTGGGACTGTTAAAGTTTGGCCAGCAGTAAGCGAGTTGATTAATTCATTATAAAAGCGAGAGTCATTACCATGGATTGATTTAGAACTGCTTGATGAGTTGTTATCCACATAAATTTGGAATTTATTATCCCCTTCAGGGTCGCTCACACTTACGATATCCATCACCACTTGATAAGGGCGAGACAGATCCAGCGCTCCACTGGTGGTGGTATCAGTTGCTGCTGTTTCAATCCCTGGCGTCGTATTACCTAATGTGAAACGGCCACCATCGAGCTCTAAACCGGTGTCAATAACGGTTACTGAGCCGCCAGTTTTACTAAACATGGGGATTTCATCGCCGTTAGCATCAAT
Source organism: Pseudoalteromonas sp. NCIMB 1079 (assembly GCF_040567695.1). Classification (NCBI taxonomy): domain Bacteria; kingdom Pseudomonadati; phylum Pseudomonadota; class Gammaproteobacteria; order Alteromonadales; family Pseudoalteromonadaceae; genus Pseudoalteromonas; species Pseudoalteromonas sp. NCIMB 1079. The sequence goes on along the minus strand of NZ_JBEWZA010000002.1, from coordinate 252,620 downwards.
AATTTTTTGATGATCAACAGAGAAAATATCTGCAGTGAGCGTGGTAAAGTCAGTGGTGATTGGTAATTCTACCGTTGGGATCTCACCTTCTATAGGCGGATCAATGGGTGGCACAACGGGCGGTTCAACATCTGGCACATCTGTCGCCACCGTTTCAATAGTTAAATTGTCAATGACCATCATGGCAGCTGAATCAGTGCGTATTTGAAAATATGAATTTTTAATCTCAGGATTTAAAATACCACGGGCATCAACATGAGTAAGATCAGCCCCAGTATTTACATCTTCGCCTGGAATGTAGGTATATGAAAACCGTTGACCTGCAGGGGTGTTGGTTTCATTTATGTCTTTACCATAAAACTTTGAAGCGCCACCATGCACTGAATTACTTTGACTGGCAGTATTATTATCAACATAAAGCGATAATCCACCAGCACTATTATGAGAAACAACATCAAAGCTAATGGTAAACCCTTCGCTTAAATTATAAATCCCCACACCTGAGCTATCAGTCGCTGTTGATTCTTTGCCGGGCAGGGTATTACCGATGGTAATACGGTCGCCTTCAAGAATTAGTTGGCCTGCTACATCGTCAATTTTTGCACTACCGCCACTTTTAAAATATAACGGGCCGCTGCCTTGCTCATCCGATAAGCTTTTATAGCTCGATGAGAAAAATGTTTCAGTGTCAGTATCAAACTCTTCAATTAAGGCTAAACCAGCTTGCTGAGCTAAATCGTTGAGTTTGATTAACTCTTCTTGAGCTTGTTGTTCGGAGAACACTAAAATATTGTTTTTAGCATCATCATTACTATCACAAGTAAGCACCAGTGTTGCCAATGCACTTGGATCGCTGGTGGCACAAACACTATAGGTATTATTAACCGTATTATGGGAACGAGAAATTATATACTCTGTGGTAGCTGATTCGCCTTCACCTGAGGTCAGTGCAAGTACGCGATTACCAAATAAAAACGAATAATTGCCTGTTACTGTTTCGCTACCATCCACTACTTGGCTGAATGTGCCACTAAGGTTTGCTTCATCAACGGGTGTTAATATCAACTGTGCAATACTTGCCTCACTGCCTTGTACTAATGGGTTATACAATGTTCCGCTAAAATCGGCAGTATTAAATGCTAAAGGTTGGGTGCTGTTGTATTGCTTAAAAATAAAATCAACAAAGTGCACAATCGCTTGATCAGCTGGAATTAAGGTATTATTAGCTGAGCCTGCATCAGCGAGCCACGCATTAACGTTTGCCTCAAACTCATCGCTACTAAAATAGTCCGTAATCGTTTGTCCTTCGGCTAAAGTCATAACGGCTGCTTGTGCTGCTTGCTCGCTGATGGTGATGCCATTGCTAGGATCACCATCAACATCTAGTGACTGTAATAAACGCAAACTATTAATAACAGCAGGATGAAACACGGTATCTGTCGAAAATAAAGCAAGTGGAGTTAATACATTGGCGGCAGAGACCGTAGGGAAGGTAAGTGCACCAATTGAGAAATCGATAGCTTCACCTCTAAAGTAATCGAATTGTCCATTTGCGTTTGTTACACCATTGCTTATTGATGGGCTGTTGTAGGTTAAACCAGCAACAGGGCTGTCAACAAATACCCCTTGCACTGGTGGTAACGGGGCTTCTTTGACATTGATAGAACTATCTTCACCGCAGCCTGCTAAGATCGCGGTGATCAGCAAACACGATGGTATTTTTATTGTATTATTCATGCATCCCTCCAAGGATGAAAGCGCGTCATTAACGCGTTAATTGTGTGTGAAATTAACGTTTTTCATTATTAGTAGCTGTTAATAAAATTTATAATTCATACCTAACTGGAACGTACGACCATAATCTTCACGTTGATAGAGGATTTCACCACCGGATAAATCATTACCTTTGAAATAACGTAAATCTGCTTCATCGGTTAAGTTAATCGCGTCAAAATACACGCTGAGGCTTTTCGTAAAATCATATTTCACTTTCATATCAAAGGTTAAGATATCGTCTTGGTATATATCAGCCCATGACTTACAGGTATGTGGGTCTGATACAGAAGCTGATACTGGACAAGAGCCAACCTCTTCAAGGATATCTGAGCGGTAATTACTAATTAGGCGTAACGAGAAAGTCTCATCTTCCCAACCAACAGCAATGTTACCGGTGATATCTGCTTGGCCTGGTAGCTGCATTTTGTCTTGACGAATAGTGGCGTCGAGTTCGGCTTCACTTTTTACAAAGGTCATATTACTTTGCCAAAATAAGCCATTTTCGAAGAACTGATTGTAACTAAGCTCAATCCCGTAGACTGTGGCTTTATCACCATTGAGGGTGATATCAACCTGATTTAGAGCAAGATCTTGAGGAATTGCAAAATCAGATACTTGGTTTACAGGTAAAGTAAGCGGGAGCTCATCTATGCTCATTTGAATACCGGTGACATCGACGATGAAGTTATCAATATTTTTGTAAAATACTGCAGCTTCCATAAATAACTCTTTTGATGGATACCAGCCAAACGAAGCGTCAAAGTTATCCGAAGTCATTGCCACCAAATTTGGGTTACCTACTTGTAACGCATTGTCTGGCCCTAAAATATAGCCTTGTAAATCAATTGCGCTTTGTCCATCTGGTGAGTTGTAGCATTCATTAGTCGTTGGATCACATAAACTAATATCACTATCAAAACGCGCATAACCACGCGCTTGCTTAAACGAAGGGCGGGTATAACTAGTCCACAGTGATGTACGAACCAACATTTCAGGATTTGGTTCGTAGCGTATATGAATACTTGGGAAAAATTCACTGTAGGTAATGGATGCCTCAGGTAAAGGTACCGAAATATCTAAGGTGTGATCACCGCCAAAATTCCAATCATCATTTGATAATGACATATAACCGGTTGATGAAAATTCGGTATGTGCATAGCGTACACCGGTAATAACACTGACCTGCTCTGATAGCTGCAGCTCAGTCATAATATAAGCTGCGTAGGTATCTTCGTATAAGGTATAGTCTTCTTTGGTGCTGTCAATTGACACCTCGCCACCGGTGGCACTGTCGCGCGTAATTTTAGTTGAGTCAACTATGTACTCAAGGTCTTCGTTGCTAACAAAAGGATAGGTAAATAAGCCACCCTCAGGAACCGCAAAGTTATAATCAGTAACATTTGAGTTGGCGACTGTAATGCAGGTTTCATCCGTTCCACAATCGAGAGGGTTTATTGCATAGCTCCAGCGATCTTTATCACGGAAGTGTTCGCGTTCGTTATAAGTGCCACCAATTTTAATGAAATTAAGGTACTCAAAATCAAAGTCTTTTTGTAAGTTTAACTTGATACTGGTGACTTCATCAGTGCGGACACTGTCTTCCATAAATAAGTTGTCGTATTCCATATTTGATAAATCGCTGATATCACCATCGGCTTCACCGGCAAAAACATCATTATCTGGAGCTAACGCAAAACCACCTAAGGCAGCAGCTTCTTCAGGAGTTAGCACCTGTGCAACAATATTGTTTTTAGTTGCTTGACCGTAAACGATATTCTCACGCTCACGAAACTGAACTCGGCGATCCCCCACTGATTTATCATCTGTTTTTGAATACGCATATTCATAATCTACGCGTAAAGTGTCGGTAATATAGTTTTCACCACCGATACTGTAATTGGTTGTAGTCGTTTCACCTTCCTGAATGAAAAATTGGTTATAAATATCGATATCAGACAGGACAAACTCTTTTGTATCAGCATTTACATAAATAATTTCATCGGCTTGGTCGCCATTATAAAAGTTATAAAACTCTCTTTGTGCAACGTCATCATCAGTGTAATTAGAGTAGTTACCTCGTATGTAATAAAAACTGTCTGCGGTTGGCTTAAACTCAACATTTAAAGTTGCGGTGGTACGTGTTCGATCAGCAATTTCACGGCGGTTTTCGAGTTGCGCGGGGATCAATATTTCTGGTGCAACACCTAATTGCTCTTCACTGAGGCCAATGCCACCTTGTAAAAAGTTTAATTCTCGAGTGCTATGATGGCGTACCTCATCTACTTGAGTTTTCCTATCTTCATAAGAAAGTGCAAAACCAACGCCTATTTTTTCGTCTAAGAATAGCTGTGTGCCATCAAGGCTAAACTTTGGCGAGTGTTCTTCTCTGAGTTCACTGTATGAATCTTGCAGCTTCATTTTTAGGGTGTTTTTGCCACGGTCATATGCTGAGATAGCTTTGACGTTTACTGCGCCACCTATCGAATTTAGATTCATATCAGGGGTAAGGGTTTTAAATACTTCAATGGCTCCTAATGAATCACTAGTGATACCATCAAGGCCAATTTTACGTTCATCACCCGCACCAGATAGTTCTGCACCATTCATGCTCACCGATACGAATTTAGGACCTAACCCCCGTACTGCAATGTATTTTCCTTCACCTTCACTGCGCTCTAAAGTGACACCAGGAATACGGCGTAATGACTCTGCGACATTTTGATCAACAAAGTTTCCCATGTCATCCGTGGCAATCACTGAGCTAAACGCTTTAGCATCGCGCTCCATGGCACGTGCTTTTAAATCTGCTTGATAAACGCCTGTTACAGCAATGATTTCAATATCATCTTCAGCTTCTACGGTTTTTTTAGCTGCTTTTTTCTCGGCGCTTGTTGTTGGTTTGTCACTTTCTACCTTTGGCTGTGCAGGATCAGTTGTTTGCGCATAAAGTGGCATAGCTACCATTAATGCTGCTGCGATCGTGCTTAATCTCATGCTCTTCATCTTTGTTCCTTTTTCAGGCTTATAATTGTGTGTGCAAGATATGCGATTCCCGTTGATTCAAATCCCAACTTGCCACCGGTGGCAAAATGGAATAACATGAAGTTAACACTGTATTAATGAAACTGTCAATTTACATATTGACAATTTTTTATTTTAACCAGCATTAAAAACGAAATAGCCAAGGAACATTATGCAAGTTCTGAAGAATAATAATTTAAACTATCTCAATATCGTATTACTAAGCATCATCATTGTGTTGACGGTTTTTGTTTCGACTAATTTATACGCTGCACAAGTTAACACACCATTGGCTTTTCCAACGGCAAAAGGATTTGGTAAGTACGCAACTGGGGGCATTAATGGCACGCTTTATAGAGTGACTACATTAGAAGATAATTTAGATAAGCCGCAACCAGGCAGCCTTCGCTATGCAATTGTGCAAAAGCATCCTCGCACTGTCGTATTTGCGGTATCAGGTGTGATCAAATTGGCAGGGGAACTTAAAATATCACATGGTAATATAACCATCGCAGGGCAAACTTCGCCAGGTGGGATTGCCATTGTTGGTGCACCTGTGACGGTTTCATCCGCAGATAATGTGATTATCCGCTACTTACGCTTTCGCTTAGGTACATTTGGTTATGCTGATGATTCATTAACGGTGCGTAACAGTGAGAATGTCATTATTGATCATTGCTCATTGAGTTGGTCAGTGGATGAAACCGCGAGCTTTTATAATAACCGTAACTTTACGTTACAAGATTCAATTATTTCACATAGTTTAAGCCATTCAATTCACCCTAAAGGCGATCATGGTTATGGTGGTATTTGGGGCGGCGCAAATGCGAGCTTTATTAATAACATAATTGCCAATCATGCCAGTAGAACACCAAGGATCAATGGTCATCGGCTTAAATCACCGTACCCACAAAATGAAGAGTTTGTTGAGCTTATCAATAATATTATTTTTAACTGGGGGCATAATAATGTGTATGGATCTGAAAATGGTCGTTTTAACCTGATCAATAATTACTATAAGCCAGGTAAAGCAAGTAAGATCATGCAGTTTGCTGATATTTGGTACTCACCAGAGATCAAAGAAAATCAAGCATATATTATGGGGAATGTACTTGAGAACAATCCACAACTTACTGAGCATAATTATTTAGGTGTAAATTATCGCAAAGCGGTTAAAGCAAAACGCACCATCAGTAATGAGAATAGTCAGTGGTTAAGTGATAAAGCAATCATTACGTCACCTATGCAAACAACGATGGTTTATGTTAGTGCTGAGCAGGCATTTACTGATGCCATTAAAGGGCAACATATAGGTGCAAGTCGTAATGCACATGGCTATTTCCATGACAGTATTGATACGCTTGTTTATCAACAGCTCACTGATAGTGTCGCGATAAATAAAAATGGTTTGATTGATCATGAGTTTGAGCTAATTGGTAATTGGGATGCATATAAACAGGAATTTACAGGTGCTCCCGCAATCGTTGATGCTAATGAAGATGGTGTTGCGGATGATTGGTTCAAACAGCATCAGCCGCAATTAAAAAATGCAACTGCAGCGCAGGTTTTGCAGCAGTACTTAAATTCGCTTAGCGACTAACAAAGAAAGCCTTGATGACTTAAAATAACCATTAACTCATCAAGGCTTTAATTTTAACAACAATAATGATCAACGAGTATAATGATCAACGAGTTTTAGCAAATTGTGCTGTTAAAAAGTCATCAATAACACTGGTCGTAGGCGTTAACCACGGCTGGAATAACCAAAATGAATGCGGCGCATCATCGAACTGGTAAACTTCACTGGGTATATGCAACTCTTGTAACTTTTGTATTGCGCTGTCTCGACCTGCACGAAAGCGTGGCACTGAGCTATTAATGAAAAGTGTCGCAGGCGCGTTTTTATCAATATAGAAAATAGGCGATGCGTCTCGCCAACGCTGTGGGATAGTTTCAAACCTACCTCCCAACCACTTACTGGCTGATGTGACGGCCTTGGCTGGGTTGTTTTCAAAAGGTAGTGCTTCAGGGGACGTGAAGTCACTTAAGCCATCTATATTGATCAGCGCTTGAACATTAAATCGCTTGGAGTTAGTGTCGCTGCTATCAACAACTCCGCCGCTGTAGGCTAACAGCGCGGCTAATTGACCACCTGCAGAGCCACCCGATAAAGCAATCTTAGTGCTGTCTATATTATACTGAGCAGCATTATTTTGAAGCCAATAAAACGCATCAACTAAATCCTCAACTGCTGCAGGATAAGGCGCTTCCTCGCTGAGGCGGTAACTGGGCGCAGCAACAATATAACCACGTTCTACCAGCGCAATTGCAAGTGCTGTCATTAATGCGGGTGTGCCTGATTGCCAGCCACCCCCGTGGATCAATATGATCAAAGGCGCTGTTTGCGTTTGCTGCTTTTGCTGATAAATATCTAAAGTCTGAGCACTGGTTTTAGTTTGTTTGTAAACCAGTGCTTTATGAGCTATGACAGAGTCAGGAACTGTCGTTGCGGGCACCTGCATGTGTGGATAGTGTTTGATTAGTTTTTTATAAGTATTTTCAACGGTGTAATCAGCTGCTATGCATGGCTGAACACATAGCAATAATACGGCAATAAAGTTCAACTTTTGATGTTTAAACATATTCATTTAATCCAAAGTGTCGTAACGGGCATAGTCAAAATCGGCATAGCTGCTAGCGCCAGGCGTGTGCGACAGGCTAAATAAGCCTAACTTAGCACCTACCCAGCGGCCTTTTTTAGCTTGGAAGTGTTCACCAATAATTTGAAACTCAGCACTTGCAGCGGTTCTATAACTAAAAATGGCTGTGGCGCCTGGTTGTAGAACGACTTTTAGTTCAAGATAGGGTTGTGTTAATGGTTGTTGCTCTACGATACTTTCTTTACAGCCTTTTCTCGCATTAAAACAGTGCACATAAACTAGCTGTTGTTCGCCAGTAGAAGATGTTTTGATACCCAGCCATGCATAGTCTTCACCAAATAATATTAGTCCTGAGGAACTAGCAGAGCCTGTTTTGTTAACCTGCAATGTGGTTGTAAAAGCAAACTGTTCTGCAGGGATCTTTTGCAGTAACAAAGAAGGCGTCGACCATAAATTAGTATTATTTTGGGCCGTAATTGGCTGCGAGTATAAGCGTAAAAAGCCGGGGTTGTCTGTCAATGAATACCAGCTGTTACTAGGATTTGCATTCCATTGCCATAATAAGCTTAGCTCAGGGCTGTTGAATTCATCATTGTTCACTATGCTAGTGGGCTGTGGGCTAATTTTGCTTCGAGGCTCAGTGTGCTGTAAAACCGGTTGGCCAGTTCCATTACCATTTTTATCTATGCCTATGATTGGCCAATCATTTTTCCAGTGCATCGGTTGTAAATGGGTGATACGGCCATACGCTTGTTTGCTTTGAAAGTGAATAAACCAGTCCTCATCAAATTGGGTATGAACCCACGCACCTTGATGAGGACCGTTGATCACTGAATTACCTTGTGCCATGACAACTTTGGCTTCATAGGGACCGGTAATATCTTTTGATCTAAATACCGATTGCCAGCCTAAATCTACGCCACCAGCAGGCGCAAAAATATAGTAGTAGCCGTTACGTTTATAAAATTTAGGACCTTCAATGGTGCGATATCCAGGGTGATTTTTACCATCGACAATGTGTGTAAATTTATCACTGACCCAACTCGCGTCATCTTTCATTTCACGTAGTGTGAGTACATTATTAAAGCCAGCACGACTTTTTGCCCATGCATGTATTAAGTAGGTTTTACAATTGTCGTCCCATAGAGGTGCCGGGTCGATCAATCCTTTACCCGCTAAAATAAGCTGTGGGGTTGACCAAGTTCCAGCAGGATCATCTGTTGTGGTTACATAAATACCAAAATCAGGATCAGGGTAAAAAATCCAAAATTTATTATCATGAAAACGGATTGTGGGCGCCCATACGCCGTTGCCATGTTGTACTTTTGCAAAGTGCTCTTGTGGCAGCTGTATTGGCAGTGCATAATTAATTAACTGCCAGTTGACTAAATCGGTAGAGTGTAAAATAGGTAAGCCAGGTGCAGAGTTGAAGCTAGATGCTGTCATGTAATAATCGCCATTAACAGCAACCACATCTGGGTCGGAATAATCGGCATGCAAGATTGGGTTTTTATATTCGCCATTACCTAGATCTGCTTGCCACGGACTTTGAGTGTGTGTTGGCGATAATAATTGCGACTCTTTTGCATAACATTGGCTGCCACTTAAGCAAACAACCAACAGTGCTAAATAGAAATAGTATTTGTTGCTTAGCATCGGTTATTTCTCCATTTCTAAACTAGCAAGAATAAAAGGCCCGACTGCTTTAGGATCGTTCGCACGTACATTTTCACTAATGTAATAAGCAAAGCTGCCATCTCGATAGGGTTTTCCGCCAAGTCCTGCTACTTCACATACTTGTTGGATTGATAAGGTGTTATCTGCTTGTGGTTTAATAAAGTTGCTAACTACAGCATTAAAGGTGTTTTTTGCAATCGCTTGGTAGCTATCAGACAAGTAACCTTGATTAACACCTCTTGCAATCGCATAGCTGAGCATAGCACTGCCTGATGACTCTAAATAATTGCCGTGTAATTCACCTTTATCTGTAATTTGATACCATACACCGGAGTCAGAACGTAGTTTTAGCATGTTATCAATCAATGTATTAAAGCGCTGTGATAGCCACACTTTTTTAGGGTAATCATTCGGTAGTTGATCTAATACATCAACCATTGCCATGGCGTACCAACCGATAGAGCGCGACCAATGATTAGGTGATTGTCCGGTTTTTTTATCTGCCCAACGCTGTTGTTTAGACTCATCCCAGCCATGTACAGGTAAAGCGGTGTCACTGCGATAAGTATGTTTTTCAATTAATTGAAACTGCTTTATAACATCATCATACCGATCTGCTGTCCCAAAGCGGCGGATATATTCGGCATAAAAGGGCGCTGCCATATATAAACCATCAAGCCACATTTGCGAGGTATAGCGTTTTTTATGCCAAAAGTCACCATCAATTGTGCGAGGTTGTAATTTGAACTGTGCATATAGCGTATCGAGGGCAAGGCGATATTTACGGTCTTTTGTTTCATCAAACATAAAAAACAGTAACTTGCCGGCATTGAGCATGTCGAGATTATATTTACTCATTACGTAGGTTTTAATACTGCCATCTTCCATTACTAACGCGTCTACATATTCTTTAATGTAATTGAAATAGCGTTGCTCTGATTGATGCTGGTAGAGCTTGGCAAATGACAGTAACACTAAGCCATGGGTGTAGTCCCAGCGCGGTTCAGTGCGCCAATCAATGGTGTACGCCTGTGGATTACGAGTCATCTCAGAGTTAGCCATTTGCAGGGCATAGCTCAGTGAGTTGTTATTATTTTGCGCAGACACATTCATTATTGAGCAGAATAAGCAGCAGATAAAAAAATGAAATAATATTTTTATTTGCGCTGTCTTTATTGGTTTTAATTATACGCATCATAAATCCTTATGAGCTTAGTGTGCTGATGTTGTTGAAGGGAAGTGAGAGTTAGCCGGTAAGCAAAAATGCGATGAACTTTGCTTACCGGCTGACTAATCTATGACTGGTTAGTTGTTACCAGCTAGAAGCTTAGCTACTTCAAGGCCTGCTAGAATGAAGGGACCATTTCCTTTAGGATCATTATTGCTGACCGGCTCGCTCATATAATAGTGATAACTACCATCACGGCCAAAGCCAAGACCTGCAACATAGCATTGGTTGGTCATACTCACCGTGCCATCACTATGGGCTAATGTAAATTGGTTAAGTAAACCTTGATAGGCTGCAAGCGCGGTGCCTTGATAATCAGCATCGATATAGCCATTATTAAGTGCTTTTGCATAAAAGTAAGCGAACATTGCAGTTGCAGTTGACTCTTGGTAGTTACCTAAAGCCGTTGGTTTGTCTAAAACTTGCCACCATGTGCCGGTATCAGTATCTTGAACTTTGGCTATATCAGTGGCCAACTCTTTTACCATGGCGAGTAAGGTATCGCGTTGCTCTGTGTTTTTTGCTGGGATGTAATCGAGTACATCAACCACTGCCATAGCGAGCCAACCCATACCACGGCCCCAAAACTCTGCGGAAACACCGGTTTGTTTATTCGCCCATGCTTTCTGTTTAGATTCATCCCAACCGTGATAGTACAACCCTGTCTTTGGATCGCGTAGTGCTTCGCGAGTGAGCTTAAATTCGTTTACAACCTCTGAAAAGGTTTCTTGTTGCTGGTGGCCCGTTTCAAATAAGCTACCGTACTGGGCTAAAAAAGGCATACCCATGTAAACGCCATCTAGCCACACTTGATGTTGATATTTGTTTTTGTGCCAAAATGCGCCTTGTGATGTACGTGGCTGTAACTGTAATTGTGCTCGCAAAGCTTTTGCAGCGGATAAGTATTGTTGCTGCTGGGTATCTTGGTATAGCTGAATAAGGTTGCGACCGGGTGGAATATTATCAATATTGAAATTGCTTTGTTTATAGGCGCTGATTTTCCCTTGCTGATCAATAAAGCTGCCAGTAACATGCGCAATCACATCCTTATAAGCTTGTTCATCAGTTGCCAGCCCTAATTGATAATAAGCATAAGGTTGTAAACCGATAATGTCGTATTCAAACTTTGGGCTGCGCTTACGGTTAACATCCCAGCCATTGGCATGGTAGCCTAGTGTTTTTCTTTTCAGCTCTGAATCGGCAAGGGCGCGAGCCCATTCAAGGGCTAATTTATCATTAAGCGGTTGAGTCGTTTTTTTTGCTGTAACTGTGGTATGCAAAGTAATACGTGGTTTAATCGTCAATCTTTCAGCTTGTTGATCAAGGTACTTAATAAAGCTTTCTTTATCGTTGATACCACTTTCAGGTTGCCACACTGAGGCAAAATAGTAATCTACATGCTGTGTACTTTGTCCTTTTGGTTTTAGTACTGCAAGGTAGTTATTTTTATCTTGGTGTACGTCAATAATATCGCCTTTTTTAAAAAAAACCGCCATACCTAACGCTGATTTATCTAAACTTTGATTGCCCCAACTGGCAATATAACTGTAGCCATAATTACTCATTGCATCGAGATCACCTTGAATAAACTCAGTCTCAGGGTGTTTGACCACACCGGCCACTAAATTAGACAAGTCTTTATCAGTGCTCAGTTCTACATGTGCTAAACGTGAGCCGCCATGCATACTAATATTAGCGGTTAAATCTTGCTGTTGATAACTGTTTTGCCAGCCTTGATACTCAATTTGGATACTGGCGCGTAAATCACCATTTTCAATAATCCGCGCTGTGCGTTGGTTCACATCAGCGACATGTTCCAGCTCATCATTACTACCCAGCAAACCAAATCCGCCAGCTCCTAAAGACTTACCCACTTTGAGAATGTCCATTCCCCAATCTTGTTTGTCATGATAAGAGTCATAATCATCAAGGCCAACAGTATGTAACACGGGGGCTGCGGTTAATTTACCAAAAATGTCAAAGCCATTGCGCCAATCAAGGTAAAAACGATAGCCCACTTTATCTGACTCAATACCAGGGCCTTCGTAACGGATCCAATTTGAATGATCGGTGTAATAATCAGGTGGTGTTAACTCATCAACATTTTTAAATTCACCGCCTACATACTCTTTTTTACCTGTACCAACTTGGTGTTTTGGTGGACGAGAATGAGGCTGCCATTGACCACCTTGTTTATGGGCAAGATCAGCTTGAACTCGTTTTGTTTGTGCTGTGATTACTGGTTTACTTTGCTGTGTAATGGTGACTTCAATGGGTTTATCATTTAAATCGACAATAAAATACACACCATCAAGCTCACCGTCCGAGTTTATATCTACTGCTTGGCTAGGTAACACTTGCTGCGCTGTTTTTACAGTTACAGCCGCAGTTTGGCTAAGGCCTAAATCGTAATAGCTAAGATAGATTGGCTCATCAGGGCGCTTAAACGAAGATGGATTAACAATGTCTACTTTAGCAACTAGTGCGCTACTGAGAGAGTTAGTCTCACTTGCTTGCAATGGTTTTTTAAGGTCAGCTTGTTCTTGGCAGGCAGCCAGTAAAAGGCCAGAGCCTAGAGCTGTTACCATCATAATGCGCTTTGATAACAGTGATGTTTTTAAAGTCATGGTGTGTCCTCAATGGTTGAGCCACTTAAATTAAGTGGCTCTATTATTGTTATTTATCGAGATTATATGCTTTTTTCACTAGCCCATAGGTTAGTTGATAAGCGAGTGTCTGCGCAGTGCTTTCACTAATTTGATGATTAGCTACTAATTCAGCCAAGTATCGGCAGTCAACGCGGCGTGCAACATCATGGCGAGCGGGGATAGATAAAAATGCACGGGTGTCGTCATTAAAGCCAACTGTATTGTAAAAACCTGCTGTTTCAGTTGTTTGCTGTCTAAAACGTAGCATACCTGCTGGGCTGTCATGGAACCACCATGCTGGGCCTAATTTTAGGCTAGGGTAGTGACCTGCTAGTGGCGCAAGTTCACGACTATAGGTAGTTTCATCTAACGTAAATAAGATGATTTTAAGATCCGGGTGATTCCCGTATTTACTCAATAGTGGTTTTAACGCATTTACGTATTCAGTTTGGCTTGGAATATCACAGCCTTTATCACGGCCAAATTGATCAAATACCGCTTGGTTATGATTACGATGGGCACCAGGGTGAATTTGCATCACTAAGCCGTCTTTAATGCTCATACCTGCAAGTTCAGTAAGCATTTGACCTCGGAATAACTCTTGCTCTTGCTCAGATGAATTGCCTGTTCGGCATTTTTCAAATAATGCTTCACACTCAGCTGTAGATAAGTCAGCAGTTAATGCAGTAGGGTGGCCATGATCGGTTGCTGTTGCACGGCCTTCAATACGGAAGTAATCACGACGTATTTGAATTGCTGCTAAATAACCTTGCCAAGTTGATGTATCTTGGTCGGTTATCTCACCAAGTTTAATTACGTTGTCGATAAAATCTTCGCGGCTTGCATCAACCACATCATCCGGTCTAAAGGTGGTGATCACACGTTTTGCCATTGCAGAGCCTGCAATTGCACGGTGGTGCGGGAGTTGATCAAGAGCACCTTCGGTTGTGGCAATCAGTTCAATGTTAAAGCGGTCCATCAGTGCATGAGGCTTGAACTCAGGTGTTGCTAACGCAGCTGTAATTTTTTGATAATAGTGCTGACCATTTTCCGAGCAAAGTTTTTCAGTAAAACCAAATACATCGCTGAATACGGCATCAAGCCAATAGCCGCTAGGTGTGCCTGCGTATAGATGATAGTTATCAGCAAAAATTTGCCATACTTTTTCAGGTTCAGCTGCTTTAGAGCGAGCCATATCGCCTTGAAGGCCATGTTCTGGCACACCTAAATCAGTCATTGGGATACCTTGACTGTAGAGCATTCTAAACACATAGTGATCGGGTTTTATAAACAGCTCGGTTGCATTGCCGAAGTTTTCATTTTCATTAAACCAACGTGGATCAGTGTGACCGTGTGGGCTAACAATCGGTAAGTCTTTAATTGATTCATATAACTTTCTAGCGATAGCAACGACGCTAGGATCGCTTGAAAATAAACGATCTGGGTGCAACTCTAAAGGTTCGATATTGCTCGGCATTGAAGATTCCTTAACTGTTCTGCTTGTATTTTGCCACCGGTGGCATGTAAGGGTAAATTACACTGTCAACGTATGGCAGTCAATATGTTAATTAGTTGTTGTTTAGTACCTGAAGGCAGGCTTGAGTGATTTTTTCATAGTCTTTACTTTGCACCCATTGTGGTTGTGCAATCCATGTACCTCCTACGGCCATCACATTGCTAAGTGCTAAATAGTCTTTAAAGTTTTGCTCATTAATGCCGCCTGTAGGGCAAAAGCGAATATCAGCAAATACGCTGCTGACTGCTTTTAAAAACTGTTCGCCACCACACAAAGAAGCAGGAAACAATTTTTGCTCAGTAAAGCCATATTCTTTAGCAAGTAAAATATCTGCGGTGTTTGAAACACCCGGCACAACAGGGACCGACGATTGGCTAAGGGCATCGAGTAACCGTGGCGATATAGCAGGCGTAACAATAAAATCACTGCCTGCGGCAAGGCTTTTTGCAAGTAACGCTTGATCGGTAATGGTGCCTGCACCTACACATAAATCGGGCAGTGCTTTTTTAATCGCGATTAATGCGTCAAGTGACGCTGGCGTGCGCAGCACAACTTCCACTAATTGGATACCCGCCTTATGCATCGCGGTCGCAATAGCGACACCTTCTTCACTACTATTTGCTTGTATTATAGGCAGTATTGGTTGGGTGCCTAATAATGTTGAAAACGCGTTCATACATCGGTTCCTATCATGATTGCTGTAATTGCGCCATTGTCAGTGGCTGTTTGTTTAAAGTGACATTATCTAAACTCATATTATTTACATGAGCTACGATTGACTGACTGCCTACTTGGTCAAAATGGCAGTTTTTAAAATGAATATCGTTAATTGGTGCGCGTTCAAAGCCATTAAGATAAAACGCTTTACTGAGCACATTTTTACAATGTAAGTTTTCAATTTGAATATCGCGAACTGTTGGATCGAATTGTCCTGCATCGCCTTCTTCATAATAGAAGTTGATCACCACAGCGTTTTTAACGGTGCCAACGTCAACATTACGAATGCGTATATGCTCGATCAAACCGCCACGTACTGAGTTAGTTTTGATACGAATAGCGCGTTCTAGATGCGGGCTGTCCATAGTACAATTTTGCACAAAGACATTGTTTACACCACCTGATATTTCGCTACCAATAACCACTCCACCGTGGCCTTCTTTCATATGGCAGTTTTCAATAACAATGTTTTGTGAGGGGACACCGACACGTCTTCCGTCTGCATTTCGCCCTGATTTAATCGCGATACAGTCATCACCGGTATCAAATACACAGTTTTTAATATGTACATGATCGCAGCTCTCTGGGTCACAACCATCAGAGTTTGGCCCGTGGCTTGAAAAATTAACCTTATCAACCGTAACACTTTGGCATAAAACCGGATTCACTAACCAAAATGGCGAGTTTTTAATTGTCACACCTTGGATTAAAATATTTTTACATTTATACGGTTGAATAAAGGGAGGGCGTAAATAGGCGCCAGTACTGTATATACGTTCGCTTACTGGCACACCAGCTTCGGCATCAACCATCAACTGATCCCGTGCTTCACGCTGGTGCAATACTTTACCTTGACTATCTTTAATTAAATCCCAATGGCCTTCCTTGTGTGGTCCCTTCCAAGGCCACCACGTTTGGTTATCGCCATTTCCTTGGAGTGTTCCTTTACCTGTGATGGCAATATTTTCTTGCTCATAAGCATAGATCAGTGGTGAGTACCCCATCATTTCTAAGCCTTCCCAGCGAGTAAATACCTCGGGTAAGTAATGATTAGGATCAGTGCTGAAACTTAATATTGCCTTATCAGCCAAGTGTAAATTTACGTTAGAAAGTAAATGAATGGCACCGGTCAAGTAGGTACCATTTGGAATGTAGACCTGACCACCTCCTTGTGCGTGGCAGGCTTCAATGGCGCCTTTAATTGCTTGCGTACAATCATATTGTCCATTTTCTTTAGCGCCAAAGTCTTTAATATTAAATTGCTTAGCAGGGAAGGTCGGGACGACAATGTTGGCTTTTATTTGTTCAGCCATTTGCCAATCGTCTGCGCTAATAGGCGCTTCAAAAACATTGAGTAAAGGTGCTGACTGACAGCCCATTAAAGTTGCTGTTACCAAAGTGCTAGAAGCTAATGCTTTGAGAAAATAGCGTCGTTGATTATTCATCTTGTATCCTGCTGCTGTAAATTGGAATTATTATAATAAGCTAACATTAGCAGTTATTGCCACCGGTGGCAATATCATTTTACTACTTAGTTTAAATTATCAAAGATTTATTGTTTTTGAAAAAGTTATTTAAAATTAGTAACTAATAAAATAATCGACAGTAAAAACCATCGATTATGCACGGGGGGGAGTATTATATTGCAGACATAGCCTCAATTAACGAGGCTATGTGTTAATTAAGTTTAGAAAGTGCCCCTTACACCCAGTAAAAACTGGCGACCTGATGACAGATTTTCATAAGGGCGAGGGGTATAAATATCATTCCACATATCTTGTTTTTCATCTGTTAAATTAACGGCTTCAAATGAAACACTCATTTTTTCTGTTAACTTGTAGCGAGCATAAAAAAAGCACGAGGCGATACATCCTCATCAACATCACTATAACGAGTATTGACATTGTAAGCCCCTTTAAAGCCATCATATTGAAATGGAAGCGCCGTTTGTAAGTTAACATTGCCTGAGATGCCACCGTCTTCAAGTTCAGCAGAAACGGTTTTATTAATATCTATTTGGGTAAACAGTTCAGAGGAAAATACATTAAAATCAAATGCACGAGATGTATTTGAACCACCCGCAGCGTCTGTTGCAGCACCAGCAGATGCCGACTCCATACCATTAATTGTGGTTTTGACGTAACGAGAACCTAAACCGCGAATGGTAATTTGACGACCTTCACCTGCATCCTCTTCAATGGAGATACCAGGTACACGCGAAAGTGAGTCAGCAACATTTAAGTAAGGAAATTTACCAATATCTTCAGCAATGATAGTCTCACGTGTACCAACGGCTTCACGCTTAGTCATTAAAGCGGCATTGATACTACCGCGAAAACCTTTTACTTCGATCACTTTAAGTTGATCATCAGCAACAGCTTCATCTTGAGGCGCTGCATATGCTAAGCCACTGGTTAATGCGCCACTGAGTATTAAATTGGTCATCAACTTACTAAGTTTAAAATTATGTGTGCTGGTTGTCATAGTGGTTCCACGTTCTACTTATTGTTATTAAGTTAACATGACTTGAATTAGTGTGTTTGTCATGTACTTGTTCTGATTCTTATTACACCTAACCTAATAATTCATAATGGGAAAAAAACGAGAAAGTATGTAGCGAAGTATTGATTAATTATTTTTGTTACCGGTGGTATAAGTGAGAAGTATAATGTTATTGATGTGATGTCAAACGAAAAAAATAACATAATTCATCTTTAATTTACATTTTCAATGGCGTGCGAATACCATTCAAGTGCAACATTATTTATAAGCACTGTGATTTAACTGATTATTAGCCATCGGCTGCACTACGTTTTAATTATAAATAACTGGTGCACTACCTTAGTCATAGAAAAACAGCTTAATTAAAATGTTAATTAAGCTGTTTACTTTAGGGGAATTTAAAGTTTAAGCATTGCTTTATAAGTTGTAGCGTATTCCTAAAAAGTACTGTCGACCGGTATGATTATATTCACGTGGTAAATCTAAACTACCATCACCCGTGGTATACAGGCGTTCATACTCATCGGTAAGGTTAATTGCTTCAAATGTTACGGTTACATTTTCATTAATATTATAAAAGGCTGATAGGTCAAAATGTGTTGGACCAGATGTCGCTTCTTCAGCATTACCATTGTTACCTGTGTAATCAGTGATGTAATTGTCGCGTTTATTCACTGAAGCACGAGCGCCATAGTTTTCTTCTTCATAATACAGGGTAAAGTTATAAGAATTTTTAGAAAGACCCGTAATTTCACCTGCAGAGACATACGTATAGTTAGACACTAACCCCATATTTTTTAACAACCCAGGTAGGAATGAAAAAGGTTGCTGATAAATAAGTTCTAGCCCTTTAATCACAGTTCCTTGACCATTTACAGGGACGAAATGTGTGTAAGGGGTAGTTCTAGGATCGAGTGCACTTGATGGATCATATTGCGGATCATTATCAATAAAGGGTAAATAAGCAGGATCGACGAGTTTTTCTTCACTATCACTTTTTATAAAAGAGCCAATATCTTTGTAAAACGCTGTTGCTGCTAATAGCGACTCTTCTGCAAAGTACCATTCAACACCAACGTCTGTATTGGTAGAGGTGAATGGGTCTAAGAATGGGTTACCCGCACTAACAGTGCCGTTTAAATAAGAAAACGATGGATTACCAGGATTGAGTGAACTCAAACTCGGGCGGGTCATGGTTTTAGATAAACCCAGCCTTACAATCACATCATCGGTTGCATCAAGGGCTAAATTTAGCACTGGTAAAATATTGTCATAGCTATTGTCGATTGATACCGCATCAGTTTGAATAAAACCTGTTGATGTGGTTTCAGTTTTTACATAACGAACACCTGCATTAGTTCTGAGCAGCATACTTGAAATTTCATACTCAAAATTTGTTTCGATGTAGGCAGCCATTGTTTCTTCTTCAACTTTCCAGCTCTGCGCACTGCGTGGCACCCACTCTTTAAGTAAAAGCTGTGAATTTATTGCATCAAAATCAGCCACTAGAAAGGGTGATAACGTGCCGTCATAACCGGTGCCAAAATCATCGTAGGGTATTAGCTGAGAAAATCCAGCTGCAGAATCTTGATCAGGAAAACCGTTTATTTGTGATTCATCGTAACTAACCGTTCTGTCGTTATAGGCTATACCGCCTTTGATATTCATCATATCCATCTCGTATGATAAATCAATTTTAGCGGTGTCATTTTCGCGCAGTACATCTGTTGCACGTAAGCGCCCATCGGCTAAATCAAAAGAGTTGGCATCTAGAGTATCGTAATCGTAATTCATTACAGCGGTATTATTGCTGGTGCCAAAATCCATCGATACTCTATGAGGTGTGTTATTAGTCATGTTATAACGATACTGTTCAGAGCGAGCATCCGATTCAGCAGTGCCCACCATAGCGTCTAATCGAAGGTAATCAGATAAATGATATTTAGCTGAGAATACGTATTGTTGAAATTTTGTTTTTGAAATCTGCTGACGGCTTTCTACTCGAGATTTAACGCCGTTAAATGTCGCTGCTTGGACCTGTTTTCCATTGTCAGAAATCGTAATCGATTCAGGAGTAATTTCGCTGAATGTGTTTCTAAACATCTCGAAAAAGTTGTACATAGTGCGGTCATTATCAAGAGTTGAATGTAATGTATCTAGTGTAAGGACCAGATCATCGTAAGGAGCATATTGTAATGAACCGGTAAAGCCTAAACGTTCTTGTTCATTACCAAAAAAATCAGGGCGAGGCAGGCGAGGCGTATATAAGCAGTTCACAGCATCGACTGTTTGACCTTCGAACTCACAGTCCCCTGTATTGGGTGTGCCAATAACTTCAGTATTAGAGGTGTCAGCATAGATACCGCCACCATCGAGTACGGGGGTGGTCCAGCGAACTGTACCAAAGCCTTCTTGGCGTACGGTGCGTTCAGATTTTGCGACAGAGAATAAAGCCCCGATTGTATCATCAGCAAATGTGTTGCTGATCATAAATACCATCCGTGGGTCGACTTCTTCAGTGAGGTCGTTATAACCGGCTTGCGCGGACGCTGCAACATGAAAGCCTGTTGTGTCAAAAGGACGTGCAGAATACATATCAATAGTGCCCGCTATACCACCTTCTTCAGTTGCGGCCGTGGGCGTTTTTTGGATATCAACACGATTAAATAGTTCGGATGCAAATATATTAAAGTCAAATGCACGGCCACCGTTTACGCCGCCACCAGAGTCGGTGCCATCGGTACTAGCAGGTACTTCCATACCATTAAGTGTTGTGCGGGTAAAAGCCGGACCTAAGCCACGCAACGTAATTTGACGTCCTTCACCACCTTCACGAGAAATAGCTACCCCAGGAATACGTTGTAATGATTCTGCGATATTCAGATCAGGGAATTTACCAATATCTTCAGCCGCGATGGATTCAGTGGTATTTACTTCAAAACGTTTAGTTGCTAAGGATTTATTTAATGATGATCTAAATCCAGTTACTTGAATTAACTCTATGTCATTTTGGGCTTTAGTATCTGTTTGTGGCTGTTCATCGGCTGCGATTGCATACGATGTTGTGCCCAGTAGTAAGGCACTAACAATGCAGTTAAGTGGTTTGATAACGAACTTATTTGCAGTCTTCATTGTGTGTTCCTTTTTTATGCTGTTGATTTGAGCTTTTATTTTTATCACTTTATCTAGCCAGTAAAATGTAAGTCTATGATTAAAAGTCATAAAACTATTATCTTAATCAGTAGCGATATCAGGGAAATAAAATTGCTACCGGTGGCATAAAAATCAAGTTATATCTAAAAAAGCGTATTGTCAAACCTAGTAAATTACATTTTTCATACTTCATTTACATTTTTTTCAGTAAAAGTACATTAAGGACTGGTTTAATTTTATTCAGCACCATGATTTAACTTGTTATTTGCCACCGGTGGCAGTTGGTGGTATGTTTATAACGACAACCACAATTAAGTAAAATTATTTTTTCACTCAATTACAAAAGATAATTTTATAAAGAGCTAAACTGATTTTTTAAAAACAATAAAGAGCGAGTAGAATGGGAAAATTAATAGCAGCAATATTTATCATGGTGAGTTTTTCAAGTATGTCAGCAACTACTAAAGTTCAGCTTTTTATGGCAGGGGATTCAACCATGTCAATTAAAGAAGTGAAGGATTACCCTGAAACAGGTTGGGGAATGCCCTTTAGTATCTTTTTTAATGATAGCATCGACGTTAAAAATCGTGCTAAAAATGGTCGTAGTACACGTACCTTTATCAGTGAAGGCTTGTGGGCGGGCATTATAAATGAACTTAATAAAGATGATTTTGTGATCATTCAATTTGGTCATAACGATCAGTCAAAACAGAAAGTAGACCGCTACACTACACCAGAGCAATATAAGAAAAACCTAGTTAATTTTATTGCTGAAGTAAGAGCAAAGCAGGCACAGCCATTACTGATGACCCCGGTAACGCGACGTTATTTTGATGAAAAAGGTCAGATCAAGGACACCCATCCTATTTACGCTGATATAGTAAGAGATGTAGCTAAACAGACAGGGGTCGATTTTATTGACATGGAACGGGTGACCCAACAGTATTTTCAAAAGCTTGGTGGGATCAACTCACGCTTACGTTTTATGCATATAGCACCTAACTTGCATCCAAATTACCCTATAGGCGTAGAAGACAATACCCATTTCAATGAACTCGGTGCTCGAGAAGTTGCTCAATTAGTATTAATAGAAATGAAAAAAATAAATCACCCACTCGTTAAGCAATTACGCATACCTGATCCAAAACATTTAAAATAAAAATAATTTTTATAAATCATATTGTTATGTTTGATACAGCTAATAACGTGTGTAGTTTATTTATGTATTGTAATTGCATTGAATGAGTGTAATTGCATTGAATGAGTGTAAGTGCATCTAATGCAATAATCACTCTGCACTTAGCTTAATAGACAGGATCAATTGATTAGTTAAAATCAATGATTGAATTAACCACCCAGCAGACCCATTAATGGAATGATGGTTAAATTATTTTGACTATCTTCATCACTTAATTAAAGGCAATGAGGAGTAAACATGTCTGGGTTATCTGCAATACCGTTTTCTTTACTTGAGCTTAGCCCAATGAAAGAAGATGCCACCGTCTCAAGTACTCTTGCAAATAGTGTCGCTTATGCACAAAAAGCTGATGAACTCGGTTTTAACCGATTTTGGATGGCTGAACATCATAATATGCCGGGAATTGTCTGCGCGGCAACCTCTGTATTAATTGGCCACATAGCAGGGCAAACTAAAACTATACGAGTAGGTGCTGGTGGCGTTATGTTACCAAATCACCCGCCACTGATTGTTGCAGAGCAATACGGCACATTAGAGAGTTTATACCCTGGGCGTATTGATTTAGGTTTAGGCCGCGCACCAGGTAGCGATCATATAACCAGTCGTGCTCTGCGCCGAGATGAACGACGCGCTGAAAACTTTGCCGATGAAGTCACTGAACTGCAAACTTTATTAGGCCCTTACGATGGTAGTCACCCTGTTCGCGCTATACCGGGTGAGGACACAAAAGTTCCGATTTGGTTATTAGGCTCGAGTTTATTTAGCGCGCAACTAGCAGCGCAAAAAGGGTTACCGTACGTATTTGCAGGGCATTTTGCACCGCGCTTTGTGCACGACGCAATAGCGCTGTATAAGCGCGAATTTAAAGCATCAAGCGTACTTGATAAGCCATACGTAATGCTTGCACTGCCTTTAGTGGCAGCAGACACCGACGATGAAGCGCAATACTTGTCGACTACTTCTAAGCAACGTGTACTCGAACTTATACGCGGTAATGAGCTGTGGCTAAAACCACCTGTTGAAAGCATGGACGGGTTATGGAGCGAACAAGAGCGCGCTCATGTAGAGAACTTTTTAAGCCTAAGCGTAGTAGGCGGGCATGTAAGTATTAAACACAAGTTAGAGATGATAGCTAAACAGCTAGAAGTTGATGAGTTTATATTTACGAATGATGTGTTTGATAGTGAAAAACGCCACCGTGCACTCGAAATTTTAATGGAAATAAAACACTAAAATATAGTTAGTTAAGCAAGCGTACACTCTGGGCTTGTTAATATACAGACATCATCAAAAGTTAAACTTTTTTAACTCATTTTATTAACTTTAAGTGATGTCTGTATTTGTTATTTAAATATTAAAAGTAAATTTGATTGCTATTTTTAGTACATATTTTGCTTTATATACCGTTCTGTTTTTTCAATTGAACTGATTTAAACAATCAATTTTAAGATATCACTTTTGTTTTTTATAATGTAGCTATTAAACCAGACATCATAAAATTAAAGGCAGGTACACCGTGAACTCTCTAAACACCGCAACAGCTAATTCAGTTAACAAAACAGCGCAACCAAAAGTTGCTCTGATTGCTGAAGGTGGCGGGCAGCGAGGGATATTCACAGCTGGCGTACTTGATGCGTGGTTAGAGCAAAGCTATGACCCTTTTGATTTATTCATTGGTACTTCAGCGGGTTCACAAAACTTAACTAGCTACTTAGCGCGTCAAAAAGGCTACGCTAAACGCCTGATTAGAGGACTTTCGCGTAATAAGCGTTTTTTTCAGCTTGGTCGCGGATTAGTGGGTAAGCATATAGTTGATCTAGATTGGTACTTTGACAAAACCACTGAAGTAAACAGAGCTATAGATTTCAAAACAGCGAAAACTAGTTTAGGTGAGCGTGAACTACTTATAACAGCCACAAATGCACGAGACAGAAAAGCTTATTACTTATCGCCTACAGGTGATAGCAGTCAATGGCGTGATTTGTTAAAGGCTTCTAGCGCACTTCCGTTTTTATACAAACAAGGTGTAAAGTTAACACCTTGGTTAAACGTAAAAGCAGCGAATGAAACACATCTTGTTGAAGAACAAGCACAGAGCGATTTTTATCTAGACGGCGGTTTAGCCGCTCCACTCCCCGTGCGTGAGGCTTACAACCGAGGTGCTCGTAAAATTGTTGTAATAAGAACGGTTGACGCTAATTTTCAAGCGCAATCTGCATGGGTACAAAAGCTAAGAACATTTGCTATAGCATCAGGCTATTGTCCAAAAACATTGGACTACTTGATACAGCACGAAAAAGCGTATTTAGATGAGCTTGAGTTTATTGCAAATCCACCAAGTGATGTGGAAATAATACAAATTTTTGCAGACGAAAAACTGCATAGCAAATTATTAGGTAGTTCAAATAACGATTTACGTTTTGATCATAAATTAGGCTTAGCTGCAGGTCGATCTTATTTAGCGCAGCAAAGCCAATCTGAGATCAGCAATACGCATAATTACTCACAAAGCGAGTATAGTTACAATTAAGCCAATCGGATTCCCAAATCATGAATAATACTGCGACTAAAAGTTGCAGTATTATTCATTTAAATGCCTTTTATTTAAATGACTCCCACCCTAATTTGTACATTTATCAACCCCTAGATTCTAATTGGAAGTGCACCACCTAATTCATTATAGACTTCATTTGGTGTTTTAAATCCTAAACATTTTCTAGGGCGATTATTTAGTTGTTCCTCTACTTTTTTTAATTGCTGATGGCTTACTTTGCTAAAGTTTGTTTTCTTCGGGTAATACCTTCTAATTAAACCATTTATTTGTTCTACAGCACCTTTTTCCCAGCTGTGGTAAGGCTCACAAAAATAAGATTTATTTTTCAAAATGGCTTCTACTTTTTTAAACTCTGTATTTTCAGAGCCATTGTCATAAGTTATCGATAAACAAGCACTCGGTGGGTAAATAGATAGTTTTTTACATATTGCATTCGATGTCGCTAGAGCTTTTTTAGATGGTAATTTGGTGATATGACACACTCTAGAAACTCGTTCAAGTAACACATTCAGCGCACATTTTCTGTCGCTAGATTCAACAGAGTCACTTTCCCAATGCCCAAAGTTTTTTCTGAGATTAATGTCATCTGGCCTGTCTAAAATACTACATCTTTGACCCCAAACTGTTTTCGTTTTACGGGTTGGATATTTTTTCTTACGTTTTTTATGTTGCCTAGCTAAATACACAATAAGTGATGGTTCATTCTTGTATATATATATTGATAAATGGCCTCGTGAGATACGTTGGGTAAGGTTTTATCAAATTTTATTCGCCCAGCTATGATCTCTGGACTCCACCCAAGCTTGAGCTTATCAGTCACATATCGTTGAGCTTCAACAGACTTAAGCTTAACTCGCTTAGCTCTCTCCCTTACCCTTACTTCGTAATACATTTGAGCTGGATGAGGGTAATAAGTTGGTACGTAATAATCATATTTATTACGCTTTAACTCTCGGCTAATAGTGCTATGTGAGCGATTTAGTAATCGGCTCACCTCACGTATTGATTTTTTTTGGTAATGATACCACTCAAATAAACGACAACGTTCAAAGTTAGATAAATGTGAATATTGGGTACCCATGGCACACCTCCTGAACTTATAGTTTAGTAAAGGTGGTGCACTTCGACCTTGAATCTGGCTGTGAATACTTAAAACATTATAAATGGGTGTCATTTAAGTATTCTTTTAAATATTAAAAATAACTTAAGTTGATGAAAGCAATATGCTTGTTTCACTATTTAAAATACCATCAATTTCGCGTACTTGCCTTAGCACTCCATCAAACTCACTTAAATTTGCAGCTTGAAGCTCTGCAACTAAATCCCATGCACCATTGGTGGTGTGTAATTTTATAAGCTCGGGTATTCCGCGCATTGTTTTAATTACTTGTGAGGTAGATTTACCAACGACTTCTATCATCATAATTGCGCGCACGGCTTCTGTTTCTATGTGTTCGTGAACGCGTACAGTAAACCCTAATATTGCGCCTGAGCTAACTAATCTGTCTAACCTATTTTGCACTGTCCCGCGTGATACATTTAAAGAACCGGCTAAAGCTGAAATAGAAGCGCGGCCGTCTTTTCGTAATTCAGCTATTAAAGCATTATCAAGAGAGTCATAAATATAAGGAGTCATAAATCAAACCTTTAAAAGAAGTTACTGACCAAAATACATAAATTGTACATAACTGCATAGCAAAATGATAAAAATTAGTACTATTTGTGTAATTAATTGCCATATTAAATAGCACGTAGCCTCGCTAAACTTGTTTTAAATTAACTAATACATTATTCAAGAGGTTTCAGCATGAGTCATTTTATAGCACAGCCAAAACAAGGCGTTCCATTTATTAGCGTTCAGGCAATGGCTAAGCTTATAAATAGCTTAGGGGTCGAAAACGTTTTGCTAGATCTAACACATAAATTAGAAACCGACTTTGCCCGTTGGACTGAGTTTGATAAGTCACCTCGCTATGCAGCACACTCACCAGAGGGTGTAATAGAGCTAATGCCTGTAAGTGATGGCCAAATGTTCAGCTGTAAATATGTAAATGGTCACCCAAAAAACACCTTTAGAGAACTTCAAACAGTCGCTGCATTTGGTATTTTAGCAGATGTAGATAGTGGCTATCCGGTTATGATAAGCGAAATGTGTTTACTAACAGCACTACGTACAGCTGCAACTTCTGCAATGGTAGCTAAATATTTAGCACCTAAAAACTCAACAACCCTTACTTTAATAGGCAATGGCGCTCAATCAGAGTTTCAGGCACTCGCTTTTAAAGCGGTACTAGGTATTACGCATATTCGTTTATACGATATAGATAAAAGCGCCTCTAAAAAAGCATTTGCTAATTTAAGTGCATGCGGGTTAAACGTGGCTATTTGTAATAGTGTACAAGAGGCAGTAAAAGGGGCAGATATTATCACTACCTGTACTGCTGATAAAACTAACGCCACTATTTTAACAAATGACATGATCCCACAAGGTGTGCACATTAATGCCATAGGTGGTGATTGCCCAGGTAAAACAGAGTTAGATGCTAGATTGCTTGAGCGTGCTAATGTATTTGTTGAGTACGAGCCACAAACTCGAATAGAGGGCGAAATTCAACAAATGAGTCCAAGCTTTACAGTAACTGAGTTTCATAAAGTTATTAATAAGCAGTCGCTTGGGCGTACTAGCCAAGATGAATTAACCATTTTTGACGGCGTTGGCTTTGCGAGCGAAGACTTTACAGCACTGGTATTTATACGCGATGAGCTAATTAAAACGGGCGAGTTTGCTTTGCTTGATTTAATTACACAACAAGCGGACCCTCGTAATTTATTTTCAGTGCTTAGTGATCAACCATTAGTAAAAGAGCACGTGGCATGAGCGAAGTAAACCAAGCCCCCAGAGCTGTAGTGATGGTAAGGCCACATCACTTTACATCTAACCCACACACAATGCTCGATAACGCATTTCAAAGTGAATGCTTAGCACAAAATCAAAGTGAACAAGCATTTAAAGAAGTGACTAATGCCGTACAAATATTAAAAAATGAAGGGGTAACAGTTCACCTTTTTGAAGATGAGCAAACACACACTCCCGATTCAGTTTTTCCTAACAATTGGTTTTCAACTCATCAAAGTGGCCAATTAATAATCTATCCAATGTTTGTAGAAAACAGAAGGTTAGAATATCGAAAAGATATTATTGATTTTTTAACGGATCACTATAAAGTATCTTCAGTGACTGATTATTCATTTTTATCGAAAGAAAATTCATTTCTTGAAGGCACTGGTTCACTGGTTGTCGATCATCAAAATAAACTCGCTTACGCGGTAGAATCAAAAAGAACTACCAAGTCGGTGGTTAATACAATATGTGAGCAATTAAAACTATCACCTATAGTGTTTAACGCATATGACGAGCAAGGAACTGCGGTTTATCACACTAATGTTTTAATGTGTATTGCTACAAAATTTGTAATGATCAGTTTAAATATGGTGCCAATTGAACAACGTGCACAGTTAGCTAAACATTTTTTGAAAAGCCATCATCAAGTTATCGATTTAACGCTTGAGCAAATTAATAACTTTTGTGGCAATGCTATTGAGCTACAGGGTAAAAATGGTCGTATTTTAGCCTTATCGCAAACTGCGTTTAATGCACTTACACCGGCACAAATAACAGTTATACAAAAAACGGCTAAGCTTGTGCCATTACCTATACCTACTATTGAGTCGGCTGGTGGCTCAGTTAGGTGCATGATTGCAGGAGTTCATTTGCAAAATAAATAATGTATAGTTTTAAGGCAGCTTAGCTGCCTTATTTGCATTAAATTTTTAGTCGATGTCGCAAGCAAATGCCGTTATACCCAAAAAAGGGTATTAATATAAAAAATATAAGAAGGAATTAGCAATGTTCGATACCGTCGTCAAAAGCGTAAACAACCTTTTATGGGGAGAAGGGCAGGTACTTATTTATATACTCTTGTTTACGGGGGTATGGTTTTCAGTACGACTAAAAGCAATTCAAATACTTAAATTTAAACATATGTTTAGCCTTTTAAAAGGCAGTAGTAAATGTAAAAAAAACGACATTTCATCATTCCAAGCATTGTGTACAGGGCTTTGTGCACGGGTAGGTACCGGTAATTTAGCCGGTGTGGCAGTGGCAATTTCACTTGGCGGCAGCGGCGCTATATTTTGGATGTGGGTTATAGCCATATTGGGTATGGCTACAGGCTTTGCCGAAAGCGTACTTGGGCAAGTATATAAAGTGCGCGATAGTGGCGGCGAGTTTAGAGGCGGGCCTGCGTATTATATTCAACAAGGTTTGGGTAGCCGAGCATTCGCAATTGTGTTTGCCGCGTGTTTGTTTTTAGGTTACGGATTTACGTTTAGCGCAATGCAAACTAACACAATTACTGACGCACTTAACTACGCGTTTGAAGTTCCTACATTTTATTCAGGCCTAGTTATTACCGTATTAGCGGGCTCAATTATACTCGGTGGCTTTAAAGCAATTGCCCGATTTGCAGAGCGTGTTGTGCCAATAATGGGCATTGTGTTTGTACTTGCGGCGGTAATTATTACGATTATAAATTTCACGCAAGTACCCGCCATGCTTAAAGATATATTTTTATCAGCGTTTGGTTTACAAGAAGCAGGCGCCGGTGCAATGGGCGCTGCGATTAAAAACGGTATTCAACGTGGTTTATATTCTAATGAGGCCGGTGCAGGTAGTGTGCCGCATGCTTCAGCAAGTGCCAGCCCAATTCCTAATCACCCTGTAACGCAAGGTTACATACAAATGCTAGGCGTATTTTTCGATACAATCGTACTGTGTAGCTGTACCGCTGTGATCATTTTATTGGCCGATATAGACATAAGCGGTGAAATGGGAGGCATTCGTTTAACACAAAGCGCGATGACTGCTCACTTAGCACAAGGTGGTGTTTACTTTGTAGCAGCCGCTATAACCTTATTTGCTTTTACATCGGTGGTGGCAAACTACGCCTATGCAGAGAGCAACTTGCACTTATTTAAGCTCGACAACAAAGTAGGGCGCGGCATTTACACTTTGCTTTATTTATCAATGATGTTGTGGGGCGCGTCGGCCACATTAAAAGAAGTCTGGGATTTAGCCGATATTGCCT
This sequence comes from Pseudoalteromonas sp. NCIMB 1079, assembly GCF_040567695.1. Lineage (NCBI taxonomy): Bacteria > Pseudomonadati > Pseudomonadota > Gammaproteobacteria > Alteromonadales > Pseudoalteromonadaceae > Pseudoalteromonas > Pseudoalteromonas sp. NCIMB 1079. The sequence goes on along the minus strand of NZ_JBEWZA010000002.1, from coordinate 222,823 downwards.
TAGGATTAATGACAGTGGTTAACGTTATCGCTATTATACTGTTAACGCCGACTATTTTGTCTGTTACGAGCGATTACCACGCACAAAGAGACAAAGGTTTAGAGCCCGAATTTAAAGTAAAAGATGTAAAAGTACAGGGCAAATGTGAAGACGGCATTTGGGATTAATTCACGTACTTTAAGCACACTTAACTATAAAAAGCGGTTTTATGGCAACATGAAATCGCTTTTTATTTTGCATAAGTATTCACTTTCAGTGTTGTAGAAATAACAGAAGCAACCAAAATAAAAGGCACAATTTTTTAGATGATCGAGATTAACGCAGGGAAAACAGCGGCTAAAATTATTAACGAACAGGGCTTTAAACCTGAACTTTTCACCTCTTTTTTAGGTGCAAGTGGTGGGCCAAAGTGGTTTACCTTATTTGGGTTGGATAAGTATATTTTTGGTGAATTTTTTAAAAACCGAACCCGGCCACTTAATTTAATTGGCTCATCTGCCGGCGCTTTTTGCTCTGCGTGTTTTGCACAAAACGATCCCGTTGCTGCCATTGAGCGCTTAGCAAAATCGTATTCGCAAACCCGATACTCAAGTAATAAACCAACACCAAGTGAAATAACAATAAAAGCGCGCGCATTACTTGAAGATGTTTTTGGCGATAACGGCGTAACCGAAATTATAAATAACCCAATATTTAAAGCGCACTTTATAGTAGCAAAATCGAATGGCTTTATTGCCAGCGAAAATAAAATAATACAACTACTGGGTTTATCAAAAAGTTATATGCTAAACCGCGTTAACCGAAAATTATTAGGCTCACAGTATGAGCGTTTTATATTTGGCCCAGCAACAAGTGACTTATCAATTACCGACAGCTACAATTTTAAAACGCAAAACATAGCGCTTACTCAAAATAATTTAAAAGATGCATTACTTGCATCGGGTTCAATACCACTTGTTATGCAAGGCATAAAAAATATTGCAGGCTCGCCGCAAGGAATATATCGCGACGGCGGAATTATCGATTACCACTTTGATTTAAAAATTAATAACCCAGGCTTAATTTTATATCCGCATTTTAATAGCGATCCAAAAGCAGGGTGGTTCGATAAAAATTTAAAACGTAAAGTGTCACCACTTAATTACGACAATGTAGTGATGATCACCCCATCAAAAGAATTTGTAGCAAGCTTACCCTACGGAAAAATTCCAGATAGAAACGATTTTACCGATCTTGATGCAGACACGCGTATTAAATATTGGAATATAGTTTTTAGTGAAACAGAAAGGCTAGCTGAAGCGTTTGATAAAAAGTTAAAATGTTATTAATTTTTAAAAATAAAATATAGTTTTATTAGTTGCTATAAGAAGTCAGTTAACATAATTAATTTTAATCGTGTTAACAGACTTCTTCTATAACATTTAACCCAAGCTTTTAAAGTCGTAAGAATAGATGTAAATGGTTATTTAGATATCTCTTCAATGTACTCCTGAAGTTTATTTTCAGCATTATCCTTACCAAATAGAATTTGGCAGACTTCATGTAAACCAGGATCTGAAAGAATATCTTCTTTTCTTACAACCAGTGAAATTTTAGAACGTCGACGTAAAAAATCACTGAGTTTAGTTATCATTTCCCGCTCAGCAGCGTGTTCAATTTCCACACGTAAGTACTCCGAATTCTTAATAAGGAGTTCGCCTTTTTCAGGTGCTTCACGAATTTTTTCTAGCATGTTAATCGCATTTCTGCCGTAACGTCTCCAAAACCGCTTACTAAGTACCTCTGTAGATGTTTTAGGTGTTAAACCATCCAAATTCATTAATTTTGCACGATGCATGAACTCATTTTTAACAGTGTCGTCAGGTTCACCGTACCATTTGTAATCTTCATAAGGTAACTTAATACCTAATCCAGTGACTAAATCAGCCACTTCATCGCCTACATTAATACAATCTGTTAGTTTTCCGCCAAAGATAGAAAGATATTTTTGATCACTATTTGTATCTATAGCGTGCTTGCGTGATAATTGCACCCAGTCAGCCTTACCATTACCGTCTTTTTTAATTGCTAATGGTCTAACTCCACAGCGCTCGGCTATAATATCACTTTTTGTAATTGGCTTTTCTAACTCTAATAATTTGTTAGCATTATCAAGCACAAAGTTTCGATCCTCATCAGTCACTTGTGAGTGCGGACTATGAACTTGTGTATCGGTTGTACCAATACACGTTTTTGGGCCCATGGGGATCACAAAAAACAACCGACCATCATCTGCAAAAAACGTCAGTACTTTGTTACTGTTAGTTACCTTATCAACAATAAGGTGAATACCTTTTGAAAATACATGGTGATGTGCTGTGGTTTGACTATTTGTATTGTTAATAGGATCAACAAATGGGCCTGCTGCGTTAATAATAACTTTAGAGCGGATAGTAAACTTCTCTTTAGACATCTCGTCTACTGCATTTGTAGTCCAAATATCATTAGAGCGAGTAGAGCCCTGCGAACTTACGTAGTTAGCGGCAATACACCCATGGCTCATACTAGAGCGAATAAAATTGAAAACAAAACGAGCATCGTTATCCAATAAAAAGCTGTCTGAATATTCAAATCCAGCCTCTACATTTTTTGTGTTAATGACTGGCTCTGATGATTTTATTTTTTTTGCATTGAGGTATCTAGGAGATTTAGTAAAAAAACGTCCCATAAACCAATAGAGAATAGTACCTAAATAAACAAAGAATGCCGGAAATCTAAAGCCTTTTTGGATACTTGTAAAAAAGCGAATTTCTTTAACAGTAGAAGGATAGCTACGCATTAAATGGTTTCTACTTTTACAAAGTTTATTAACCAAATTATATTCATGACTTTCTAAATATTTTATGCCACCCCAAGCTAAATTTGATGAGTTTGAACTAGTGAAACCGGCAAAATCACCTTTGTCTATCAAGGCAACTCTAGCGCCCTTAGCGGCTAAAGCGGCAGCAGATACAGCACCGTTAATACCCCCTCCAATAATCAAAACATCATAAATATCTTGGGGAAGTTTTTTAATATTGTTGTCTCTAAGTTGACTCATTTGTTGAATTACCTATTTTAATATCAAGCTATTTAGACCAGCTCAATTAAATTTAAAGTATTAATGTCCTAAACGGTATTTATCGTGCTATCAAAACTTATACTAGGCATGCAGGTAAGTAAGTATACGAGTAATAATAAAAATACTTTCGATATTTTTATTATTTAACTCAAGATTTGTTACCCAACATTTAAGTACTTGATACAAGTAAGCCTTCAAACGAAATCAAAAATTAATTGATCTGATTAACAAGGATGACCAAGCTACTGCAGATAACTATTGTATTTTAAGACTCTGAATAGCTATAACAGTACGAAGTTATTATTTACTTCGGTTTTCTTTATATTAAAAATAACATTTAATAACGAACATTTGCAAACATTAAAGTACATAAATGAAAGTTAGTCTAGCTATATCAAACCCACCGTAAAGCAATAAAAAACTTAGGAGTTTAATTTTTTCCGCTATAGTTTTTTGACACCCCATTAAATCAATAGTTACTACGGCGTTTTGATATCCGATAAATCAAGCAAGGCTGGGCCAGTTGGAGGTATATTGTTAGCTATCTTTATTTTTCTTGATACAACAGCTATTGCCGGCTGAAAAGCGCTTGTTATATCGATTGTATGTCTCTTTGGTTTCTTATCATTAAAGCCACAAATAGTTTTACCATCTATGGCTATAACGCCAACGTTTGTTGCTATATGTGCAGCCTGTGTCCAACGTATAAAATTTTGTTGTAATATCTATCCTATTAAAAGCATGATCATTTTATCTTCTTAAATAACTCTCTACGTTAAAAATTATTAATAGCTGACAGAATAGGGGCAGGAGGGGGAGCAATACAGGAAAATGCAGAGAGCAATTGGAGATAACAACTCTATGTCATAATTTTTCTTTGTTATCGCGCTATTTCCTCAGCGCTATAATAGATCACTAATTTAATACAATAGGTATGACTTTTCAGATGATATAGGTGAATAGTACCATCTATAGTGTTGTGAACTGGAAGACTACTTTCAAATGAGACATATTTTTCAAGCAAATCAATCTCATTATTAGCAACGTATTCAATGTTTTTCATCCATCTTCGGTGCAGATCACACCTACAACGAGAATGAATAAGATAGCATGAAGCTTATATTCGACTTTAGATTGCAGTTATTCGTCGGATATTATTGAAAAATGTTCATCAAAAATTAATTGTATGGGACTTCTATTTATAAGAAACCTATTCGATCATGCTGTAGCTAAAATGGAAAGCTCATGATTTCCCCATGATGAGGGAAAATCTATTTAACTGTTATGTTAAGCTTTTACCGAGCGATATGCAGTTCGACATCGTGCTCATTGAGTAAAGTAAGTATACTTTCGGGTGGCTGAGCATCGGTAATAAAGTTATCTGCCTGTGAGATATTACCTAATTTTACCATCGCATACCGACCGAATTTAGAGTGATCTGCAGCAAGTAAAACTTTACGTGAATTTTCAATGATTGCCTGGGCTACGCGCACTTCACGATAGTCAAAATCAAGTAACGCACCATTTTCTTCTATGCCACTAATACCTATAATGCCAAAATCCATACGAAATTGTTTAATAAAATCCTCTGTGGTCTCACCAATAATCCCGCCATCTCTGTGCCTAACTTCTCCACCTGCGATAAGTACAGAAAAATCTTTCTTAACACCTAATATAGCCGCAACATTAAGATTATTAGTTACAACTTTCAAATTTTCATGACCAAGAAGTGCTTTCGCGATTGTTTCTGTTGTAGTGCCTATGTTTATAAATAAGGAAGAGCCATTAGGTATCATACGAACTACATGCTGTGCTATTTTTTGTTTAGCTTCTAAGTCCATGATTTTTCTAGTTTGATATGCTGTATTCTGAATGCTTGAAATGGCACTAGCACCGCCATGATGACGTCTCAATTTATTTAAATTAGCAAGATAAGCCAGATCTCGTCTTATTGTTTGTGGTGTAACTTCATAATGACTTACTAGTACTTCAATAGAAATTGAATCTCTTTCTTTTAATAATTTTAGTATGGATTCGTGTCTTTGGTCTTGAGTCATTTTTTTCGCATTTTAAATTTAGTTAATAGTAAATTATAGGTTAAGAGCTAACAAATGAAAATCACATATAAATAATTATATATTAAAGTTGTATTTTTGTTGTATGTAGCAATTAATCCATGTAATAGTACAAAAACGAAAATAACCGAAAGTAAAAGTGAAAAAATAATGAATAACTATATCCTTTCAATTGATCAAGGTACGACTAGTTCTAGAAGTGTGCTATTTGATTTAAATGGTAATATTGCATACCTAGAACAACAAGAATTTGACCAGCACTTTCCAAAAGATGGTTATGTAGAACATAAACCAGAAGATATTTGGGCTTCTGTACAGCAAACAATGACAGCTGTAATGAAACACCTAGACCCTCAACACGATAAGGTTATTGCCATAGGTATTACCAACCAACGTGAAACAACAATAGTATGGGATAAAATTACTGGTGAGCCCGTTTATAACGCGATTGTATGGCAAGATAGACGTACGTCAGAGTTATGTAATGATTTAAGGGCCGCAGAAAAAGAAGAGTTAATTAGAAAAAAAACCGGCCTTTTAATAGACCCATATTTTTCTGCAACTAAAATAAATTGGATTTTAGAAAATTGTCCCGATGCTAGAGAAAAAGCAGAAAAAGGCGATTTAATCTTCGGTACTGTCGACACTTATTTATTGTGGAAATTGACAGGCGGAAAAGAGCACCGCACAGACGCAACGAATGCTTCGCGAACTATGCTCTTTAATATTCATACCCAAGAATGGGACGTGGAATTACTTGAACTTCTGAATGTGCCAATAGAGATGTTACCAGAAGTAATGGATTCATCAGATGATTTTGGTGTAACAGATGAACGCTATTTAGGTTACGAAGTACCTATTCTTGCAATGGCAGGAGACCAACAGGCAGCGTTATTTGGGCAAACTTGTTTTCAACCAGGAATGGCTAAAAGTACCTATGGTACAGGATGCTTTATGATGGTTAACACTGGCGATAAAGTACTTGAATCTGAAAATAGACTTCTCAGTACAGTAGCTTATAGATTAAATGGGAAACCAACTTATGCGCTAGAGGGGAGTATTTTTATTGCAGGTGCTGCAATTCAATGGCTTAGAGACGGTCTACAATTAATCCAAAAAGCTGAAGAAACAGAGTCACTTGCATGCAATACCTCACTAGATCACGGTATATATATGGTACCCGCTTTTACAGGATTAGGTGCTCCTTATTGGGATTCTAATGCGCGAGGTGCAATTTTTGGCTTAACCCGAGATACGGGTATAAAAGAGATCGTAACAGCTGGATTACAATCAGTTTGTTTTCAAACTAAAGACCTTCAAAAGTCAATGGAAGCTGATGGCGTAAGACCACAGGTACTAAGAGTTGATGGCGGTATGGTAATAAATGGCTGGCTTATGCAATTTTTGTCAGATGTTTTAGGAGCCGAAGTTGACCGTTCGACCATAAGTGAAACTACTGCTTTGGGTGTAGCTTACTTAGCAGGTTTAAAAGCGGGTGTATTCCCATCACTTGAATCATTAGCGACTAACTGGAATTGCGATAAACGATTTGTTCCTAACATGACTAAATCAAAACGTGATGAATTATATGCCGGATGGTGTAATGCGGTAAAAAAAGTACAAAGCGAATAATAAGCCGCTTAACTATAAAACCATAGCAACATATCTATTAAGGTTTATTAGTGGAGACTATTTTTATGATACCACTAAATACTCCAAGCGTAAAAATAAATAAGTTGATACTTATCTTATGGTAATTTTCAGCTGTAAAAAAGTTTCAAAATATTCATGGTTTATACTTATGCAATAGATATCATTATTGAGGGTGGTTTTATGTTTATAATTAATAAGGAATATTAAAATGTCACCTTTCTTAGCTGAAATACTAGGAACTGCACTGCTTATTTTAATTGGGGGCGGGGTTGTAGCCAATGACATACTAAAGAAAACACTAGGCCATGGCGGCGGTTGGATGACGATTACCACTGCTTGGGGACTTGGTGTTTTTATCGGCGTGGTTGTTGCCGGTCCCTATAGTGGAGCACACCTTAACCCTGCAGTAACAATAGGCTTAGCCGTAGCTGGATCATTTCCATGGTCCGAAGTTCCAAGTTATATTTTAGCGGAATTTATTGGCGCGATGGTTGGCGCTTCGTTAGTTTATGCAGTTTATAAAGATCATTTCGATGCCACTGACGATCCCACCTTAAAACGAGCTGTTTTCTGTACATCTCCAGCTATACCAAATACGTTTAGAAATATACTTAGTGAAATAATAGGGACCTTCGTTTTATTAATTTGTGTTTTTTACTTCTCTTCAGCTGAAATTGACGATGGCTCTGGCGTAAAAATAGGCTTAGGTTCAATAGGCGCTATACCTGTTGCTTTTGTTGTTTGGGGTATTGGACTTTCTCTGGGTGGGACTACTGGATATGCAATAAATCCAGCTCGAGATTTAGGCCCGCGAATTGTACATTCTTTATTACCAATAAAAGGTAAAATTGATAGTAACTGGGGTTACTCATGGATCCCGGTAGTTGGTCCAATAATAGGGAGTGTTTTAGCAGCTTTATTATATATATTAGTTAAATAATTGAAATATAGTTATTTAATTTTACTAAAAAATGATTATACACAGACTACTTTTCTGAACACACAAAAGAAAAATATAATTTATATAAGCAATATAGTTAAATAAAAAAGGGCGTGTAGCCCTTTTTTATTTAAAGCTAAGGCTATTACCAATACAAAATATAAATAAAAAAGTATAAAAAATTTATATATAGCGACGGCGGAATTATCGATTACCACTTTGACTTAAAAATTAATAACCCAGGACTTATTTTATATCCGCATTTTAATAGTGAGCCAAAAGCAGGGTGGTTCGATAAAAATTTAAAACGTAAAGTATCACCACTTAATTACGACAACGTGGTGATGATTACCCCATCAAAAGAATTTGTTGCCGGCTTACCTTACGGGAAAATTCCAGACAGAAACGATTTTACCGATCTAGATGCAGACACACGTATTAAATATTGGAATACCGTTTTTAGTGAAACTGAAAAATTGGCTGAAGCGTTTGATAAAAAATTAAATAATGATAATTTTGATTTGAAGTAATATTAATAATTTAATTACTGACAACACATAAATTACGGTATGTTTAATATCCTAGAAGTAAATAATCAAAGGTCTAGTTTGACAGTATGGATGATATCTTATGGCAATTTAAATATTTTAAATTATGTACTTATAGAATATAAGATGGTTATATAACGATAATAGATTAAATCTGTTAGGAACTATAAATATAAATTAATAAGGATTGTTATGGATAAGTATATATATTTTTTAATAAAAATTTTTGATGAAGATAAACATGCTGAAATGTTTTTAGATGGATTTCTTCACTCAAAAAAACTTTCTTATTTTAGAAAACTTTATGATGAAGCTTTAGGAAATCGAGGTGATAAGCATGAAGGAGTTATTAGTTGGTATAAAGCAGAAGAATTAATAATTGAAATAAATGGTGTTACTTTAAAAGATGTTGTTGGTAATGTATCAATGAATATGAACTACCATGATAATGTTAACATCTTCTGTTTATATGCATCTTACCAAACGGAAAATTTTGAATTGACTCAAGAAAATCTGCCAAAACTAATTGAAGAATTAAAAATATCTGAAAGCTGTTTGGGGCTGGGTAGAAAAGCTGTGATTGTGACAAATGTAGAAGAATTTATTAATAGAGTATTTAATAAAGCTGAACAACAGCAATTAAATTTTAAAGCTGGTTTAATCGAATATTATGACCCTGAAATATTTTCAGGAAAATTCAAAGATGATGATGCGATATTTAAGAAAAGAATAGAGTTTTCACATCAAAAGGAATACAGGTTTGCATTCTATCCTAATAATATTTCTGATGATGCAATGAATCTAGACATAGGTAATATCAGAGATATAGCTTTCAAAATGGAAGCTAAAGAGATTAATAACGAAATAAAAATAAGTAAAATAACTCGATGAAATTAAAATTTTAATTTTGGTAGCTTATATACCGTAGTGAAAAATTTTAGAATAAATAGAAACAACCCATAAATTACGTTATGTTAAATTACATGGGTTTTAATAAAGCGAGCGTGATTATACAAACCAGCTCGCTTTTAGGAGAGTAATTTGGAGGTTAATTAAGCTCTGAATCAACCCAAAACTTGGTACCTTTTAATACAGCTTGTAGTGCAAGGCCATTTTCGGTTACAGAATATACAGTAACTTGATCTGCAATTGCTTCGGCAACCAGTGCACCGCCTTTATCTTCATATTTTGCTGCTGCATCAGCGTTTCCGCCAAATGCCCAACCATGTTCAATAAATCTATTTAGTGCAGCTTGGTTATGAAAAACCATTACAACGTTAAAATCTTTTACACCTAAACCAAGCCCTAAACCTGCTTCCCCCATATTCATGTAAGTCGATTTACCAGTAAGGTTATTTTTAACCACGCCGTAACCGCCACCAAAACTGGCTAAAACAACATTTACGTTCGCGTTATCAAAAACAGCGTAACCAGCCGAATTAGCAATTTGTTTTTTAACGTCAGGTTTTTCAGCGTATAATTTATCTAATGTGTTTGTTTTCATACTTTGTACAAGTGAACGTTTTTCGCTTGGTGATGCACTACCTGTAGTAGCACACCCAGTTAACGCAACAGTTAAAGCCAGTACGCTTAGTATAATTAGTTTTTTCATAATTTTTTCCTTAATAAGATATAGCAACCAACAACCATAGAATAATCACAGTATTAAAATAATTAGAGCTTTGCTATGTCCAATACTAGACAGTATCGGACTTTAACGTTATTCTGTAAACCTATTATTTAATTGAATATTTATACATTATGCTTGTTGCTTTGGTTGATACGTTAAAACAATTAAGATATCAAATTGCCCATCTAGACGACGGTACTCTTAATTCAGAATACCCAGAACTTGCATCCTTTATACAGGAAGTTGGCTTGACTGTAACTGAATCAAAAGCCGATCTGACATTCTTATATCAGTTTTTATATGTTTATGGCCGAAAATCAGAAGCCACTTATAGCCGTTTTCGAAATGAGCTTGAACGCTTTTATTTATGGTCGTGGTTAATAGCAGAAAAATCAGTATTCGATTTAAAACGCGAAGATATTGAAGCTTACGTTGATTTTATGGTCGAACCCGATAAAACCTGGGCTGCAACTTCAGTGCAATGGCGTTATAAAGATGAGCAAGGAATTCGTAGGTTAAATCAAAATTGGCGCCCTTTTATGCTAAAAGTATCCACCGCCAGCCAACAAACTTTATCGGCTATGTTTACTGCCTTAAATGTATTTTATAAGTTTGCCCTACTCGAAGAAAAAACATTTGCGAACTTTGTCCCTGTTGTTAAAAAAAATAGCCCGTATTTAGTTGTTCAATCACAAATTCAAATTCCTGATACATTAAGTGATATTCAATGGGAATACGTTTTTGGTGTAACGCGTGATTTATGCGAACATAACCCTGATTTAGAGCGAAATTTATTTACGCTTGCCTGCCTAAAAGGTCTTTATTTACGAATATCAGAATTATCTGAGCGCCCACAATGGTCGCCGGTAATGTCTCATTTTTGGCAAGATAATGATGGATTTTGGTTTTTACGTATAATGGGTAAAGGTAATAAATTACGAGATGTAACCTTAAGTGATGATTTTGTTGAATATTTAAAACGATACAGGTTATATCGAGGGCTACCTGCCCTTCCTCGAGTTGATGAATCTGAGCCGTTAGTTCATAAAATTCGCGGTCAAGGTGGTATGACCGTAAGGCAAATTAGGCGATTAGTTCAACAAAGTTTTGATTATGCACAGCAATCATTACTTGATGATGGTTTTAAAGATGACGCTGAACAACTTGGCGCTGCAACGGCACATTGGCTTCGTCATACAGGTGCTACACATGATGCGCAAACCAGACCGCTCAAACATTTATCAGAAGATTTAGGCCATTCTAAAATTGCGACTACCGATCAAATTTATATTCAAACAAATATTAAAGAGCGAGCAAAATCAGGACTTAAAAGGAAAATTTAATGGAGTATTTAGTAATATCATTTATAGGCGGACTATTTTTAATTTATTCTTTAACACTTCGCCAGTTAGAAAAAACAGAGGTAACAGGCCCAATGTTTTTTGTTGTTGGGGGAATATGTTTAGCTTTAATGCTACCCAACGAAGGGGATAAAATAAAAGAAGGCGTTGATCTTTTATTACCATTTATAGAGCTTACGCTAAGTATATTTTTATTTTCTGATGCAGCTAAATCAAAGTTAAGTGTATTAAGGCATAGTTTTCAGTATCCTAGTTTACTGTTGTTTGTTGCCCTACCCTTAACTTTATTACTCGGTATTGCTGTTGCTTTATTTTTCTTTGCTGAGCTTTCACTTATTCAAGCGGCGTTGCTCGCTATTATTTTAACACCTACTGATGCGGCATTAAGTAAAGGGTTACTAGCAAGTACACAAGTGCCTGAAAAAATACGCGAAGGAATAAATACTGAAAGTGGTTTGAACGATGGATTATGTGTGCCCATATTTTTAATATTTATATTACTCGCTAAAAATCCTGACTCAGCTATTACTGCAACACAAACATTAAGTGTGTTTGGCCGAGAGCTTGGCCTGGCTCTATTAATAGCTATTACAAGTATCGCTGTTTTTATACCGAGTTTAAACTTTGCAATGAAACGTCATTACTTTGCACAAAATACCAGTCCATTTTTATTACTTGGTTATGCTATGGCTGTGTTTTCTGTTACTCAGTATTTTCATGGCAGTGGATTTATTGCGGTGTTTATTGCAGGTTTACTATTTGATAAATTTTCGACTGAAGAAGTTAGAACAGAATTAATTGAAGACTCAGAGCACATCGCAGATTTTACATCGCTAATGATTTGGTGTTTGTTTGGGTTTGTTTGTGCTTACTTAGTTATCCCGAAATTAAATACTGAAATTATAATTTACGCTTTATTAAGTACAACATTAATTAGAATAATTCCTGTTATGTTGTCACTGCAGTTTACGGCATTGAATATTAAAGAGCGTTTTACATTTGCGTGGTTTGGACCAAGAGGATTAGCATCAATTGTTTTTACATTGATGGTGATTGATACGCAAATAGAAAACAAATATCAAATAGCGACAATAGCAATGACGACTATTTTGTTTAGTGTATTTATTCACGGTATAAGTACAAAGCCAATTGCAGACAGTTTCGCTAAAAAATCTAAATAGCTTTTATAAAAATTAGTGAATTTTTTGACGAGGTATCAAGGCGTTTTTCCAGTCTCAAAAACGATCATTTAATTAAGCGAATGGGTATTAATAAAAAAGGCGTAACTTATTTTTAAGTTACGCCTTTTTTTAACTTTTATTATCTAAGTACCTGTGCGAGTAATTCAATTGGGTGTTTGGGTTTAAATTTCTCAAAACGTTTAACTTGGCTACGACAAGAAAAGCCCGTAGATAAAAGTTGCTCTGGTTTATTTTTATCTACAATTGGTTTCCAACTCATTTCGTAAAGTGCACGTGAGTTATCTTGATTTTGTGCTTCGTGGCCATAAGTCCCCGCCATTCCACAGCAACCTGTATTTGTTGTTTTTAATGTTAAACCAATATCACTGAAAATTGTTTGCCAAACATTTGCCGCTTTTGGCAGTGCAGTTGTTTCAGTACAGTGACTCAGTAATGTAAATTCGGTATCAGTATTTTGCTTTGCGTTTAGTGATTTAAACGATTGTGTTTCTAACCATTCATGGGCAAGTTGCACATTAAATTCACCACGGTTATTTTCTAAAATTGTATTATATTCATCGCGGTAACACATAACGAGTGAAGCATCTAAACCGACTAACGGTGCATTAATATCATTTAATTTATTTAAAAACTCAGCTGCATTTTTAGCTGTAACTTTAAATTCATGCAAAAAACCTTTTACGTGTTGCGGTTTACCATTTGGTTTAAAAGGTAATAGCATTGGTTTTTTGCCAAGTTGGGTTATTAAAGTAATAAAACTTTCTACTAGTTCGGCTTCGTAAAAGCTCGTAAATGGGTCTTGTACTATTAATACATATTCACTTTGTTGCTCTGCATTTAATTTATTTAATAAATCAAAATCAAATTTTTGTGTTTTAGTAATACGCTTTGAAAGTACAGGAATACTTAACTGTGGTGTATCAACATAGCCAACTGTTTTTTTAATAACATTGCTTACTAATGATGTTTTAACAATTGGGTTTATAACTTTTGCAAACTTTGCCATTAATGGCGCGCTGTTTTCTATGTTACCAACAAGGTAATCTTTTAGCGGGCGTGCATAATAACTATGATAATAATTTAGAAAGCGCGAACGAAAAGTAGGAACATCTACTTTAATTGGGCAGGCAGTTGTACATGCTTTACACGCTAAACATTCATCCATTGACGCTTTTACTTCGTGAGAAAAGTCGTAAATACCTTTTCGTTTTTCGCGGCTGTGAACAAAACGTTCCCACCAGGTGATTACTTCACCCTTGTTAAGCTGCTTTTCTACTTCGAGTAAATCTACATTTTTTGACTCTTGTAAACGAAGCCATTCGCGCATTAAACTTGCGCGTCCTTTTGGTGAATTACGACGATCGCCAGTTACTTTATACGATGGACACATAGGTGAATTTTCATCGTAATTAAAGCATATGCCATTACCATTACAGGTCATTGCATTGTTAAAACTGGTTTTAACTTCTATTGATATTTGCTTATCGAAGTGCGATCTCTTTTGTCCATCAACACTAACTAGTGAGTCTTCACTATCGATAGGAGTACATATTTTACCGGGGTTGATGCGGTTGTTAGGATCGAAAGCTGTTTTTATTTTACGAAGTTGCGTATATAAATGCTCACCAAAAAATTCAGGACTATATTCACTTCGGTAACCTTTACCGTGTTCGCCCCACATTAAACCACCGTACTTAGCGGTTAGTTTTACTACCTGATCTGAAATAGTTCGCAGTAGTTTTTCTTGTTCTGGGTCGCACATATCAAGTGCTGGGCGTACGTGTAAAACCCCAGCATCAACATGGCCAAACATACCATATTGTAAATTATGGCTGTCGAGTAATGCTCTAAATTCGACAATATAATCTGCTAAATTTTCAGGGGGTACAGCAGTGTCTTCTGCAAAGGCGAGTGGTTTTTGACTGCCTTTTACATTACCTAATAAACCCACTGATTTTTTACGCATTGCGTAAATTTTTAGTATATCGCTTTTATCACTGATTAACTGATATCCAATAACGCCATTAGTTTGATTTGCTACGCATTCATCTAGAAGCTTACAAAGTGTGTCTACTTTGTCTTTTATATCATCGTTTGATACTGCATTAAACTCGACCATGTTAAGGCCTTGCATATCTTTATTTGGTACGTCGGTTATTAAGTCCGATACTAAATTCCAAATGATGTCTTCACGCGCTAAGTTTAAAACTTTGCTATCTACGGTTTCTACCGATGTTGCGCGTGCATCAACTAAAAACGGTGAATGACGAAGTGCTGAGTCAAAGCTATCGTACTTGATATTAATAAGCGTTTTGAATTCGGCAATAGGCGTTAGGTTTAATTTAGCTTCAGTTACTATACCTAATGAGCCTTCTGAACCTGTTATTAGTCGGCTCATGTCAAAAGTAAGTAAGTCATCACTTAGCACATGCTCTAGGTCGTAGCCGGTTAAAAACCTATTTAACCGTGGAAACTTAGCTAAAATAGCTGCGCGTTCATTAACTGAAATATCTAAAACTGTTTTATATAAACTACCAATTAAAGAGTCTTGCTCGGCTATAATTTTTGCTTTGTCGATGTCTATTGGTGAGGTACACATAGGTGTACCATCGACTAAATAAGTTGTAAGCCCTAAAACATGATCGCTTGTTTTTCCGTAAACTAACGAACCTTGCCCAGAGGCGTCAGTACTTATCATGCCACCAATAGTTGCCCTGTTACTAGTAGATAAATCGGGTGAGAAGAAAAAACCATAAGGTTTTAAAAAGTCATTAAGTTGATCTTTTATTACGCCAGTTTGAACGCGTACCCAGCCTTCTTCTACATTTATTTCGAGGATTTCGCGCATATAGCGAGACAAATCTACAACAATACCTGGTGTTAACGATTGACCGTTTGTACCTGTTCCGCCACCACGAGGGCCAAAAGTTAATGATAAAAATGGGTCGCGAGATGCAGTTTGTAGTGCGAGTTGAATATCTTTTTCATTTTTTGGAAAAATAACACCTTGGGGTATTTCCTGATATACACTGTTATCGGTTGAAGCAGTAATACGCGTTGCATAACTGGCATCGGTATCTCCACTAAAACCTTGGCTTGCAATGGTACTTAGGTAATTTGCGACAAGTTCTGTCGCGGCATCTTGCTGTGTAATTGTTGTTATCATGACGGCGATATTTTAGGGCATTTGACTAATTATATCATGGTGATGGCGAATAGAAATTGAAGATTTTACAGTTTGTAACACTCTTTTAGTCGATTTTAATGCAGCTTAAATTATACTCAAGTTAACGAGTAATGAGGTGTGTTATATGAAAAAATTACTATTACAGATCAGTGGCGTGCTATTTATTTTGCTAGGATTATTTTTTGCGATCGTTCCTAGGGCGTGTTGACCTTTGGTTGTTGAATTTGCAGCAGTATGTTTGGTTTTTAGGCAAGGCAGAGCCTATGTAGTGTGGTTACTCCCCATAAATAGGCGATAACGCAGCATAAATACCAAACATGCGCTGCCCAATGGGTTCTTTCCAGGGACGATTAACTCTTTGTTGCTCGATTCTTACTTAGCCCACTAGGTTACAAACCTCGCGCCGCGATTTAATCGCCCCTAGATTGAACAAATTTCAATCCACAAAGATCAACACGCCCTTAGCCTTCACTTATATTTTTTATGGCGGGTTTATTGTGTTTTTCGTTTTACTACCCTAAAGCGCGACATTACTTATCACTTTGTCAAAAGGCGTTAACTAAATCATGTGCTTATTTAGATAAAAAAATAGCCCGTTAATTTAACTTTTAATTGGTTATAAAAAAATGCCAGCAATACATTGCTGGCATTTTTTATAGCTTACCTATTTATTACTTTGCTAATTTTTTAGCTAGGTATAACCATGTTTCTATTACTGTGTCTGGATTGAGTGAAACAGAGTCAATGCCCTGCTCTACTAACCATGCTGCAAAGTCTTCGTGATCTGAAGGACCTTGACCACAAATACCTACGTACTTGCCTTTTTCTTTAGCTGTTTTAATTGCCATAGAAAGTAGTTTTTTAATTGCTGGGTTACGCTCATCAAATAAATGTGCGATTAAACCAGAATCACGGTCAAGACCAAGCGTTAACTGTGTTAAATCGTTAGAGCCGATAGAAAAACCATCAAACATTTCTAAAAATTCATCAGCAAGTAATGCATTTGAAGGCAGCTCACACATCATGATTACTTTAAGACCATTTTCACCACGTTTAAGGCCATGCTCTTCAAGTAGTTCAATTACGCGTTTACCTTCTTCAAGGGTACGTACGAATGGGATCATGATTTCAATGTTTGCCATATCCATATCGTTTCTTACGCGTTTTATAGCTTCACATTCTAGTGCAAAACAATCGCGGAAGTCTTCAGATATATAACGGGCGGCGCCACGAAAACCAATCATTGGGTTTTCTTCTTCTGGCTCGTATTGCTGACCGCCAACTAGGTTTGCGTATTCGTTTGATTTAAAATCAGACATACGCACAATTACACGCTCTGGTGCAAAAGCACAACCAAGCGTTGAAATACCTTCAACCAGTTTTGTTATGTAAAATTCTACTGGTGATTCGTAACCGGCAATCATGTCAGTAATTTCTGCTTTTAATGCATCTGTTTGAGCATCAAAATTTAATAACGCTTTAGGATGAACACCAATCATACGGTTGATGATAAATTCAACTCGCGCAAGGCCAACACCTGCATGCGGTAAGCGTGCAAAGTCAAAGGCGCGATCGGGGTTACCCACGTTCATCATTACTTTCATTGGTAGTTCTGGCATTTTATCAACGCGTGACGTTAGTATTTCAAAATCTAAAATACCTTCGTAAATAAAGCCGGTATCGCCTTCGGCGCACGATACTGTTACTTCTTGTCCCGCTTTAATTAAATCAGTTGCATTACCACAACCAACAACAGCCGGAATACCAAGTTCGCGTGCAATGATTGCCGCGTGACAGGTACGGCCACCACGATTTGTAACAATCGCTGCTGCACGTTTCATGATTGGTTCCCAGTCAGGGTCGGTCATATCGGTTACTAAAATGTCGCCTACTTGTACCTGGTCCATTTCTTTAATTGAATCAAGAACACGTACAACACCGCTACCAATTTTGTGACCAATTGCACGGCCTTCAACAAGTACATTACTTGTGCCATTTAATTGAAAACGTTCCATTACGTTTGAGTCTTCGTTTGAGCGGACAGTTTCTGGACGTGCTTGAACTATATATAGTTTGCCGTCGTTTCCGTCTTTTGCCCATTCGATGTCCATAGGACGACCGTAATGTTTTTCAATGATTACAGCTTGTTTGGCAAGATCTTGCACTTCTTCATCTGTAATCGAAAATTTATTAGAAAGCTCAGGGTCAACATCAACGATGTCTACTTGCTTACCATGTGCTTTGTCTTCTGAGTAAATCATTTGTATGGCTTTAGAACCAATATTACGACGTACTACTGAAGGTTTGTTTTTAAGGAGTGTTGGTTTATGAACATAAAATTCATCAGGGTTAACCGCGCCCTGTACAACCATTTCACCTAAGCCGTAGCTTGATGTAATAAATACAACGTCTTCAAAACCAGACTCTGTATCAATACTAAACATTACGCCAGATGCTGATTTATCTGAACGTACCATGCGCTGTATACCTGCTGATAACGCTACACCACGGTGATCGTAACCTTGGTGAACACGATATGAGATTGCGCGGTCATTAAATAATGAAGCAAATACGTGTTTAATAGCGACCATGACTGAATCGATACCGACAACGTTAAGGAAAGTTTCTTGTTGGCCTGCGAATGATGCATCTGGCATATCTTCAGCGGTAGCTGATGAACGTACTGCAAATGAAACATCTGCTGCAGTATCGCCATGGATTTGGCTATATGCGTCGCGAATGGCTTGATCTAGGTTTGGTTGGAATGGTGTGTCGATTATCCATTGGCGGATATCGGCACCGACTTTAGCGAGTGTATTTACATCATCAACATCAAGTGTATCTAGGATGTCATGAATTTTGGCGGTGAGTCCTGATTGATCTAGAAACTCATTAAAAGCATCTGCGGTAGTTGCAAAACCACCCGGTACTTGTACACCTGCGTTTGCGAGGTTTGAAATCATTTCGCCAAGTGACGCGTTTTTACCGCCAACTCGAGGAACATCTTGCATACCAAGCTCTTGATACCAGAGAACGTATTCTTGCACGGATCTTTCTCCAAAAAAAAAACAAATTGTAGGTCTAACTGTGAGAGTTAAGAAAGAAAACCTTTTATAAAGGTCGTCATCATTCTACACTGGCAACAGTCCTCACGTAAACCGTGGGAAACCCATTTTAGGGATTTAAACGCAATAAAAAGGTTAATTATGAGAACTGCTTTTTATATATCAGATGGAACAGCAATTACTTCAGAGGTATTTGGGCATGCGACTTTGTCGTTGTTTCCTATCGATTTTAATCATAAAACAATTCCATTTGTAGAAACTGAAGAAAAAGCGCACGAAATTAAAGCTTTAATTAATGCAACCGCTGCAAAAACAGGTGAAAAGCCTTTCGTGTTTTTTACTTTTGTGAATCACAATTTAAGTGAAATTATAAAATCGGCTGATGCAGTTACGTATGATTTTTTAACTACGTATAGCGAAAAAATAGAAAAAGAACTCAATGTAGCCCCTGTTCCAAAAATGCATCGTACGCATTCTATCCACGAAAAAAGTTATGATTTTAGAATTGATGCGGTTAACTATGCGCTTATGAATGATGATGGCGGAAATATTAAAAACTTTTCCGAGGCAGACATCATTTTAATTGGCGTTAGCAGAAGTGGTAAAACCCCGACAAGCTTATACTTAGCACTGCAGTACGGCATTAAAGCGGCTAACTACCCTATTACAGAAGAAGATTTAGATAATGAAGGTTTGCCTAAATGTTTAGTCCCTTATAAACATAAGTTATTTGGGCTCACGATTGACCCTGAGAGGCTTGCTGCTATAAGGCATCGACGTATGGCTAACTCTAAGTATGCTTCAATTAAACAGTGTCGTATTGAGGTGCGCGAAGTAGAAATGTTGTATAAGCGTCACAAAATAGCTTACTTTAATTCTACGCATCATTCTGTTGAAGAAATTTCTGCAAAAATACTGATAGAGACAGACTTGGAGCGACGTAAGTACTAACTTAGTCATCAAATTTGAAATAAAAAAAACCGCAACTAAGCGGTTTTTTTGTATCAATAAATATTATTTACGTGCGTCTTTTAGTAAATCAGCGACTAAAAAGCCTAACTCTAATACTTGGTCGGCGTTAAGGCGTGGATCACACTGCGTTTTGTAACGCTGTGCTAAGTCATCGTCAGATAAACCGTAAGCACCGCCTGTACATTCTGTTACGTGCTGACCTGTCATTTCTAGGTGAACACCACCTGCGTATGAACCTTCAGCTTTGTGTACAGCGAAGAACTGACTGATCTCGCGCATGATATTATCGAAGTTACGCGTTTTGTAACCTGAAGTCGCTTTTTCAGTATTACCGTGCATTGGATCTGAGCTCCAAATTACTTTACGGCCTTCTTGTTGAACTCTTCTTACTAGTGCTGGGAGTTTTTCTGGTAGTACGTCTGCACCCATACGCGTAATTAGCGTTAAACGACCAGGAATATTATCTGGGTTTAATGCGTCAATTAAACGAATTAGGTCGTCAGGGTCCATACCTGGGCCAACTTTAACACCAATTGGGTTTTTAATGCCTTTAAAGAATTCAATATGTGCATGGTCTAGTTGGCGTGTACGTTCACCAATCCAAACAAAGTGAGCAGAACAATCGTACCAGTCACCTGATAAATGGTCGCGACGTGTTAGTGCCTCTTCGTAACCAAGTAGTAAAGCTTCGTGAGAAGTGTATAAATCGGTTTCTTTTAAGCTTGGTGCAATTGTAGAGTTAATTCCGCACACTTCCATAAACTCTAGTGCGTCTTGAATTTTATCTGCAAGTTGTTGGTATTTTTCTTTAAGTGGATTTGCAGCAACAAAGCCCATGTTCCAGCGGTTAACCTGGTGAAGATCGGCTAGGCCACCTTGTGCAAATGCACGTAATAAGTTTAACGTAGCAGCACTATGATGGTATGCAGTCATTAAACGTTGAGGGTCTGGAATGCGCGCTTCTTCTGTAAACTCAATATTATTAATAATGTCGCCACGGTAAGATGGTAAAGACACGCCATTAATTGTTTCTAAGTCTGCTGAACGAGGTTTAGCGTATTGACCAGCCATACGCGCTATTTTAACTACTGGGCATTTACCGCCATAAGTTAATACAACAGCCATTTGTAAAATTGTTTTGAATGTATCGCGAATATTAGCGGCATTAAAATCGCTAAACGACTCGGCACAGTCACCACCTTGAAGTAAAAATGCACGACCTTCGCACACGTCTTCAAGTTGTTTGAATAGGCTTCTTGTTTCTTCTGCAAAAACTAGAGGCGGAGCCGTTTTTAATTGGCCTTCTACTGATTTAAGTATTTCTTGATCTGGGTACTGTGGCTGCTGCAGTATTGGCAGCTCTCTCCAGCTATTTGGGTTCCACGATGACATAATTTTTCCTCATTCCTACATTACCTGATAAGAAGAAATTAACGTATGCAGACCCCTATGTTCAAGGACTAAATTCACTATTTTCCAATTATTTAGTTATGAGTTAAGTATAAAAGTAATTTTACTTAACTTAGGCGGTTATATAACAATCACTTTAGTTTTATTTTAAATAAACTAAAGTGATTAAAAACATACAATTAGAGTTAATTAGTTTCAATTTTAACACATTGAGAATAAATAAAGCACAAGGGTATATTATATGTATTTTACTTAAGAACACATCATACTTAAATTGCATCAAATGTAATCTTAGCTTTACGCGCTAAATTAATTATTAACTAACAGGGACTATGTGCAGGCCTAAATATATGATATGTCATTTTGTGTTGCTCATTTATATGTACTTTAAGCCTAGTAGAATAACGCTGTTGATTATTCTCATGCCAGAATATACTTACAACTGACACAAGGTTAATCTGCTGATTCACCCCTCATCTTCCCACCCTGCCGTCAGCGTTATTTAGCAAGTTGTGATAACTAAAAACTTAACTGCCAGTGATGCCTTAAATGGCTCTCATGTAAAAAGCATGTATGACATTGTAAGGTTTTGGATGATAGACCCATAGTTAAACACGTTATAATATTAATCACTAATTAGAGAAACAACCAAAACCCACACTATTATTTAGAATACAACCGCACCAAGTTCATTTTACATTCCTCATTTATTACACTACATGGGCAATTAAGCTCTAAGCGGACTAACTCTTTAATCAATAAAACAGTATTACAGGAATAAATAGAACTATCCACCCTCGGAAAGAACACATCATACTTATTTTTTTTAGTATTATCTGAACATCGAGTATTATTTTGTTAAAAATTTACACAAAGCAAAGTGCATGCAATAATATGGAATTGGTAAGATGTGTTCTTTGAGGTGTGCCGTGGTTACTAAAGTGCAAATTAGGAGTCAGTTTGATTTAATGAACGAATTAACTTTAAGGTTAATTGAAGAATTAAACGAATGTGAGTTTTCCAGAGCAGAGTACTATCAGTTACCTGATGTAAGTAATTTAGATGAAAATAAGGTTCCAGAGTCCATACTTGTCTCTAAAATAACTGGAGCGCCGGCTCAAAAGGCAATTTTAAACTCCTTTTCTGACATTTATAAAAAATCGGGCTTAAGCAGTCGCGTGTTAAAAAGACACCCTGGTTTACTTGTTATTAAAAATGCAGATAAACAAGCTTTAAATAATCGTATAGCACAGGTTAACAAAGCTAAAGCTAGTTTCAAAGAGTGTATATTGGCAATTGATAATAACGATGCCCGATTTGAGGCTGTTCATAATGCAATACCAAATTTAATAACACTTGCTGCTTATCGTAAGATTCACAGTGAGAGTGAATCACCATTTTCTGTTAGGTTTACTTGGATGCACAAGCACGCAACTAAAACGTTGACTAAAAAAATGGCCCTTGAAATGCTCGACAAATCGGCCAGTTATCGAAATCCAAGAATGATAGATCAGCAAAAATGGCAATCACTTGTAGCTCAAGAACAATTACGGGTTGCTAGTTTAGGTGAAAAGGAAAAATTAAGAATTCGTCGCCCTACTCGCGTAAGCCCTCAAGTTAATGTGAGATACACAGCACAAAACCGCTATCATGTGAGCGCCGCATTACCATTTATTCTGATTAATCCAGAACCAGACGTTAAACTAGGTATCTTACCTGATTATAAAAAACCCGAAGCTCATCCTCGAAAACGTGAGTATGATTTTTTAGTTGATAGGCTATATTTAGAACAAGTTGACCGATAGCTATTATGTTAAAAAGGCCACAATATGTGGCCTTTTTAGTAAATATGTACAGTATTTAAATAACGTTTATTATTTTTCTACTATCTCTTCTATTTTATCTTCATCAATTAACACTGCATTTTCAACAATACGTTTACCGCCTTGAATCTCAATGCGTTTGTTGTGTTTGTTCAATGTAAGTATTTCATCGCAAAACTGATCAGACGGGTGCATTTCGTATGTGTAATCAATAATGTTACCAGTTTTGTCATCTTTGACGTTTGTAATGCTGTATTCTGATATAGCACCTTTTTCAATCAAATCTTTCATTGTGGTGGTCATATCACGACGAAGCGCTTTTAATTTATTTTCCGTAATATCATCAGTTGAATAAATAGATCCGTATTTTTCCATAATAGAAAGTAATCTAAAATGATAAGTTTTACCTGGAGCTGCATAACGCCAAAGGTGATACAAACGCAGCATCATCCAACGCGACAATCCCCGTTTTAATTCTTGTGCACTATTAAAGTAATACCCTTTGTATTCAAGGTTATCAATCATGTTATGAACAAACGCATTTAAGCAGGCCACACACTTTACATTGCCACCTTGACCTTTTTTGCCACTAAAGTGAAGTGACGATAAAAAGTTCATATTTGACTCGTAAAACGAATCATCTATATCGGAGTTTTTAGTATCGGTTGCTGAATATTTAAATGAAAGTTTAGAACCTTGCAATGCTTCAAGTGACTCTTTAATAGCAGGATATGGCATTGACTGCCCTACCGCTTTGAGCTCTTGCGCTAATTCGTTCATAGAAAAAACAACCGCGTATTGAATACCGGACTTAAAATTAATTTTTACTATTTTGCCTTTAGAAGCTAAACGAATAAGTGCTCGTTCTACTTTTTCTTCTCTGTCCGATGGCCAAACAAGATACTCAATATCTTCGCCATCTTTACGAGTACTGACAACAGCAGGGGTAATTTTTATCTCACCATCGTATAAAATACCATCTACTTTTTCTGATATTTTACGCGTAATGATTGTTTTTTTAGGCGCTTCTTCAAGTGGCAATTTTTTATAGCCAGAGCGAACAAAACGGCCCCACAAATCATAATGATTAAACGTGTTTGAATATGCACGTAAACCATGAGCTGCATTTTCAATAGAAATTCGCACGTCTTTGTTGTCTGTAAATAGTGCTAAACTTTCGTTATCAATTGCACTTTCCACCCCGTGGATTTGGCCCCTGAGTGTATCGGGCAAATTATCTACCGAGATGTTGACCTTTCGGCTCATTGTTCTTATTTCCATTTTTATTGCGACATCTAATAACAACACATTAAACAACAAAAGTTAAATGTTTAAGTTAGTATAAAAGTGATCTGACTTTAAATAAAACGTTTAGATCACTATTATACTAAGTAATGTACATAACTTGCGATTTCAGATCATATTTTTACTAACTGGGTCATCACAAATCTGTTTTTTACTAACTCAGCTGTTATTTTGTCCATCACAATGGCTTTATTTTAAAATTTAGCACGACAAATTCACAATAAAATTAATATCCCTGTGGATAAAGGCTTATCGAGTTAGCATAGATCTGATCTGTACCAAGTACAGATCAGATCTATACTAATTAAACGAACCTATTGACGCTAAGGTTAGTGCATAACTTTATAATTTACTTAGTAAAAAGTTGATCTCAAGGGCTCTTTTTGTTCATAACCTTATGCGCAACCTGTGTATAACTTGATTTAAAAAATAAGGCTTAGTAAAAAGGTGATCTGCAGGTAGATAAAGATCTGATCTTAACCAAGTATAACGCTGATCTGCTTTTTTTTATATTGTTTATATTAATCATAATGTTATGTGTTAATTTTAGGCCCTTAACCTTTACTACCTTATATATTTAACCACCTTTAAACTTCTTTATTTATACTAAGCAATATTAAAAGTGTAAAAGTATTTTTAAATGTCTTCTTTTTAAAACGCATGTCGTCTTAAATAGTTGTTTACAGCAATTTGAATGGACATTATACTAACTGCCTAACTTTGAGGAAGAAAGTATGTCTATCAATAATAACGCGTTAAGTACCTACCGGCTTTTAAAAGCAACTGCCGAAGTAGCTGAAAAATCATTAGAAGGTCGTATTCAGCACTATCGTGCTCATCTTAAATCAGAAGAAAAAGAATTAAGAACTTATACGCAAAAAGCAGCTGCTGATTTATTAGGTTGTAATAATCGTACTTTAAAAAGACGTCATGATAATGGCGACTTTGATGATTTAAACATAAAACGCGGCGCCAATGGTCATTATGCTTACACATTAGTAAACATTTTTGCTATGGCTGATATTATGGATATTAAACCAGATCTTCGTACTGGTGATGACAAACTGCAAGTTATTGTCATTAATTCTCTCAAAGGTGGCTGTGGCAAAACAACCAGCATGGTTAATATTGCAGCAGCGCTGGCAACTACAAATATTAAGCGCTATCGCATTGGAATAATTGATTTAGATCCTCAAGGCTCTTCTTCAAGCTTTTTTCCTTCAAGCGAGCATGACCCAATTACTGTTGGTGATTTAATGCGTGATTGTATAGATTTAGATGAGGGCGAAACATGGCCTGAATTTGTTTCAAACTCATTTTTACCAACGCATATCCCAAATATTCGTGTACTACCATCAGGTATGGACGATTTTTATTTTGAGCACGAAACTGCAACATTACTCAAAGACACCTCAAATTATGAGCAAACTCGTCATTACCATAAGTTACTTGAAAAAGTAATTAACCCTGTTAAAGACGAGTTTGATATTATATTAATAGATACAGCTCCAACTCTTAACTTTATGTTTTATAATGCATTAATGGCTTCTACTGCGATGCTTATTCCTGTTCATCCTGAAGCTGTAGACTTTGATGCTAATAATAAATATTTAAAACGACTAGGTGAGATTTACCATACCGTTGCGGCACTTGGCCATGAGGGATGGGACTTTATGCAGTTTTTAGTTACCAACTATGTAAAAGGTAATCACTCACAGCGCGATATTGTTAAAGATGTTCGTAGTGCATTCGGTCGCCAAGTTATGAGTTACCCAATCAACCACAGCTCGGCGATTACTGCTAGCTCTTCGTCTTTCAATACTATTTTTGATCAAAAAGCGTCAGACAGCTTAGCAAGCCGTGAATCACTAATGCGCGCTCAAGAAAATATTAAAGATGTGGTCGATGAGCTAGAAATGCTTATTCGTTCAAATTGGCAGTCAACTCAATCAACACTCAATACCCCTAAGTAAGGATGTTAAATAAAAATGGCTAAAAAACGTAAAAATGACACCCGCTTAGATCCATTTGCAACAGCTGTAGGAAGTAGTAGCCTTGACGCATTACTTGAACAAGCAAATGCTGGTGATGTAATTCGCATGCCAGCACCGAGCGATCCTGAGCGCCAAATTACACTTATTTGCAAAGTGATCGCACACGCTGACATTGAATCTACAACTGGTGTATACGGTAAAAATCGCCGTGTACAAGCACTTCTTAACGAAAAGTCAGTATCGGATATTTTACCTGCCATTGCAGAGGATGGCCGTAATCAGCACCCTGCGTTACTTTGGGATCAGGGTGATAAAAGCTTAGTCTTAGCGGGTTCTCGCCGTCGTATGGCCTGTATTTTAGGTAACGCTGATTATTTAGTACTTAGTTCAAGTGACTTTACTGAGCAAGACGCTAAAATTTTAGCAGTATCTTCAGATCAATATATCGCTCCAAGTTTATGGGAGCTAGGACAAGCTTACCAGCAAACTAAAAATGAGCTTATTGAACAAGGCAAAAAAGGATCTTACAGAGAGATTGCTGCAATTGAAGGTGTATCACACACCGCCATTGCAGATGCTGTTAAAGCGTATGAACAAATACCTGCTGAAGTTATTGCACTCTACCCTACTGCGAATCACGTGGGTCGCGAAGTGGCTAAAAAGCTCATGAGCGCAAAGGAGAGAGACCAAGAGGCGTTTAATCAGCTTGTTAGTGACTTAGCTAGCGATGAAGAGCTAAACGCCATTACAAGTGACGACAAGCGTGCAATGGCAATCACCAAATGCCTAACTGCTGAGCCTCAAGTTGCTGTTAAGCGTGAAGCTGTACTTGAAAATAAGTTTGTATCGGTACAACGCAATTTAAAAAGTGGTGATGTGTCTATCAAAATTGACAATAAAGTGATGACAGACAAACGCTTAGAACAATTAACTAAGCTATTAAGTGCCTTTAATTAGTTAGTTAAATAATGATCTGTCAGACATGTCTACTTAGTTAAATAGTGATCTGACAGATTGTTTTGTTAGTAAAAATCTGATCTTTACTAGCCTAATCCTACCTTAAATAATCATATTTCCTCTTCAAGATCACTTTTTTACTAACTAATCGCCCCCTTTTAGCTATTTGCTCTTGGTTTATTATCATTGTTAGTAAAATTGTGATCTATAACGTGCCGTTTAATTTTTATATTTGTATGTAATGCCTAATATTTTGTGAAATTTTATACTCATTTTTACCTATAAACCGATTTTTTACTAAGCTATCAGCTCCAACCAGTTTATATCTTGTTAATAGTGCTTTAGCTCAGAGCACATAAGGCATATACTGGCAGAATTATTTTTAAAATTTAATGCTTAGAGTGACATGTCTGCTAACTTATCAAAAAATGATTTAATGGCTATTTTTGAAGAAATTAAAAATGAGCAGGCTACCCAGTTTCCTCTTTCTGAACGCTTTATTAAAAAACTTTTTCGCGAAAATGTCTTAGATAAAGGCAAAGAGTACTACAAGAAAGGTCAAATCACCTGGCTAGAGCATACCCCTAATTTTTCTGTTGTAGACTCTACCGTGCAAGTAGATAACGGATCATCATTTAACCAACGTATTGAGATCAGTAAAGTACCAACTGGTTATTCTGTTGATACACACTGTACGTGTAATGCAAAAACCAAATGCCGACATTTAGCTGCTATTTTGTTTAAGCTCAAAATAGAGCACTCTGGTGAATACGGTGAAGATTACTTCATTAATGATTGGTTTAGTGAATTAAGCGCTCTTAAAAGTGGTGATCAACATACACCCTCGCAAGTATTATTATTTGTATTAGATATTGAAAATAACAAAGTATTTTTAACACCTAAAATAGCTAATTTTGAGACTAAAAAGAATTACACGTTAGGCCGAAACCTCACTGAGCAGCAGTTAAATAGTTTCGTAACGCCAAATGATTTACTCGAAAGTGATTTTAGATTATTTAGTTGGATACGTTCACAAAATGCAGTAGGAAGTATTGAGCTAAAAGGCCAATGGGGCTTTAGTGCCCTACAACAATTGATAGCTACTGAGCGCTTGTTTTTTCAGCGCTCTCGCGTGCCAATTAAAGCGCAATCTGGCCAAGCATTGAGTTTTAGTTGGGAGCAAGATAAAGATCTATCACAATTAGTTATTAAGCTCGAGCAAACCCAAAACTGGGCTTTATTAAAAACAACACCGCCTACTTACCTCGATTTAGATCATTTAAAAGCGGGTCGTCTTCGTACACCATTGAGTGCAGACGAAATAGCGCATTTACAAACTATGCCTGCTTTGCATGACGCTAATTTTGACAGAATATACAAACAACTTGCAGATAACTTTGGTGCAGGTGTTATACCGCACCCTACTAACTTGCAGCCAACGTTACCTAAGCTATCTAGTAATGTTGTTTTAAAAGTAACAATGGGCGAGCAAGGTTTATCACTTTCGCTGTTATTTAAGTATAAAAATAAAAACTATTTAGCTGGTTCTGCCCCAGCAAGTACTATAAATAGCGCATTTGAAAACACCGTAACTAACGAGCTAATCAATCTAGGGTTTGAATTTTGTAAAGGGGGTTTACAAAGTGAGCTTGTATTTACAAAGCAATCTCCTATCCATTTGCATTGGCTAATATACGAAGTATTTCCTGGCTTTAAGCAGCGTGGTTGGCAAGTCAGTGTAAGTAAAGTAACAAGCCCTAATCCACAATGTGAAGTGAGTTTACATGTACACCGAGCAGCAGGGCATCAAATGCACTGCAAAGTATTGTTGTGTGACGCAAAAGCAGCGCTGTTGTTTACTAATGCTGATTCGCTTTATCAGTCATTGAATCGCCAAAGTGAACTGTTTTATTACTACCCGCTTGGTCGTCAATTTGGGGTTATTAATAAGTCTGCCATTAACTTATTAAACGAATTTAAAGAACGCTTTGAATTTGTAAAAACACGTGACGAATTTAATATTCCGCTTTCGTATTTACCTGAACTAGTAAAGCACACAGCTATTAACGTAGAGCTTCACGACGATTCACTTGAGCTATATTTACAAGAGTTAAATAATACCGATAAGGCAATGCCTAAGGTTTCATTACATGGCTTAAATGACTCTGTAACACTTCGTGAGTACCAACAGCAAGGCGTTGATTGGCTTAGCTTTTTAAAACGTCATCAATTAGGTGGTATTTTAGCTGACGACATGGGGTTGGGTAAAACACTCCAAGTTATTGCATTTTTAGCGAGTACATTTAACCGCCCTCAAGCAGGCCCTACACTTATAGTGTGCCCAACTAGCTTGGTGAGTAATTGGAAAAACGAAATCACTAAGTTTGCTAAAAGTTTAAAAGTAACCACTATTTTTGGATCAAACCGTAACGATCCTTTACAACACTTAGCACAAGCGCAATGCATTCTTACTACATACCCGCTTTTAAAGCGTGATATTGCATATTATTCACCATTATATTTTGAAAATATAATCCTCGATGAAGCACAATACATTAAAAACGATACCGCACAGGTCTCACGATTAGTTAAACGCTTAAATGCCGACTTTAAACTTTGTTTAAGTGGTACTCCAATCGAGAATAATTTACTTGAGCTTAAATCGTTACTCGATTTTGCTATGCCATCGTTACTTGGGTCTCAAGCCCACTTTAAGCAGCACTTTCAAACACCTATTGAGCGTGAAGCTGATATGCAGAGGGCTGAGCAGTTAAAAGCGTTAATTATGCCCTTTATAATGCGCCGCACTAAAGCACAAGTAGCGCAAGAGCTGCCTGAAAAAACAGAGCTAACAAAAGAGTTTGAGTTTGAGCCTAAGCAAAAAGAAATGTACCAAGGCATTACACGTTCATTAGAAGAGAAGCTAATAGACTTATTTGCCGAACAAGGCGCACAAAAAAGTAAGCTTGCATTTTTAGAGGCGCTTTTAAAGTTAAGGCAAATTTGTTGTCACCCTAAATTAATAGATCCACATACTCAAGCAGGCTCTGCTAAGCTTGAATGGTTAACAACACACTTACCGCTTATGCTAAGCCTGGGTCGTAAGATTATTATATTTAGTCAGTTTACATCGGCACTCGATTTAATAGCTCAACGCCTTGAAGAAATAAACATTAACTTTAGTATGCTTACAGGGCAAACGCGTCAACGAGATAAAGTAATCGACGAGTTTACCTGTGGTAAAACATCCGTGTTTTTAATTAGCTTAAAAGCCGGTGGAACAGGCCTTAACTTAACACAAGCAGATACTGTTATTCATTTTGATCCATGGTGGAATCCCGCAGTAGAAAAGCAAGCGACTGATAGAGCTTACCGTATTGGTCAAACTAATCCTGTATTTGTTTATAAGCTCATAATGAGTAACTCAATAGAGCAAAAAGTATTTAAAATGCAGCAAGACAAGCAAGCTCTTGTTGATGCATTATTTACTGATAAATCAATGAGCTTTACAAAGTTTGATGAGCAGCAAATGTTGTCTTTAATTAAAAACTAAAAAAGATCTAAAAAGTTTTGATCTTTTTATGAACTTAATTAAAAAGCGGACGTCTATCATTATGCTTGTTGATTAATTGCAGTTAACACAAGCATCATGTTGATTTCCCATTTAGTTACTAATTTTAGTAATGATTGAGCCTGCCCATTTTGAGTTGGCTTTTTTTATGTCTAAAATTTAGCGCGCAGCACTTATTTTAAAAGTTTTTTATTTTTTTATGAACTTAATTCAAAAAGACGCGTCTACTATTATGCTTGTTGATTAATTGCAGTTAATACAAGTTTTCATGTTGATTCCCTATTTAGTTACTAATTTTAGTAATGATTGAGCCAGCCCATTTTGAGTTGGCTTTTTTTATGTCTAAAATTTAGCGTTCAGCACTTATTTTAAAAGTTTTTATTTTTTTTGAACTTAATTAAAAAAGACGCGTCTACTATTATGCTTGTTGATTAATTGCAGTTAATACAAGTTTTCATGTTGATTCCCCCTATTTAGTTACTCATTTTAGTAATGATTGAGCCAGCTCATTTTGAACTGGCTTTTTTTATGCCCATAATTTGATTTGTTTAAATCAACCCAAATAAAAATAAATGATCTTCCGCAAATTAATTTGAATTAATTATTTTGTTATCCGGTCTACTCTAATGCCTGTTGTTATATAGCCTCACCTAATAATATTAGTTATTTTGGTGATTATGTATTTAAGTTGCAGCTTGCTCGGGCACATGTTGATTATCCCTTTGATTACTTAACTTAGTAATATTTGACCAGCTTATTTTAAGCTGGTTTTTTATGTCTGTAATTTCTTAACTCCCCTACTTCTGTTGTTGGTTATTGGTTATGATGGCATGTCTCTAAATTTTATAAGTTTATTTTATGCTCACTCAAGTACTCACTAATATTGATTGGCTAAGCGCTGGTGCTGGTGTTGCTTTAGGCGCCCTATTTTACGGCGCTGTATCAACACGGCTTCGCAAAAAGCTACATCTACAAATAAGCGAACAGCAGCAACAGCTTTCCCTGTTACAAAACCAATTTGATAATAAAGAGCTGCAATACAGCGCCTTACTAGAAGATCATGAACTGCTAGAACATACTCACCAAGAGCAGCGCGATGAAGCCCAGCATTTTAAAACGCGTTTTAGCGAACAAGAAAAACAAAGCATCCAATACAATCATTTTTGGCGTAAAGCCGAAGGCGAGCTGGCAGCGCTTCGTGAACAATATAATCAGCGCGATGTTGAATATAATAATATGCGCACTACCCTTGAGCAAAAACAGCAAAACTTTAGCGAGCAACTCGCGCAAATTGAGCAAAGTAAAAATACGCTCAAAAAAGAGTTTGAAAACCTAGCCAATAAAATTCTAGAAGAAAAATCACAAAGCTTTAAAACCTTAAATCAAGAAAGCATTGAGCAATTATTAAAACCAGTTCAAGGCGAGCTAAAAGGCTTTAGAGAAAAAATGGAATCAATGCACGTTGAAGACATAAAACAACGGACTGCGCTTAAAACCGAGCTACTGCATTTGCAAGCTAAAAGCCAAGCTATAACAGATCAAGCCGACAAGCTCAGTAACGCCCTACAAGGGCAAAAGAAAACCCAAGGTAATTGGGGCGAGCTTATGCTCGAAAACGTATTAGATAGTGCTGGCTTACGTGCAGGCGTTGATTATAAGCGCGAAGTGTCGTTTAACACTGAAGATGGCCGCTTGCGCCCTGATGTAGTTGTGTACTTACCACAGGGTCGCCACTTAGTTATTGATGCTAAAACTTCATTAAATGCCTATACACGCTACGTGAACGCTGAAAATGATCTAGATGCTAATCAAGCAATTAAAGAGCATGTAAACGCCGTTACAGCGCGTATTAATGAACTTGCGAGTAAATCGTACGACCGCTTACCAGGTATTAACTCGCCAGAAGTAGTGGTTATGTTTGTACCAATAGAATCAGCTTTTGTAGAAGCACTCAAATATCAAAGCGATATTTACCAACAAGCAATCGAAAAAAATATACTGGTAGCTACACCCACTACCCTGCTTACTAGTTTAAATATTGTTAAAC
The DNA here is from genome assembly GCF_040567695.1 of Pseudoalteromonas sp. NCIMB 1079. NCBI lineage: Bacteria > Pseudomonadati > Pseudomonadota > Gammaproteobacteria > Alteromonadales > Pseudoalteromonadaceae > Pseudoalteromonas > Pseudoalteromonas sp. NCIMB 1079. The sequence goes on along the minus strand of NZ_JBEWZA010000002.1, from coordinate 189,983 downwards.
AGCTTTGGCGTTTTGAAGAGCAAACCAAATATTCAAAAGAGCTGGCAAGTCGAGCGGAGCGTTTTTATAACAAGCTCAATGGTTTTTTATTGAGTATGGAAGGCGTAGGTAAGCAGCTTGATAAAGCGAAAGAAAGTTATGATAAAGCATTTTCGCAGCTATACCGTGGTAAAGGTAATTTAATTAAACAAGCATCAGAGTTTAAAGAGCTAGGTGTGTCGGTACAAAAAGAGCTACCTAGTGAGAGCGTAGAACGTGCTCAATTAGAATTAGATTAACCCTGATTTATTTTTATTTAGTTTATGTAAGTTAAACCTTAAGGATATTTATGAATAACAAGATTGTAGGAATTGTTTTAATCGTTATAGGTATCGCTTTAATTATGTGGGGATACGACGTGTATGATGCGGCGGCTTCGCAGCTTAGCCGTGCATTTAGTGGCGACACACCAATAGAAGCATGGGCGGGTATTATTGGCGGTGCTATCTGTGTGTTAATTGGTATTAAAAAGCTCAAGTAACCTGAACTTGAATAATTGATCTATTTAAGCAGCTATTTTCAGCGCTAACTACGTTGAATTTAGTTGTAATAGGCTGCACTGCACAGTGTTACTTAGCAAGATAAAACTCTTACAGGCCTGCCAGCAATGGCATTGTGAAAGAGACAAATACGTCGTGTATTGCAAGGCAAACCTTTAATAATATACGTTTTTGTAATATTTACCCCAATTATTTCAACTACGCTCGGTTAAATTAGCCAATTATTGCCGCAATCGCTTTGCTAGTGAAATTATTTGTGCATCTTTAATTTATTGCGGTTTTGTCTACTAATTTGTACACATCCAATAAATGTAACCATTTTTATGTTGTGTAAATGAGTATTAAGGCGTGCACCAATTTGGAAGTTTGCTTTTTTATCAAGCTATTAAAGTGCACTATTTTGTGCATATTAAAGTACTGTACGAGTAAAGAAAATAATCATTCTAAAATGTTAATTAAAGTGCGCGTTCAGCGTTTGTCAATTTAACCATCTTATTGAAATTATTGATATTTATTGTTTTTCTCCCGCTTGAGTTTGGTTGGTATTTATACTAGTTTATAGCGTAGATATTTAACCTTACTCAAGGAGAATAGTTACATGGTATCTCGCAGAAATTTTATTAAAGCAGGCGCTGCTTTAAGTTTAGGCTCTATTTTTAGTGCTTCAGCTTTGGCTGAACAATTAAAAGTAAAAATGTCTAACGGCAGCGTTATGCAAACTAAAGGATCGATAGATAAAAGCGCTGCTCTGCCCACAAACGATGTTACTAATGCTAAGCATTACCGACCAGAAGCAAGAATGGGCTTAGGCGGCCTTGCCGCTGGGAATGGCTTTAATACTATATCAAGCGATGCAGAAATTTTAACAATGCTAAATGCAGCATGGGATTCTGGTATTCGTCATTTTGATACGTCACCTTTTTACGGCTTGAGTTTAAGCGAAAGGCGCTTCGGTGATTTACTTCGAAACAAAAAGCGTGAAGATTATGTTTTATCCTCAAAAGTAGGTCGCCTTCTTACCCCTTCAGCAGAGCCTCTAGAAAATAGTTGGCATTGGGCTGATCACTCGCCTTTTCATTATAAATATGATTACTCTGCATCAGGTACGCGCCGGTCTATTGAAGATACTTTGCATCGTATTGGTGTCGCCTCACTTGATATTGTTTATATTCACGATTTATCACCGCAAAACAGTGATATGGGGGATGACTGGCTTAAGTATTTTGATCAGGCAGCAAAAGGGGCTATTCCTGAGTTAACTAAAATGCGTGATGAAGGAATAATTAAAGGCTGGGGTTTTGGAGTAAATACACCTCATGCTATTTATAAAGCGCTCGATATGTCAGACCCTGATATTTGCTTACTAGCGCTGCAATATTCAATTTTAGATCATAAGCAGGCACTTGATAAAACCTTTCCTATGCTTGATAAACGAGGAGCTTCAGCAGTCATTGGTGCTCCGCTTAATGGTGGTTTTTTAGCCGGTCGTAACCGCTTTAATTATTCACCTAAAATTCCTGGGCCTATGCAGCAAAAGTTTAATGCAATAAGCGACATTGCATCTAAACATGGGATTGATATTAAAACAGCTGCACTGCAATTCGCAGAGGCGCCTTCAACGGTATCCTCAATTATTCCTGGCGCACGCACGGCAGATCAAATTAAAGCTAATGTAGCCTCAATGAAAGTTACCATACCAAGCGAATTTTGGAGTGAGTTGAAATCTAAACAGCTTATTGCAGAAAACGCCCCCATACCTGCATAACAAAATAGGTGTGCCATTTGCTTGGCACACCTAGTTATAGTCAGTGTGGTTGATTTTTAAGCAACGTTTAGTAGTAAGTATATTGATTGTTGGGCATTTATATAAGCGCAGCTTGCTGGCGTTTAAAAACGTAGTTTTTAAAATTAGTTTTTAAAATTAGTTATTAGGTAGCCAAAAGCATTATTACGGGCCTATTACATATTACGCGTATCGGTATCATGCTGCACTTCATCCTAGTGGTGAGAGCGTGTGGAACATATTGAAGGAGCTAAATATATAAAGCAAAAAGTTACTGTAAACCCCCATTACAGTTAGCCGGTAAATTGTACAAATAGTAAATTAGCACTACTTAGTCAATTGAGCAGTGCTAATTGGTTTAATTAAAAACCACATTTACCGTTATTTATTGCCATTGCGCTTTTGCCAAAACGATCTCAATGCCCCACAATTTTGCTTTTATAAACTTAAAAATATCAAGCACATTGCGATTTATTAACCCATCTTTTGTAAGGCTGGTACTTATCGTACAATACATTAAAAATATACGTGTATATAAGTATAAACACTAAAAATCCAGCTTCTAATGCTGTAGCGGCTAGCCATGTAATATTTAAATACCAAGCAAGTATTGGCAGCGTTATTAATAACATACCTAGCTCAAAGCCACATGCATGCGTAATGCGGGTTACTAAACCTCGCTCGATTCGGTTATGCCCAACTATTTTATCAAACACTATGTTGTAAATGCAATTCCAAAGCATGGCGAAGATTGATAAACCAATACCTACTATTGCCATTTTTCCTGTTGCAAACCCACTAAAATAAACTGATGCAGGTACAACAAAAGATAATGTTATCATCTCAAATATTAGGGCCTGAAAAATACGTTCTGCTGTGTTCATATATAAATAACTTCTTAAGTTGATGACGATGGCTGTATTTTCATTCATTATAAAGATATGTGTTAGTTACTTAGTATCGGGAAAAGCGATATGCTTAGTATTGAACAGCTTCAAGCATTTGTGGCTACCGTTGAAGCTGGATCGTTTTCAGCTGCTGCGCGGTTTAAGTAAAGCGCAGTCGGTAATAAGCCAGCATATTATTAATTTAGAAATAGACTGTAATGCGACATTATTTGAGCGCACTGGGCGCTATCCACAATTAACCGAAGCCGGTAAACAGTTACTCCCCCAGGCTAAAGCCGTGCTTAATCAACACCAGCGATTAACAAACTCTGCATTAGCACTAAATGAAAAAACACCAACCGAAATCACTATCGCACTTGACGAAGGGATCCCGTTTAAAACTATTGCGAGTATTATTAGCAAGCTGCAAAGTGAGTATCCTTACGTATCGCTTGAGTTTTTAAGTGCATCCAGCCATGACGTAATTGACATGCTAAACAGCGAAAAGCCTATAACGGGTATTATTTTTAGTGAATTAAATATACCGAGCTACTTAGACTATGAATGTATTGGATCGGTAAAATTTGATTTATATGTTGCTAAATCGCACCCTTTAGCGGGGATCAGATGTGAAAATATGGATGGCCTTCGGCTACATCGACAACTTCTTCTTCGTTCTCGCAATACGCAAACAAGTAGCTTTCAGCTAAAAATTAGCCCAGAGATTTGGTATGCCGATAATTACTTTGTATTACTCGAGCTAGCAATACAAGGTAACGGGTGGTGCTTATTACCAAACCATGTAGCTGTAGATGCAGTACAAAGTGGTGAGCTGGTTAAACTTCCTCTTGAGTTTGAAGAAATGAGTTGGTTGGCTAATGTTGATGTATTACAGCATCAGCAACACAGTAATCAAGAGGTGTTTAAAGTACTAAGAAATTTACTACGGAATTTTTTAAAAATTTAGCTTTTATATAATGCCTGTTAGGCGGTTTACTTTTTATTACGCTAAATCCCAGTAAGGTGTATCGCCATAATAGCCACTAGTAAAATCAACAAATGCACGTACTTTACTGGGTAAAAACTGTCTGTTAGCGTACACCATATACAGTCCCATTGGGTCGGGTTCGTAGTCATTTAAAATGCGCACTACTTTACCTTGAGCCAGCGCTTCGCCAGCAATAAATGTGGGCTGCATAGCAATACCACCTCCAGCAATGGCTGTATTTAGTAGTAAGTCACCATTGTTAGCCACAAAGTTACTTTCAAGCTTTAGCTCGCTTTTTAACTCATTAACCCCAAATAATCGCTTTGTGGGCTCACTGTGGGAATAGCGTAAATAATTATGTGATTGTAAATCTAGCAGTGTTTGTGGCGTGCCATGGCGTTTTAAATAGTCGGGTGACGCAAATACAGCTAAACGTATAGGGGCAATTTTTTTAGCTATGAGCGTTGAGTTTTTTAATACGCCAATGCGCAGAGCAATATCAATACCCTGCTCTACTATATCTACATATTGGTCTGTGAGCCGTAAATCTAACTTTAAATTTGGATACTGCTTTTGAAAATCAACCAACAAACCTGCTAAATGCTTAGTACCAAACGACATAGGCGCACTAATACTAAGCACACCCGATACACTTTCGCTTAAGTTGTTTAGTGAGTTTTCCATGTCTTCAATATCAATAATCACTTGCTGACAACGCTGATAATATTGATTTCCAGCCTCTGTAACACTTACTTTTCGCGTTGTACGATGTAATAAACGCGTGCGTAGATTATCTTCCAATGCAGAAATATATTTGCTGACTAACTGCGGCGAAATATCGAGTTTATCGGCCGCTTTTGAAAACGATCCTTCTTGCACAACGGCTAAAAAGGTCTTCATGGTGGTGAGCTTATCCATTTTTTAACAATGCTTTGTTGATAATGTATAAATAAGTATCATATTTATCGTCAAAATAGAAACTTATATAGTGTTTATAACGCATCTACTTGTTTAAGGTTTTAGTATGACTCAGCCTGCTTTATTTATATCTCACGGCTCGCCAATGATGGCTGTTCAGCAATCGGCTACGTCAGATTTTCTTGCATCATTAGGTCAAACGCTTAGTAAGCCTCGTGCTATTGTGGTGTTTTCTGCCCACTTTGATGAAGCGCACGATATAGTTATTACATCCGGAGATGCGCCGCATACTATTCACGACTTTTATAACTTCCCCAAGCCCCTGTATGAAATTCAATACCCAGCACCAGGAGACCCTAAGCTTGCTAATACTATTAGTGAGTACTTTTACAAAGCGGGTATTAAAACGGTGAAAAGTGCAGATCAAGGGTGGGATCATGGTGTGTGGATCCCGCTGCGCTCAATGTACCCAACAGCTAATATTCCCATTGTTCAGGTGTCTATTAACACGCGTTTAGGCGCTCAGGCGATGTATAAATACGGACAGTTACTTGCACCACTGCGCAGCGATAACGTATTAATTATTGGCTCCGGCGGTATTAGTCACAATCTACGTGAAATATTTAAAAGCCCTGCTACACCTAATCGTGTTCAAATGGTTAATGAGTTTACTCACTGGGTTGAGCAAAAATTAATAGCGCAAAACACCCAAGCGTTACTTAACTATTTAAATGAAGCACCCTATGCTTTATTTAATCACCCTACCCAGGAGCACTTTTTACCTCTTTTTGCAGCGCTTGGAAGTAGTGACGGTAAAGCCGAAAAAATACATGAGGATATAGAAATGGATATTTTAGCGCTTGATGCATACAAGTTTTATTAATTTTCATCAGTACGATGCAAGTACTTAGTGGTTTATTTAATCAAAGTGTAATGGGGGTTTACGAAGAGGTGTTGGGCTAATCCTTTTGGGGAGAATATCACCCGAACTCCTTTTGCAATTTAACGCTTTGCTAAGGGGCAATTAGCAGTTGGCTAAACTTGCGCGAAGCGCCAAGCCAACTGTTAATTGTCCCAGTGAGTTTACGAACGAACTTGAGCAACTTGTTATGTAACACTTATCCAGAACCTTTCATGATGTTCTTATTTAGCTGCTCAAACTCTTTCATTAACTTGTCACAATCTGCCTTTTTAGCTTGGCAGAGTGCTGACATTTGAATGTAAATTGCTTGGTTTTTCTCAAGGACTTTACGTTTTATCGCTGCTGGGTGAGCTGTGTGAGTCTCGGGAGTAAACGACCATAAAACCAAGTTAGACTCTTCTTTATCTTCGATAATAGTCCAGCCTCCTTGGAGGCTTAAATTTGTACCATCTTTATTTTTCAATGCTTGAAGAGCTAAGTCGACTGCTTTATATCCAATAGAACTATTTTCATTTGCAGATGATGGGAAGGCTAATAGTGCGCCCATGAATGCTATAGGTATAATTTTCACTAAACTCTCCGTGTTACATAACAGCTTTATCAGAGGACACTTTCCCTATTTTAGCGTGAAAACGTCCTTATTTTGTGAGCTTACATTAATAGCAAATAGTGTAAGTGATTGCCAGTTATAAATATTATGCTTTCTGTAACTCATATAAACTTGTAAAAATGAGGAAAGTATCCTCTTATTCTAACTAAGCTAACGCCCCCTGAATGACGATAGAACGCTCATAACTGCCTATCAATTGCACTCTACAACCCGCTATTTAATCTTCATTGCTTATTTATTTTGTACTGTTTTTGGCTGGCTTAAAGCGCATTATAAATATATGATATTGATAATTATTTGTATTAACGGGTTTTGAAAGATGAGTATGAAAAAGTCTATGTTAACTCTGGCGTTAGTTACGGGTTTGAGTGGTTGCAGCACAACAACTGTGCCGCCTGATAAAAGCTCAACGCTTTATTACACTGCGCTTTATAATGCACAAGCAAAGCCTGTTAGCTCTGTATTATTAGAGCCCACGCTATTAAATGCCGATGTGGTTTTAGTAGGTGAATGGCATACGCACCCGGGTGTGCATTTATTTCAGGCTGAGTTATTTGAGCAATTAAGCAAAAGTAATAAACGCACTGCCCTTTCGCTTGAACAATTTAGCCGCGCCGATCAGCTTACTTTAAACCAGTATGTTAAAGGTGAAATTGGTGAGCAATACTTAATTGATAACACCCAAGCGTGGCCTAACTACAAAAGTGATTACCGTGCGTTGGTAGAGCTGGCAAAAACGAACAATAGCGATGTAATAGCTGCCAATGCGCCTAAAAATATTGTTACCTGTATTGGCAGGCAAGGCATAAGTTATTTAAATAAACTTGATGATAAACAGCGCCGCTACATTGCAGCCACTATTGATACGTCCCCAAGTGATTATAAACAACGCTTTATGGCATCAATGCACCATGGTACGCCAAGTCAAAACGAAAACTATTATGCAGCGCAAGTTACGTGGGATGAAACCATGGGGGAGTCTATTGTTAACTATTTAAATGCACATAAAGATGCGCAGGTAATGCATATAGCGGGCGATTTTCATGTAAAAAATGGCGAAGGTATAGCGCGTGTTATTAAGCGTTTAGCGCCAGAGTTAAATGTTGTTTGGATATCGCCGGTAACAAGTGTGCAAGCAAATCAAGATGGGTACCAATTGCAGGCTAACCCTTTGCCACCTCGTTATGTTCAAAAAGCGCATCAACAAGCGGCTTTTAAAGCGTTAGCTAAACGAGGCAAAAAAACACAGTGCCAATAATAGGTTGGCACTGTGTTTGATTAATACACCCTTTGCTATTTATTTAAGTGTAAATGTGCCTTTCATCATGGCGTAGTGGCCAGGGAAAGAGCAAAAATAAGTGTAATCTGTTTTGGCGGTTAAGCCGCTGGTATCAAAAGTCACTTGCGCTGATTTACCACCGCCAATAATGTCGGTAGCGGCAAGTACGCGGCTATCGTCAGGCTTTAAGTACTGGTTGCTAAGCCCTGCTGCGTTGCCATCGGTGATAATACCTTGCATGTTTTGCTCAGTAGATAGCACCCAGTTATGACCCATTACATTGGCAGGTAATTTACCTACATGATTAAGCTTTACGGTTACTTTTTTACAGCTTTTAGGAGCGCTTAGTGTTTTAGTTGAAAACTGCATCATATCGTTTGCATCTATATTTAGTGTGCATTCGTCTGCATATGCAGCATTGGCACTAAATAGTAGTGCAAGGCTTATTAACTTTTTCATACGGTTTCCTCTGTGTTAGCTAGGTTGTTGCGTGCTTGATTGGTTAGCTCAACCAGCGCTTTACGTACCTCTAACGGGCTGTTGCACAGGGTTTTAAAGTTAATAAAGTAATTACGCTTTTGGCTTTGTATATAAAAGCCTGTGGGTAATAGGCCGCTCATTATTGGGGTGTTATCAGCTACGCTGTAGTGCTGCATTAATATGAGCGACATAGCATCTTGATGATCTTCATTCATGTGGTTAATCATGCTTTGCTGCTGGCCTTCGTCCCAGTTTTTAGCCTCGCCTTGCCATTCGTTTTGTTCAAGCCAAAATATTTTGCCAAAGCCGCCAATGTAACGCACACGCACTACGTCTAATTGCCATAACTGAAAGTCGTGCGCGTTGCGATAGCTAGCGGCTTCGGGGTATAGGGCAATATAATTATCAAGTAAAGTGTGTGCTTGCTCACTTGACACAATAGAGCCATCGCCTACGAGCGTTACGCGGCCGTGCTCGTTTTGATCGCCACTGTCGGTGGCGTCAAATACGGTAAGGCTCATACGAGAGTCGTGCTTTAAGTTTTTAGTGTGCTGGGCTATATCGCTAATAAAAAAGTAAACACGGCCTTGTTCGTCGCACATATAGGGGGTTACTGAGCCAAACGGGTAGCCGCGTAAATTATTAGAAATGGTCGACATAACACCGGCATTGGTTTTGTAAACCAAGGTGCGTGCATCGTTTAATGCTTGCTCTCTCATAAAAACTCCTGACGTTGAGAAAAAACCATGGGTGCATCGTTATAAGGATGAGGGTTTACGTGCAGTTTCATGGCGTACATTTGTTGTAAATTTTGTTCAGTTAATACGGTGTTTATAGGCCCACTTTGCAGCACTTTTTTGTTGTGCAGTAAAATAGCATCGGTTGCATAAAGGCTGGCCAAATTTAGATCGTGTATTGCAATAATGGCGCTGTTACCCTGCTCTACAAACGCTTTAACGCAGCTGAGCAAAGCATGTTGATGGCGCATATCAAGTGCTGATGTAGGCTCGTCGAGCAGTATTAGTTTTGGCTCGGCCGATTGTGTAAAAGCGTTTAGTTGCGCCAAAGTGCGCGCCATATGCACACGTTGTTGCTCTCCGCCCGAAAGCGCACTTACGCGGCGAGTTAAATAATGGCTTAAATCCATAATAGCGGCGTATTTATTTACTTTTTCGCTTTGCATTTTTAATGACTCTACATACGGGTAGCGGCCCATTGCAATAAGCTCAAATACAGTAAAATCAAACCCTACGTGGTTTGCTTGCATCATCACTGCGCGCTGTGTTGCTAGGCGTTTTTTAGCGTGATAGGCCAGCGGCTTAGCATTAAAAAGTACACTGCCTGTAAAGGACTGCATACCTGCTAAGGTATGCAGTAAAGTAGACTTACCCGCGCCATTTTCACCAAGTAGTGCAACAAGTTGGCCTTGTTTAGCACTGCCATTAATGGTGTTTAAAACGTTATGGTTACCAAAGCCAACACTTAGGTTGTTAAATGCGATCATGACCAACCTCGTTTATTTTTAACGATTAAATAAATAAACAATGGCGCACCTAAAAGCGCAGTAATAATGCCAATAGGTAGCTCAGCAGGGGTTATAACAATACGTGCTAACCAGTCAGAAAGTAGCAATACCACTACGCCAATTAGCATACAAAGCGGCAGCATATTACGTAAATGCGGCCCCACCATTAAGCGGGCAATATGCGGGACTACTAAACCAACAAACCCTATTAAGCCGGTAAGTGCCACAACCGCCCCTACTCCTAGTGCAACAAATATAATTACATATAGTTTGAGCTTGTTGGTGTCTACCCCTAGGTACTGAGCTTGTGACTCGCCAATAAGGAGTAAGTTCATGGGCTCTTTTAACCGCCACAGGCCAATTAGGCTGATAAACAGTAACGGCGCAGCTTGAATAATCGTGCTCCAGCTTGCTCCGCCTAATGAGCCCATGGTCCAGTAATTTATTAATCTTAATGCACTGTCATCGGCAAAAAAGCTCAGTAGCCCAATAACCGCAAAGGCTAATGCGTTAATAGCAACCCCCACCAATATAAGTGTGGTGATATTAATTTGCCCTTGCTGCTTGGCAATAAAATATACCAGCGAGGTAACACCAAGCGCCCCTAAAAACGACGCATAAGGTAAATACAACTGCGCGTTAAAATTAAACTGCGCGCTAAGTGCTATAAACGCTACAGCAACCATAGCCGCACCCGCACTAATGCCTATAATAGATGGGTCGGCCAGTGGGTTGCGGCACAGCGCTTGCGTTGACGCGCCTGTTTGGGCAAGTACCAACCCTACAAGCACTGCAAGCATAAAGCGTGGCAAACGTATTTGCATTACGACATTTATTTGCAGCGCATCAAACTGATTAAAGCGCTCGGGCGCAAGCCAAGCAATGGCTAAACGCCAATCCCACCCTGCTGGCCCATACCCTATGCTAAGTAGCGCCAAAGCAAAAATACACACAGAGGCTAATAGCATCCATTTATGGGTTTGGCTAAGTGTTACAGGCTTAAAACGGCTCAATGTTAGGGTGTTCATAAGTGGGCTTTATACTCGTTAAGCTCATTAATTGCTGTGGCAATACGTGGCGACATGCCAAGCGAAAGTAGGCTATCCATTACAAGTAAGTTACAGGTTTGCGCCGCTTTTAATAAGCGTAGTGTAGGTTGCTCACAAAAAGCCTGCTTACCGCCAAGGCTGTGTACAACATGGGCTGGGGCTACTAAAAAGTCGGGCTGATTTATAGCAAGTACTTCGGTGTTAATTGCTTTAAAGCCTGAATGCGTAGCGCCTATATTAGTAATGCCTGCATAGCTAAATAATAAATTAGGGACGGTTTCTTGTCCTGCGGCAACAAGCCCGCGCTCATTAGCTGAGAGTAAAAATAGCGCGCTGTGTGTTTGCGCTTTTGCTTTTTCAGGTAATGATTTTGTAATGTGCGTAATAAGTGTTTGTGCTTTTTGCTTAGCGTTTAAATCGTCACCTAAGCGTTTTATTAGCTCAAGTAGCTCGTTAACTGAGGTCGGCTTTTTATAATGAATTAGCTTAACCCCTGTTGCCTCAATTTGCTTAAGTGCTTGGCTTCGCCCTGCGCCTTCAAGCGCTAACAAGGTGGTTGGACGCATTGAAAGTACGCCTTCTGCCGCTAAATCGCGATAATAGCCCACTTGCGGTAATTGCGTGGCTTGGTGCGGGTACATGCTCGATTGATCAACCGCTACAAGGGTATTTTGTTTGCCTAGCGCATAAATTATTTCAGTAAGGGTGCCGCCAGCGCTAATAACGCGCTCTTGTGCAAGTGCAGATTGGGCCATTAAAGCAAACAATATAAATAAGTATTTCATTCCATACTCCGGTTTTATTTTTCGGCTATTATAACTGATTAAATCTAAATGAAAATGATTATCATAATTAATTGATCTTAATTTGACTTAGTTGTAACATCCCCGTCATAAATAATAACTATTATCATTTGGAGTTAAAATGAATCCCCCTGCATTTAAATTTACTGCTATAGCAACCTTATTACTTAGCTCAGGCACTGCATTTGCCGAAAACATAATTGACGATCATATTGTTGTGAGCGGCTCGCGCTTTGAGCAAAAGCTTAAAGATGTAACAGGCTCAGTTACTGTTATTACAGAGCAAGACATAGAGCGCCAGCTCGCTGTAGATTTACAAACCATGTTTAAATACGATTCAAGCATTGCAACTACTGGCAGTGGCGCAGGCGCGCAAACACTTACTGTACGTGGTGTTGGCGGTAACCGTGTTGTATTTATAAAAGATGGCCGACGCACTAACGATGGCTACGCAGGCGGAGGGGGTTATTTAGTTGGCCGCAATTATTTTGATGTAGCAGGTGTAAAACAAGTAGAAGTCGCCAAAGGCGCTGCATCGTCTTTATATGGCTCTGACGCACTCGGTGGTATTGTGGTCATAACCACTAAAGATCCAAGCGATTATTTAAAAGATAACAGCAGCTTTGTAAAAATGGCACTGGGGTATCAAGGTCAAAGCAACCAAGTTGCCGCCGATATTACTGCGGCAAAAGACTTAGGCGATTTTGCAGTAAGCGCGGTTTATAGCCACCGCGACAGCGAAGAAGTACAAAACTATGACGAAAACTTACCCGGTTATGATGCTAAGTCGGATGCTTTATTAGTTAAATTTGAGCAACAGCTTGATGAAAAACGTACACTTAAATACACCCTTGATTACTTTAATCAAACAACTGAGCAAGTAATAACCCCCGCTGTTCAAGAAACCGAAGAAGATGACACGAGTTGGTCACTGGCGCTCGATTACCATTCAGAAGTAGCAACCGCTGCGTTTGATAAATGGTACGGGCAAGTGTCTTATAGTAGTTACGAGCAACAAAGCGATCAAATTAGTGGCGCAAGCACCTACACCGATTATAACGACTATCGTTTTGAGCAAAATATTTTAGGTTTAAAAGCGGTATTTAATAAAGGGTTTAACGCAGAGAGTGCCGATCATGAAGTGGTATACGGGATTGATATAGACTTATACGACACCACCCGTCCACGTTTTAAAACCCGTATTTTAGCCGATGGCACTGTTGATTTTACAGATCAAAAACAAAAAGCATTCCCGGGGGCTGATACCTCTTTAATTGGCGCTTATGTACAAGACAGTATTTCGTTTAATAATAGCGCGTGGTCGGTTATTGCGGGTGTGCGATATGATTACTACACCCTAGAGGCTAAAAATGATGAGCTATACGCCGATGCGCAGCTTGGTGATATTACCGAATCTGCTTTTTCGCCTAAGCTAGGTGCTATATACCAAGTGGATGATAACTTGTCGTTGTACGGGCAATACGTACGAGGCTTTAAAATACCACCACACGACCAAGCCTACCAAAGCCACGGCGTTGAGCCATTTTATCAAATATTACCAAACGCCGATTTAGACCCTGAAAGCAGTGATTCGTTTGAGCTTGGGCTAAGATACGCCAGCAGCGATATTAGCGTAAATTTAAGTGCTTTTTATGCAGCATACGATGACTTTATAGAAACCGCCGTAGTGGGTGTTGAGCCAACGTACATTCCTGGCGTAAACAAAACGCTGTATCAGTACCAAAATATTAGCGAAACACAAATAAGCGGTGTTGAAGCAGGAATTGCCATGTATGTAGCTGAAAATATACTACTAGAGGCAAACGTGGCTTACGTTGATGGTGAAAATAAAGAAACCGATCAGCCACTTACCAGCATTAGTCCGTTAAATGGCTCAGTATTGTTAAGTACAGAACAGGGTAATATTAACTGGACCGCCGCGTTGCGTTTGGCTAAATCACAATCGGATGTAGTACTTGATACAAACGATGATAAAACTACGCAAGGGCATGGCTACGGCGTTGTTGATTTATACGCAAACTACGAATGGCAAGCGTGGCAGCTAAATGTAGGTGTACTTAACTTGCTCGATAAAGAATATGTGCCTTTTGAGCTAATTGCAGGTCAATCGCAAAGTGCTGATTTTAGCCAATACACCCAACCTGGGCGTAACTTTTCAGCCAAAATAAGCTATGAGTTTTAATTAGCGTTTAATAAATACCAAACGTTGCATGGCTATGCAGCGTTTGCCTACCGCGTATTTACTCAATTTAAATTACTTAATAGTGAGTATGTTTAAGCAAATTTGTACACACTTAATTCGAAGTAACACTTTATAAAACCAGTGCTTTTAAAGCTAAAAAGCGCTGGCTATTTATAAATTAATTAACCGATAAATCTTTTGTTTCTAGATAGCTTGGTAGGCTTTTAAAACATGCCTCTAGCTTATTTTTAAGCGCTGTATTAATTGCAGCATTACACTTTAACTCCCCATTATATTCACCTTTAGTCAGTGGCACTAAGCTTAACGAGTCATAGCTTGGCTTGCTTTTTATTTTATGAATTATCAAGCCTTGTTGCTCTGTTAGCTTTATTAACGAAAATGCATTTTTTTGTGCTTTATCTGTCGTGATTTTCTCAACATATAACGGGTTTTTAAAGGTTAGTGTGACATTAAAAAGCACTCTGCCACCGCGTTCAAAATGGCCGTTAAATACGGTTATGTTTAAGGTGGGTGTTTTTTTATTTATTAATAAGTTTAGGTCAAACTTGGCTGGTAAAATGGTGATCAACCTTTGCTCGTTTGCTGCTTTTTTTAAAACACTTTTGATTTTTTTTAGGTTGGTGTTATTTGTAGTTACTTCATACACTATTTGGTAGTTGTGTGGAGGGGCGTATAAAGGCATGTGGCTGGCAAGTACTTTATCGCCGGCTAAAATAAGCGCCATACCATGGAAGCCATTATAGCTGTGGGTTTTGTGTGAATTGTGTTGAGGTGTATTTGCGTGCGCTGCACTCGATAATAAAATAAAAAATAGCAGTATGTGTTTCATGTTAGTGCTCAAAAAATATATATAGCGCCACTATAAGCTAATTTTTATATACAAATAATCGATAATAAGTGATTAGTTGTTTCCTTTTGGTTAATACGGTTTGGCGCTATGCATTTAGATGACATTGAAAAAGTAATTCATATGGCGGGTTCGCAAAATCTGCATACAACCGCTAAGCACTTTAATATTACCCCAGGTGCGCTGTCTAAAACGCTAAAAAAGGTTGAGGCAAACTTAGCCACGGAGCTGTTTAACCGTGTAGGTAAAACCTTAGTACTCAATGATAAAGGCAAAGAGTTTGTTAAGCACAGTAGCGATTTAGTTCATAATTACCAGCAGCTTACTAGCCGTTTTAAAAGCGATAATCATAAATTTAATGCGGTTATTGCAGGCCCTGCCATTTTACTCAAAAGTGGCGTTAAAAAGCTGCTTACACCCCTTAGTAACCTGCCTTGCTCGGTGCGTATTAATAATGTATTTGAAGGTGAAGCCATAAGCCAAGTTGCATCAGGTTCGGCGCATATTGCGCTAGTTACTCGCGAGGCATTAAACAACAGCTCACATACTAATTTAGTGGCGGTTGACGTATTTAATACTGAGTTTAGTGTAGCTGCGTCTCCTTCACATCAGCTAGTACAAAAAGGCTTTTTAATACTCAATAAAAACCAATTACTACAGTTGTCTTTTGCATGCCCGTTGTTTTCACCACTGTGCGGCCTTGAACAAGGTATTGGCTCCGACGGTTGGCAAGATGAAATAGCCCCGCGCAATATTGTATTTAGATGTAGCGATTACAGTGCATTAATAGAGGTGGTACAAAGTGGCTTGGCGTTGGCATATTTACCAAATTTCGTGATTGACGATTTAGGGCTTAAAAAATTAACTGTAAAGGGGGTTAACAGTCACTACAATGAGGATATTGTAATGATTTATAAGCCATCAAAAGCAGATGGCTGGCTTAATAAACTCATGTATTCTCTGTAAAGTATTTATCAATTTAAGCTAAATTCAAAGTATTACTTAGCTAATTTTTGGTTAGCTAATTTCGGCCACTACGCATCGGTTACGGCCATGCTCTTTAGCATGGTATAGCGCTTTATCGGCACATTTGTATACTTGGTCAATATCAGTACTATGCACAGGCCAGGTCGCAATACCTATAGAAATAGTGATGTTGCCAATAGTGTCTATCTTTGTTGACTCTACTGTTTTACGTAAGCGCTCTGCAATTTTAAAAGCGCTTTGGCTGTCTTCGTTAGGCAGTACAAGCACAAATTCTTCGCCGCCAATACGTGCAACAATGTCGTCTTTCCTTGATAATTTTTTAATGATGTTTGTTAAATAAACAAGTGCTTCATCTCCTTTATCATGGCCAAAGGTATCGTTAACTCGCTTAAAAAAGTCGATATCAATTTCTAATATAGCGAACGGGGTTTGCTTTAGCATAAGCTGGTTAAGTAAGCCGTTTAAGCTTCTTCTGTTATGCGTATCTGTTAAGGGATCTGTTTGTGAATCATGGCGTAACACACCAATTTTAGCTTGTAATAAAGTTACTTCTCTTAACATTGCTAATTTTAGTTTTTGACTTTCGAAATACCACGACTTCACATTTTTAAGCTTTTCTAAGCTTGAAGGATCGTCGAGTGTATTTGCGTTATCGGCTAATCGCTTTAGAGGCCTTGCTATAAAATGTGCAAATAAACCAATAAAAATGAATGTGACTAATGCCATAGGTATTGTTTGTTCAATCACTTCAATAGTTAATGTATCTAGCGAAGAGAGCGTTGATTCTAATGGTCTTTGCGCCACTATTCCCCATTTAGATAAAATAATGGGTGCGTAGCCTGCGAGCATCGGCTTATTTAAGCTATTAATAACCGTTGAAGTGCCTATTTCGCCATCTATAACAGCGTCAATCACAGCATTGTTAGCAATAACGTTGCCGATTCTGGCAGGTTCTGGGTGATATAAAATGCGCTTATTTGAGCTAACAACATAAAGGTACGAACCACCTTTGTAGTAATGTTGTTCTAAAAGCTCATTTAAAATATTTTTCTCTTTTAAATAAAGAGAGCCCCCAATATAACCTAAATACTTATCTTCAGAATCAAATAGCGGGTGCGATATAAAAACAATTAAATTATCAGCTGCCGATAAATAAGGCTCACTAATTAATGGTCGTTTTTCTTTTAGTGCTTCTATTGCTCCTGGAGACTGTATTTTTTGGCCTATTAAACTTTCAAAGTGAGGCGACGTCGCTGCAACTACGCCATGTAAATTAATCACAACAGAGTTAAAGCTATCAGTTTGGTGATTTAAACGAATGGCTTCATCGTTTAATAATTTGGAGTTATTTGGTGATTGCTCAATAATTTTAGCTGAGTATTCAAGCTGCTGAAGCGCAGGCTTTAAAAAGTTATCAGTTGCGGAGGCTAGTTTTTGAGCATAGGCTAAATTACTTTTTAGTGTGTATGATGTTAACTGCTCTTTTTGAACCTGATAGGTAGAATAAAAACTCCCTACCAATGTGCTCAGTGCTGCAGAGAATGCAAGTAGCAATATAAGAAATCTTAAATTTAAAGCGGGTAGTAATTTATATAGCAAAGCTGCATTCCAAAGCACTCAAATTCAGCGCGTATTATACGAAGTTAAGTATTATACCCGTTTAAGTGTTTTTAATTAAGTTGGTTTGTTTAATTTAGCGACTATGCGTTAGGGTATGGCGTGATAAATAATATATTCCAACATTGCCATTTTTTATCCTCCAGAAAGTAATAAAAAAACCATTAGCTTCAAATGAAACTAATGGTTTTTATTTATAGTACGTATTTAATCTTACGAATTATTTTTTCTACGACGTGCGAACAACAATGGTGTAAGCAAGGCCATTAACCAACCAAATGAACCACTTGAGCTCTTATTAATAATAGACGTTGATGCAACAGCTGTATCTGTATTACCTTTGCTATCACTAACTTCTAATTGGAACGAGATAGTTTCATCGCTTGATACCTTAGGTGCATTAAATTTAACTTCAGAAGCCGAAGATAAAATAATAGTAACAGGTGTACCAGATAACTGAGTCCACGTATAAGTTAGTTCGTCATTATTTGCATCTGTTGATCCAGAACCATCAAATATAACAACATCACCTTCAGTTGTACTTGAAGTACCTGTAATTACAGCAACAGGTGCAGCTTCATTAACACCAAAGCTATAAGTAGATGAAACAGTACTATCGCCAATCGTATTTGTAAGTGTTAGCTCTTTTTCAGTTCCTACTTCTCTAGGAATTAAATCAAAACCTACAGATAGTAACTCAGTTGATTCGCCAGCCTTACGAGTAATAGTCCACTCAGCAATATTTCCGCTTACAACACCATCATTAGTTACATTGGCAATTTCTTGACCTTCGGTAACCATTGCTTTTAATGTATAAACTTTATCTGCATTGGTAAAGTTTGGCTCTATATCAAAACTTACAGATTGCGCTTTACCTGCGATCATTTCTTGATTGCCAGCAGCTAACTCAGTAGATACAGTTTCAGTTACTTCATCATTAGCAAACGATACTGTTAATGGGATTTGAACTTCTGTAGAACCATCACCTGATTTCAATGACAGTAATGAGCTACTACCGCTGTTATCAGACCATGCAACTGTTAGGTCAAACGAACCATTGCTTTCTTCAACGGCAGCACTAACAGTGTCACTTTTAGATTCGTCATTTGTTAAGATTGATACTGCACTAATTACAACTTCATCTGTTGCACCTGGTGCTGAGGCAGTGTAACCGTTTGCTACAATGTAATAAGTATCAGCTGGTAAATTAAGGAATGTTAATGACTCGTTTGAGTTAGGACCAGCACTGCTACCAATGTTATTAAACTCGCTATCTAAAACTCGTAAATCAATGTCCGGCGCTGTTGCTGATGAAGTACTAAATACTACATTCGGTACAACTTCATCAAAAGTAAGTACTGCAAAGTCTAAACCACCATCTTCAACAAATACTGTTTGTGGTTCAACTAAGTTAGAGCTTTTATCAAATACACCAACTTCAATATTATTCAAACTTTTAGACATTAAATCAGTGAATGTATAAGTACCGCTTGAGCGAGATGCCGCTATTGATAATGCTTCTGGTAAATTACTTTCAGCTACTTGCACTAAAATAGGCAAATGAGCATCGGGTAAACCGGCTGAAGTTAGTTCAAGGCTACCAAAGTTCCATACATCTGCAGCAGATGCGCTTACATCAGCAGTTACAGTTACGGTTTGTGTTTCGCCTGCTTCAATATCAAAGCTAGTTGGTGAAACAGTTAATGACATATTATTAGATGTTGATACTGGAGTTGCAGTCCAGTTCGCATCTTTAGTTGCTGTAAATGTACGAGTCCAAGTACATGTATCAATACACTGTGTATTTGTCATTGAAGGAATGTTAAGTGATAAAGGAACGCCACCCGTTGCAGGGTTTGCCTTCATGTAGTTACCAAACGTTTCATCCATGATAAGACCCGTATTAGTCGCTAAATTAACGCGAATACTACCTGAGCCCATATCAAATACGTCAGCTGGTGTTGAACCGTCTTCTTTACGCACATCGGTTGTAGCCGTCATCATTAATGCTGAACGAATGTTATCTGGTGTCCATGTTGGATGTGCAGATTTTAATACTGCACCAGCACCCGAAGTATGAGGCGCTGACATTGATGTACCTTGTAAGAAGGCAAAGTCACCAGGAGAAGGGGCTGTTACATCATTACCAAAATCTTGGTCATTGTAAGCCGCGTAAATTGATACACCTGGCGCTGTAACAGAAGGAGTCATAATATCAGCAGTAGTGCTGTTAGGACCACGAGATGAGAAGTCAGCCATATCATCAGCTTGACCAACAACCAAAGTGATTGCAGGGTCGATAGAAATTGTCATACCTGAAGTAGAAGCTAATGCATCTAATAAATCTTTACCTGAGTTTTCAGATATAGCTACAGAAGGAATAGTTGTACCTTCTAAGCCTGACATAGTAAGACGTACATCGCCATCCGTGTTGTTATAAACAATAACAGCAGTTGCACCCGCATTAGCAGCATTTGTTACTTTATCTGAGAATGCACATGCACCACGACTGATTACAGCAACAGCATCTTTAAACGAATCAGCAGCAAATGCATTACAGCCTTCAAAATTACTTGCATCAACAGACATTGCTGTAATAGGTAAAGCGGTTACAACTTCAGAAAATACAGGACCTGTGCCGTTTGAGTAGGCAAACGACTCGTCGTTAAATGTAACAAAGCTATCTAATGTTCTACCATGCGTAGAGGCACCAACAACCGTGTACCAAGGTGCATTTTTTGATGTAGTGTACGCTTCTGGACCATCGTTACCAGCAGACACTGCGGCAAAAATACCTGCTTCTTGCGCTGCTAAAAAACCAAGTTCAGTAGAACTCGCCCAAGGGTTACCGCCACCACTAATTGAGTAGTTTAAAACATCTACACCATCTGCAACCGCATCATCTAAAGCGGCAACAATAGCTGCGCCTGGACAACCAGTATACTTATCATCGGCATTACCTGGGCTACAAATTTGGTAAGCAACAATGTTAGCATGCGGTGCTACACCAGATATTTGTTCAAACGAAAATGTATCATTAACGATACCATCACTTTCTAACACACCAGTTTCTAGTGCAATTAACGGTACATTTTTTAAAATATTACCGCCTGCTGTACTTGCTGTGTGTGAGCCGTGACCGCCGTAATCTTCACCATTTTTAGCTGGCGGTGTAGTACCAAAAACTTCTACATCGTCATAGTTATCAGTAACACTTGCATACGAGCGAACGCCAATTAATTTGTCGTTACATAGTTCAACAAAGTCACCTGCACAATCACCTACGTAATTACCAGCACCCCAAGGGTTAGTATGGTCGTAACCATCACCGCCAATGTCAGCGAATGAGTCGTGATCTGTATTTACACCACTATCAATTACACCAATAATAACGCCTTCACCCATATTCGAGGCTGAATTACCTTCGCCTTGCCATACTTGGGTGGCACCAATATGAATAGGACCGGTGTCAGTATCCATTGTTTCCATACGTTCACGTTCAATATAATCAACGCCATCTAAAGCAGCTAACTTTACAGCTTGCTCTTGAGTTAAGCGCATAGCAACACCGTTGAATGCATTTTTGTATTGATATACAACGTTTGCTTGTTTACCTAATGAAAGGCGCGCTTTAGAAAGGAAACTTTGTTGTTTATCTTCAAGGTAGTTGGTGTATTGAACCGCGTCAGTAGATTTAACATCTAAACGTAATTCATTACGTACCTGTTGCGAGCTCATTTTGCTATTAGCTAATTTTGAAAAGAGTTCTTTTTTTGCTATTTTAGGGCTTGTAGCAGCAAAACCAACAACGCTGCCATCATAGGTCGCTAACGGTAGATCTGCTAGGCGAACAATATAAGTATATTCACCAGATGCTAAATCAGGCTCAACAACGATTTTTTTTACTGCTTTAGCTACACGAGTAGCTGAAGTAGATGATGTTTTAGTTTTGTCGACTGCTGACTTTGCAAGTGCTATTTGTTGATGAACACTGCTTCCGCCGGCTGCTGAACTTAACGAAACGGTTAATAGAGCTGCTGAAACAGCTAATGCTACTTGGGTCTTCACTGAACACTCCTTGCGCTTTTGTACGCATGTAATTATTATTTTTGGTAATTTATTTAAAAAATTTAAGTGAATTTAAATTAAAATAAATAAGATTGCTTTGAAAGATAACACATGTCATTGGAATGTAAATATGGTGTGCTTTAGCTTTGGTTGTAGTTTATGAATACTGTAATTTTAAAAGTAAAAAAGTAGGTGCTTAAATAGACTAATAAAACATACAATGATCAAAGAGAGCAATTTACAAAGGGAAGTTAGAGTCTGATTTGTAAGGGTTTTATATTTATTTTGTTCCAAATACGCCAATGAACAAGCTTAAATAAACCGTTAACTAAATTTCATTAATTGCAAAAACAAAGGTTTACATTCGTTTACATGATGTATATTTGAATACGTTATTTTATTTGAGAGGAAACATACTGGCTTGGCTTTTATTGAAATTCTATCTATAAAAAATGCATATTTTATCATTCTGCCATCATTGAACTTAGAGTTTGTCCACCTTATATAGTTACAGTTTGCTTAATCCTGAGGTACTCTTGCAAGCTATGCCTAGTGTCAACAGGCCTAAATTAAGCTGCTACTTTTAATCTGTATAGAGGTAAATGAAAGCAACTGTGTTGCATGCAAAAAACGTAAAAAATACGAAGCTAGGGCATGTTTCCCTTTATATTTTGTTATTGTCTATTTATAGCGAATAATTACACTGCATAAGCCTCACCTTGTCAAAAAACCAAACACACAGCAGTAAATTCAACCTCAAAAGATAAGCTCGACCTAACAATATATATTTTATTTACATGCCAACTATAACGCTCATATGCAATTAAGTTACTAATAAATACAAACCTTAAGCACCTATTAAATTAGTAAAAACACTTAGCGTATGGCTTTGCAGTTGCACTGAAAAGTAGTTAAGCTGCATACATTTATCTACTTTTTAGCCTTGGAGTGTGTTTTGCTAAATAAGTGTATTGTACCGTCTATCGTTTTTTTATCTGGGTGTTTAATGCCATTACAATCCTCGCTTGCTAAACCCGTGCTTTCTCTTGAACAACAACTTGGGCAAAAGTTAATACTCGACTTTCGCTACTTTTGCCAGCAAGGAGCAAGTAATAAATGCCGAACTCCAATGACCGAGTTACCTAATGAGCTTGCTACCGCTATTGCTAAATACGATATTGGTGGAGTTATTTTATTTTCTGAAAATACTCAATCAATAGAACAAACAATTACGCTTAATAGCCAATTGCAAACAGCTGCAAGTAAGTCCAGTAGTAAGCTGCCTCTATTTATATCTATAGATCAAGAAGGCGGACGTGTAGCACGGTTACCACGCGATGTTGCTACATCATTTACCGGTAATATGTCGATTGGCGCAACCTACAAAAAACACGGTACGAGCTTTGCGACAAAAACAGCAACTGTTATAGCTAAAGAGCTAAATTCGCTGGGTATCAATGTAAACTACGCGCCTACGGTTGATGTAAACATGAACCCCGATAACCCTGTTATTAATGTACGCTCGTTTGGTGAAAACCCTGCATTAGTGAGTAAATTAGGCGCCGCACAGGTTGCAGGATTTGAGAACAACGGTGTTATTACCTCGTTAAAGCACTTCCCGGGCCACGGCGATACAAACGTAGATAGCCATACAGGTTTGCCTAAAGTAAACCATGCAAAAGAAGTTATTTACGAGCAAGACTTAGCACCGTTTAAGCACATTATCGCCAAGCAAAACCCAGGCATGATAATGACGGCGCATATTCAATACCCTGCCCTCGATAGCACAACGTTCATAAGTGTTAATGGCAAAACGATGATAAAACCGGCAACAATGTCGCGCGCAATCATTACTGATATTTTACGTGGCGAGCTTAATTACCAAGGAGTTGTAGTAACTGATGCGCTTGATATGGCTGGTATTAGTAACTTCTTCACACCAACTCAAGCGGTAATAAATACATTTGCCGCTGGAGCTGACATTGCCCTAATGCCTATTGAAATTAGAACACCAGATGATTTAAATAAACTCGATGATCTTATTAAAGATCTTGTTGCAGCGGTTAAATCAAACCAACTTGATGAGCAAGAAATAGCACAATCGGCACAGCGTATAATTATACTTAAAAATAAATTTAGATTAAGCACTAATTTTGACCCTATTACCGCGCTCATAAATGCAAAGCAAACAATTGGCAGTGCAGCACATCGCGAAATAGAAGCGCAGCTTGCTGTAGAGGCAATAACGCAGGTTAAAAATAATAACAGTACTTTGCCACTTAATTTAAAAGCAGGAAGTAATGTTCATATTATTATGCCCGACACGCGTAAATGTATGGCAATGCAGCAAGCGATTGAAGCTATCAGCCAGCAAAAACTTAACTATAGTTGTAGTAGTTTACAAGGGTTCGACCCAGCACTCGCAAAAGCACAAATACACGCTGCTGATGTAGTTATCGCCGGTAATGCAACACCTAATCAAAGTGCGGTCGAAATTGGCGGTATGGATGATTTAAAAGATGATTCAAATTTTGCACTTAATAATGCAGAGCAGCCAAAAGCACTTGAGTCATTATTAAAAGTGGTAAAGCAGAGTAATAAAAGCACTGTTTTTATAAGCCTAAGAGCCCCTTACGACATTGCTAAATTTGGCGATTATGCAAATGCCGTACTGGCATCGTATGCATATAATATTGATGTAGATAAAAACGATATTGTATCTGGCCCTGCTTTTACCGCACTTGCAAAAGTGTTATTAGGAGAAGCACCGGCTAACGGCGTATTACCTGTCACAATAAAACCGCAAAAGGCGCACTAATATGAAACTCAATTGTGATTTAGGCGAAAGCTTTGGCGCGTGGAAAATGGGGCTAGACGATGACGTTATGCCACATATTGATATGGCCAATATTGCGTGTGGGTTTCATGCAGGTGATGCCGATGTAATGGCAAGCACGCTCACTCTTGCCAAGCAACATAACGTACAAATTGGTGCTCACCCAAGCTACCCAGACAAGCAAGGCTTTGGTAGACGCTCAATGACACTTAGTGAAAAAGAGCTTACAAATTGCCTGCACTATCAAATAGCCGCTATTGAGGGCATGGCAAAAGTACAAGGTTTAACACTTAGCTACGTAAAACCCCATGGCGCACTCTATAACGACATGATGGCAAGTGAGCAAATATTACAAACCGTTATAAATGCCATTGCCAACTACCCTACCGATTTAAAACTAATGGTTTTAGCAACTAAAAATGCCAATAAGCACATTCAAATAGCTAAAAGTTTAGGAGTTGAGTTAATACTAGAGGCCTTTGCCGATAGGCAGTACACCGATGACGGGCATTTAGTGTCACGAACACTTGAGGGTAGCGTTCACAACAAAGCTGCATTACTAAAACAAGTAACTCAGCTTTTATCCGATGGCAGCGTGACAACACAAACTGGAAAAAAACTAACGCTCAACGCCCATAGCTTATGCGTACATGGCGACAACGCTGATGGCATAGCACTTATAAAAGACATAAAAGCCCTGTGTAACTCAGCTAACTAAACACTTTTACACAACCACAAATAGAAGCTGTAAACCCCCTTTACAGCTTTAACTCATAGATTTAAATAAGAGCTTCATCGCATCCTACTGTTAATTTAATAATCCCTAACATATAACTACTTAGCAAATTAAAAAAAGTAACAACAGGGATAAAAATGAAAAAGCTTTTAACACTTAGCCTCATTTTAGGCTGTAGCAATTTAGCCTACGCTGAAACAAATACACTACAACTGCAAGACGTGTTTAATTTAGAATATGCTAATCAAATAGATATAACCGAAGACGGTAAAACTGTTTATTTTGTGCGTAACCGCATGGATATAAAAACAGATCGCAAAGTGGGTAATATTTGGTCTGTTGATTACAAAACCAAACAAATGCAGCCGCTAACCTCTGGCGTACATATGGATTATTCGCCAGTACTCTCTCCTGATGGTGAACGCCTTGCGTTTATATCAACCCGCGATGGCAGCAGCCAAATATATATTAAATGGCTTAAAACAGGTGCTATGGCAAAAATTAGTAACTTAACGAGTAGTCCACGTTCGATTACATGGAGCCCTGATTCTAACCAATTAATATTTAGCATGTTTGTCCCAAGCGCTAATTCAGCGCCAGTGAGCTTACCAGGTAAACCAAAAGGCGCAACCTGGGCAGAGCCCGCCAAATTTATTGATGATGTGTATTACCGTTCAGATGGTGGCGGTTACACACAAAAAGGTTTTAGCCAATTATTTTCCATAGATGCTAACGGTGGTAATGCTAAACAACTCACTCATGATGAGTTTGATAACGCGGGCGATGTAAGCTTTAGTAACGATGGTAAATCACTTTATTTTTCTGCGAACAGGCACACAAACAACCAGCTAAAATTCACAAATAATGAAATTTATAAACTTGATTTGGCCTCGCAAACTATAACCGAAATTACTAACCGAGATGGCCCTGATGAACAACCTAAAGTATCGCCCGATGGTCGTTACTTAGCGTACACAGGTTATGACGATAAACGCACTAATTACGAAAATGCTCAACTTTATATTCGTGATTTAAAAACAGGTAACACAACTAGTTTAACACCAAATTTTGATCGTAGCGTAGGTCAAATAAAATGGAGTGCCAATTCAAAAGGTGTGTACTTTAGTTACGCCGATAAAGGTCAAACCGCCCTCGCCTACCAACCACGCAGTGGCAAGCGTAAAATAATAACAACTCAAATTGGCAGCGTTGCCTTTGGACGCCCTTATTCTGGTGGCGACTTTGATGTAAGCGAAGATGGCGAGGTAGCCTTTACCCTTGCCGATACCCAGCGCCCTGCTGATATAGCAACAATTAAACGCGGTAAAGTGCAGCGTTTAACTACCCTTAATGCAGATGCATTGGGCGACAAAGCTTTGGCTAAAGTGGAAGAAATTTGGATTAAATCAAGTCATGATGAGCTACCAATCCAAGGTTGGGTTGCTTACCCACCAGAATTTGATAGCAGCAAAAAATATCCGCTAATACTAGAAATACACGGCGGTCCTGTCGCTAATTATGGCCCGCACTTTAGCGCTGAAATTCAACTGTTTGCAGCCAAAGGTAATGTCGTTTTATACATGAACCCACGTGGTAGTGATTCCTATGGTAAAGAGTTTGCACAAACTATTCATCATAATTACCCAAGTAACGATTTTGATGACTTAATGACAGGTGTTGATGCGCTAATAGCGAAAGGCTTTATTGACGAGTCTAAATTGTTTGTAACCGGTGGCTCTGGTGGCGGTGTATTAACTGCATGGATTGTGGGTCATACAGATCGCTTTGCTGCAGCTGTAGTTGCTAAGCCTGTTATCAATTGGATCAGTTTTGTACTAACAGCAGATTTTTACCCGTTTTTTGCTGATTACTGGTTTCCAGGAAAACCATGGGATCACATTGAGCACTACATGAAACGCTCGCCTATCAGCTATGTTGGAAACGTTAAAACTCCTACTATGTTGCTCACTGGTGAATCTGACTACCGTACACCAATTTCAGAAACTGAGCAGTTTTATCAGGCATTAAAATTACAAGGTGTTGATACTGCAATGGTGCGCATTCCTGATGCATCGCATGGTATTACAGCTCGCCCATCAAACTTAATGACCAAAGTTGCTTATATTCAATGGTGGTTTGATAAACACACTAAATAACCTAAAATTAGTATAACATTTATAGCTCAAATAAAAGCCACTTTAAATAAGTGGCTTTTATATTTATCGCCGTAGTATTCAAACTGTAAACCCCCTTTACACTTCTGTGACAGTTAAATATCGGACTTAGCTAAAACTTCAGTTAGTAAAATTTCGGTTTATAGCATTTTTTGTAACTTGAGTTGGTAAAAAATCGGTTTGAGTCACTGTTTATAGCCTCTCAGTTAGTAAAATTTTGTTTTATCGCACGGAGAAGTTAGTAAAAAATCGGTTTATAAATTCGCTAAGTTTGTCTATTAAAGCAAAAATCAGTCACTTACCTGCCTTTTAAAGTTGTTGTAAACGCTTTTTACAGCAAAATCACCCCAAATATGCCGTTTTATGAAAGGTTAGTTAAACTCTGATCTGTAAATTCACTCAGGTAGTTAAATAGTGATCCAAAATGATTTGGCAAGGGCGTGTTGAACTTTGGTGGGTTAATTTGCAGCAGTATGTTTGGTTTTTAGGCAAGGCGGAGCTTATGTAGTGTGGTTATTCCCCATGAATAGGCGATAACGTAGCATAAATACCAAACATGCGCTGCCCTTTGGGTTATTTCTAGGGACGATAAACTCTTTGTTGCTCGGTTTTTACTTAGCCCACTAGGTTACAAACCTCGCGCCGCGATTTAATCGCCCCTAGTTTGAACAAATTTCAATCCACAAAGATCAACACGCCCTAGTTAAAGTCTGATCTGTAATTGTGCTTCAATGTTTAAGCTTTGTTTAAAACAATAAAAAAGGGCCCATTGGCCCTTGAGTAACACTATCTAGTTAGGAATTAAAACTGGTTCATGGTGTTGTCTTCACCACCGGCTTTTAGCGCGTTATCACCAGAGAAGTATTCTTTGTGTGTATCGCCCATGTTAGACCCTGCTAGGTCTTGGTGTTTAACAGAAGCTTGCTCGCGGCGAATTTCTTGGCGTTGTACATCACGCACGTAAGCCAGCATACCCATATCGCCAAAGTAACCTTCTGATAAAATATCAGTGCTTAGCGCAGCTGTATGGTACGTAGGCAGAGTAATTAAGTGATGGAAAATACCTGCTTCACGTGCGCCATCGCGCTGGAAGTTTTGCACTAGTAAATCGGCTGCTTGTGCAAGCTCTGTTGCATCCATTTCTGGTGCCATAAGGCCTTTATTATCGCCAAGGCTTGGGTAAGCACTAAGGTCACGGCCTGCTTCTTCCCACTCTTGGTACACTTGCTCACGAAACTTAAGCGTCCAGTTAAACGAAGGCGAGTTGTTGTATACCAGTTTTGCATTTGGCACCTGTTCTTTTACACGATTTACCAGTTCTGCAATTTGTTCAACATGTGGTTTTTCTGTTTCAATCCACAGTAAATCAGCGCCCGACTGCAAGCTAGTAATACAATCTAATACTACGCGGTCTTTTTCAGTGCCTTCGCGGAACTGGTATAAACCGTTATCTAGGCGAGTTGGTTTACATAACTGGCCATTAATTTTCATTGCCGTATCGCCTTCATTTAAATCATCAACACCGTTAATTGGCGTAGTTTCTAAAAATGCATTGTATTGGCTTGCTAAGTCACCTGGTGTTTGCGACACAGGTACTTTTTGAGTAAGGCTGGCGCCTAATGAATCTGTACGTGCCACAATAATGCCGTTATCAATACCTAGCTCTAAAAAGGCGTAACGTACTGCGTTAATTTTTGCTAAAAAGTCTTCGTGTGGAACGGTCACTTTACCCGCTTGGTGACCACATTGTTTGGCGTCAGATACTTGGTTTTCTATTTGAATGGCACATGCACCGGCTTCAATCATTTTTTTAGCCAGTAAGTAAGTTGCTTCTTCGTTACCAAAACCTGCGTCAATATCAGCAATAATTGGCACAACATGGGTTTCAAAGTTGTCTATTTTATCAATAACAGCTTGAACATCGCCTCCGTTCGCTTTTGCTTCATCTAGGTCGTTAAACAAGTGATCGAGTTCACGTGCATCTGCTTGCTTTAAAAATGTGTAAATTTCTTCAATTAATGCAGGTACCGATGTTTTTTCGTGCATGCTTTGATCTGGCAGCGGACCAAATGCAGAGCGAAGCGCTGCAACCATCCAGCCACTTAAGTATACATAGCTGCGTTTAGTTGTTTTTTGATGGCGCTTAATAGCCATCATCATTTGTTGGGCAGTAAAGCCATGCCAACACCCTAAAGATTGGGTGTACAGGCTTGTGTCGGCGTCATATGCAGCCATATCTTCACGCATAACGTCTGCTGTGTATTGCGCAATTTCAATCCCTGTACGAAAACGGTTTTGTAAACGCATACGGCTTGCGTATTCAGGGTTAATAGCTTTCCATGCGCTGCCTTGTGATTGGCAAAGAGTAGAGAGTGTGTCTGTTTCGCGTTGAT
Organism: Pseudoalteromonas sp. NCIMB 1079; assembly: GCF_040567695.1. Lineage (NCBI taxonomy): Bacteria > Pseudomonadati > Pseudomonadota > Gammaproteobacteria > Alteromonadales > Pseudoalteromonadaceae > Pseudoalteromonas > Pseudoalteromonas sp. NCIMB 1079. The sequence continues at coordinate 160,318 of NZ_JBEWZA010000002.1, read as the reverse complement.
ATGTTGTCATAATAAAATCCTTCGAACGAGTGTGTAAATTATTTTAATGTTGTGAGAGTGGCTAGGAGTGTGTGCTCCGTTTCGCTTGATTCAACATTAGGCTCCTTTTCTAGATTTAGTAAATTTATAGTTGTTATTGTGGCTATACATTTTGTGAATGGCTAAAAAGCACTCAACATTGCCTTTTTGAGTTATTGTTGCCTTAACGCACAAGCACACAACAACATCGCGACCGTTTAAAGGAAGGCAACTATGTCCCACACTCTCACACATTCAGGACTCAGCGTAGACACACAACTCGCTGATTTTGTTAAAAATCAATTACTACCAGGCACTCACTTAAGTGAGCATCAATTTTGGCAAAGCTTTGCACATATAGTTCAAACACTTACCCCTACAAATAAGGCACTGCTTGAAAAGCGAGAATTGCTTCAACAGCAAATAGATGACTACCATCTTGCTAATAAAACGTGGGATAGCGTTAAGTACCATGCCTTTTTGCAAGATATTGGCTATTTAGTTAAAGAGCCTACCAACTTTGAAATTGAAACCCAAAATGTAGAACCCGAAGTAGCCCTTACAGCAGGCCCTCAGTTGGTTGTGCCTGTCAGTAACGCACGCTTTGCACTTAATGCCGCTAACGCACGTTGGGGTTCGTTATACGACGCTTTATACGGTACAGATGTGTTAAGCGAAGACGATGGAGCCGAAAAAGGCAATACCTACAATCCTGTTCGTGGTTTTAAGGTAATGGCCTACGCTCGCCAGTTTTTAGATAAAGCATTGCCGCTCACTAATGGCTCGCATATAGAAAGCACTAATTATTCAGTAGTAGATGGCGCACTTTTAATTACGTTACGTGATAGCTCTCAAACCACATTAGCTGACCCATCTCAGCTTATTGGCTATCAAGGTGAAGCACAAAACCCAACCGTAGTGTTATTAAAAAACAATGATTTACACATAGAGCTACATATCGATCACCACCACATTATTGGCCAAGCAGATAAAGCAGGCTTAAAAGATGTAGTGTTAGAGGCCGCGCTTACAACCATTATGGATTGTGAAGATTCTGTAGCTGCGGTAGATGCAGAAGATAAAGTACAAGTTTATAAAAATTGGCTTGGTTTGATGCAAGGTAACTTAGTTGAATCGTTCAAAAAAGGCGATAAAACTGTAGAGCGTACTCTGCAAAGTGATAAAACATACACCGCACTTGATGGTGGCACCGTTACTTTAAAAGGCCGTAGCATGATGTTTGTTAGAAACGTTGGCCATTTAATGACGAACCCTGCGATTACCGATGTGTACAATCAACCGGTATTTGAAGGCATTATGGATGCGATGTTTACTGCCACCGCTGCCCTGCACGACCTAAATAAAAAAACAGGTATTAAAAATACCAGCGCGCAAAGTATTAATATAGTAAAACCAAAAATGCATGGCCCTGAAGAGGTAGCATTTACTAACACTTTATTTAGCTTAGTAGAGGAAGCGCTAAGCTTACCTAAAAACACGCTTAAAATGGGGATTATGGATGAAGAACGGCGTACTTCTGTAAACCTAAAAGCCTGTATTTATGCAGCTAAAGAGCGTGTTGTATTTATTAATACCGGGTTTTTAGATAGAACAGGCGATGAAATTCATACCTCTATGCAAGCGGGCGTTGTGCTTCCAAAAGTACAGGTTAAGCAGCAAGCATGGATACAAGCTTATGAGGATCGCAACGTCGATATTGGCCTTGCTTGTGGCTTAAGTCATAAAGCACAAATAGGTAAAGGCATGTGGCCAATGCCAGATAAAATGGCATTAATGATGGAGCAAAAACAAGCTCACCCTAAATCAGGCGCTAATACTGCATGGGTGCCCTCCCCTACAGCCGCTACTCTGCATGCAATGCATTATCACGATATAAACGTATTTACCGAGCAGCAAAGTATAGCTAAACGCACTATTGCGAGCCTTAATGACCTGCTTACACCGCCGCTAATGGCTGATCCTAAAACGCTTTCAAAAGAAGATATTCAAAGCGAGCTAGAAAACAACGCACAAGGCATTTTAGGTTACGTTGTACGCTGGATTGATCAAGGCGTTGGCTGCTCAAAAGTACCCGACATTAACCATATCGGGCTAATGGAAGACAGAGCCACACTGCGTATTTCAAGCCAGCATATGGCTAATTGGCTGCTAAATGGCGTGTGCTCACAGGCGCAAATAAAATCAACCATGGCTAAAATGGCCAAAGTGGTTGATGGACAAAACGAGCATGACACTGCGTATACACCCATGGCAACAAGCGAAGAAACCCTCAATAACAGCATTGCGTTTCAAGCCGCTACTGCACTGGTTTTAGAGGGCGTAACGCAACCTAGTGGTTACACTGAACCACTACTACATAGCTACCGTATAAAATATAAAGTACAAAAATCGAATACGCTTTAACTGCTTAATCAAAGTTAAAATTAAGTACTAAACCAGCTTTTAAGCTGGTTTTTTATCGCCTAAAATTAGAATAACAGCACTTTTAAGGCATTTTAAAGGTATATAGATAATACACATGAATATCTAACATTTATTCAAACGTAAAAAAGCGTGTTTTGCATACACAAAACACGCTTTTTAAAGCTTTTAAACGTTTACGTTTAATTTTTTACAATGGCATTGTGATAAATATTTTGTACATCGTCACAATCTTCAAGCATATTTATAAACTTATCAAAGTTAGCAATAACTTCTTCGTCTTCAATTTCAATATTAACTTGAGGGATAAACGTAATTTCATCTACTTCAAAGTTAATGCCTTCAAATGCGTCTTCAAGGGCAGTTTTAGCTTTAAAGTATTCTGTTGGCGGTGCAAATACCGATATTTTACCGTCCTCGGCTTCAACATCGCTTACATCAACATCAGCCATCATTAATGCTTCTAATACGACTTCATCGTCATCGCCTGCAAAGCCAAGTACCGCATAATGATCAAACATATGCGCTACACAGCCAGGAGTACCAATTTTTGAGTCTGTTTTAGTAAATGGTAAACGTACATCTTTGATAGTACGGTTTGGATTATCAGTTAAACAGTCAACAATAACCATGCAGTTACCAGGGCCATAGCCTTCATAACGGGCAACAGAGTAATCTTCTCCTGCGCCACCGGCTGCTTTTTCAATTGCTTTTTCGATAACGTGTGCGGGTACTTGGTCTTTTTTAGCTTTTTCGATTAGACGGCGAAGTGTTTGGTTTACTTCGGGATCGGGATCACCACTTTTTGCTGCAACGTAAATCTCTTTGCCGTACTTTGAGTTTACTTTTGTTTTTGCATTGGCTGTTTTGATCATAGAACTTTGACGAACTACAAATGCTCTGCCCATTTTGTGCCCCTAATGAATACGTTACGTTTTGCGATATTTTACCAATTCAAAACGTATTGGGCTAGCTCCGCAATGGGCAAAACTTGATTAATAAAAACTTTTATAACTACATACTCATTTAAGAATAAATCAAATGGCATGCTATTTAACATAACTCTATTTTTTCAGAATAACTCTCAACTAATGTCACTAAGTCAGCAAAGTCATGTAAAACGTAATCGGCCTGATCGGCGTAAGCTGGCGTTAACTCTGGAGCGTATAAACATGCACGCATATTTGCATTATGCGCAGCTTGAATATCGTAAAGGTAATCTCCTACATAAAGTAAGTTTCTGGCATTTATGTTCCAAAGTGTAGCAATAGCATTTAACGCACTAGGATCTGGTTTTGCAGGTGCATCGCTTCTTGTTAAAACTGTACTAATAGGAAGTGGGTTATTTTGTAATTTAATTGCAGCCGCTTTATCAAAATTGCGAGTAACAATTGCCATCGGTATATTTTTAGACTTTAAAGCATTAATAGCTTCACTCACCCCAGGTAAAATACTGGCATGTTGTGCGTCTATTAATTCGTGTTGGTGAACTATATTCATTGCCTCTTCACGCATATACGGTGAGGGCAACTGAGCAATGTAATCAAGCAAGTCTTGCTCGCAAGGGCAACCTATTTGGGCTTTAATTAATGTAAAATCTAGTTCGGATGAAACTAATGTTCCATCTAAATCAAAAATCACTCCAAAAATGGCCTCAACCTGAGTAGTCATATCATTCCCTGAATTTAGTTATTACTAAATAAAATTTAAACATAAAATTCTCTACTGCTTATGCCCAAGCCAGTTATAGCTAAAGGGATAAATGAAACTAACTATATTTAAATTATTTATTTGACTGCTATCAATCTATTGATAATACAGTAAATATAATTGGTAGTTGTAGCATGCGCAAAAAATGGTAAATATACAAATTGAACTTCCAGTTTTTACGTAAATTTACATATACCAGATCAAAAATGAACGCAGTTTAAACGTTTGAAGAAAACGCGCACATTAACTGCAGTGCGCGTTGGTTGGGGAACTACTAATTTGGCTCAAAGCGGGCTTCGAGCCAAGTATCATCTTGTGCAAAGTTTAAGGTTTTAATCTTACCTTTGCCCTCAACGTTTACCATATTTACCTGAGATGGCCATAAATCACGAAGCGCGCCATTGCTCATTTTAATTCCTTCAATGTTTTCAGGAATTGGTGCTTCTTGGTAAACCCAAAAAAACTTACCATCTACTTGCGCCCCTACAAAGCTAAGTGGTAAAGGCTCACCACTTAATGTTTGTAGAGCAACATGCGATTCAACATATTTAGCAAAACGCTGTTGGTCGGCTTTATTACTAATAATATCGATTTTGCCTTTAAACAATGTGCCTACGGCGTGTTCGGTATCATGTAAATAAAAACGATGCATTAACTCAACATTATGCGTTCGTTTATTAAAAAGCACGGTTGTAACTGACGATTTTAGTTGATGCGCCATACTCGGCGCAGCAGCTAAAAAGCAAACAATAATAAGCAAAAAGCGCATTATTGCGGCTCCTCACCGTTATCTTTTTCGTCTTTCTTCTCATCAGTTTTAAGCTCAGTTTTAATATCTTGCATGATATCGCGACTTACTTTAGCTTTACTCTTTTCCTTTTTAAACACTTCAATACGTGAAGGAATAATGCGACGAGGGTAGTTATTATTTTCAATATCTACATCCGCAGTTTCCCAATTAGGATCTACAGTAACTGATACAAGCGGTTTGTTTTTATCGGTAACAATTAGCTTTTGAACATTTTTATAATTACGACGCCAAATTTCAGCAGGAATATAACGCTCTTCAGTTGTGCCATCTTCATATGTTAGCTCAAGTAATATAGGCATTACCAAACCACCTAGGTTTGAAAATTCCATAACGTAGTAGTTTTTATCTTCTTCTAAAGCACGTTCAAGCGTTTTACGCTCCCACGGCTCTAAGCCTTTTAAAAACTTATTGTACGAGTTACGTTCTTTATTGGTTACAGTAAAGCGGTCGTTTTCGTCATAAAAATCGGTAACATCAGGGTTTTGCTCAACCCATGTTTTTTTACCTTCGGCGCGGTTACGCTCAACAAATAATGACGTAGGCTTATCTGCTTCAATATCACGTAAACGGCTGTAATCAATATCAGGGTTTTTAGTGTCTAAACGTAGTTGATATACCTTATCTAAAGAGATATCAACATGGTCTGTGGTGTAAAACCAGCCACGCCAAAACCAATCTAAATCAACACCAGAGGCCTCTTCCATTGTGCGGAAAAAATCGGCTGGGGTAGGGCGCTTGTATTTCCAGCGCTGAGCATACTCTTTAAATGCAAAGTCGAATAAGTCACGGCCTAAAATTACTTCACGTAAAATATTAAGGGCTGCGGCAGGTTTAGTATAAGCATTAGGGCCTAAACGTAATACGCTGTCTGACTGAGTCATAATTGGTACTTGGACTTCTGACTTCATGTAGCTCACTATATCGCGAGGCTCAACACCCCAAGGAATAGTAGGATCCCATTCACGACCAGCAACACCATCTAAAAAGCTGTTTAAGCCTTCATCCATCCACGTCCATTGGCGCTCATCTGAGTTCACAATCATCGGAAAGTAAATATGACCCACTTCATGAATAACTACGCCAAGTAAAAAGCGCTTTTCAGCCTGAGAATAAGTACGAGTACCGTCATCTTGTAACTTAGTACGCGGACCGTTAAAGGTAATCATTGGGTATTCCATACCACCAACTGGGCCGTTAACCGACTGTGCAGTTGGGTACGGGTAATCAAAAGAATACTTAGAGTACACTTCCATTGTGTGTACTACCGCTTCAGTTGAGTACTTTTTCCATAAGTCACCACCTTCTTTAGGGAAGAACGACATTGCCATAACTAAAGGCTGAACGTCACCACCTTGTTGATAACCTTTTGCATCCCACATAAACTTACGAGACGACGCCCAAGCAAAGTCACGAACATTCTGTGCTTTAAAGTGCCACGTTTTAGTTTTGTCGGTGCCTTCTTTTTCGTTTTCTAGCGCTTCTTCTGCGTTAACAATAAACACAGGACGCTTAGATGTTTCAGCTTGCTTTAAACGTTTGCGCTGAGTACTTGTAAGTACTTTGCTCGCGTTATCAAGCTTACCTGTTGCCGATACAATGTGATCCGCAGGAACAGTAATCTCAACATCGTAATTACCAAACTCAAGCGTAAACTCACCAGAGCCTAAAAATGGCTTGTTTGTCCATGCCTCGTAATCGGTATAAGCCGCTAAGCGAGGGAACCACTGAGCAATTAAGAATATGTCGTTGCCATCTTCTTCAAAGTGCTCGTAACCAGAACGTGCACCTACAGCATCTTCTTCAACAATGTTGAAGGCAAAGTTCATGCTAAATTCTACTTCTTTACCTGGTTTTAATGGCTCGTTTAAATCAATGCGCATTAAAGTATCAACTACAGTTACGCGTAGCTCTTTACCATCGTCATCCTTTACGCCACTGATTGTATAACCCAGTTCGTTGTCGCTCATAAATTGCTGACGGCGTAAGTCACCTAAACTTAATTTAGCAGGCTTTTGAGCTGGTAGGCTTTCTAAAGTGCTTTTAAACGTTTTAGTTGTTTCGGCAATAGAATCACTTTTAAAAATATTTTGATCTAACTGTAACCATAAATATTTAAGTGTATGCGGAGAGTTATTTTTATATTCAATGCTTTGGCTACCGGTAATACGGTGCTTTTTTTCATCTAGCTTTACATCAATATCGTAGTTTACACGTTGCTGCCAGTATTTTTCACCTGGTTCGCCAGCGGCACTACGATAAACGTTGGGTGTAGGAAGCGCTTCGTCTAATTGACGAAATTTATCAACAAAAGAACCTTTTGTTTGCTCAACCGAAGACGCCATAACCGCACTAGATATTGCCAAAGGCAATACAAAAGCACTTAGCGTAAGACCTATTTTTTTCATTGTTAGTCCTAATATAATTTTGTGAGCATACTTTGACAAATATACCAGTTAGCTTCAATAAATTAGCGACCAAGTACCGTATTTTTAGGGTGATGTTCACTTAGTTTATTAGATTGAAAAGTACAATTATTTTGTAACAAAATACGAATAAATAAAAACTGTAAAGGGGGTTTACAAAAGTGGGATTTAATAATGGTTTTGAGCTGTTAAATACAAGTTTTAGAGCTTGAAAAAAGCACATTAACTTTACTTACTTTGCTAAAAAAGTATTGCTTTAGCATTATGAGGTAAACCAATAATCCTATGTATAAATGCCTCAAATTTGCAACAAGTAAAATGAGCTAAAAGCCCACTCTACTGAACAAAAACACAGTGAAAACAGCTGAATTATTGGCTCAAATATTGCCGAACTTCCTTAATATTCGCTATTTTTACGATAAATGATAAATAGTGCAATTTTAGGTTGATCTTTAGTGCAGTTTATATTTAAAATCGCCAACCTTTTTATTTGAGGCAAATAAATTCGTCACATTTATCCTCAAATTAATATCGATTACTAGCAAGAAATGCGGTGGGCTTATGGATTTTTACATCCTAAAAAAACAACAAGAACTAATTGCGATTCCAGCAAGTGAGAATAACTGTAAGCAGTATCTCGATTCGGGTTATTTTTATATCGATAAAGTAGCAGCGTGCAACGAAACCAATGCATTAAAGGCGCTACACGCAAAACAAACTAAAACGTTAAAAATTCCATTATTAATGGCACTTTTAGCATTACCGGTTGTTTTTTCAGCTTGGTACAGTTTAACCTAAGGTAATGCACGGCTTAGGCTTGCATCTTTAACTGCCTTGGGTATATTGGCGCTCTTACGGTTTAATTAAGAGCGCGACATGAAAGTCCTCCACACCTCAGATTGGCACCTTGGCCAACAATTCTACGAACACGACCGCCGTGTTGAACATCAAGCCTTTTTTACATGGTTATTAGCCACTCTTGTTGAACAACAAATAGACTTACTTTTAGTTGCTGGCGATATTTATCATACCGCGACTCCAAGCGCTAGCGCCGAAAATCAGCTTTACCAATTTATTAAAGACGCCAAAAAGGCATCCCCACAATTACACGTAGTAATTATTGCGGGTAACCACGACTCTGCAAATCGTATTTTGGCTGCTCAGCCATTATTAGCGCAATTTGATACGCACGTAGTAGGGCGCTTTGATGTCGCAACACCCGATGAAACTATTATTACCATAAATACCAATGGTAAACGCGCTGTAATCGTCGCTATGCCATTTTTACGCGCAAGCGATGTAAGTTTACTTAGCCAAACCGAAAGCGGCCCTAGTTATGCTCAAGGCGTTGCAAAAGCTTACGAGCTTGCACTAGAACAAGCTACTAATATAAACGAGCAAAACTCACCATTAATAGTTATGGGGCATTTACACGCAAAAGGCGGGGATATTTCAAGTGATTCTGAGCGTAACTTAGTGATAGGTGGTGAGGAGTCTATTTCAGCCAATGTATTTGGTAAACAAGCCAACTATGTTGCCCTTGGGCATTTACACAAAGCGCAACAAGTCGCTAAAAGCGATATTATTCGCTACAGCGGCACACCTATACCTATGTCGTTTTCAGAACGTAACTACACGCACCAAGTAAATATTGTTGAGTTTATTATTGATGAAAAACAACATGTTAGTACAACTGTAAACCCCCTTTACATTCCGCGCTCTGCCGATGTAATTGTTTTACCAAAAGGGGAGTGTGTGCCATTAAGCGAACTATGCGAGCAAATTAAAGCGCTCGACACCGCACAAAATACAACAGCGCCTTATTTACGTGTAAAGCTTAAATCAAGCGATACCGACACCACCTTCAGAGAACAAATAGAACAAGCACTTGAAGGCAAGCATATTAAATTTTGTGGTATTGAACGTGTACGTGAACAATCAGCGCAAAATGACGACAACACCGTATTTGAAGATTTAAGCGAAGTTGAAATGCTCAACCCGCTTAACTTATTAGAACAAGCATTTGCAAACGATAAAGACATGGCTGGGCAAAGTGTACCCGATGAGCTAAAAGCACTTTTAAGTGATGTGATAAACGAGCTTACGGAGCAAGAACAACTATGAAAATAACCGCAGTTCGTATTCATAATTTAGCTTCAATAGTTGATGCTGAAATAGACTTTACTCAAGCCCCATTAAAAGATGCAGGCTTATTTGCGATAACAGGCGATACCGGCGCTGGTAAAAGTACCTTTTTAGATGCGATATGTTTAGCCCTTTATACTAAAACAGCGAGGCTACGCGGCGATAAAGGTAACTTAATTGAGTTTAATGGCGACAGCATTAAGCTTAATGATGCGCGGAACCTACTACGCAGAGGTACATGGGAAGGCTACGCCGAGGTCGACTTTTTAGGGCAAGATAAACAGCTTTACCGCGCGCGTTATACAGTTTCACGCACTCATAAAAAGGTAACTGGCAAACTTAAAGTAGCAGAACACACCTTAGTAACCCTGCCAGACGAAACCTTAATAGCTGACAAAAGCCATACAATAAAAGAAGTTGAGAGCAAAATAGGGCTTAACTTTGAGCAGTTCTCCCGTGCCGTACTTTTAGCGCAACATGAGTTTGCTGCATTTTTAAAAGCCACTGGCGATGAGCGAGCGCAACTTTTAGAGTGCTTAACAGGCACCGATAAATTTAGCCGTATTGGTGTGCGTATTTTTGAGCGCCATAAAGAGCAAGTGGCAAAGCTTGAAGCGCTCAAAGCAGGCCTTGAAAGCTATACCTTATTAACACCAGAAGAACTCGAGTTACAACAAACCAAGTTAACCGATTTAAAAGCGCAAACCGAACACACTAAAAAAGAGCTGACCAAAACCGAAAAAGCACTTAACTGGTATCAGCAAGCTACAGTGCTTGAGCAAAGCTTACTGCAGGCACAGCAAACCCAGCAACAAGCAAACTCAGCGCTTGAAAGTATCGTTGATCAAAGCGAGCAAGCAAAACAAGCCAAGCAGGCGCTTGAAATAAAAGATAACCGCAGCCGTTTTACTAAATTAACCGATCAAAATACGGCGTTGGATCAGCAAATAACATCGCTTAAAAGTGTTGACCATATATCGGTAATTAACGAGCGTAACACCGCGCTTGCTAAGCATACTGAGCTACTTAATAACGCCAATGAGCAAAAACAAAATGCAGCGCCCGTTATAGCTAAAGCGCGAGAGCTCGACAGCAGCATTGCTTTGCAAACTCAAGCTGTAAAAGGCGCAGAGTCGCAAATAATCAAAGAGCAAACTCAACTTGATGAGCTCACACAGCAGCTTAAACAAAGCAATAACGAGCTAGAGCTCGCTAATACCGACTCAATTAAAAGCCAGCAATGGCTTAATGAGCATGCACCGCTGCACGTTTTAGCAAAAGACTGGAGCTACTATCAGCAAAGCTTTAATACCTACTTAAATGCACAACAGCAATTAACTGCAAACCTTGCACAAAGCCAAACTCTTAATACCGAGCTTGCAGGTCAGAGCGAGCGTTTAAATACACAAAATAATAAAGTGCAGCAGTGCGAGGCGTTACTTACGAGCGAGCAGTCAGCTTTGCAGGTTTTAAATACTCAGCTTAATGAATTTAATGCAGAGCACTGCGACGCGCAGCTAAAAAGTATTGATTACTTAAAAGAGCAGCGAGAGCGCTATAAGCAATTTAACGCAGAACTAAAACAAAGCACTCAACGCCAACACGTACTTAATCAGCAGCTAAATGTAAGCCAGCAAGCCCATGCTTTACTTAATCAGCATTTAATAACCAGTGAGCAAGCACTTAAAGGCAGCGAGTACGCACTTAACCAAGCGCGCTTAAGAGCCAGCGAAAACGTAGAGCATTTACGCACTGAGCTTCGCCCTAATGAGCCTTGTTTAGTGTGCGGCGCAACGGATCACCCGTATGCGGTAAACCAAAACCAGCAATTAAATAACTTAATTACTGATTTTGAAAATGCTTTTAATACCGCTAAAAAGCAATTTGACCATGCACAAAGCGAGCTGCATAAACATCAAACTCAACATGCTGTATTAACTGCTGAACACGGACAACTTGAGCAAATAATACAAACAGCAAAAGCTAAACAGCTCGACATTAAAAATACCATGCAAGGCGCACGCACAGAGCTTAACGACTTAACGCCTGATCAGCTTGAAGTAACTTATAAGCAATTAACGCAGCAAAAAGCGCAATACTTTGAGCAACAAAAACGTCAACGTACACTGCAAACCAAAGTAAACGAGCTACAAGCAGCACTTAAAGCAGAGCAGCAAGTACAGCAGCAACTGAGTAATAAACACCTTGAGCTTACACACCAGAAAAACCAAATAACGAGTAAGCATAGCGAGCTAAGTACGCAAATTAACGAGCTGGGTACAACGCTCAATAATCAATTTGAAAACAGTGATTTTTGGCAGCAACTACAAGCCAATACACTTGAGCTTAGCGAGCTACATGAGCAGGTTACGCAGTATCAGCAAACTCAAACGCAACTTGAACAAAGCCAAAAGCGCCAAGACAAAGCTAGTGAGCAAATAAAGCAGCTTACCCCGCTTGTAAGTAAAAGCGAGCAATCGTTAAAAGCACTTAATGAAGAGCTTGTTAAAGCTAAAAATTTACTAAGCACTGTGCAAAGTGAGCGCTTAGCTTTATTTAATAACGAGCAAATAAGCGCAGACGACTACCAAGCAAAACTTACAAGTGAGCTAGAGCAAAAACAATCGCAGGTTCAAGCGAGTCAAAAAGCCTATGACGACGCGATAAAACAACGAGATGAGCACGCTATAACGCTTAAAAATGTGGAGCAACGCTTACTTGAAAACAGCCAAGAACTAGCAACACTTGAGGCACGTTATAACCAGTGGTTTGCTGACTTTAAAGCGCAATACAGCGATGTAACGCACGAACAGGTCAAAATTTTACTAACGCTAAGTAGCGAGACTATTAAAGCGCATTTAAATCAACACGAGCAGTTAACTCAAGCGTTAACAGATGCAAATGCCGCTTTAAAACAGCAGCAACTTACGCTTGAAAAACACAACAGTAGCGATAAGCCAACACAAAGTGCAGAGGCTTTAAGTACGCAATTAAGCAGCTTAAATGAGCAACAAACGCAGCTGCAAAATTCATTACTAGCAACTAATACCGCTATTGAGCAACACAACCAAAACGCAAAGGCACTTGAAGGCAAACAAGCCGAGTTAACTACGCTTAAAACACAGGTAGAGCAGTGGCACTTGCTTAATAAAGTATTGGGCGATGCAACGGGTAAAACCATGCGTAACTTAGCACAAACACAAACGTTAAAAATATTACTGCACTATGCCAACAGTCATTTAAAAACACTCAACAAACGCTACGAATTAACCGCAATAGCGCAAACGCTCGACATTGCAATTATCGACCGCGACATGGCCGACGAGCAACGCTCTGTTAATACGCTCTCGGGCGGTGAGTCATTTTTAGTATCGCTAGCGCTTGCACTTGGTTTAGCATCGCTTTCGTCTAACAAAGTACAAATCAATTCTTTGTTTATTGACGAAGGGTTTGGTACGTTAGACAGCGAAACCCTAAGCATTGCAATGGACGCTTTGGATTCTTTGCAAGCACAAGGCAGAAAAGTAGGCGTTATATCGCACGTAACACAAATGAGCGAGCGTGTAGCCACTCAAGTGCATGTAGCCAAAAAGCCAGGTGGATATTCCACAGTTGAAGTTTTATAAGCAACATTACTGAAAACAAGGAGATACAATGCCAACGTTTACAGGCGAGCAAGCAACACAATACGATAGCCGCATAACCCGTTTAGTGCCTGGTTATGAATTATTACATCAGCTCACTAATGCGCAACTACAAGCAACGCTAAGCGACAATGCGCATATTTTGGTAGTAGGGGCAGGCACAGGCAAAGAAGTACTTTCACTGGCTGCACTAAACCCTACATGGCAATTTACTGCGCAAGATACATCAGCCGATATGCTTGCTATCGCACAGCAGCAATTTGATGAACAAGGCATAACAAGTCGCGTAGATGTACATAATGGCCCCGTTGATAAGTTATCGGTTAAAGCCGATGCCGTTTTATGTTTACTAGTAATGCATTTTTTAGAAGACAACGGCGATAAAAAAGAGTTATTAAAAGCGATTAAAGGAAGCCTTAAAAAAGACGCCAACCTTTATATTGCAGATTTAATGCGCCCCGAAACTTCTTTTGAGCGCGAAGCCCAGCTTACAACTTGCGCGCAATTGGGTTTAACCGAAACAGGTAAAACACAAACAGGGCACGACTTAGAAAATGAGTTTTACCCGCTTGATAGAATGCGCTTTAGCGAATTGCTAAATGAGTGCAAATTTGGCATTCCGAAGCTGTATTTTAAAGCCCTAGGTTTTAGCGGATATGTAGTTTAAGTGTTACAAGCTAAACAAGCACCCGCTATTTAGCACCAATAAAAACACCGAGTGAACAAACTCGGTGTTTTTATATAACCCTCTCTACACCCCGAAGTTTCTCTAAGCGTAGGTCGGTTAAGTGAAGTGCCACCCGACGCACTAATATCCACATTACTCAAATCGTTGCTGTGTCAGCAATCCTAACCAATCTCTTCAAGTGCTTTCATTGCGGCTTGTGCTTTATCTGTTTGTACAAAAATATGGTCGTGATAAAACGCAGCTACCACATTAGCGCTAATGCCATGCTCAGTCAGCTTTGCAGATACCGCAGCCGTTAAACCAACGGCCTCTAAACTTGAATGTACGTTAAGGGTAATTAAATTATATTTACCCTCGTAAGTAATACCTGCTTTATCGGCGGTTTCAGCTTTTAAAATAAGGGTTAGCCCTTCTTCTTCAACATAAGTGGCAAGTGGCTCTAAGTGAACATAATCGGCCAATTTCCCTGCTAAGCAACAAAAAATATACTCGCCTTGCTTTAGTGCTGGCTGCATTGATCTTAATAATTCGTTTAACTCTAAAATTCCGGCCATGGTCGTTCCTTACAATGTGCTATTTTTTTAGCTGCGCGACTAGCTCGCTTAATCTCGCAATTTTTATATTACTTAACTGTCTATAATCAAAATACGGGCACACAATAATGTTGTTAGTTGTGTCTATTGCAAACTCGTCGTCAAGCCAATCAAATTGTGCATGCAACTTACCTTGTTGTAATAAGTTTTTAGCGTGCGTACGCCCAGCAATTATATGTAGCTGGTTTTGATTGCTAGAAGCTTTATTTGCACAAGTACTAGTAGTGTTGGGCGCGCTAAATAGCAGGGCGGTTTTACTGTTTTTTTGCAGTAAAAACTCATCGCGATATTGTTGCCAAGTGGGGGCTTGTTTGGCAAATGAGTAATGCTCACTTGGCAGGGAAAATAGCACTTTTGCATACACGTTAAACACTTTGCGCCAACCATTACCACAGTGCTGGTTTATGGTATTTATTTGCTCATTTATAACCGGTTCTAGGCATTCAAGTGTTTCAAAAAACGGCATTGGCGGCGCTTTTGCTACGTATACCGCCACGCTAAATTGCGTATCACCTAAGCCAACTAATTGTGTATTCAAGTTAGTTAGCCTTGTTTTGCGCTAAAATACGGTCAAGGTTATTTGCAAAGTTTTGGCGATCGGTTTGGCTAAGTGGCGGCGGCCCACCACTCATTTCTACGCCACTTGAGCGCATGGTATCCATAAAGTCGCGCACGTTAAGTATTGAGCGGATATTCTCGGTGGTATAAAGTTCGCCACGTGGGTTGAGTGCTTGCCCGCCGTTATCAATTACTTCACTTGCTAGCGGAATATCGCCTGTAATAACTAAATCGCCTTTTTCAACACGTTTTACTATTTCGTCGTCGGCTACATCAAACCCCGACGATACTTGTACGCGACTTATGTATTTTGAGGGCGGAATACGCATTGCGTGATTAGCCACTAAAATAGTCTCGATTTTCATACGCTCTGCAGCTCTAAAAAGTATTTCTTTTATAACAACAGGACACGCGTCTGCATCTACCCAAATTTTCATGCTATGGTCATTTTTATTGCTTTAGAATTAATATGATCCTATAGCAAATTTTTTTAATCGGCTAGCAAACTTTATATCCATCTATATTTAGATAATACGTACTATTTATGTAATTTAAAAAGGAGCTTACATGAAGGCTATAAAATACGGTTTACTTATTACAGGGTTATTTTTTCTTAGTGCCTGCACCAGCCCTCCTGAGGGAATAACACCCGTTAAAAACTTTGATATACAAAAATATAAAGGCAAATGGTTTGAAATAGCGCGTCTTAATCACTCATTCGAAGAAGGGATGGAGCAAGTTACCGCGACTTATTCAATTAACGACGACGGCACAGTAAAGGTCCTTAACAAAGGGTATTTAACGGATGATAAAAAATGGGATTACGCCGAAGGCTTAGCCAAGTTTGTTGAGGGCACCGACACAGGGCATTTTAAAGTCTCGTTTTTTGGTCCATTTTATGGCGCTTATGTGATTTTTGAACTTGACCAACCCGATTATCAATATGCATTTATAACCAGTTACAACAAAGATTACTTGTGGTTTTTGTCGCGTACACCAACGGTTAGTAAAGAGCTTAAAGAACACTTTTTAACTAAAGCTAAAGAGTTGGGCTTTGCTACCGATGAAATAATTTGGGTAAACCAAGAGACTATGTAAAGGGGGTTTACAGTTAGTTATATACGTTTTTAAAGTAGTAATAAAAGAGTCACCTAACTGTAAAGTAACTTAAATATATTATGGTTATATTGTGTGTACTTGCCGTGAGACAGCAAGTATTGGAAACACTGAATATCCCCTATTGTTGGCAAGCTATATAGCTTGCCATTTTTTTTTGCCTAATCTATGGGAAAGTAGCGGATCACGTTTTTACTAACTAAGGCTAGTTTAATGCTAAAAACAACCCACTTAGTACAATTAACACGCTATTTAAAACACTAAACCACTTTACGTAGCCTATTAAAAAATTATAAAAAACCATTATAATTAAAACACTTAGACTCATAAATCCGCAAAATAGTAATGCTCCATATCCATCTTGAGTAACTATACAAAGCACCAAGCTTAGTAAAATACTGATCCAAGCAGCTAATAGCAGCTTTTTACGTTGGGATTCTGTAGGACGTTTTTTAAATACATCTTTAAAATGATTATACTTAGCCAGCGCAAAACAGTTAAAACTGAGCAGGCATAGGCTAAACCCAAGTAAATCAATCATGGTTTTTGCCTTTTGAGGTTATTGATTGACTAGGGCTGATTATTTTTGAGTTGTTTTTAGCAGTACGTAATTTTTCGGTTTGTATAAAAAACAATATACTAAATAACAAAAACAGTGCATCAAAAGTAAATAAAGCCCACTGTTTGTGCATCAAATAGCTAACTAGATTACCGTTAGTTGTAAGTGCATTAATAACCGGTACGCTTAAACATGCAACAGCATTTATAGCTGCCATAACTCGCCATTGCAGTGTGTCGCGCTTTATAAGTGCTAAAAGAGCAACCGCTAGCCATGTTAAAAAGAACGCGAGTATTTCTTTATCGGCGCGCTCTGCGGTAGTTGGACTAAGTAGTCTGTTAGCAATAAAAAATGCACACGTTGCCAGTGGAAGTCCCATAATAGTGGCTAGGTTTAACCCTTCAACTAGTTTTAAACCAAACGAAGGTTTAACGTTATTTTTAGTTCGCTCGCGAATTCGCTTAGCCCACATAATACAGCCAGAGCCAATCATTACACAGCCTGCAATACCGCCTAATACGTATAACCAGCGCAACAACCACGTAGCTAAACGCCCTGTATGCATTGAATTAAGTGATTCGTAAAGCGCTTTGCTGCTAGTTAGCTCGTCATCAGTTTTAGCGACCATTTGCCCTGTAGCACCACTAAATATTAAGCGTGGTGCTTGGTCACGTAGTGTTTTACCTGCGCTTACCAATACGGTAATTGTTGAAGCTGCCATATTGGGTTTGTTAACTTGTACTCGGGTAATATCTGCATGAGGCCACTTAGTATAAACCTGATCTAAAATACTTTGAATCGGCACCATTGATGATTCGCCTTGGGCTTTATCGGTCATGGTATTGCGAGGGGTTACATCGTTAAAAAAGTCACGCATACCGTTATCGTAAGCTGTTTGCGCAGGGTAGGGAAATAACATAAATATGAGTGTAATCATGCCCGTGTAAGTAATCATTAAATGAAAAGGAAGTGCAAGCACAGAGCTTAAGTTATGGGCATCTAACCACGTACGGCTACCTTTGTTACGCCTAAAGCTAAACATATCTTTAAAAATACGTTTATGAATAACCACGCCCGATATAATGGCAATTAGCATAAAAAAGCTAGCAAAGCATATAACCCAACGCGCTGTTATTGCATCCATATAATGTAGGTCAAAATGCAATCGGTAAAAAAAGTTACCGCCTTTAGTATCTACAAAGGGCTCAAGCTCTTGCATAGTATTAGGGTTTAGCTGGGTGTTTTTAAATTGACTGCGGCGCTGGCCAGGTTCTTTTGGTTTTGCATAGCCATAAACTAGGTAAGGAATACGCGGATCGGGCAACGTAATACGCCAGCTTGATGAGTTAGCTCCATGGTTAGCTAAGTAATCAAATCCGGTAATTATTTGTTGTTTTTGCGCTTCTATACGCTGTGTTTGGGCTTGCACATTATGAATGGCTGGTTGATTCCACAACGTTATTTCGTCTCTAAAAAAGCTAAGTGTTCCGGCAAAAAATATTAAATATAATAACCAGCAAACGAGTAACCCTACCCAAGTGTGCAACCAAGTCATTGATCTGAAAAAGCTGTCTTTCATACCCAATCCTTTAGCAACGCAAGCAATCCGGCAAACGTACCTGTACTTAGTAAAATACTGATCCACACTGTTTTTAATGATTTAACACTAAAGGCATAAATAAATACTACGGCATAAATTAAAATGCTAATTGAAACACTAAACAGTACTGCGTCTTGCTTAGCTATTGGCATTAAAAAGCACAATAAAGCAGTACTTGCAGACGTAAAGGCATAGCCACCAATTATGGCAATAAAAAACCGTAAAAATACCAAAACTCGATAACTGCTTACGCTTTTTACTATAAGCGTAATAACGTTAATTTTATCGAATGACGCACTGTGCAAAGGTGCCTGCATAGTTAATTAATCCCTTTATTTAAAATTGAGAATAAAACAAAGGCGCTATTATATATGTTACAAATACAAAAGATAGTTATTCTCATTTATGATATTTAACTTTTAAGTAAGTTATGCTTACTTAATTACTTAGTAAAATACTGATCTGATATTATTTAATGATATTGCACAGGCTCTATGTAAAGCTTAAGGTTAATAAACTGAGTAAAAATAAAGAGTGAATAACGATGAGCGATCACGAAAAATTAAACTACGTTGAGTTTCCTGCATGCGACTTACCCGCAACAAAGGCCTTTTTTTGTCGTGCATTTAATTGGCAGTTTACCGATTACGGCCCAGAATACACGGCGTTTAGTGGCCAAGGGCTTGATGGTGGCTTTTTTAATGCGCCGCTTAAATCGCTAACTCAAAACGGTGCTGCGCTATTGGTTTTTTATAGTAACGAGATTCACGCCACGTATAAAAAAGTACAACTCCATGGTGGCACAATATTAAAACCTATTTTTGAATTTCCGGGTGGTTGCCGGTTTCATTTTGCAGAGCCGAGCGGCAATGAATTTGCTGTATGGGCAGAGAAACATTAGGTTTTAAAGGGCCTGTAGAGCGAATGAGCTTAAAGATCACGATTTTACTAACTAACGTTCGTTTTAATTAAAATAAACCGATTTTTTACCAACTCATTCATCCTAAATGGCCATTTAGGATGAATATTAAGCATTTAAGGCCAAATAAACATGAATAGTCACCAATTAATAGAGCAAGTTAGTAAATGCGTGATCTGTGAACCTCATTTACCTTTAGGGGCTCGCCCTGTTATACAATTTAACCCAAACGCACGTATTTTAATTGCAGGCCAAGCACCTGGAATCAAAGTTCACGAAACAGGTGTGCCGTTTAACGATGCAAGCGGAAACCGCCTACGAGAATGGCTTGGGCTAACACGTGATGAATTTTACGATGCCAATAATATAGCAATTTTACCTATGGGCTTTTGCTACCCGGGTAGGGGGAAGTCGGGTGATTTACCACCGAGAAAAGAATGTGCGCCTGCATGGCGCGAGCAATTATTGGCTGCACTACCAAATATTGAGCTGACAATAGTGCTTGGTAAATACGCGCAGGCGTATCATTTACCGGAGACTAAAAAAATGCCACTTACGGAGTTAGTAAAATCTTGGCGTGAGTATTGGCCAAATTATTTAGTACTTCCACATCCGAGTCCGCGTAATAATATATGGCTTAAAAAGAATCCATGGTTTGAACAAGATGTACTTCCAGAGCTGGGTAAACGCATTGCGACTATTTTAAATAAGTAATACTTCTAGTTATTGTAAAGGAGCGCTACAGTTAACTTAAAAATTAACACTCTAATTAAAAACAATAACAAACGAGGCTGTCTAATTTGAATGCATCTATATTAACCGAAGTAATACTTCCGCTCGCTCTTGCACTTATTATGTTTGGTATGGGTCTTGGGCTCACAACAACCGATTTTACTCGTCTATTTAAAAACCCGCTTGGCATTGTCATGGGTTTAATAGGCCAACTTGTAGCAATGCCTTTATTAGCATTAGGGCTGTGTTATTTACTTAACCTAGCAACGCCTATCGCTATTGGATTAATGATATTAGCTGCTTGCCCCGGCGGTACTATGTCAAATGTAGTAAGTCAGCTTGTCAAAGCTAATTTAGCACTTCGGTAAGTTTAACCGCTGCCTCTACCGCAATTAGTATAATAACCATACCGTTTATTATTGGCTTTGCTATGAGCCAGTTTGCCCCAGCAGACGATGCTACTTTTTCTATTTTAACTACTTCATTAGGGCTATTTTTTATTACCTTAGTGCCAGTTGCTATAGGCATTTGGCTACGTCACTTTAAAAGTGATTTTGCCATTAAAGCAGAGCCGTTTTTTAGACGCTTCTCGTTGTTTTTTATGCTTATGATGATTGCCGCACTAGTAATAAAAGAGCGCGATTTATTAGTTAGCTCATTTAACGGTGTATTTTGGGCGTGCATAGCGCTTAATATTGGTTCAATGGTTGTTGGTTGGTTAATTGCTAAGTGTTCAAAATTAAATTTAACTGATTCGCTGACGCTTTCAATTGAGGTTGGAATTCAAAATGCATCGTTAGCTATTTTAATCGCTATTAGCTTTTTAAATAAACCAGAATACGCAGTTACCGGTGGCGTGTATGGCCTTGCCATGTCTATAGGGCCACTGCTATTAATTGGCGGGTTAAAGCTTAAAAAATAAACTTACCTAGGGCATGTTGACCAAGTTACTTTAATTTATGGCTGCGGATAACGTAGACGTAAACTCCTAATTACTAAGGCGCATTTTAGGATGGGATAAGAGTGTAAGTAATACGGTAAAAAAGCAGTTAATTATTTAGTTACTAAAACAGCGCCTCAAATATGAGGCGCTACTTTAAAACTTACTATTTGGTTTGCATGTTTTTAGCGCGTTCTTCTGCATCTATTAATGCTTGCGATTTAGGCGCGCGTTTTTTCTCTTCTATTTTGGGTTTTTCAGTTGAGTCAGGATCCCAGCTTGAGTCTAACGATAAGTTAGCAAATGGATTGTTACTGTCTGCTTTTTTAGGCTCACTTTGTGGCTCATCAACTGGCGGTGTTGTTTGTGCTTGCTCAGGTGTTGCGCTTTGTTTTTTAGGCATCGGCTTTTCACCAGGTAATGGTGCATCTGGGTTAAATGTACGTACCTCTGGTTCTTTAAAGTCTTGCTCTGTTGTATATGTAGTCGATTGAGCGTCAGCTATTTGCTCTGGTGCGTGTAAATCTAAAACCGGCTCACTCGCTGTTACTGGCTCAGGAGTACTAATAACCGGCTCTACAGTGTTGTGTTCGGCTTCTATTGGCGCAGGCTCCGTTACTTGCGCTGTGTGGTGCTTACGTTGTTTTTTTACAGGCTTTGCATCTGGATCAAAGTCGCGTACTTCTGGCTCATTAAAGCTGCTGGCATTTTTAATACGCTCTAAGGTTGTTTTTGCTGCTGCTTCAAACTCGGCTGTATTAGGCTCAGGTTTTTGCTTTACTTCGTTAAACGTAGCGGGACTTGTCTGCTCTAAAGTATCAATTGAGTTAAGCGGTGTAGGCTCAATTTCGCTTGTTTGCACTTGTGTAGCTACGTTGTTTAGCTCATCTGAAATTTGCGGTGGTGTATGTTCAATATCAGCATTTTGCGTAGTGTCCGTAGGCTCTAAAGGCTCTTCATTTGCCTCTACGCTGCTCTTAACTGGTTTATTATCTTGAGTTACTTCGTTGATGACAACAGGCTCAATCTCTGGCTCTTTTGTTGTTTTAGTTTCAGGTTTCACTGGCGTAGCAATTTTTTCTGATTCAACTTCAGGTGGAGCCGCCATAGTAGGTTCTGCCATCGCTTTACTTTGTTTTGCACGGCGCAGGCGCACGACGACCATAGCGCCAATAAGTATCACTATAACAAGTATTAAAGTGGGTAAAAGTAATGAGCTTGTGCTTTGTGCTGCACTTTGCGGTGCAATAACTGGCGCTGGTTTAGTTAACACAGGTGCTGGTTTTACAGGTACAGGCTTTTCAAGCGTAGGTTGCACGCTTTGCTTTGGCGTTGCCGGTTGTACTTGCTCTATTGCGGCTTCGCTTTTTTGTTCTGTAACTACTTGCTCAGGTACTGCTGTTGTTGGCTCTGCATCAATTACTATTTCGTTACTGTTGGTATTTAGCTGATCGTTAATTTGTTGTTTTTGATCATCAGTTAAATTAAGTGTTTGCTCGTTGATGCTATCTTTAATAGCTTCTTCAGTGGGTTGTATTACAGGGGCAGGCTCAACAATTTTAGGTTGTGGCTGAGTAATAATGGCTGGCTCTGGCTCTATTATCTGTGGCTTTGGTTGTTCTTGAATTTCTTTTGGCTTATTACAGTTGTTTTTGTAATCACGCGCTGCCTTACGATATTTTTGACTCGCTTTATTATTACTATTTTGCTGCATTTCTTGTTTAATTAAAATGCACATAGCTTCGTTGTATGCAGCACTTTGCGCACTATAAAATAGGGCAAAGCAAAGGGTAAATATAATTAGTTTTGATATCATAAAGTTATGCGCGCTTAAATATTAATAGTTTGATTTTAAGCGCAAAATTGAAAATTATCCAGAGTAATACGACTAATCAATAACCATAAGGCTGCGATATTCATCGTAAGCAAATTGGTCTGTCATACCGCTTATATAATCTTGAATTAATCTACAGCGATAATAAAATTCGTACGCTGCAAAGTGATCGGGCTCTTCTTGCATCGCATCTATTGCGTGTTGGTAACTATTTAAGTGCTTTTTAGAGAGCTTTTTTACAAGTCGCGACTCAATTAATAAACGTGAATCGCCATTTAGAGCGCGCCTAAAGTCATCGCTGTTCAATTGCAGTAGCGGTTTGTAGCAATCGAGTAAGCCATTAATTATTCTATAACCTTGCAGCTCTAATTTTTCGACTTCTTTGTTTGAAAAAACATGCTCAAGTGCAACTTGCTTTAGCATTTTGGTTACAGCGTGTAGATGGCTCCTATCTTCTAAAAGTGCTTGGTTAAAATCGCCATGATAAATAGGTTCTATGTTCTCAATAAAGCGTTTTGCAGCATGTCCAACTAGCGGATGTAAAAGTGCTACGCGCAGGTATATAAAAAATTCGCTGTTAAAGTTATACGGTTGTGCTTTGGCGCGCTCATGTGCGTAGTCAACTGCTTTATCTACAAAAGTTTGGTGCTCAGTGTCGTCTATTGTTAGGTTTATGAGTGCTTTTTTATAATGACTTTTAAGCTGTGTACATAAGAATTCGGTGCTTATGATCCCTTTTTCAACAGCATCCTCTATATCGGCTAGGCAATACGAAATGTCGTCGGCGGCTTCCATTATATAACTTGCTGGATGGCGGCAATATTGCTCAATAGTGAGCTCTTTTTGTAGCGCTTCAACAAAGTTTTTTTCGCTGTAGTAGTAACCCACTTTCTTCATTAAGTAGTTTTTATTTTGCGGTATATCTTTTGTATCAAGCCCTGCAGGGCGAGTGTATTTTAAAATACCAGCACTTTGGCTGTAAGTTAAATTAAGCGTTTGCAACGAATGAATTATACGTATGCCTTGAGCGTTGCCTTCAAAGTTACAAATATCAAGCGCAAGGTGTTTAAAAACAACACCTATACCGGTATTGGGCTCTTTGCAGCGCTCGGGTGTTACGCTTGCTAGGTTGTTATTAAACCAGTGGTTTATTGCAGCTTCGCCAAAATGTCCAAACGGTGGGTTGCCTATATCGTGCATTAGGCAGGCCATTTCTACTAAGCTTTCTAGCGGGCGTTCTAGGTCGGTTAAACCGTAATCTTTTTGTTGTTGGTAGCTTAAATTTGCAAAAATACGTTGCACTATAAAACGACCAACCTGTTGTACCTCAAGCGAGTGAGTTAAGCGCGAACGAACAGCTGCGTTACGCTCAAGCGGAAACACTTGGGTTTTTTGCTGAAGCCTGCGAATAGCGGCACTGTTAATAATCCGGCCACGGTCGCTTTCTAGCGCCATTTGTAAGTTAGAGGTTGTGCGATACATTCGTGCTGGCGTTATTTTTTTACTAAAATCTATGGTCATCTTTATACTTATCCTTTTAACAATTGATGACTGGCATAGTTTTTAGCACATAGTCATTTGTCTTTAATATACAGGGTTTAATCTATCAGTTTGTATCATAAAGTAACAACTTGCTTTAAAATAATTTTTTGAGTAATTGTTGTGCATTTATAGGTGTTTATAATGAAACAGTGGATTTTAAAGGCAGTATCAATTTGCCTAATGTTAGGAATGAACAGCGCGTTTGCTGCAAAAGAGCAAACTGTGGTGCTTGTATCAATTGATGGCCTGCGTTGGGATTATATTGAAAAACACGGTGCGCCAAATTTAAAAGCAATGGCCGAGCGCGGTGTTCGCGCACAAAAACTAATACCTGTTTATCCAACTAAAACGTTTCCTAACCATATTTCTATTATTACGGGCTTATTGCCGGTAAACCATGGCATTGTTGATAATAGCTTTTGTGATAAAGCGCGTAAAAACGACTGTTACAGCATGGGCAAAGCATTGGGCGATAGCACTTGGGTGAAGGGGATTCCGCTTTGGAATTTAGCAAAAATGCAGGGACTTAAATCGGCTACTTATTTTTGGCCTGAGTCAGATGCATTATTTAACGGCATGACACCAGATTACTTTTATCACTATTCTAAATACAGCGATTACCAAAGCCGTGTTGATCAAATTATTCAGTGGTTAAGTTTACCAAAAGCACAGCGCCCACGTTTTATTGTGAGTTACTTTTCGCTAGTTGATAGCATGGGTCATGAGTTTGGACCAGACGCACCACAAACGCGAGATGCAGTTAAACAACTTGATGAATTAATGGGACAATTACAAACCCGCTTAAGTAAATTAGAGCAAGAGGTAAACTTAGTTATTGTCTCGGATCATGGTATGGCGAGTATAGATCCAGATAAAAGTATTGATGTAACCACACTGCCTAAAGATGAAAACTTTTTAGTTAAAAACACCGGTCCACGTTTACTTATTTATACTCAGCCTGATGCTAAAAATGCTGATATTGAAGGTTACAAAGCACGCTTACGGGATGCGTCAAACGGTCGCTATACAGTATTAACTGACGAGCAGTTAGCAGCGTACCATTACAATAAAGGCACTCGCGTAGGCGATATTGTGGTGCAAACTACAGCGCCAGCGGTATTTACCAATGGTAAAAAACCAACCTATTTAGGGACTCACGGTTATGCATATACCGAGGATATGGCAGCATCATTTATTGCTGTAGGCCCTGCATTTAAACAAGGTATAAGCCTTAAAGAAGTGAGTAACCTTGATATCTACCCAGTACTTGCAAAAGTGATGGGGCTTAAATTGTTAAACAAAGTAGATGGCAATGGTAAAACATTAATGCCAGCAATTAAGCAAAAAGTGGTTGTGCATTAGCTTAATCTATAAGAGCGCGTAAGCGCTCTGCAGGGAAGAACATGTTAAAACTTTAAAGTGGGCTATTTAGCCCACTTTTTAATGCGCTACTTATTTAAAGTTAGCAATACTTGTTTTTGTAGCAGTAACCGTGCGAATTGCATACGCTTGGTTTGTAATACCAAATGCAATACCGTTTACGCTCCAGTTAGGGTTAGAGAAGTAATCGTACTGAGTTGCGCTACCGTAAACGTGCGGGTAAGCCATAATACTTGCAAACTCATTTTGTACGCCATGACCCATGCCATCAACATATACACCGCCAGATGTGTCACCTTGTTTGCGTGAATGCGCTAAACCTTGGTTATGACCAAGTTCGTGTACAAATGTAGTTGCACCACAATCAATTGCAGTGATTGAGTACATACGGCTGCTCATTGAGCTATATAGATTGCCATTAGTGCCTTGGCCAACCCATGCTAAACCACATGAAATAAGCCCATTGCCAGCACTTTGGCCAGTACCTAATACGGCAATCATGTCGGCTTTCCAATCGCTGCGTAAACCATCTACGTAGCTGCTATTTGTAACCGAATCTAACCAATCCTCAGACGGCGTTACTGCGTAGTCACCTAAGTTTTGTTTGCCAGCTAAGCGTAGTGTTATATCAACGCCATTTTGGCTATATACCTGATTACTAAAAGCAATTAGTTGATTTATTTTAGTGTCAATATTACTAGTTGCAGCAGCTGATTGGTCGGTATATAAAATACCGATATCGATTGTTTCTGCTTGCGCAACACTTGCTGCACATAATGCCGCAGCCAGTGCGGTTGTTGTGATTACTTTTTTCATTATTGTATTTCCTTACTCTTGTTGTGGTTGGAACTGTTTTTAACTTGGTTGAGATCATAAAAAGCAGACACACTAAAGCTGCCTTATAGTGCGGCTTTAATTGCTTTTTATACTTTTTGGTTAGCCATCAATTTTTGGTGCAAATATATCGATGCTTTTATCTGATTTGGGCTTTGGTGCGGTTACTTCATGCTCTATGTGGCTTTTATATAAATCGCGTTTTGCTGCAATCCATCCGTACTTACCTTTACTTTCGAATACATAATTGCCAGAAGGCGCAGTAAATTGGCCATATACGGCATCTTTACCTACTGTTAAAACGGTATTATGTATGCGACCGTCAACACCCACTATTTTACCAAATATGCTCTTATCGCCATTTTCAGACTCAACCACATTAGTCACTTCTGCGGTGAATGTTTCGGCTGTTTGCGGAATAGCTAAATCAAAATTTTCGCCAGTCTCTAACGCCTGTAAAGAATTTAAATCAAACTCAATGTAGGCTTCGTTATGTAAGTCGGTAGGTAAAACTTTTGCGTTTATAAGCACTTGCTTTGCTTTGTCGGATAGGCGATTTACGGCATCAAATTCTTCAAACGGTAAGCTGTTGTCAGGGGCAACAATGGGTTTAACGGTAATGGGATCTTTACTCATATCAATAGGTGCAGGGGGATGCGTATTGCGCGTTTTTTGTAAATCAATAGGAACAAAATCAATAGCAACAGGCGCGATAGGTTCGCCCGTTTCATCTGCATTAAAAAATAGCCCATAAACTGCAAATGCCGATAATGGCATAGCAATTAGTAAGACGACAGATCTCTTCATTTGTTTCTCTTTTAGTGTTTTTGGTTAACTATTTGTTACGTTTTATATTATTAAATGGATTAGATCAAGATAATAAATGTAACCGAAAAGAATTATTTCTTAATTTTATAATTCCTTATAAAATATAAGGATATTTATTTTTGGTGTGTTTTTTGCTCTTTTTAGTATTGGTTTTTAGTAGTGTTTACGCGGGCTTTGGTGCAGTTACAGGTACTTGTTTGTTTGGTTAAATACAATGGTTAAAAGTGACTTTTTGACGTTAATTACAATGAAAAATAAAAAGTGAATTTATTTCACCTTTTGTAAACCAATCGCTAATTGCAATGTAATTATTGGGCACGTATGTTGTGTGCTGCATAAATGCATTACGAGGAATTTATGAAGGTGTCTGATCAGTTGCTTAACCGAATTACAGCAGGACTTGTGGCTGTAATTATTGGTTTTTCGAGTTCTATTGCATTAATTTATCAGGTAGTAATAACCCTTGGTGGTACGCCCGATTTAGTAGCTAGTTGGATTTTAATGCTCGGTTTAGTGATGGGCACAACGTCAATTGGTTTATCGTACTATTACAAAGTACCTGTTTTAATTGCGTGGTCTACCACAGGAGCTGCATTACTTATTTCAAGTGCCCAAGGGTATAACTTAAATGAGGCTATTGGCGCGTTTATGCTCAGTGCATTGCTCGTGTTTTTTTCGGGGGTTACGGGCTGGTTTGAAAAAATAATGAACCGAATTCCAAGTGAGCTTGCATGCGCCATGTTGGCCGGCGTGCTTGTTACCTTTGGTATCGATGTGTTTAATTTTATGAACGACATGCCTTTAGTAATTGGTTTAATGGTCGTTATGTACTTTATTGGTAAACGCTTTTTTGCCCGCTTTGCTATGTTAAGCGTGCTTATTATAGGTGTATTACTCGCTTGGCAAATGGGTCATATTGATACCAGCGCACTGCACTGGAAAATGAGCGAATTTGCTTATATTGAACCCGCTTTCCACTTGCAAGCATGTATTAGTATAGGTTTACCACTTTATATAGTTACCATGACTTCGCAAAATTTACCGGGTATTGCGGTTTTAAAAGCACATAAATATAAAGCGCCTATATCTGCATCTCTTAATGTTACTGGCTTTGTAAATATGCTTAGCGCTCCTTTTGGAGCCTACTCTATTAATTTAGCCGCTATTACCGCAGCTATATGTATGAGTGATGAGGCGGATAAAAATCATGATAAACGTTATTGGGCGAGTATAGCGGCTGGCGTATTTTATATTTTAATGGCGCTGTGCGCAGCTACATTAGTTGGCTTGGTGGCAAGTTTACCGCAGGCTCTTATTTTAGCTTTGGCGGGCATTGCGCTATTTGGCACCATTGCTAATAGTTTGCAGCAAGCCCTTAGTCGTACTGAATATACTGAGGCCGCAATAGTCACTTTTTTAGTAACTGCATCTAACTTAACATTGCTTTCAGTGGGGTCTGCTTTTTGGGGGATTATAGCCGGTGTGCTAACGCTTATTATCACCAGGAAAGACTAAAAACTGTGAATATGTAAAGCGAAAATACTGCTCATATAGATGATTAAAATAGTTTAACCACGCTTATTAAAAAGGCTGCAATTGCAGCCTTTAGTTTTACAAACAGGGTTTACCTAATCATAAGTATGATGGCGAGTTACGCTAAACCGATTAAGTATATGATGGATAACATACACAACACATAAGCTTGAGATTATAGCCACAGATACCGAACTAAACCGGTACATTGCACTATAAACAAGATCTTGGCCTGGCCCGAGTGAATTTCCAAACAAAATACCAAATGTAGTCAACACACCAAAACCAATGCCAGGTATGCCTCCGCCTAAAATATGAAAGCGCGCAAAAACAAACGAAAGTATCCATAAAATAGCCATCGGAAAAAGTAAAAAATCAGAGTGACTATACAAAAATAGTTGCGATAGTAACGCTGCATTACAGCCTATAAGCGTTCCAATTGCTCGCTGCCAACCGGCCATACCTGCGGCTTTCCAGCACAACGAAAATAAAATAAGCACAGAAGCTGCCTGCGCAGATATTGAGTCTTGTAAATCAAGAACCTGAAAAACAACAAAAGAGAGCGTAGCCACGGTTGAGCATAACAATACCTCATGGCGAATACTTTCTTTTGCTTTAGCTGGCATTACTCGCCCGGGCCTTGCGGTTACATCAGGAAATAGGCCATGCATTAATGCTCCAATAATAACGGTTAAAAATATAGCCAAACCATTAGTTAAGATTAATGGATAAATACTGCTTCCTTGATCAACATAGCTGGAAAAATGTAGCTGAATAGAAAGACTGATCACGCCTAAAGCGCCAAATAAAAAGGCACTACCGCTACTCATTTTATGAAATAAAAAGCAGAAAACACCAAACACTAACAATGTCATAACGACTGGCAAGTGAGAAAACAATCCCTGCATTATCAGCACTATAAGTGCGCTAAATGCAGCAGATGCTATAAATTGATTTATAAGCCCACGACTTAACGTAGGTACCATGCCCAATATCAACATAGGATAAACGGTAAAAAATATACCATTGGGCCAGTTCATTAATTTACTAATGGTAAAGCCAAGGGTACACCCACCTGCAATGCGCAGTGCTTGGCGAAGGCCATTGGAGTCTAATTGTGGGCCTTGGCTAACAATTTGAGTCATAAAGCCTCCATTAATAAATGTAGTGTAACCAGCTAATAAACCTGATTTGTGCAGAGCCAAACCATTGCCCAATTGTTGATTCTGGTAATAATTGTACTGTTGCACGTGAGCCACTAGGCATGTTTGCTATTAAGTCTTGATGATTTATCAGCTTTAAGTGAATGCGTTGACGCTGTGCATCACGCACCCAGCGATTACTGGTTTCTGTTGTACTTAGTAAACCATTAGCACTAAGTTGACCACTGCTAACGCCTGCTTCAAATGTTTCAAGTATTGCGTCGTAAACTTCACCTGGACGGCTATCAAATACTACGCGCGCTTGGGTGCCTTGCTTCATATTTGTGAGTGACTTTTCTCTAAAGTCGGCAACTAAATCTGCCTTTTTAGCGACAATAGCTAATAACGGGCTGCCTGCAACTGCGTATGCGCCGTTTAATAATTGTAAGTTAGCAACTACGCCGTCACTTAATGCGCGCACTTTTGTGTAGGATAAATTTAGCTCAGCTTGCGCTAACTGGTTTGCAGCGTGGCGCATGGCTAAGTTTTTGTTCCCTGAGTCACCTCTAGCTAAAACCGCTTCAGCTAACTGCGCTTCAAGGGCTGCAACATTTGCTTTACTCGCTTCAAAATTAGCACGAATGCTTTCAAGTTCTTGCTCCGATATAGACTTTTGCTTATAGAGCTTTTCGCCTCTGCTTTTTAATAGTTTTTGCTCATGCTGTTTAGCGTTTGCAGCACTAATTTGTGCTTCAAGCGCTTTAACATTGGTATCAAGGCGTTTATTTTGTAATTTGGCATCATCAAGGGCGAGTTGAGCTTGTTCTTTAGCTAAATTATATGGGCCTTCATCGATACTAAATAATATATCGCCTGCTTTAACTGATTGGTTATTACTAACTTGCACACTAGTGACTCGGCCACTAATTTGCGGTGATATTTGCACAACAGGGTGATAAACACGTGCTTGTGGTGTCACAGGCAAAACCATATCGGCCACTAAATAGTAAATAAATACTAAGATAAACCCTATGAGAGAAAACCTTACATAGCGTGCAAACTTTTGATCCGGTGTCATTTTTAGCCTTACTTATTAACTTGAATACATTTAAGGGCGTTTTGCTCCATTTTGATCAAACCAAATGCAATCGCATCTAGTTGCTCAACAGATAAACCGCTGTATAACTGATTTTTTATATCGGAAATAGTCTCTTGCAATGAATGTAAAATGGCATCACTTTGCTCAGTAAAATAGAGTCTTTTACTGCGCTTATCATGTTTGTCTACACGGCGAACAATTAACGATTGCTCCTCTAATTGCTTAAGCGTACGAGTCAATGAAGGCATTTCTATCCCTAAGCTATTAGCAAGCTCAAGTTGTGTTAGTCCCTCACCACGCATACTAATATGCATTAGTGCAGTCCAGCGCGATTGAGTAAGCCCTAAAGGCTCAACCGCAATGGTTACCGCTTCGCGGCATAAGCGATGAACTCGACCCATATTACCGATAACAGTTAAATCGAGCGTTTCGTGAAAAGGTTTGTGTGTAGGCATAGCCATCCCAACATAGTTAGCAAGCTAACTATTTTATCATTACTTAGCTTGCTAAGTAAATATATGAAAGAGAGGGAAATGGTAAAATATTTGCCAAACCTCACTTGTAAAAATGGTGAGGTTTGGCAGGAGTTTAAAAGTTAAGTAAATTAGCAGGGGAGTATTGATCGGTAAGTACTTTTGTATCTGCGGGCCAATCTTGGTCGTTTTTAGTAAATTGCATAAATTGGCTAATCGCTTTTATGTCTATACCGTATTTTACTAATTTAGGGGCAAGAGCATTTACACGCGTGTTAATTTGCGCTTCGCTCGGCATTGATTTAAGTCCCGCTAAAATAATACGGTTACTACGATTTTCGCGACTTACATTTATAAAGTCGCCAAATACAGCGTGGTAAGTTGCCGACTCATGTTCATAAAGTTTACTACTTGAAAACGTATTTGCAGCTATAACGCCGCCTTCGGCTAATACGCTTTGTACTTCTTCAAAAAACTCTTTAGTAAGCAAATGCTCCGGAATATAGTCGCCGTTAAATGCATCCAAAATAATCCAATCGTACTTTTGTTTTTTAATAGCGGCACGTTTTATAAAAATACGGCCATCTTGCACGCTTGATGTCACTAAATCGTTTTCTATAAAGTTAAAGTAATCGCGTGCAACTTTAGTTACTGCGGGATCTATTTCAACATTATGAATTTTTGCAGTGGGGTATAGCTCATGAATAACGTTAGAAAGCGTACCGCCACCTAGCCCTATAATAAGTACATTTTTAGGATTGTCGGCTACTAAAAGGCTCGCAAAAGTCAGTTTAGTGTAATTAAAAACAAGTTTGTCGGGATTGTTTTTATACATACAGCTTTGGCTTGTTTGGCTACTTTTAGTATTAAATTTAAGGCAACGTAAGTCGCTCGTTTCTTCAACAATAATATTGCGATAAAGCGAGCGCTCTTCGTGGATAACTTTACTGCACGCAAAACCCGAAAATGCAATTAACGGTAGTAGTAAATATTTAAGCATGAGCAAGCTCCTTATTACTAGCCAAGGTGTTAATTACAATCGCGACTATACCCAGTGACCCAAGCGTTAAAGCAAAGGCGCTAATAATAGTATTTACGTCAAACGCGAGTACAAAGTAAAACGAGGTAATTATAGTACCCAGTGCACTGCCAAGTGTACTTACAAAGTATAAACGCCCAGCCACTTGGCCGCTTTTATCGCTATCGGTTACCAGTAAGCGCACAGAGTAGGGCGAGATCATGCCTAAAATAACGGTAGGTATAAAAAATAAAGCAGTTGACGCTAAGAGTGAGCCGTAGCGGCTATCTTCAATATGGGTAAATATAAATTCCATGATTGGCTGCGAAAATAATGTAATAGGCACCACCATAATGCTGGCTATTAAAAATATTAAACCATATTTGGTAAGTGATGCATTTTTAGTGCTGAGTTTACCGCCAAGTAAATACCCAAAAGATAAACTAAGCATAAATACTGTAATTATACTGCCCCAAATATGTACGCTACTACCAAAAAAAGGGGCGAGAATTCTCCCTCCTAAAAGTTCAATCCCCATAATGCAAAAACCGCTGCAAAAAGCTAAAAAGTAAATTAACGCGTTTGTTTTTATGCTCATGTAATTATCGTTATGTAACTTAAGTAGAACACTATACTAACGTGATGACACGGCAGTCGCTAGTGCATTAATTAATCGCTCAGTGATTTTTTAAAAAGAAGTTTTGTTATAAAGTAACACATGCTACAATTTTGTTATACTATAACACTTGCTTAGTTAATCAATCACATGAAGTACTCTTTAATTTATTTAGCCTGCCTAGGAATTAGTGCGCCCAGTATTGCGCAAGATCCAAAAGAAGAAATCGAAAAAATATCTGTCACTTATAAACAAGCTTATCGCGGTGATATTCCTCAAAAGCAAATGCCACAATCTATAGTTAGTATTAATAGTGCTGAGCTTAATAAAAAAGGAATTACTCAACTACAAGATGCGCTTGATTTTTCAGCTAGTATTTCACGTAAAAACAATAGCGGTGCATTGTGGGATAGCTTTTCTATTCGTGGCCTTTCGGGTAACGAAAATATGCCATCGGGCTATTTAGTTAATGGCTTTAGCGGTGGGCGTGGTTTTAGCGGCCCGCGTGATGTATCTAACATTGATTACATTAAAGTACTAAAGGGCCCTGGTTCAGCACTTTATGGGCGATCAGAGCCAGGCGGTACTGTAAATATTGTAACTAAAAAGCCACAGTTTGATTCACAAGGCGAGATAAAACTAAGCTTAGGCAGCGACAGTTTTAATCGCGTTGAAGGCGATTACACTCAAGGCATTAACGATACCACCGCGTTTAGAATAAATGGCGCATGGCAAGATAGTGACAGCTACCGCGATGAGGTATACACCAATAAAAAGGTGATTACGCCGTCTATATATCATCAAATAAACGCATCGACCAGTGTAACTTATGAGTTTGAATACGTAGATTTAGCTCAGCTATTCGACCGTGGTGTTGTCGTACTCGATAACGATTTTGACACCGTACCAAGCTCGCGCTATTTAGGTAACCCAAACGATGGAGACACGCAGGTTTACTCTCGAGGCCACCAAATTACGCTTAACCACGATATTAACGATGAATGGTCACTCGTTGTAGGTGCAAATTATCGAGACTCTAGCTTAACGGGTTTTTCGTCAGATGCAGAACTTTCGCCATCGCGCCAATCGTTATTTGACGATGGCCGCACACTTACTCGCCAGCAGCGCTATCGCGACTACGAGGTAGAAGATTTAAGTGTAAAGTTTGAAGTTAGTGGAAGTTTAGATACAGCCGGCATTTCGCATCATTTATTAATAGGTATTGATGCATATAAATACGATTTGCGCACGGCGCTTTCTCGTTATCGTGGCGGTAATGGCACTTATACTATTGATATTTTTGAGCCTGATTATTCTGGTGAACGTCCTGCTGTTTCGCTACTTTATGAAAATGATGAAGAGCAAAACGCTTACGGTATTTACATTCAAGATCAAATAGATATCACTGATAAGTTTAAACTTTTACTTGGTCTTAGATTTGATAGCGTAGACCAAGATATTTTAGAAACCAACAGCGGTGTGTTTTCAACCAGTTCTGAGAGCCAAATAAGCCCACGCGTTGGCGTAGTGTACGAACTAAATAATACAATAACCTTTTACAGCAGTTACTCTGAAGGCTTTTTACCACTGAGCGGTACTGATGCAAACGGCGACCCGTTTGGCTTTGAGTACAGCGACTCGTTTGAAGTTGGTGCTAAGTTTGAATACTTAGGTGTAAACGGTACTGTGGCATTTTTTGATGCTTCTAAAAGTAATATGTTAGTAGCAGACCCCGTAAACGTTGGTTTTTCGGCTCCCATTGGTAAAGCTGATAGCAAAGGGTTTGAGCTTGATTTAAATACCTATATTACCGATGCAACAGCATTTAACTTATCGTACGCCTATATAGATGCCACCACAGCAAACGACATTATTAATGCCGATTGGGGCGTGCCAATAGAAAAAGGCAGCCCACTGGTAAATGTACCAAAAAACAATCTAAACCTTACACTTAGCCATCAAACAGCATTAATGGGTAAAGAGCTTGAGTTTGGTGCAAGTTACCAATATACCAGCAGCCGCCTAGGTGATGCCGCAGATTTGAGCTTTAGACTACCAAGTTACCAATTGGTCGGCCTGTTTGGTCAATTAAATTTAACAGATAAAACAGAGCTAAATGTGAGCATTAATAACATTTTTAATGAAGACTACGCTCAAAGTAGTTACAACGCTTTGTGGGTTTATCCGGGGGCGCCTACGCAATTTAAAATGTCGATAGCTTATAATTTTTAATAGCTTAGCTTATTAAGCTTTTAAACAGTTTTCATCCTGAAGCGCCTTAATTTAATAATTAAGGCGCTTTTTTATTTAAATTAAGGTTTCTTAAGTTTTCTTTAAGTTTCGCTCGCTAAGTTACAAACATACACTTTATATGAGCGATGTTTATGCAATTAGCACACCTACCTTCATCACCCGTTTATATTCAAAATAACTCACGCTTTGTTAGTGCTCGCGTTAATGATGAGCATAGAAGTGCGTTAGAAAACACAGTTAAAGAAGGGTTTTTAGTCGCTTACAACGCCACGCTTACCTCTTTTATGCCATTACTTTGCCAATACACGACAAACGAAGGGCAATGCACATTGGGTTTAAGGCAAGCAACAGCTCCTCTATTTATAGAGCAATACTTAGCACAGCCCATTGAGCATTTTTTACCTGAGAACACTCAGCGTAATAAAGTATTTGAGCTTGGCAATCTATGCTCTACACATCGCAAAGCAACGCTTGGGCATTTTATTGTTGTTAATGAAGCCCTGCAAAGTGTAGGAGCAAAACATTTAGTATTTTGCGCCACTAAAAAAGTGCGTGCACTGCTGCGCTTATTAGGCGTTAACTGCACTGAAATTGCTGTGGCAAACAGTTTTGTTGTTGAGCATCCGCTAAGTTGGGGAAGTTACTACGCTAATCAGCCTACCGTATGCGTTGTGAGTTTAGAGCAAGCTCACCAACAAGTATTAAATACCCCAATGCTTTATAGTTTGATGCAGCAAAATCACTCAAATATCAGTTCTTTGGTAAATGCATTGGTGAATGTATGAATTACTATAATACCCATGCAATATCGCCATTAATTATTGCCCACAATAAAGAGCAAACACTTGAAATTAACGGTGATGAGTTTAACCAGCAAATACAAAAAGTAGTAAAAATACTACAAAGCTTTAACGGCAAATGTATTGCTTATAAGCTCGATAATACGCCAGCTTGGCTTATTATTGATGCCGCTACTGCGGTTTCTAATAAAGTGGCTGTGCCAATTGCTCACTTTTTTAGTGAACAACAAACTCAATATGTACTAGCGCAATGCGGCGCTAATGTATTTATGAGCGACACGCTAAACCCTTTATTTGGGGAGCAAACCGCATCAATTACTTTATTTGAGTGTTACACATTATATATTTACGAAATCGTTGTAGCTAACCCCGGCAGTTATTTTCCAGAAACTCAAAAAGTAACGTTTACATCAGGGTCGACTGGACAACCAAAAGGCGTGTGTTTATCTGCAAATAGCCAAATGCAGGTAGCTCAATCTCTGTGCGATAAAATTAATATTAAAAAGCCTGTGCATTTATGTTTATTGCCGCTTGCTGTATTGCTTGAAAATATAGCCGGTGTTTATGCCCCTTTAAAAAGTGGCGGTACAGTGCATTTAATGCCGTTAAATGAATTAGGCTTTGTTGGTACTGCATTAAAACAGCCCGCACAGCTTATTGCTGCGATTGATAAAGTTAAGCCAAATACGCTTATTTTAGTGCCTGAACTATTAGCATGCTTAGTTACTTTTGCAGAAGATGGGTGGCAACCGCCTAGTTCGTTACAGTTTATTGCCGTAGGTGGTGCGCTTGTCAGCGAAATGCTATTAACCAAAGCGCGTAGCTTAAATTTACCAGTATACCAAGGTTATGGACTTTCTGAGGCGGCATCTGTCGTTAGTTTAAATACGTCCACAAACGATAACATCCACAGTGCCGGCTCTGTGTTACCTCATATTCAAACCAAAATTGAAAATGGTCAGCTTTTTATAAAAGGTGATTTGTTTTTAGGTTACTTAAACCATCAACCTCACAATAAAAACCAGTGGTATGCAACCGGCGATCTAGTCGAGCAGCATCAAAATACTTTATTTATTAAAGGCCGATTAAAAAACCTAATTATTACCAGCATGGGTCGTAACATCAGTGCCGAGTGGCCTGAATCACTATTACTCAGTCAAAGCGGTATTTTACAAGCCGTTGTGTTTGGTGAGGGGCGACCTTTTCTCAGTGCCATTATTTACGCCGATACAAAGCTAAGTAACCCAGTGTTAGCGCAGTACATTAACGAAATTAATAAACAACTACCCGACTATGCACGAATTCAAAAGTGGCATCGTTTAGCTGCCCCATTAAGTGTGCAACAAAGATTATTAACAACAAATAATCGCCCAAAACGAGATGCCATAAGTAAGCAGTACCATGCTGTGTTTGAGCAATTTTACCGACTTGGAGAAGTAATTAATGAGTGATTTTTTTAACATCCTTAAAGAGCAAACTAAACAAGAGCAAAACTATCTGCTTGCAGCGCCTATTATTCAGCGTGTTTTTAAAGGCGAAGCATCACTTGAAGAATACGCCTCGTTTTTAGCACAAGCGTATCACCATGTTAAGCACACTGTGCCATTAATGATGTCGGTTGGTGCACGATTAACCGACGATCAAGAATGGCTGCGCGAAGCGGTCGCAGAATATATTGAAGAAGAGATTGGTCATCAAGAGTGGGTACTTAATGACATTGCAGCATGTGGTTTTGACAAAGAAACAGTACGGTGTAGTCAGCCGCAATTTGCTACCGAAATGATGGTGTCGTATGCGTACGACTCCATTGCACGTAAAAATCCGTTGAGCTTTTTTGGCATGGTGCATGTGCTTGAAGGCACTTCTATAGCGCTTGCTGATGGCGCGGCTTCAAACATTGCAAATGCTGTGGGCTTACCTAAAAAAGCATTTAGTTATTTAACCTCTCACGGCGCGCTTGATATAGAGCATGTAAAGTTTTTTGAAAACCTAATGAATCAAATAACAGACGAGGCGGATCAACAAGCCATAATTCATGGTGCAAAGCGCTTTTATCGTTTATACGGCGATATATTTCGTGGACTCGATGACGAACCATTTTTTAAAGCAAGTGTACAAGGCAAATTGGTATGAGTAGTTCTTTGTGTGTGCTCACTGGTGCAACAGGCGGAATAGGGCAAGCGATTGCTAAAGCCCTATATGCAAAAGGGTGGAAGTTACTGCTTGTAGGGCGAAATACCCAAGCCCTTGAAAAACTGAGCCGTGCATGCCCAGACAGTGAAATATTTACGGGCGATTTAACCGACGATACAACACGTATTAACCTAGCAATAAAAGCCAAGCAACTCGGCGGCGTTAAATTACTTATTAATAACGCAGGTATAAATACAATGCAAAGCCTTGAGCACACAAGTAATGAGCAAATAGATAATATGCTCATTACTAATTTGTCGGTGCCTATTAAATTATGCCAGCTATTTTTAGGGCAGTTAGCGTATACCAAAGGCACTATTGTTAACGTGGGATCATCGTTTGGCAGTATTGGCTACCCATTTCAAACGCTTTATTGCGCCAGTAAATTTGGTTTACGTGGCTTTACAGAAGCGTTATCACGTGAGTTGAATGGTTCAGGCGTTAAAGTGACCTATTTAGCACCAAGAGCAACAGATACATCCATTAATAGCAGTAAAGCGCGGGCAATGAATAAAGAGCTCGGCAATAAAATGGACTCGCCAGAATTAGTTGCTCAAGAGTTATTAGCTCTTATAAGTTCAAACCAAACAAGGCGCTTTATTGGTTTTCCTGAAAAATTATTTGCACGCATAAATGGCGTATTCCCAAGCGTTGTTGATAACGCTATTGCAAAGCAACTTCCTAAAATTAAACGTTTTTTAAGTTAACAAACACACAAGGGCAAAATTATGTATAAATTTACACTCGCATTTTATTTAATACTAACCTCTGTATTTGCGACTGCAGTACACGCAGATGAAGCGCAAGACTTAACCGATATTCAACAAAAGTGGGCAATTGCTAATTACGAACTTGAAGACGATGCACAAATAGACGCGTTTACTCAACTAAGTGAGCAAAGTGCACTATTTGTTAAAAACTATCCAGGTTCGGCGCAGACACATATTTGGAATGGCATTGTGTTAGCCAGCTTTGCTGGCGCAAAAGGGGGCTTGGGCGCACTTGGTTTAGCAAAAGAAGCAAAAGCGTCACTCGAAAATGCACTCTCGATTGATGGCACTGCACTCAATGGCTCAGCTTACGCTAGCCTAGCAACACTTTATAGCAAAGTACCTGGCTGGCCAATTGGTTTTGGTGATGACGACAAAGCTGAAAAATTATTTAAACAAGCGCTAGCTTTTAATCTCGAAGGCATTGATACTAATTACTTATACGGTGAATACTTGTATGACGAAGGCGATTATAAAGAAGCGAGAGCACGACTACTTGTAGCACAAGCGGCGGGAATTCGTGATACTCGTGCGAAAGCAGATAAATATCGTCAACAAGCAATAAGTCAGCTATTGGAAAAAGTAGATAAAAAATTAAAAAGATAAACACATAATGCATTTATTACTCGTTGAAGATGATCATTTAGTGGCGCAAGGGCTTATCCGCTCTTTGCGCCAAGAGGGCTACAGCGTAGAGCACAGTGGCACTGTAAAATATGCCTTGGAGTGCCTTTCTAGTGGTGAGATTGAACTTGTTATTCTCGATTTAGGATTGCCTGATGGCGATGGCTCGCAAGTTTTAAAGCATATTAAAGCACAAAAAAAAGTTATACCAGTGGTTATTTTAACTGCTCGCGGCAGTATTGATGACAAAGTCCAAGGGCTAGATATGGGAGCAGACGATTATCTTGCAAAGCCGTTTGACCCTGCTGAGTTATTTGCTCGATTACGTGTAGCAAGTCGGCGTATTAACCAAACACAATCAAGCTTATTGCGCTGTGGTGATGTAGTAATGGATTCCTCTGCTCATACAGTTAAGCTAAGTGGGCAGTCACTTACACTACCTCGAAAAGAATACATGCTTTTAAAAGCGTTAATGGAAAATCAGGGAAGGGTGCAATCAAAACAACAACTCGAAAACAAACTTTATCAATGGGGTGAAGAAGTTGGCTCTAATACCATAGAGGTGCATATTCACCATCTTCGTAAAAAATTCCCTAGCGATTTTATTAAAACCTTACGTGGTATTGGATATGTGGTTGGTAAGCGTTAGAGTGTGTTTATATTTCGAGGTTGAAAATGTCTATTCGTAAACGCCTGACCTTAATTTTACTTTCAATGATGGTGCTTACTTGTTTTTTAGCATTAGTAAAAGGCTACCAAAAAAGCATGCTCCACGGCGAAAACTTGCTTGATAATGAACTTAAAATAGTGGCTGGCGTTTTAATTGAACAACCATTGGCACTAAGCACAGATGCAGTACAAGTAAGTAATAATAGTGCTCAATTGTTGTATCAAATTTGGCAAAATAATAGTTTACTTAGTGGCTCATCGAGTTTAAAGAATAACCAAATTAGTTTTAGCGAGGGCTTTCAAACTGCCAATGTAGCAGGGCAGC
This sequence comes from Pseudoalteromonas sp. NCIMB 1079, assembly GCF_040567695.1. Lineage (NCBI taxonomy): Bacteria > Pseudomonadati > Pseudomonadota > Gammaproteobacteria > Alteromonadales > Pseudoalteromonadaceae > Pseudoalteromonas > Pseudoalteromonas sp. NCIMB 1079. Next base: position 119,487 of record NZ_JBEWZA010000002.1, on the reverse strand, counting down.
GTATGCGAGTGTTTGTGATGAGAAAAAATACCCGTAGAGTCATCGTTGCTGAGCCTTTGGCAAAGCGTTTTGAATTAGCTGAAGCCGTTATTTTATCTGCAATGTTACCTATGCTATGGGCAGTCCCTCTGCTTGCTATTTTTATTAGCTTTTTTGTTAAATACGCATTAGCCCCTCTTACTCGATTATCTAAGCAGCTGGCTACTCGCCAAGCAAACGACTTTACACCAATTAACTGGCAGGTAACCGATGAAGAAATTAAACCTGTTATTAATCGTTTAAACGATTTATTTAAACGAGTAGAAACAGCTTACTTACGAGAGCGTTTTTTTGCCTCAGATGCAGCTCACGAATTACGTACCCCGCTCAGTAGCTTAAAAATTAATGTACATAATTTGGCTAATAAACAAAGTAACTCGCAAAACCATCAAGAATTACAAGCCATGTCACAAGGCATTAATCGCTTAAGTAATATTGTTGAACAAATGCTAATTTTAGGGCGCACTCAGCCTGAGCAATGGCAGAGGCAGTTTAGTGAACAGTCATTGCTAGCGATTACTCAGCAAGTCGTATCGGAGCAATACGACAAAATAGACGGAAAAAACCAAACGATTAGCCTCGAAGGTGATGATTTTGTAATTAATGGTGATGAATTTACATTAACCACACTCATCGCTAATTTACTTAGCAATGCCATAAAATACACCCCCAATAATGGTCAAATTATAATTAAATTAGCGTCAAGTAATAACGGCTTTAGTTGGCAAATTGATGATTCTGGTGCGGGCATGACTGAAGAGCAAAAAGAGCGAATATTCAATCGCTTTTATCGCGTGGGTGGCGATCAACATCCATCAGGCGAGCAAGGTGCGGGTTTAGGTATGGCGATTGTCCAGCACATAATTGCTATTTATGGCGCAAGTATTCATTTAGCGAATAGCTCTTTAGGCGGACTAACCGTTAAGGTTACTTTTATAGGAGTAAAAAGTGACTAAACGTTTATTTAATCAGTGCCTTTGTTGTTTGCTATTTTTGTCGTTTAACGCGGCAAGTAAAGAGTATCTTATTATTTTAAAAGATCATTTGTTTTATCCCTCGCAAATAATTATTCCCGCAAACAAAAAAGTAAAACTATTGATAGAAAACCAAGACAAAACACCAGAAGAGTTTGATAGCTTTGATCTAAACAGAGAAAAAGTACTCTACCCAAATCGTAATAGCATTATTTATATAGGACCGCTAAGTAAAGGGCATTACGAGTTTTTTGGTGAGTTTTCGCCCAATACAGCAAGGGGCGTTGTAATAGTTGGTGATGAGGAGGCGCAGCATGCTAATAACTAGTTTAGTCATGAGCCTTAATCAATTACTACCGGTGGCTATTTTATTAGTGCTACTACAAGTAGTTAAAAAACAGAGCTCTTTGCAAATAGGGTCTGTTTTAGTAATAGGCGCGCTAATGTCGTTTTTGTACATGCAAAGTGCATCGTGGGTGAGCCAATGGTTTGAACACCAAGGGTTAGAGTACTCACAAATAGGGCTATGTATTACTATATTTATAGCCGTATTAGTATTTGCAATAAAACAAAAATCAGCGGCTTTTTATATTGCTGTTATAAGCACAATAACAATGTATTTAAGCCACTATATTATTTACCTCACCAGTTTTTGGCAAAGTAATGATGCAGGGCAAAGCTTATTTATTGGCACTTTATTAGGTGTTGGAATTTGTTTAAGTTTTAGCGTATTGCTGTACTTTTTAATGAATGCAATTAAGCACCGCTTTGGTATGTATCCGCATTTTACTTTGCTCGCTTTTAACAGCGCGGCTAAGTTATTAGTTGCACTGGATTTGGCAAGCCAAATAGATTTAATTACCAGCACCGCAACCGTGTGGGATTTACGTGATTTTTTAAGCGAAAACTCTGAGCTAGGCCGCGTATTGCGTGCTCTTGTTGGTTACGAGGCCACTCCTGATTTAATGAGTGTACTTATATATAGTACAAGTAGCGTGATATTTTTATCACTTTGTTATGTTATTCCGGCTTCAATAACTAAGGAACGTGTATGAAAGCACTCAACCTATATTTAGCGCTTAGCTTTACCGTTTTTTGTTTATTGGTACTTTCAATCCCAGCAAAGGCCGATGGAATTGTTGTTGATAAGGTATATCACCCCTATGTTTTACCTTTTGAGCGAGAGTTTGAATGGCGGTTAGTGTCGCACCAAACAGATAGTGGCAACATACTCGCGCAGCGTTTGGGTGGTGGTGGAGCTATTAACGATACAATGGCACTAGAAGGTTACATAGTTGGTGAGCGAGATGATAACGGCGACTTTGGTTTAGAAGCTTATGAGCTTGAACTACGCTGGCAATTGATTGAGCAAGGTAAATTATGGGCCGATTGGGGGGCATTATTTGAGCTTGAAAAAAAACATAATGAAGATGTGTATGAAGCAACTTCGGGTCTTGTGATCGAAAAAGAGTTTGGCAAAACAAGCTTAACTATGAATGCTTTTTTGGTTTACGAGTGGGGGCAGGATATTCAAAATGAATGGGAAAGCGAGTTTAGAGCGCAATATCGCTATCGCTACCGTTCTGCTTTTCAGCCATCTATTGAGGTTTACGTAGGTGAAGACTTTATTGGTATAGGGCCTGGCTTTATAGGTTTACAGCGCTTTGATGGGCAAAAGCAATTAAAATGGGAAGCGGGTTTCATCACTGAGATAAGCCAATCAGAAAAAAACCATAGTTTTAGGCTCGCATTAGAATTTGAATTTTAATAACCAATAAAAGCGACTTTGGTTGTTTATTACTCTGATTATAGATAGGTACTTGACATGTTTTAAAAAATCTATATAGTGGGCTGCAGCTAGAAAGAAAGCATGTAAGCTATAAATCTCCATTTCGATGTTGTATAAGTAATACTTGTAGTACCGTCCTGAAGTTTTTAAAGTACCATCTCATTTTTTGCTACACCCGCTCTTATGAGCATATTTTTTATTTTATATCAGGATATTACAATGTCTAACATCGTATCAGGTACAGTTAAGTGGTTCAACGAGTCTAAAGGTTTTGGTTTCATCGAGCAAGAAAATGGCCCAGACGTTTTCGCACATTTCTCAGCAATCAAAAGCGAAGGTTTCAAAACTTTAGCTGAAGGCCAACGTGTAGAGTTCACTCTTTCACAAGGTCAAAAAGGTCCACAAGCTGATAACATCACAGCTGTATAATTTTACTTTTTAAGTAAAATGAAAAAAAGCGCTTAAGGCGCTTTTTTTGTGTCTGAAATTTGACATAAACCAAGCAACGCCTGTTATTAGCCCCTCCTAGTATTTGTTTTTCTATTCTTCTAAGCCATTCTTTTAAGCAATTGTGTTAATGCAAGTGAGTTTAAGCTTGTGATTAATACCGCCCATTTCTCTTCTTATAATTTTTTAAAAAGAAAATAGATCTAATTCTTGGCTCATATTTACAGTAATGCATTAGCTGGGACCTTTGACTATAAAGTGGGAAAGGTGCTGTAAGGCTGCAAAAATTACCTATTTGTGCGCATGCTAAATTGCATCGTATTTAATAAGTAAGTAGTTGTGTGTCATAAAGCGATTTAACAAAGAATATAAAAAGTTAAAAATGAAAGATGATTTTGTCGCCCATAAGCATACTTACCTTCAATGATTTATCTTTCATAAGGGAGCCCTTTTATTTGCTTTATTTTTAAAAATGCAGCTTGCAGTGCTTCTATTAAATGCATATCTGTTTTTTTATTCGCAGCTAAATAAGCATCAATTGTTAGCTCATTAATTTTATAAACAAATTTTAAGTGACCTGGTTCAAGCTTTAAATAGTCACTCATCTGCTGCATATATAAAGGATCGTCTACAATTAAATCTACTTTTTTAGCTAGTAGTAAAGAGTATGACTTTTGAATATCAGAGGTTAAAACAACTTCAAAGCCTAGTTTTGCGAGGGTTTGTGTTGAAAAGTCATTGCGCTGCATAGCAATTTTATACACTTTTGCTTGTTCAGTATTGTTTATAATAAGATCATCACGCTCTGATAGACCAATAAAGCCCAGTTCGAAACGTCCAACAGGCCCAATCCAATAAAATTTATCTTCTCGCTCTAAAGTACGTGCAAGGCTGTATATAAAGGTGTTTTTAAGTTCATCTGCAATTTTATAAGCACGTGCCCAAGGGTACATTTGAATATTCGGCGTTAGATCAGCCTCATTAAATATATCTCTAATAAATTGAGTACCTTCACCTGCTACCTCACCATCAATCAACACCTGGTTTGGCGGTGCTAACTCTGTAACAACAAGGATGGGCTCCTTTGCTTGAACATACACAGAGCAAATTAAAAAAAGAGAATAAAGAATATATTTCACAATAGCGGATCGTTAGTCGGTTAGCTTGAGTAATATAAGTGTGGCTGGAAATACGAAAAACACAAAAAATATTTATGTGAATTTGTTACTAAGATATTGGTTTATTTGAGTTATATAACCATAAATAAGGTTAAATAGCTTGAAGGTTGGGGAGTGTATAAATGTGGAAGGCCTAAAACGATAAAAGGGCCTTGCGGCCCTTGGTGAAGTATCGTTCAAGTCAGATAGAGCTTTAACCCCTTAAAGCGCTATCCTCTTGTTTTGCAACACCGGTGTTCATCTCAATAAGTTTCTAAGCTAGCGAGAGGAAAAACCCAGCAATTGCTGCGCTCATAAGGTTAGCCATAGATCCTGCTAACACTGCTCTGAGCCCTAAGCGTGCGATATCCTTCCGCCGACTAGGCGCCATACCGCCTAACCCACCTAGTAAAATGGCTATCGATGATAAGTTAGCAAAGCCACATAGAGCAAAAGTAACAATTGCTTGTGTGTGCGCGCTTAACGTATCGCGATAATTTATAAAGTCTAAGTAAGCAACAAACTCATTCACTACTATCTTTTGACCAATAAAGCTGCCGGCTATAATTGCTTCATCCCACGGTACACCGAGTAACCATGCAACAGGAGCAAATAAATAGCCTAATATTTCTTGAAGCGTTAATGTTGGGTAATCAAACCACCCGCCAATACCACCTAATAAACCGTTTAGTAGTGCAATTAGCGCTACAAAAGCAAGTAACATTGCACCAACGTTAAGTGCTAAATGCATACCATTTGCTGCACCTGATGCAGCTGCATCAATTACATTAACTGGTTTATCATCATCATTTAAATCTAGATCTGCTAAGTTATCTTTAGGCGTTTCAGTTTCTGGCACAATCATTTTTGCCATTAAAAAACCACCAGGAGCAGCCATAAAGCTCGCTGCTATTAAATACTTAAGATCTACGCCAATAATAACGTAACCGGCCATTACAGAGCCTGCCACAGTGGCTAAGCCACCTACCATCACAGCAAACAATTCCGATTTGGTCATCGTTGCTATAAATGGCTTAACTATTAGCGGTGCTTCAGTTTGGCCAACAAAAATATTTGCCGTCGCTGAAAGCGATTCTGTGCGAGAGGTTTTCAATAATTTTTGTAAACCGCCGCCTAAAATCCTAATTATCCAATCCATAATGCCAAGGTGATACAACACAGCAACAAGTGCTGAGAAAAACACGATAACGGGCAAAACTTGAATCGCAAAAATAAAACCTAATGTGTCTTGTGAGGCAAGTGGGCCAAACAAAAACCCAATACCGTCGTTTGCATAACCAATAACCGACGATACGGCTGCTGACATGCTCGTTAACACATTTTTTCCTGCTTCAAAAAACAGGACAAAACCGCCAATAACCACTTGCATCGCAAATGCTATACCAACGGTTCTTAGATTAATTGCCTTGCGATTAGTTGATGCCGCAAAGGCAATGCTTAGTAGCACACACATGCCTACTAAGCTCATAAATGTTGTCATACAAATGTTTCCCGTTGTTATTCTTGTAGTAAATATTTTATCTTACTTTTTATTATATCAATCGCAACGCGGTTCATGCCGCCTCGAGTCACAACTAAATCTGCGTTATGCTTAGAAGGCTCAATAAATTGATAAAACATCGGTCTAACAGTTGCTTGATACTGCTCAACAACAGATTGTAATGTTCTGCCTCGTTGCTCCATATCACGTTGCATACGACGCATTAAGCAAATATCTAAAGGCGTATCTATAAACACCTTAATATCAAATTCTTTATTAAGCGCTTTGTCACTCAATAATAAAATACCTTCAACAATGAGTATTTTAGCAGCAGGCACTCGGCGAGTTTTCTCGCTACGTGTATGCTGTGCATAATCATACGTTGGTACTTCAACTGAATTTCCACTACGAAGCTGTGTTAAATGCTCAAGCATTAACGCATGTTCAAATGCATCAGGATGATCGTAATTCGTTTGCGTACGATGCGCCATCGGTAAATGCGACTGATCCTTGTAGTAAGCATCTTCTTCAATAATGGCGATAGCGCCTGGTTCAAGCTCATTAACCAATTCATTGTATATAGTTTGGCTAAAAAGAGATTTACCCGACGCAGACGCGCCTGCAATAGCTATAATAGTAGTTCGTGTCACTAAAGTTCTCACCCACACAGAAGGATATATTGTTGGTAGATCACAATAGCAAAAAAGACACGATTAATCTCTTTTGCTTCGCTTAAGAATGCAAATTTATAATGTTTAGGTTTTATGAAACAGGACTTTTGTCCTGTACGGAAAAATCGATCAGCGGATAAAGTAACCACCTAGAATCAAAGTGAGGTCAAAATGGCAAGAGCAATTATCTTAATGGCAGATAGCCTAGGAATCGGTGCAGCACCAGATGCAGATAAATTCGGCGATCTTGGGGCTAATACATTCGCTCACTTACTAAAAGCATATTACGACGAAACAGGCGCTGCATTATCGCTTCCTAACCTATCAAAACTTGGGTTAGTGGATGCATGTGAAGCTGCCGGTGGAGAACCGTGTTTAATTTCAGACCGCCAAGCTTCTCAAGGAGCATGGGGTTACGCTAAAGAATTATCTAGCGGAAAAGACACGCCATCAGGTCATTGGGAAATGGCAGGAGTACCTGTGTTATTTGATTGGGGATATTTCCCAAAAACACAGCCAAGTTTCCCACAAGAATTTATAGACGAGTTTATAGCTCGTACTGGTATTCCTGGCATTTTAGGCAACTGCCATGCATCGGGAACAACCATTTTAGAACAGCTAGGTGAAGAGCACGTAAAAACAGGTAAACCAATCTGTTACACCTCAGCTGATAGCGTGTTTCAAATAGCCGCGCATGAAGAGTCATTCGGCCTAGAGAAGCTTTATCAAGTTTGCGAAATCGCACGGGCGCTACTTGATGAAATGAATATAGGACGAGTGATTGCGCGGCCATTTTTGGGTTCAAATAGCCAAGACTTTGCCCGCACAGGTAATCGTCGCGACTATTCAGTGCTTCCGCCAGCACCAACATTGCTAGATGTGTTAGCAAAAGACGGCGGCGAAGTAATTAGTATTGGTAAAATTTCAGATATTTACGCGCATCAGGGCATAACCCAAAAGCATAAAGCACCTGGGCTTATGAACTTGCTAGAAAAAACCAGCGAAGTAATGAAAAGCGCACCAGATCATAGCTTAATCTTTACTAACCTAGTTGATTTTGATGAAAAATTTGGTCATCGCCGTAACCCAGTAGGTTATGCAAAAGCATTAAAAGAATTTGATGACTATTTACCAACTATACTAAAACAGTTAAACGCAGATGATATATTAATGATCACTGCAGATCACGGTTGTGACCCAACCTTTCCAGGTTCTGAGCACACTCGCGAATACGTACCGGTTATTGCATATAAACCAGGTATGAGTAACACACCACTAGGTGAACGCAACAGCTTTGCAGATATCGGTCAAACACTGGCACAGTGGTTTAACTTATCTGCGCTTGATTACGGCGACAGCTTTTTAAATGAGCTAACAACGCCAAATAAAAAGGAAAACAATTAATGAGTACTCCGCATATCAGTGCAAACGTTGGTGATTTCGCCGAAACAGTATTAATGCCAGGCGATCCGCTACGTGCGCAATATATTGCTGAAAACTTTTTAGATGATGCAGTACAAGTTACAGGTGTTCGTAACATGTACGGTTTCACTGGTACTTACAAAGGTAAGCCAGTAAGCATCATGGGTTCAGGCATGGGCATTCCATCAATGTCTATTTATGCACGTGAGCTAATTGTAAGCTTTGGCGTTAAAAATATTATACGTATTGGTACGTGTGGCGGTATTGGCACAGATATCAAAATCCGTGACGTAATTTTTGCACAAGGTGCAAGCACAGATTCAAACGTAAACCGTGCACGTGTTCGTGGCTACGATTTTGCTGCTATTGCTAACTTTGACTTACTTTTAAACGGTGTAAACGCCGCTAAAGAGCTAGGAATAGAAGCAAAAGTAGGTAACGTATTTACAACCGACACTTTCTACCAAGCAGACGACTCGTTCTATAAAGACTTAGACAAGTTAGGCATGCTAGCAGTAGATATGGAAACAGCCGGTTTATATGGCGTTGCAGCTGAATACGGCGCAAACGCAATGGCATTATTTACAGTAAGTGACCACGTAATCACCGGTGAAGCAACACCTGCTGATGAGCGTCAAAGCACGTTTAACGAAATGGTTAAAATTGCATTAGAGTCAATAGCTTAAATAATACATAACAGTTCCTTGGTAACGTATTCACTAAGTTTTGGAGACACGCCCAAAGTGAAGTGAGACTAACCTCCAAAGCCGCATTTTATGCGGCTTTTTTTATGCCTGAAGAAAATGGGTAGCAGCTTCTAATTACTTATACCAATTCGCTTAATTAAGTGATCTATTTTGAGGATGGAAAAACGTGTTGATAGCTAGGCAAAAAATTCGCTATTTAGTTGTTATAAATGAGAATTTTTTAACGCAGGTAGCGACACGTTTAGCCCCTAAAAATGATTAAGTATTATTGCGGGTTGGTATTAATTCAACCATCTAAAAACTGCATTTTTAAACGCCTGCAAGCAGCGCGTCTACAGGTAAATTAAACTGCTCAGTGTAAGTTTTCCACAAGGCGCTAAGCTTGCTCGCGCGAGAAGCACTTAAGCTAACTACTCTAAAAGCGCAGCATCTCTAAACCTATTTGTGTATAACAGCCCTAAAAAACAATATGCACGCAGAGAAGAAAAGGAGGAGCAAATGAGAAGAGCAAAACCTGCTGACTCGGCATTATAAAAGTACAAGCGTTGCTTTAAAAGCTTGTAACCTGCGCGAATAGCTGTGTTTATACCAAGTTTAGAGAGTATGACTTGTTGCTCATGTTAGAAGCACAGTTTCTGATTGTTTTTATTATTTTAACTTCTAAGCTCTTCTCTAAAAGCGCAGCGTCTCTAAACCTCTTTGTGAATTAATCATTTTTGATCTTAGCTCTACGCTAGAGCTGAGTTTGTAGAGCGCAGTTAAGCTTCTAATTACACAACAAACTTTACCATTAAAAACAAAAAAAGGGCCAAGGCCCTTTTTTATGATGTTGCGCCTAATCAAACAGGCCAAATTCTGAGTGCTTAAACAACTTCACCAGCCACTATCGTATTAAAGCTGTCGTTGTCATGCAGGCTTGCAAAAGCGCTCTCATGTAATAATTCATTACGTAAGTTTGGAGAGTATTCAAGTGCCATTTTAATATCGGCTAATGCATCAGCATGCTTATGTGTTAATGCATAAGCACAGGCTCGTTGCCAATAGGCATAACCATAGTCACTATCTATATCAATTGCTTGGTTACACAGCTCAATGGCTTGTGCTGTTTCATTAATTTCTAGTAGTGCATCGGCTTTATAAGCAATGGCTTCCACATCTTCTGGTTTGCGATTGAGTATTTCATCAAAAATTTCAATTTTATTTGCAAAATCACTTTCTAAGTTTGCGCGCATCCACAACGAATGAACTTCGTTAGTCACCGATATGCGTTCTTGGTTGCTGAGTATTTCTTCTGAGCGAACGCGTAGTTTTTCTTCAAGAATTTTTAATCGGTCTTCATACTCGTCTGTAATTACACTCACACGCGTATTTACAATATCTTCTACTTTATTTTTAACATCGCGCAACGAGTTCCAACCCACTAAAACTAAAATCGACGCCGTAGCGGTAATTATAAAAAACACATTATTAATGGTATCTGTAGTGTACGTTAATGCGCGATCTGCAGTATCAAGTTGCGCATGAGTAACCTGCTTAGTTACATCTTCACGAAGCTTTTGCTGATCTTGCCTAACTGCTTTTAGCTCATCTAATATGTAACGCTCCATTAGCGGCTTATACATAGGCTCTTTGAGTTGTTGAAGAGCTTGTTGCTCTTGTTGTGCTGTAGGTGAAGCTGGTTGCTTTTCAGCAGAGTTCACTATGCCCGAAAACAAAGTTAAACAAACAAAAAGTACAGATAGGTAATAACGCATTGGTACGCCTAATTAAATTAATTACTGTAATAACTTTAGCATGCAGGGCTTAATGGCACTAGGGCGTGTTGTTCTTTGTGGATTAAAATTGACCTAATTTAGATAGGAGCAATAGTTGTAAATTTTTTTTAGCCTAGTGAGCTTAGCAATAATAGGGTTAAACCTGAGCATATTACTTATGCTCAGGTAATTTGAGTAAAAATAGGCAAAAAAAAAGCCAGCTCAAGGAGAGCTGGCAAAAACTGCTTAAAACAACAATATGTCGTAAGGGTTCACAGGAGAACAACTTCATACTAACTGAATTTATCTGAACAATTACTTAACTTAATTCAATTAGTTAAAAATAAAGAAAGGTGCATTGGGCTTAAGTAATGCACCTTTATCATTATAACTATCTAACTACAATTTCATGGTGAAGGGGGGTATTCCAATGTGCGCTTTAGTAAACTAAAGCCACTTTCAAACCCTTCACATACCATTACGCCGAAATTTTTCAATTCGATCACAGGTCTAGTAAAAAGATTAAGGTTAATTCACCGATATTTAAATTTTTATTTTGCGTAATGCTTTATATGAGCGCCATCTGACTTTTTTACTATTATTTTAAACGCGACTTTAAGCCTATTGTTAAATACATCATTAACGTAAGGGCAATCAAAAATATAAATTGGAGCAATCGTTTTAAATAGTATGTTGAGGCTGGCTTAGCATAATTTATACGCCTATATTAAGGATACGTAAGCACTTGGGTAGGCACGCTGAGTAAAAAGTAAGCCTATTAAATAAAAATAACCGTTACTTTTTAAAAAGTTATAAACACATAAGCAATAATACTGATTGATTAAGTATTTTACTTTTCTATTTTAAGGATTTCACAATGAGCAAGCCAACAGCGGGTAAATGCCCTGTTATGCACGGTAGTAATTCAGTTGTTTCTAAAGTAAACACCGATTGGTGGCCAAACACACTCAACTTAGACATTCTTCATCAACACGATACTAAATCAAATCCATATGGTACTAATTTTAACTACGCAGAAGCATTTGAATCTCTAGATTTAGACGAAGTTAAAGCCGACTTAAAAACCTTTATGACCGACAGCCAAGATTGGTGGCCTGCCGATTGGGGCCATTACGGTGGTTTAATGATTCGTATGGCATGGCACTCAGCGGGTACGTACCGTTTATCTGATGGTCGTGGTGGCGCAAGTACGGGTAACCAACGTTTCTCGCCTTTAAATTCATGGCCAGATAACGCAAGCTTAGATAAAGCACGCAGACTTTTATGGCCACTTAAGAAAAAATACGGTAACAAACTCTCATGGGCCGATTTATTTATTCTTGCTGGTAATATGGCATACGAATCAATGGGTCTTAAAATTTATGGTTTTGCGGGCGGCCGTGAAGACATTTGGCATCCAGAAAAAGATATTTACTGGGGTGCAGAAAAAGAATGGTTAGCACCAAGTGATGAGCGCTACGACAATGTAGAAAAACCAGACACAATGGAAAACCCATTAGCCGCAGTACAAATGGGCCTAATTTACGTTAATCCTGAAGGTGTTAATGGTATACCAGATCCTCTTAAAACAGCGGCTCATGTACGTGAAACATTTGCTCGCATGGCAATGGATGACGAAGAAACAGCAGCATTAACAGTGGGCGGCCATACAGTAGGTAAAACTCACGGTAATGGTAAAGCAGAGCATTTAGGCCCAGAGCCAGAAGCAGCTGATGTACACGAGCAAGGTTTAGGTTGGAACAGCACCAAAGAAGGCGGCTTTGGTCGTCATACTGTAACTTCAGGCCTTGAAGGCGCATGGACCACACACCCAACAACATGGGATAACGGATACTGCCACTTACTTTTAAATTACGAATGGGAACTCACTAAAAGCCCAGCTGGCGCTCATCAGTGGGAGCCTGTAAATATTAAAGAAGAAGACAAACCAGTAGACGTTGAAGATTCATCAATTCGTTTAAACCCAATGATGACCGATGCCGATATGGCCATGAAAGTGGACCCTGCGTACCGTAAAATTATTGAGCGTTTTTATAACGACTTTGAATACTTCTCTGATGTATTTGCACGCGCATGGTTTAAGCTAACTCACCGCGATTTAGGTCCTAAAGCATGTTACTTAGGTAAAGATGTACCAAGCGAAGACCTAATTTGGCAAGATCCTATTCCAGCAGTTGATTACACATTATCAGACGATGAAATCACAAGCTTAAAAGCACAGCTACTTGATTGCGGTGTAAGCGCGAGTGATTTAATAAATACAGCGTGGGATAGCGCGCGTACGTATCGTGGTTCTGATAAACGCGGTGGCGCCAATGGCGCACGTATTCGTCTAGCACCACAAAAAGATTGGCAAGGTAACGAACCAGAGCGCTTAGCAAGTGTACTTAGTGCCCTTGAAAAAGTACAAGCGGGTTTATCTAAGCCAGTAAGCATGGCTGATTTAATCGTTTTAGGTGGCACAGCGGCTGTAGAGCAAGCGGCAAAACAAGCCGGTGTTAATGTAACAGTACCATTTGCACCAGGACGAGGAGACGCAACAGACGAAATGACTGATGCAGAATCGTTTGATGTATTAGAACCAATTCACGATGGATTTAGAAACTGGCTGAAAAAAGATTACGCAGTATCAGCTGAAGAGTTATTACTAGAGCGTAGCCAGTTAATGGGCTTAACAGCACCAGAAATGACTGCACTTGTGGGCGGCATGCGTGTATTAGGCACAAACTATGCGGGCACTAAACATGGTGTACTGACCGATAATGTAGGCACGCTATCTACCGACTTTTTTGTAAACCTAACCGACATGGCCAACAACTGGAAGCCACTAGAGCCAGGTATATATAATATTGTTGAACGCAAAACAGGCACCATTAAATGGACTGCCACACGCGTAGATTTAGTGTTTGGTTCAAACTCTATTTTACGTGCCCTAAGTGAGTTTTATGCACAAGACGATAATAAAGAACGTTTTGTACATGACTTTGTAAATGCATGGGTAAAAGTAATGAACGCAGACAGGTTCGATCTTAAATAATCTGTACGCTAAATAAAAACGGGGGAGTATTGAATACTCCCCCGTTTTTTATGCGTTTTAATTTCACGGCTAGATAAGCCCGCTTTTTTTAAAGCAATAAAACTTATAAAAGTGCAAAAAGCTTTTGTAGTTGTGGCATATATTCGCTCACAAGTTCAAGGTTGTTTTCGCTTACTAAAGATTCTGTAGACTCCTCAGCTGCGCTTGACGATTTACCAAACGAACCCATTAATGAGCTAGCGCCTTTATCTTTAGCACTTTTCATACTTTGAAAACCGCCCATTACTTTATTAGCAGTTTCTTGATTATCAGCAGAAAGGCCCGACTTAAGATTTTCGATATAAGCCATTGATACTTCAGAACCTACAGTTACTAGCTGCTCTGGCGTAAAACCGTAACGGTTTGTAACACTCGCAAAGCTTTTGTATAGGTCTTGTTCTTTAATCATGCTTAATGCACTGTTAGCTAAAGAGCTTTGTTCGCCAACACTTTGATCTGCAGAACCACCTAGCATACTTGCTAAATCTAAGTCTTTTAACGACTCTTGGCTGCTTGCCCAGCTAGTCACAGCTGGCAGTGCTTTCATATAGCTTTGAAGTTGACCTTCGTTAATATCCTCTGCAAGGCTTGAGAAACTCATCGCTAATAAGCTAAGTGATACAAGTATTTTTTTCATTGAGCATTTCCTAGTATTAAAGTAGTGCCAATTAGAAACTAATAAGCAACACTTGCCAACACAAAATAAAATATTGGCTGATTTATAGTACAATTTATGAGGATTTATTTAAGTTCTAAGAATTTAGTTGATTCACCACAAGCTAATGTACTGATGATATAATGTATTTTTGACAAATAGAGCTGAACACAATGTTAACAATTTCAAATACTGTCACTATCGATGAATGGGAACTAGAGCTCACAGCTATTCGTTCGCAAGGTGCCGGTGGTCAAAATGTTAATAAAGTAGCAAGTGCAATTCATTTACGTTTTGACATTAACCGCTCTAAATTACCTGACTTCTACAAAGAACGCTTACTTGCCTTAAATGATACAAGAATTACCAAAGACGGCGTCTTAATCATTAAAGCGCAAAGCCACCGTACTCAAGAGCTAAATCGAGAAGATGCCCTTAAGCGTTTAAAGGATTTAATTCTTAGTGCTACGGTAGTTAATAAGGCGCGTCGAGCCACCAGGCCCAGCCGTAATTCACAGCGAAAGCGCATGGACAAAAAAACCAAGCATGGGCAAAACAAAGCGCTACGTGGCAGCATAAAGTTTTAGCTTTAAATGGTATTAATAAAGTAGAGAAGGGCCTAGATGTTTACATCCAGGTACTATTTTTACACCGTGTTGCTTGTATAAAAATATAAGTGAGGGCTAGCCTCACTTATAATAACTATTAATATTTACTTAGCCATTTCTAAATCAGATTCTGCATCTGCCAACATTGCAAACTCTTCATCAGCGCTTTTAGCAACTAAGTGTTTTGAGCTGTAGCCAAAGTAATATGCAGCGCCCACAATAAACAGCATCATAGTGTATAAAAATGCACGAGGGTCGAACGCATACACTCCGGTTAATGCTATAAGCGAAAGCACTAAAGCAATACTTGAAGTTACTACACCACCAGGGGTTTTATACGGGCGAGGTAAATCAGGTTGTTTAACGCGTAGCAAAATATGGCTCAGCGCCATTAATGCATACGATACCGTTGCACCTACTACAGCCATTGCAAGTATTAAATCACCCTCGCCACTTAGTGATACTAAAAAACCAAATACGGCAGGTACAATCAACGCACGTGCTGGCACTTTGCGATTAGTTGTAATCGACAACGAACGCGATAAATATCCGGCTCTAGATAAAGCAAACACTAAGCGACTATAACCATAAATAATAGAGAAAAACGAAGCAACTAAACCCGCAAGCCCCAATATATTTACTACAGTTGCTAAGCCCTCACTACCTGATGCATTTAATGCATCAACCAAAGGTACAGCACTTGCGCCCATTGCAGCAGCACCGCCAGCGCCAGGCACTAAAACAACAACTAAAAAAGCAGTAAATAACAAAAAGATCATTGCACCAATAATGCCTTTTGGCACATCTTTAGCGGGATCTTTTGCCTCTTCTGCAGCAAGCGGTACACCTTCCACCGCTAAAAATAACCACATGGCAAACGGTAATGCAGCCCAAACCCCGTACCACCCTAAAGGTAAAAACTCACTGGCTCCCACTGCATTGGTTACGGGGACGTCAAATAAGCGCGATGCATCAAAATTTGTAATTAAAACAAAAGCCGTTGCAATAATAGCTAATACTGCTAAACCACTTATTACCATCATTACTTTAAGTGCTTCTCCTACGCCTGCTAAATGAATTCCCACAAATAGTAAGTAAAATAATGCATATACCCATGGTCCATTAAATCCCGTGAGGGCTTCAACTGCAGAGCCTATAAAAATAACAATAGCAGCGGGCGCTAAAGCGTATTCAATTAATACCGCAAGCCCAGTTAAATAGCCTCCCGCTGGCCCCATAGCTTGGCGCGCAAAACTATAACCACCGCCTGCTGCAGGTATTGCAGCTGACATTTCAGCAAGCGATAATACCAGCGCTAAATACATAACAGCCATTAACACTGCAGCAATTGCAAAACCACCCCAACCCGCTTCGGCGATACCAAAGTTCCAACCTGCAAAGTCACCCGATATTACATACGACACACCCAAACCTGCGAGTAATAACCACCCCGCAGTACCCCGTTTTAACTGTCTTTTAGCAAGGTACTCTGTATTGTTAGTAGACATAACCCTTCTCCGTTGATGTTTAGTTTTTATTGTTTTATTTCACATGTTTTTAATTAAAATTACTCTGCAATTAAAAAGTTAGTGGTTGAAACCTGATGCTCAATCACATCGTCCTGTGTACGGTCTTTTAAATTAACCCCAGTTAGTTTTAGTTTTTTAGCTTCACGTAATAAGTACAGCGCACGCCTAGCCGCTTCTGTATAAGGTAGGCCTGCTGGGCGAATATTCGATATGCAATTACGACATGCATCGTTAAGTCCTGTTTTAGGCTCCCATGTTAAATACAAGCCAAGGCTATCTGGCGAACTAAGTCCTGGGCGCTCTCCTATTAACACCATAACTACCTGCGCATTTAGCAACTCACCTATATCGTCGCCAATTGCTACTCGACCTTGTTCAACCAAAGTAATGGGGGCAATTTTAAATTGCTTGTCTGTTGTAAGGTGCGCTGATAGCTCTGTTATAAATGGGCATGCATTTTTTTGTACCGCTAACGAGGAGAGTCCATCAACCACTACAATCGCTAAATCGTATTTAGCCTGTGTAGTGTGCTTTTGTTTATTCATATAGCTGAGAAGTATTTGCCTACCATTTTCATCAAGCTTGCGGCCTAAATCGGGTCGCTGAAGGTAAGTAACCCTGTCAACGGCTTGGCTGTGTAAATGCAGGGGAGGGGCAACCTCTTTTAGAGCACTAATACTGCCTAGTTGCTCAGCCATTTTGTTAATATCAAGCGGAAAACTCACCGCATCGCGTGCTTGTGCATGAGATAGCTGAAAAGCCAGCATTTCTGAGGTGGGTAAACTTATACCCGCACGCCCAAGCCCAATACGGGCGTCGGTAAAACGGCGTAAATCACTCCAAGGATTGTGCACTACATTACCGTTATTTTTATGCTCGTTTACTGAGTCATCTAAAGGAGAGCTCTGTTTTGAACGTGATTTCATGAGCCACCTCCAGCAATTGCACCCAGAGGTTTCGCAAAAGCGGGAGGCAAGGTATCTGAAAGTGTAATATCGGTAGTACTTTGCATTATTTTCATTTTGCTTAGCCATGCTTCAAACTCAGGGGCAGGTCTGGAGCCAAGTACACGGCGAACATATAATGCATCATGAAACGACGTAGTTTGGTAATTAAGCATAATATCGTCAGAGCCAGGTATTCCCATTACAAACGAGCAACCAGCAACACCTAATAGCGTAAGCAAGTTATCCATATCGTTTTGATCAGCCTCTGCATGATTGGTGTAACACACATCGCATCCCATCGGTATGCCTAGTAACTTAGCGCAAAAGTGATCCTCAAGTCCTGCTCGGGTAATTTCTTTACCATCAAACAAATATTCAGGGCCAATAAACCCCACCACGGTATTTACCAGTAACGGGTTAAACTTACGCGCAACGGCATAAGCGCGAGCTTCACACGTTTGCTGATCAAGCTTATGATGCGCATTTGCTGAAAGCGAACTGCCTTGCCCAGTTTCAAAATACATCACATTATTGCCAACAGTGCCACGCTTTAAACTCAAAGCGGCATCTTGCGCTTCAGCTAAGGTATTTAAATTAAAACCAAAACTTGAATTAGTAGCCTCTGTGCCACCAATCGACTGAAATACTAAATCAACTGGTGCGCCAGCCTCTATACATTCAATGGTGTTAGTAACATGGGTGAGCACGCAGCTTTGGGTTGGTATGGCGTACTTTTGAATAACATCATCCATTAACGTCATTAATTTAATGGCTTGGGCAACGTTATCGGTTGCAGGGTTTATACCTATTACTGCATCGCCATTACCGTATAGCAAACCATCAAGCATGCATGCAGCAATACCATTAATATCGTCAGTTGGGTGATTTGGTTGTAAACGTGTAGATAAATGCCCGGGGAGGCCAATAGTATTTCTAAAAGCACTTGTAACATGGCACTTTTTAGCAATTAATATGAGATCTTGATTGCGCATTATTTTGCTAACAGCAGCAGCCATTTCCGGCGTAATACCTTGCCTTATACTTGCAAGTACTGCAGGTGTTGCAAAGTCACTTAAAAGCCAATTACGAAAATCGCCTACGGTTAAATGTGCAATAGCCATAAAGGCATTTGCATCGTGATCGTCAATAATTAAGCGTGTAATTTCGTCATCTTCGTAGGGAATAAGTACCTCATTTAAAAATGTTTTAAGAGGAATATCCGCCAATGTCATTTGTGCCACAGCACGTTCTTGTGCTGATTGTGCAATTACGCCCGCTAAGCGATCACCCGAACGCTGAGGTGTAGCTTTAGCCATTAACTGGGCTAAGTTCTTAAATTTATAAGTATGTGTACCTAAAGTGTAACTGTACGCTTGCCCCATGATTTACTCCACATAACTAATATGATCAACCTTGGTATAGGTTTTGCTGCATCTTTAGCTATAAATCAATATTGAATAGTTACAAGACAGCTTATTTTGTACCAAGTAACTATCGAATTTCGGCAAAAGATTATTTATTAATCCAATTCAATTCAATTCAATTGGTTACATACGTAAAGCGGTGTTAACTTAACCATAATAAAAGTGTAACGAAAAAGAGCATCCCCTATATGGCGCAGCAAAATAGCTACAACGCACCACTAAAGAGCAAGGTGCAAACACACGATATAGACGAGCAAGCCTATAGCCTTACTCAATGGCAGCAAAAATACGATCAAATGAGCGACGGCAGCTTTTATGGTTGTATTGAAGAAACGGATTACGCCAATATTCATGTGTTTAAAGAATACACTGAGCGAGCGCTTCGTCAGCAATGTAATATAGCCCCTAATTCGGTTTGGCTTGGCATTCCTTGTCAGTCACAGCAAAGTAAAATTAATGGTTTAGGTGTGGCAAGTAATCAATTTATGTGCCGTACAAGTGATAACGACTTTGAGCTGATAACCCCTGAGCAGTTTAATATTTATGGTTTGGTAATCGATTGGAACTCAATTGAATATATGGCGCAGCTCCAAGGCGTAACATTGAAAAACCTGGCATCTGCACAATCAGCTCGTTTATCGGTGAGCAACTCATCTTTGCAAACGGCAAGACAAATAATTAATAGCATGGTTGTAGGCAAGGGCTTTGGACTTAGAACCGAATCACAACAAGATATGCTAAACATGTTGGCACTACACTTATTACAAGCAGACAATGCGCAGCAAAATATTGCGCCAAGTTATAAACACCGAAAAGCCGTAGTAGATAAAGTAAAAGATTACGTGGCCACAAATCCACAAAACCCAATAACAATAACCGAGCTGTGCGAGCTTTCCTTTGTAAGTAGGCGCACACTTCAGTATAGCTTTGAGAGTATTTTAGGAATTAACCCTTTGCGGTTTTTACGTTTAACACGCTTAAATAATGTAAGGCGAGAGCTAAAAAAACCAAACCAAGATAAGCCCATTTCAGTAATAGCAGCCAATTGGGGATTTTGGCACGCGGGACAATTTGCTAAAGATTACACGCAACTATTTGGTGAAAACCCATCACAAACAGTTAAAAATAATAGTTTTAAAGGTTAAAAATGACACTTCTAACTTGAGTATAAGCACCTGTAGACGTGCAGCTTGCTGGCGTTTAAAAGCACCGCTTTTGCATTTAGTCGGATGCATTAGTAAACAAGTAACTTAACCACCACCGAGAAGTGAAGGAGAAAACAAGGAGCAGTGACTAACATTACTCGTGTTTTCTTTGTGTAACGCACAGCGCCTCGATGGTGAAATATCATATAGCTTAAAAAAATGGACTTTGTCTGCTCATTTACTCCTCTTTTTCTTCTCTTTGTGCATTCATATTTTAAGGGCTGTTATTCACAAAGAGGTTTAGAGGCGCTGCGTTTTTAGAGGATTGCTTGGGAGTGAAAATAATAAAGAACTAAAAGTAAAAGCGAGGTATAAAACCTCGCTTACTATATTCAAAAGCCCTATTTGATCGGTGCTAATTAAGCCGCGATTAAATAGGACTCTTGTCCTGAATGTTTGTTGCTACGTTTAAACGAGCCTTTGCCTTTTTTAGCTTTAACCACTTGTGGTTTAAATAATTTAGAGGTGACCATCGCCGCTAGTGCATTGTGGTTTATAACGCCTCGCCCTGTGTCTACCGCGCTGGTGTTTGCGGTTTTTGCTTTAGATTTTTTAGTCATATATTTCCTATAAACTAATGGTTATTTTAAGTTAAATAATAAAGAGGCTTTTATATTAGCCTATTTAAGAGATGGCGATTGTAGGCTTAATTTTCAACCGCGCAAGTATTTTTAACATCCATTTGGTAGTTTTTTAATAATAAAAAAGCATAAAAAAGCGCAGTTAATAACTGCGCTTAATATTACTTTAGTTTACTTTATAAATTAAAAGCTAAAGCTTACTTTTGCGTAATACGTTCTGCCGTCAAAGCCGTATGGCAATGCGCGTACAGGGTATTTAAATGCGCCGTTGGTGATAAAATTAAGTACTTCGTCGTCGCCTAATTTATCTGGTGTTTCGTCAAATACGTTATCGGCACCTACCGAAAGCGCAAACATGTCATTAATTTGGTAACTAACATTTAAATCAACTAACACAGCAGACTCAACCGTACTTGTTGGTTTAAATGACCCCGTAGGCGAAAGCTCACCAGGTAATGAAATATGGTCGTTACCAAAGTATTTTACGTCTGTTTCGCCAAAGTAGTTAAAGCGAATGGTTGATGTGTAGGCATCGCGTTCGTAGTCAAACGTAAGCGTTGCACGTTCGCTCGGTTGTCCGTCGGTAAAAAAGCTGCGTTGTAAATCATCAAAAGCAACCGCTTCAGGAATACCGTCTTCTGCGTTTACGCTGTCAATTTTAGTATCGTTTAGGTTACCTGCAAAAGTTACTCCTAAATTACCGCCTTCAACTTCAGTGCGGTACGATGCAATAATATCAACACCTTGCGTAGTAGAATCAACCGAGTTTGAGAAGTAGTTAGCTTGCACAGCTCCCGTTGCTTGTAGCGCTGCAACTGCATCACCGCTAAACGATATGTCGTCAGCGGTAAGTAAGCTGCCAAGTGTAATACGGTCTTCAATTTCTACACGGTAAAAATCAACCGTTAACGAAAGCTCGCTTGTTACTTCGTAAACAAAACCTGCGCTGTAGTTTGTTGAAGTTTCAAGCTCTAAGCTATCTACGCCTAACGCACTTGGGAAAGCGGTCCCTGTGTTTGCCGTGAACGACTGCGTTAATGTGCCGTCTGAGCCTAAGTTAGTTGTAAAGGCTGTATAACCACTTTGTTGAAGTGATGGCGCTCTAAAACCAGTAGATACTGCACCACGTACTGCAAAGTCATCTGAAAATTCATAACGTGTTGCTAATTTACCAATTAAATCATCCCCAGCATCTGAGAAATCTTCATAACGTAGCGCACCACTTACGTTCCATGCATCGGTGATCATGGTTTCTACGTCTACATAAACTGCGTAGCTGTTACGGTCGCTGTCGTTAGCCGCTTCAGGGCGAAGGCCGTTATAAGCCTGAAAACCACACTGTGCAAATTGATCCGGATCGTTTACTGATGGGTACGAGGTATCCATATTTGCTAACCCACACGCGTATGATGCTTCATCGCCAGGCACTATTTCGTAGTTTTCTTTACGGTATTCGGCGCCTACTGTTACATATAAAGGCTCACTACGGCCAATATCTACAATACCGTTTACATCAAGGTTAACCGTTGTTTGATCGAATCTAAAACCGCCTGAGTAACCGCCAGTAGGGCCTGAGTTTGCTGCAATGTCGGCATCGCTTGCACTTGGGTTATTAAATAAATACTCAGCCGCGTAAGAAGCGTTTAATGTATTACGTGATGTAAAATCGTATTGGTTTTCGCCATAAACAGCCGATACATCATAAGTCCAGTCTGTGTTTATATCGCCTTTAAAACCAAGCGCTACTGAAATATCTTGTGCTTCGTTATATATGCGCGGTAAAAAACCATCACTATATACTTGAGTTACGTTTTTAGAGGCTTCGTTAAAGTTACGGTAAAAACCATTACCTAGTGCAGTGCGCTCTGAGTAGCCACCAAACGAGTAAAGCTCGCCGTCGCCCATTGGTAAAGCCATGTTGTAAAATAACGAAGTGAATTCACTTTCTGAGTTACCTTGGCCCCAGCGTACATCTTCACTTAGCGTACCTGGCTCAACATTAAGCGAACCACCCGTATCGCGCTCTGCGCGGTTAGTGCCGTCGGCATCACGGTACTCAAGCGATAGGTTAATAAAGCCGCCTTCGTTACCTAATTCAAAACCACGGTTTAAACCTGCTGAAATAGTGTCGCCGTCACCTTCACTTGTGCCGCCGTATTGTACAAAACCCGTTGTAATACCGGTTGAGTTATTAAGAGATAAATTAATAACACCTGCAATCGCGTCAGAGCCATACTGCGCCGCTGCGCCATCGCGCAATACTTCAACGCCTTTAAGCGCTGTTAGCGGAATGGCATTCATATCGGTACCCGCAGCGCCTGCGCCTACTGTACCGTTAAGGCCAAAAATTGATTGGTTATGACGACGTTTACCATTTACTAATACAAGAGTTTGATCTGGTTGTAAGCCGCGAAGTGTTGCTGGTCTAAATAAATCAGAACCGTCTGATACTTGTGTACGCGAAAAGTTAAATGAAGGCGCTGTCGCTTGAAGGCTTTGGCCTAATTCGGTAAAACCACCTTTAGTTAAATCATCCGCGTCAATTAAATCAATAGGAGAAGAAGACTCTGTAGAGGTACGGTTAGATACACGCGATCCTAATACAGATATTTGCTCTATGTTTTTAGCAGCTTGCACTGGTGCTTCTTCAGCGTTAACAATGCTTGGTGCGCTAAACGCGAAAGCAACGGCTACAGCAAGTGTGTTTAAACGGTATGTTGACATAGTGACGACCCTGTTTTTTTATATTCTTAATAATATGTGTGTGGTTATGATGCTTATAACCTTTTGTAAACATCCTAGCAACATATGCAAGCAAAAAGAAATGAAAAAAACGAAATATTTGGTCTAAGTATGCAAATAAACTTCAAGATAAGAAAAACCATGTCAAATTGGTTGAAATACGTACTAAGAAAGGATTAAACATCAAAAAGCAGAGTGTTTAACGCTTTATTTACAATGTGGTTTTGCTCGTTATTTTACACTTTTAAAGGTAATAGGCAGCGAATGGTCGTACCTGTGTCTAATGTACTGTTAACTTCTATTTTTCCACCGTGATCGCTCACCATAGCGTATACAAGTGTCATACCCATACCGGTGCCTTTTCCGACTTCTTTTGTTGTGTAAAAAGGGTCAAACATATGCGCTATTGTGTCTTCATTCATGCCACAACCGTTATCTTTTATTTCAATACAAATATTTGTGTTGAGTTCAAAAATATTGACTTCAATAATGCAGCCTTTTTCTAAATCTAATTCGCAAGCTTGCCAAGCATTCATTAAAAGATTTACAAAAATCTGATTAATTGACGATAAATTGCACCAAATGAGTGGTAGGGGTTCAAACCGCGTTTTTATTTCGCATAATTTAAGTTTGCTACTCAATAACCTTAAAGCATTATTAGCACCCGTTGTTACATCGGCTAATTGTTTATCTTGAGAAGAGGTGGGGTGGGCAAAGTTTAATAAGTCATGCACTATTTGTTTTATACGTTTAAGTCCTTCAACGCTGTCGTTAATTTGCCCCTGCAAATTGTTATAAATCCACGCATACGGATACTGTAAATTGAGTATGTCTATTTCGTGTTTAAAACGGCTCTCTTTAATTTCATTGTTTAAGTATTGCTCGTTAAGTTTTAGCAACGTGATAAGCAAAGGGGTAGAATTTTGTAAGCTTTCTATATTACTCATTGCATAGGCAAGCGGGGTATTTATTTCGTGGGCTACGCCTGCACAAAGCGTTCCTAAGGTTGCCATTTTTTCGGTTTGCACAAACAGCATTTGCTGGTGTTCTAAATCGGCTACTTTTTTTTGTAGTTCATTATTTATGGCAACTAAAACGGTGCTTTTATCTTTGAGTAATTGTTCTGCGGCCAAGCGCAGCTTTTGTTCGTTTAAAAAAGCACGTTCAAAATTACCATCTGATCCATTCATTCCTTTCATCCATATAGATAACTTTATACTTAACGTTTAGTCGTCTGTATGCAAATTTGCAACTTTAGTGCAGCCAAGGCCTAATTTTATGCATGAGTAATTATCCACTTATTGCTAATAACTCCATTATATAAATACCACTTAATATAAAAGGTAGGCTCAAACACACCATAGAATATTTTTTTAAGCTATTATTTAACCAGAAGTAATTTAAAGGCGATTCAATGACTCAAGTAACACCAAGCACACCAATAAATCAGGTTGATGTACTTTGCATTGATGATGATGAAATAGTACTACGCACGTTAACCCGGCTACTTGAAGTAAATGGCTTAACGGTTATTGTTTGCGATAATCCGCAAAACGCATTAACACTTTTTAAAAATCATGAGTTTGGTTTAATTATTAGCGATATGCGTATGCCGGTAATGAACGGTGCCGAGTTTTTAGAAAAAGCGCGTGCGCTGGCACCCGACACCCAACGCATTTTATTAACCGGTTACGCCGACATACAAACCACCTTAGCGGCTGTTAATCAGGGCCAAATAAATGGTTATATTCAAAAGCCTTGGCAAAACGATTTATTACTTCGTAGCATTAGAGATAGCCTAGAAAAATTTGCACTAAAAAAACAAAATCAAAAATTAGAGGCACAAGTTAAAGCGCAAAACCAAGAGTTGCTAGAGCTTAATAATTCGCTTGAACAACGGGTAGAAAAACGCACCTTACAAATCAAACAGGTTTTAAAAAAGCTTGAAGACGCCAACGAGCGCGAAAAACAAGAGCATAAATCGACCGTAGAGCTGCTATATAATTTTGTTAACGCAAACCCTTACCTAGATGGCAACAAAGCACAAAATATTGCTAATACCTGCACACAAATAGCACTTTACTTAAACTTGTCGCAAAAAAGCATTGATCTTGCCCCTATGGCTGGTTACTTGGCGCAAATAGGCTTGCTTGCTATGGATCCTGATCTTTATAAAAAACCAGTTAACCGCTTAAACGAGCAACAACGCAAAACCTTTTATACTCACCCAAGTACTGCACAATTAATGTTAATGCCAGCAATACATTTACATGACTTGTCGGATGCTATTTATTATCAGTTTGAGCGCTTTAACGGAAACGGAATGCCCAAAGGCCTTGCCGGAAACGACATACCAATAGGCGCTATGGTGCTAGGTTTAGCGCGCGACTATTGGGACGCGTTTGAGCAGAGCAATGCAAGTGATGAAAAGCAGCGCCACGATGACGCACTCGAAAGTGTAAAACTTTATAGTGGATCGTTTTATCATCCTAAAATTGTATGTGCACTTGAAGCAAGCCATGCAAAACTACACGAACAAAAAAGTTCAGCAGGATCAGTGCTAATTTGTAACGCCCGTGAACTCAAAGAGCAAATGGT
The DNA here is from genome assembly GCF_040567695.1 of Pseudoalteromonas sp. NCIMB 1079. NCBI lineage: Bacteria > Pseudomonadati > Pseudomonadota > Gammaproteobacteria > Alteromonadales > Pseudoalteromonadaceae > Pseudoalteromonas > Pseudoalteromonas sp. NCIMB 1079. Next base: position 93,640 of record NZ_JBEWZA010000002.1, on the reverse strand, counting down.
ACTGGGCCATGCTCTACACAGCCATACGGGCATAATGTTGCTGCCCAAAGGTCATGTATTTGGCAGTAAATCGATAGAAAAACTCCAACAGCTAGAATCGAAAAAACCAACTCCGTTCAGAATAATGGTGAAAACTGCTAAATGATTGATCTAAACCGCAGTTTTTTTCGTTACAATGTGTATAAAATAGATTATTGAATTTGCTTGAAGGAGCACTCTGTGTCGCGATTTTCTGCGGTTACTGACAACCCCCATGATGGGCGTTTTAACCAAAAAACGGGAATACTGCTAACTAACTTAGGCAGCCCTGATGCACCAACAGCGGCTGCGCTTCGTACATATTTACGCGAATTTTTATCAGATCCACGCATTGTAGAAATACCGCGCTTGGTATGGATGATAATTTTACATGGCATTATTTTACGCGTACGCCCAAAACGTTCGGCTAAATTATACGAAAGTATATGGACCGAAAACGGCTCACCACTTACCCATATTACCCGCCAACAAAGCGTAAAGCTAAATGCCTTATTAAAAGAGCAAGGTTATACCAATACAGAAGTAGTAATGGCAATGCGTTATGGCAACCCGTCAATAGAGGCAGGCCTTGAAGAGCTTCGTGATAAAGGCCTAACGCGTATAATTATTTTACCAATGTATCCGCAATATTCTAGCCCGACTACGGGTTCTACATTTGATGCGGTATCAAGCGTACTGCGTAAATGGCGTTGGGTGCCAGAGCTTCATTTTATAAATGGGTATCATAAAAACACCCGTTATATTGAATCGCTTGCTAATAGTATTAGTGAGGATTTAGAAGCGAATGGTATGCCACAAAAAATTGTTTTTTCGTATCACGGTATGCCTAAATTGTTTTTAGAGCGCGGCGATCCGTACCATTGCCTATGTTTACAAACCACGCGTTTAGTTGTCGAAAAACTAGGCCTTGATAAAGACAAAGTAATTAGTACTTTTCAAAGTCGATTTGGTAAAGCAGAGTGGTTAAAGCCTTATACCGACGCAACTCTTGCAGCCTTACCTGATGAAGGTATTACCGATGTAGCTATTATAAGTCCTGCTTTTAGCGCCGACTGCCTAGAAACACTTGAAGAGCTAGAAGGTGAAAACCGTGAAATATTCGAAAACGCAGGCGGCGAAAAATACCGTTACATAGCGGCACTAAACGACAGAGACGACCATATAGAAGCTGTGTTTGATGTTATAAAACCTATGTTGTAACCCAAGCTTACTAAAGCTAAATATATTACGCATTAAGCGGTGTTAAAATTAACACCGCTTTTTTGTTTTTAGGGCTTTTAAAATATTTAGTTAATTAATTCACAAAGAGGTTAAGAGGCGCTGCGCTTTTAGAGTGAGTGATAAAACATATAAATACTGGTTTTGGCTTTTCTCATTTACTCCTCTTTTACTTCTCATTGTGCAAATAAAGGCTTTTAAAGAGCGAATTATTCACAAAGAGGTTAAGAGGCGCTGCGCTTTTAGAGTAAATGATACATATTGGCTGATCTGGTTTTTCTCAGTTATTACTGATTACCTTATCTTTGTGAAAGAAATTATTTATATTTTTTAGTAATTAAAATAAATAAAAATGTACGTTTGAGGGGAGGCAATACCTAAGCAACAGCAATTAAACGCTATCGCTTAAAGTATAAATCAATCGCTTTTGTGAGGAGCTCGTCGAGTTGTTCTTCAAATTCTTCAATATTAATATCAAAGTGCTTTAAGTAAGCCCGAGCCTGCACAAGTGATAAATTACGGCTGTTAACGCTATATTGTCGCTCGTCTATGGTTTTATCGTAACGTGGTAAAAATACAAATTGGCCATAAAATGGTGACTTAATATGCTTGTTTGCAAAACGACAAAAATCTTCAATATGCTCAGCACCCTTAGGTCCAAGGCAACCTGGCTCAATGCGATACATTAAGCGAATTTTTTTGTCGTCATTTATTTGCATTTAAAGCCTTTATCTAAAAAACAGTACGCGTACTATTTTCCCATCTTTAATTTGATAACTCGAAATAAGTTCTGAGCGTTTATCAACTACGTTTTCGTCAGTTGAACAAGTTTCTGAAAGTTCGTGATCAATCACTATATCACCGTGCACTATGCGCTTAATTGGTGATGAGTGAATACACTTCAACTTTTTAAACATTAGCCCATAACGTTCTATTAGTTTTTCTTTACCTTTAAATAATAGCTCATTAGGGAAAATATAAAACTCAACATCTTCGGCATATACACGAAGAAACTCTTCAATGTTACGCGCGTTATATGCTTTAACTAGCTGCTCTACCACAGCAAGTGATTCGCGCGATTGTTTAGCTTTAGTTTGCTGCTTAACTGTAAGTGCTTCTTTTGCTTGCGTTACAGCTTTTTCAGCTTCGGCTACAGCCACTGCTTTTTCTATTTTATTTTTAGGCTTTTCAGCAGGTTTAATTTGCTCGTTACCTAATACTTTTGAATCGTCTGGTTTAGTCGCATCAATTGTTGGCTTTTTAAGCTCTGGCACTTTGTATTCAAGCGTATTTACTTTGTCGTCAGTGTTGGTTTGAGCTACTGATTGCTCATTTTCAACTTTTGGCTTTTCAACGCTTGCTTGAGCTTCAACTTGCGGCTCTTTTTGCTCAGGCTCGCTTTGCTCTGCGGCATAAGTAATTAGCGCAACGGTAGTGACTAATGAGGCTAAAATAATAGATAACGGTTTCATAACTTTCCTAAAATGAACACTAAATACGTGTAATACCAATTACATTAAATAGGCGATCTATTATAGCGTTAAAAAATAGCGCAATAACAACGCGAAAATTGTGACATATAGTTGTTCTATATGAATAACCTTTAACGCAGTTAGTGAGTTATTTAATGCGATAGAATGATCATATTTTTGATAAAATTAGTATAAGGGTGCAACATAGCAAATTTTAACGTTATCGGGTAGTTAATACCACCACTGAAGCCTACCAGTACTGCTCTACCGTAATATTGCCGGGGTTTTTACGGCGGTTACGCGTAAAGTTTTTATCGAGAAGTAGCGCGGTTGTGTCTTTTACCATTTGTGGATTTCCGCAAATCATAAATTGTGCATTACTGGGCTTTGGGTCTAACTTTACATATTCAAACAAGCGGTTGCTCTCAATTGCGTTAGTAATTCGCCCACTTAAGCCTTGTAATGGCTCCTCTCTACTTACAACAGGAATATAGTTGAGTTGTGCTGGGTACACTCTTAATAGCTCGTTAATAAGTGCCTGATAGCTTAAGTCGTTATTAAAACGTACGCCATGCACTAAATTTATAGTTTTGTATTTTTTCCATACATCGGGCTGTTGTAATATCGATAAAAAAGGCCCTATGGCAGTGCCAGTCCCTAACATCCAAAGCTGATCACTTTGTGGTATTTCATCAAGAGTAAAAAAGCCAGTTGCGTGTTGTTCTATTAATACGGTTTCGCCAGGTTGTAATGTAGCTAAACGAGGAGAAAGCAAACCGTCAATAACGTTAATAAGGTAAAATTCAAGATCGGGATTTTCAGGAGCATTCACATATGAATAAGCCCGAGCAATACGTTTGTCGCCATCCATTATTGAAAGCTTTGTAAATTGGCCAGCTTTAAACGGCTCTACATTAGCATTAACGGTTAAGCTAAAGAGCGTTTCGCTCCACCATGTTACGCTTTTTACTGTTGCTTCAACCCAATTAGACATAGTTACCTCTTGGTTTAGCCATTAAAGTTTTAAATAACTCACTCCATAAACATTAGCATTAAGCGACAAAGACTTACAGGAGAATATGACTAGATTTAAAGCAATGGTGTATGCAGTATTTACCAATAAAATAATGTGAATAATTAGCTCTGCGATAAGAGCCATTAATTGCATAAGGAAAAGCGAAGCAGCAGTAACTAAGAAAAATAAAGTCAAAAAAACAGTGCTTTTTTATTTTATCACTCACTTTAAAAGCGCTGCGTCTTATATCACCATTAGTGAATTATTTACTTGAAAAACTATTGTACTAGGAGAAGCCAAAGAGGAGTAAATGAGAAGAGCCAAGCCAGAAAACGAGTATTTTATCACTGACTCTAAAAGCGTAGCGTCTCTTAATCTCTTAGTGAATTATTTATTTAAGCCTTTGTTAATTAATTTTATAGTTAAACTCAAATTCCACACATAAAAAAACGGCGCTAAATTTAGCACCGTTTTTATAAGCAATAAGAAAAAGTTTACGCTTTCTTCTCTTCACAACTTGCTAGGTATTCGTCAAACGTACCTTGGAAGTCGATTACTTTTTTATCTTTAATATCAATGATACGTGTAGCTAATGACGAAACAAACTCTCGGTCATGGCTTACAAAAATAAGCGTACCTTCAAAGTCTTTAAGCGCATTGTTAAGCGCTTCAATGGCTTCCATATCCATGTGGTTAGTTGGTTCGTCCATAACAAGCACGTTAACGTCTTGCATCATTAACTTACCAAATAACAGGCGGTTTTTTTCACCACCAGAACAGTTACGCGCTTTTTTGTTTGAATCGTCAGCTGTAAACAACAAACGGCCTAACATGCCACGAACCATTAAATCGTTGTGCTTAGCTGTACGCCATTGCGACATCCAATCAAACAACGTTAAATCGTTATCAAAATCTTTAGTGCTGTCTTGCGGGCAATAACCAAAGCTCGCATTTTCAGACCATTTAATTTCGCCTTCATTACTTTTAAGCTCGTCTACTAAACAGCGTAAAAATGTAGTTTTACCCACACCATTTTCGCCAATTACGGCAAGCTTAGCGCCAGCTTCAAGTAAAAAGTCGCCGCCGCTAAATAACGTTTCGCCATCAAAACCATGGCCAAGCTTATTAACTTCAAGCGCCTGACGATACATTTTTTTACCTTCGTCAAACGAAAGCGATGGGCTCATACGGCTTGAAGATTTAACTTCATCAAGCTTAATTTTATCCATTTTTTTAGCGCGCGAACTTGCTTGCTTAGCTTTTGAAGCGTTAGCACCAAAACGGTTAACAAAGTCTTGTAGCTCGTCAATTTCAGCGCTCTTTTTAGCATTTTCAGCTAAAAGTTGCTCGCGTTGTAAGCCCGCAGCTTCTAAAAATTTCTCATAGTTACCAGGATAAATACGCAGCTCACCGTAATCAATATCGGCCATGTGTGTACATACCGAGTTTAAAAAGTGACGGTCATGCGAAATAATAATCATCGTACATTTACGTTTGTTAAGCTCGTTAGCAAGCCACGTAATTGTATGAATATCCAAGTTATTGGTAGGCTCATCGAGTAGCAAAATGTCAGGGTTTGCAAATAACGCTTGTGCTAAAAGCACACGTAGTTTCCAACCTGGGGCAACGTTTGCCATTAAACCGTAATGAAATTCTTTATCGATACCTGCTTCAAGCAAAATTTCTTCAGCGCGGCTTTCAGCTGTGTAACCGTCCATTTCAGCAAATACACTTTCAAGATCGGCAACTTTCATACCGTCTTCTTCGCTCATTTCTGGTAACGAGTAAATACGTTCGCGTTCTTGCTTTACTTTCCAAAGCTCCACGTCGCCCATAATTACCGCGTCTACAACGCTGTATTGCTCAAAAGCAAACTGGTCTTGGCTTAGGTTACCTACTTTTAACCCTGGAGTAATAGATACATTACCCGCACTTGGAACAAGCGCACCGCTTAAAATTTTCATGAAAGTCGACTTGCCGCAGCCGTTAGCGCCAATTAAACCGTAACGGTTACCGTTACCAAATTTAGCTGAAATGTTTTCAAACAACGGCTCTGCGCCAAACTGCATCGTAATATTTGCGGTGGAGATCAAAAAAGGTAATCCTAGATTAGTACTGACAGGAGTACGCTGCAGCAAAACGCCACAAACAAGAACCAGACAATAGGGTAAATTAGCTGGCGAATTATACAGATCAGCCACAACGAATGAAAGATAAAAGGCAGCTAATTTATAACCAAGTAAAAATAACGGCAATTCTCGGTTTTAAGTCATTATTTTTAGCGTATGTAGTGTTGAATGTGCTTACAGCCACAATGTAAATAATTACTAATGCCAAGCAATATTAAAGAGGGGGCGCCAAATAGCTAAGTTATTAGCTATGTTTTAATGCATAGGTTGGTAAATTGACTTTATAGCCGCCTCGTTTTTGGTAATTAACTGATTAACAGTCGCCACGTCATCGAGTGTTAGCGACTCCTTGCTTAGCATAAAGTGCACATTGTTAACGTTAATCGGTGTAATAGTTTTTACCGGCGAAATTGAGGAGTGTTTTTTCACAAAGTACTGCGCAACCACCGAGTCTTCAATAACATAGTCGATTCGTTTTTTATCTAACATGCTAAACCGATTATTTGCTTGAGCAGTAAGCACGACCTGTTTTGAATACTTGGTTGTGAGTTGTTCAAGCTCATCACCAAAAAAGCTTCCTCGGTTAATACCTGCTGTAAAATCTTGACTAAAAAGATCAGCCAAGCTGGTTACATCAGCCGAATCTTTATGTTTATAAAGCAGCATTATTTCTTCGCGATAAGGCAAACTAAAGTGCGCATATTGAGCACGTTGCTCTGTATAGCTTGCCGCGTAGGTTATATCTACTCGGCCATTTTTAAGCTCAGCTTGAACACGCGAAAAACTCGGAAAATAAGTCCATTTAATACAAAATTTTGAATCTTTAAAAATAGCGTTTACAGCATCCACTTCTGTGCCTAAAAATGTATCACCTTGTTTTACAAGATAAGGCGGCCAATTAGTTTCGTTAGTGCCCATTACCAATGTTTTTGAACACGCAAGGGCATTAAAGTGAGTAAATAGCAGTGTAGTAAATGTTAAAAATAAAGTTTTCATTACACTCCTAGTATTTAAACAGCGCATTAAGTGCTGTTTTGTTTTTGTTTATGTGCTCATTAATTATTGCAAGCTCAGTAACCGACACCGTTTGTTTGCTAAACATTAAATAAATATCGTCTTTATTTACATACTCAATGTTGGTTACTAATTTTATATTTGAGCCCTTTTGGCCAAAATAAGCACCCACTAACTCGTCTTCAATAGCAAAATCAATACGTTGTTTGTTAAGCATTTCAAAGCGTTTACTGGTTGCACTGGCGTATTCAATTTGTTTTTTATGCGTTGTTTTATATTGCTCAAACTCCTCGCCGTAATAGCTTCCAAAGTTAGCGCCAACAATAAAGCCTTGTTTAAAAATGTCTTCGAGGTTTTTAACGCTATGCTGATTATTTTTGTTTTCGTATAAACGCATAACTTCAGTTCGGTAGTTATCACTAAAGTGCACATATTTAGCGCGCTCATTTGTATAACTTGCAGCCCACTCTAAATCAATACGGCCGTATTTAAGCTCAATAAAAGCCCGCTTAGAATTTGGTAGTAACTTAACTTCAAAACAAAAAGGGGAGTCAGCAAATATAATGTTAAGTGCATCAACCTCCGAGCCTTGCAGCTTACCGTTAATGCCCATTACATAAGGCGGCCAAAAAGCATCGTGCGATGCCACGCTAAAGGTTCTTTCACAAGCAAATACATTAAATGGAGCCGTAAACAGCAAACATAAAAATACGGTAATTAATTTATTCATTACGCCTCATAGTTATTATTTTGCTCATTATTACAACAGTATAAACCAGCTTTTGTATTTTAGCGGCGCGGGTTTGCTTAAATTTGTAAATATTTCGTTAAAAATTCGTTTTAGGATAAAACAACCAAACTAGCGTTGTTGGTAACCTTATCTATGGGTACACTAATAATAAATTTATACATAGCAGGGCACGTTATGTCGCCAACTAAAATTCGCAACAATGTTATAAAACTCAGTGAATTAAGCACTAAACAACCAAACTACTATTTTATACAAGGTTATTTAATGGGGTTAGGTGTATTACCCCAAATGCTTCCCCCGAGCGAGTGGCAACCTGATTTATTTGGAGATATTAACCTTCAAAAAGAGAGCGAGATAAAATACCTTGAAAGCTTAATGGCGTTGTATAACCAAAGCATGGATAAAGTAATTCAAAACGAATTAAAAATGCCAACAAAATGTAGCCTATCTAAGCAAGACTATCGGGATTCGCTAAAGCCGAACATGCCCCTACCAAGTTACTGTAAAGGGGTTTTACAGGCGCTTAAAAATATAAATAAACGTATGCTTGATGCAGGGCAAAAGCAGGCTCTTAATAACCTAAGCAGCGTTTTAAAAGCATTTTCTAATGAAAAAGCAGCAACAAAAGAATTTGGTGAATTTGCCCAATATAACGCCCAAGAATATAAACGTAATTATGTGTATTTTATGGCCGACGCTATTGTTGAACTTCGATTTAGTAACGACCTAACTTTAAGTGATGAAGATGAGGCCGAATTTAACGACAGTTTAGGCGAGCTAGTGTCTAGTTAGCAGCAAAGGGTGGCAAGCGCCCCTGAATTTGACAACACACTCGGGGTAGTGGCTTTAGCTTTTTAAGTTCATTATTAAGCGGGTTTAAATTAATGATTAAGTACTTTATGGTATTATTAAACGCTCAGATTAAGGATTAATTAAATGATATATCTTGATACAGCGGCTTCGTACCCACTACTTCCAGAAGTTAAAACATCTTTAATAGATGCATTCGATAATTGTTATGCAAACTCAGCCTCAGGTCACATTTTAGGTGAAGCGGCTTTACAAAAAGTAGATAAAGTAAGAGAAGAACTTGCTGATATGATCGGCGCATATCCAAGTGAAATTATTTTTACTAGCGGTGCTACTGAGTCTAATAATATAGCCTTCAAGAGCATATTACTTAATAGCGATCATCCAAAAGATAAAAATCACATTATTATTAGTGCTATTGAGCATAAATGTATTTTTGCTATTTGCGAGTATTTAAAAGGCGAAGGCTTTGAAGTGTCCATTGTTTTGCCAAACAAAGAAGGAATTATTGAGCCTAAAAGCATAGTAAGCCTGTTCAAACCATCTACTGCACTTGTTTCTGTAATGCATGTTAATAATGAATTAGGTACGATTAATCCTATTTCAGAGATTGGTGAAATATGTTTTGAGCACAACATTCTTTTTCATAGTGATGCAGCGCAAAGCTTCGGGAAAACTGAGGTTGATGTAGATGATCTGAATGTTGATATTATGTCGTTTTCAGCTCATAAAATCGGTGGTCCAAAAGGTATTGGAGCTGTCTATATTCGAGACTTGCGCAAACGCTCTCTAACACCTGTTATTCATGGTGCAGGGCAAGAGCAAGGAATTAGAGGCGGAACAGTAGCAGCGCCGTTAATAGTCGGTTTTGGAACGGCAATAAATACATTTCCACACAGTTATCTAAGCTTTGTAGATAAAGGGATACGTAACTACTTGTTAAAGCAGCTTACTATTGCTGAAATCCCTTTTTCTATAAACGGTAATGAAAAAGCTTTACCGCATATGGTTTCCTTAACTTTACCTAAAACAAATGTAGGTATTTTGGTACGAGACAATGAAGAGCTCTTTTGTTTAGCTCAAGGCTCCGCTTGTTCTTCTAAAGAAATTGAAGCATCACATGTTTTAACAGCATTAGGTCTGAGTCGTGAAGAAGCTGAATTTACTTTTCGCATAAGTTTTACGAACGAAATCACCACCGCAGATATTAATCTATTGATTTCAGCTATAAAAAAAGCGGCTATTTAGCCGCTTTTTTATTATTTATAGCATGTTACACAGGCTCCACCGCCTTCTGCTTCATCATAAATATCATCTAATTCATTGAATTCACATACCCCGTTAAAGTCGCCTAACAGTGCATTGCGACGCTTTTTCTTGTTAAAGCGAGCAACTTTCTTCTCGTGATTTTCAATAATTCTTTTTTGTACTGCTGGGTCTTCTAATGTTTCTAATGGCTGGCCTTGGCCCATCCAATAAAAGCGTTCACCTACAGTAGTATTGTTGTCATCGCCTTTTTCAAAAGCTTTGGCTTCTTCAAATAAATCAGGGTGCTTTTCCATAAGCTTAACCCATTCAATTTTTCTCTGATAAAAACAAAATGTACAACCAGAGCGAGAGCGCCATTTATAATATTCAGGCAGTTCTAAACCATTGCGTTGTAATATATTTTCGATGTCACTTCTTACTATGCCGTGTTCTCTAAAGGGAAAAACAGATTCAATTGGCTTTTCAATTGTCATATAGCCTACGCGTTCAGGTTCATCTGCTCTTATGCCAACATAGTTTTTTATTTTGTAACCATCTTTAATAAAGCTATCTAACCACTGCTCAAAAGGTTTTAGCTTCATTTGAACAGTACACCACCGATCTCTTTGAGAAGGTAAGTAATTACCATGCTCTTTTAAAAGATGAGCAAAGTCTTTTTCACCACGGCCTTCAATATTATTTAAAGAACGCGCGTTTAATCGATGAATATAACCAAGCTTTTCTTCAAGTTGATCAATAAACTCATTTGTTTCAGGTAACTCATAACCCGTATCGGTAAAGAAGTACTCTACGTCTAGTTCAGGATAAGTTTCTTTAACAAATAGAGCTAAAGCGCTACTGTCTTTACCGCCAGAGAGGCCTAAAACATGTTTAACTTTCTGTGTCATTTGGCACCTCTATTTGTGTTTTATCCATCAAATTAGTTAATAAGTTCGTAAGTGCAGCCAGTTGCTTTTCTTTTGGCATTTCGGCAATAGCTTGTTCAATGTTATTCACAGCTGCTTGAACGTCACCGTCAGCAGCTAAATCATGCTTAGTAAAGCTACTATATTCTTGATGATTACCATCGTTGTCTGTAGTTATAAAAGCAATGGGTTTCGATGAGCCTTTAGCCTGAAAATTGCTAAAAGATTCAATACGTCTAAATTGCACGCATAAATTTTGTAGTTCATCTAGTCCAGTACGCAAAAGTTTGTCTGTCCATTTAGGCTCAGGCACACCCGTTAATATATTAATTACAAACTCAAATTTAGATTTACCATCAATGAATTGTGACAAGCGATTTGCTAAATCTTTTACTTTAGGTCGTTTAGCTTCTTTTTCAACTATGTCGCAGCGGGCTTTTAAAACACTATTAAAATCTTCGCCTAACATATTAATAATAATCTGCTTAAAGCCGTTGAGTAGCATTTCGTGCTGCGCGCTTAAATCTTCTATTGCAGTTTTAAGATATGCGCCTAGCTTTTCTTCAACTTCAGGGTCATCTTGTTTAAAGCCAAAAACAGCGGGTAAATCATCCAACACTAATTTGTATGGATCATTTGCGGCGATCACTTTATTTCTAAAATCTCTCGCTTGCTTAGTTAATCCACTTTCATTTGAGCTAGTAAAACTTTCGCCACTTGTTTTCTTTACCCATGTAGGTAGTTTATGAACAATTCCTACAATATGCTTAGCAATATTTAAAATTGCATCATCTTTTTTAGCTTCACCTAAAGTTGCTTTAGCAAGGTTATCCAATAAATGGCTTTGGATTTCTGATATTTTAAAGTACCTAACGCCTGCTTCAATCGGGTGTTTATATATTTTATTAACCAACTCTTCGTCAAGTTCAGGTATAAATACAAACTGCTTTGTCGAATCCCAGTCATAAAAAGCAACTTGCCCTTCAAGTGCCTTTAATAATGCTAAACCATATATGCGACACAAACCTGCGGTTAAACCGAACGGTGGTAACATCCACATTTCATAAAGTTCGGCCATTGTTACATGTTTTGTAGCTGAGTTATTTTTTATGAACTCAAAACCGCTTTCAAATAATTCATGCATTTTGGGGTTAGCATTTATAGATTCTTTACTCCACTCACTCGGGAATAAGTAACCCTCAGGTGTTTCGCAGTGCCAACCTTTACTCTTCAAACAAGATAGGTAAAGACCCTTTTCTGGAGGGAATGATTTATCATCAAATCCAAGATCTTTTTTATCGCCGTTCTCAAACATTGCATTCATTAATTTTCTTATTGCACTGTTTGCACTCCCCGAAGGTTTAGAGCGGTTAACTAACTCATTTATTACCGGAGGCGACTTACTAAATATGACTTCTGCAATATCAGAGGCTATTTTTGTTACAGGAAGTAATGCTAACTTTTTGCCTAAGTATGACCAGCTAGCATTTTTATAAGCATTTTGTAGTTCAGTCTCTACATTTGATTGCGCAAACTTTATTCGGCTCTCAAGCTCATTTTTAGCAATTAAATCATGAGCAATTTTTTTCTCATCTTTTAATATTTTGCGAAGTGCTATCAACTCAATTGCAGCTGTTTTTAAATTACTAAAATCATTAAAAGTACCAATTACAACAAATGGCATTGTTTTAGCATTTTCTTTAAGTGTTTTGGCAACATCAGGATTTGTTGGTAGAACAAAAGATAAAAATGCTTCACCTGTTTTAGGTTTTGTTACAAACGATTCAAATACTTGAGCATCAAACTTATTTAAAAGTTTAGTTGTTGCCCAGCGCATAGTGCCTGTTTTGTGGTAATGCGCTGTCGCTAAAATATTCTGTGGTGTCGCACATGCTTCAGTCCAATCAATACCTTCACTAACAACTTCAATCTGTTCACTAATAAGGTTATTAATATCTATATCGCTGCCCTGAAACACAAACAAAGCATCATGTTTTTGGCGATAAATAATAACAGTGCTTGCTTCTAATTCCGCAATCGCATCATCAACATCTTCAATTTTATAGCCTCGACATACAAAATATTCTTTTATGAAGTTTCGTTTTGCATGTAACTGATGATGAAAACCGAAAATAGTTAATAGCGCTATTAGCTTAGTAATAGCTATATGAAGCACGCCACCTTTTTGCTCTGCCCTATATATTGCATCAGAGCCTTCGAGCCACGCTTTACTATCTTGAGAGGTAACAATTAAATGGTGTAAATTGTGGTAAAGGTAATCCCAGTACATTTCTGGGCGATACAAAGCTAGCTCTTCATTAAACTCACTGTAACTATTATTTAAAAACTCTCTAAAACCATGTTTTTCATGTGAGGCTAAAAAGCCAAATAAGCTACGCTCGTTCTGAGAAAAACGACGACGAGAAACAGGGCCAAGCAATAAACTAACAATAGGATCTAATGGTAGCGTTTTACTCAGTGCATTGACGTTTTTATTTTGATTAGCAAAAGCACCACTTACAGTATTAACTAAATTGGCATACTTTGATTCAATAGCATCTGCTACTTTCGGTGCTCTATAAATAGAATCACCAACGAGGGTCAAAGATTCATCAATTGATGGGTTAAAGCTCAAATCACGGTAACGGCCTTGTACTTTGCTCCATTCTTTTTGAGTTTTAACATCTTTATTTTTAGCATAATCCGAAAAAGCTTGATGTAAAAAACCCATAAGCAGCACAGGGCGTTTTGCTTGTTGTACAATATCAGCTAAAGATTGGAATAAATGTAGGTCTTTGTTCTCACGAGATTGGTAATCTAAAGCTTTACCCATTTCATCAAGTAAAATTAAAACACCGTCTTCATTTTTACTGGGTTTCTGTAATAATTTTTTTATTTCAGCTAAGCATTTATCATCATCAAAATCAGCTATTTCTGTTTTATCAAAGTCTTCATCAAATGCATTAAGTAAGCTAACTAAAATACTGTTCGCTGGCGCTTCTAAACCACATACATGCTTAACTGTTTGCCAGCCATTTCTTAATTCAAAGCGTTTATCAAAATCAGTAATAATATTTTGAGCACTATTCAGCTTTTGCAATGCATAAGTACGTTGCTCAACATCTATAGAAAGTAAGCATGATAAAAATAAGGCAACTGTTGATTTACCCGACCCATAAGGCCCAGTAATAGTAAAAGCGCGTTGAGTGCTATTTTCAAATTCGCGGCTAATGGTATCAAGTACATTGATGGCTGTGCCATGCAATACAAATTCATCAATAAATGGAGAAAAATCAGTACTCTCAGTATCAATTCGTGTCGAACTTTTGTAGCGTTGATTTATTGTAATTAAAGTGTCTGACATATTATTTACCGTAGTACATATCTAAGTAATTGATAGCGTTATCTTTTATATCATCTGATATACTTACTTGTCTCAACCCTAGCGAATCAACCCAAGTTACGTGCTTATCAGTAAATTCTTGCGCCTCGTCTAATTTTTGACCTAAGCCCGACTCTGAAAGCCTAAAAATTCTTCCCGGAGAGCAAGGTTTTGTCAGAAGCGAGTCAAAATCGATAGTGCCAACGTTTGAATCTTGAGTTTCGTTATTAAAAAATTCAAGTAAGGCAAAAATAAATATCTCAACAGGTAATTCAGGACGCTCAGACAAATTACTTATATAGAATCCGCCCCCGTTATCTTGTAGTAAGTTCAGCTCAGATAGAGGCGAAGTAAAGTGATCCTCATCGACTTTAGTTATTTTTTTAGCAGTACTATTTTTTTGTTTTTTACTGTAAGTATTTAAAAAGCAGTCAATATCTTTTTTTAGAGTACTAGGGTTGCCAACTTCTGTTTTTACTAATCGTTTTGCATCATCATAGCAATCATCGGTAAGTTTACTTTTTTCAAAATATTGAACATTAGAATAATTAAAAAAGTAACGATAAGCTGTAAGGCTTTCATTATTAAAATTTAACCAGAAGTGCAGTAACCAAATAGAACCAGGTAATTCTAAAAAAGGATCTTGTCCTGTTTTATCTAAGGCACCAAACAAGTATTTACCACTATCAGTCACATAATGACCATATTCACTTTGAGGACTTCTTTTTATTACATTGCTTGATTCAGCCCAATACTGAATCGCCTTTACCATATTTTTACCAACACCTAATTCAACAACAGAATTGCGAATACTGTCTTCGCTAGACGAAAAATTGCTTTTATTATTCAAATGATTAATAGCTTTGAATAGCCATCCGTAGCGTAAAGGAAAGGTGTCATGCCCTGTAAATTTCGCTTTCATGCTAATTTTGTAACCTTTAATTGGAGAGAATGTCCAAGAGCAATGTTAACTTTATTTTTGTAGCAGCGAAAGAACTTTATCTCAGAATGTGTATTTATGTACAGTAGTTATTAGCTATGAGTATAACACCTTGTTAGGTACATACTTTTGTTGTAGTCTCTGGAAATATGAATGCGAACTTAATCGCGTGAATTTAATAAGTGCTTTTATTTTTAAATCTTAAGGAGAAGATGTGTTTCAAAAGTGTCTAAACTGTTTTAGTGTTAATGCTTTAAAGTTTCTCGCAGGTCAAGATTCATTGTCATTCTTTGAGAATACTTTGAACATAGACAAGTCATACTATGATGAAAATAATCAGCAAAAGTTATTAGTTCAAGCAATAATAAACTCAAATCCAACGCGGTTACTTTTAGCTAAAACAAGCCGTGAGTATTTTATTGATCGATTGAGTAAAGAAGACATCAATGAAATAATCTTTAGAATAAACGGCTCTTATGTAAACGAAATTAATCCTGAACACTACGTAAATGTAAAAGATTTCTGCAATTCACAGATCGGGCTAGTTACATTTTTGAATTCTTTAGGGTTTAATTTTATAGATTCCAGCAATAAAACCGAAGAATATAAAGCGTTCCGCACTGTAAAGCCTGAGTATGGATTATACCCTTATCAAATAGAGATATCAGATAAGGTATTTAATTCGATAGAGTTTGGGAATAATAATAAAGCGATAATCCACCTACCTACTGGCGCTGGAAAAACCCGAACTGCTATGCATATAGCATGTCGCCATTTGATGACAAAAAAAGATGCGATGGTACTTTGGTTAGCTAATTCTGAAATTTTATGTGAACAAGCATCTGAAGAATTCAGTAAAGCTTGGCAAAAATTGGGTAATAGAGAAATTATCCAAGGTCGTTATTATGGTTCTAATAACTTTTCACTTGAAAGTATCAAAAGCGGCTTTGTTGTAGGGGGATTACAAAAATTAGTTTCTTATTACAACTCAATGACACCGCATCAAACCGCAGCATTTGATAAAAAAATAACATTAGTTATTTTTGACGAGGCTCATCGAGCATTAGCTTCGACTTATAAAGAGGTTTTAGAGCGCTTTTTGGAGTTTTCTCCACAAGCTAAGTTAGTTGGTTTAACGGCTACGCCTGGGCGTGTTTATAAAGATGATAAACCTGAATTAGATCCGGAGAACAAAGCTCTTGCTGAGCTTTTTGGTAATAATAAAATTACTATGGATGTTGCGCCTTATCAACCAATGGAGTTCTTGATAAAAGAGAATTATCTAGCTGATCCTCAGTTTATCGAACTAAATTATGACGATATAGATATTTATAAAAATACCAGTGCTTTAAGTCATTTCACTGAGAGTGAGTTGTTAAAAAAACTTAGCAGTTCTAACAATCGTAATTCTATTATTCTTAAAACAGCAGTTCATGAAGTAAAAAGCAATAATTCAAAATTGATTATTTTTGCTTGTGATATTGAGCATGCGAGAAACTTAGCATTTTCTCTATGCTGCATGGGCGTTAAAGCTGCATCTGTTGATAGTAAAAGCACTACTTCTGAAGAAAAAACTCAAATTATCGATAATTATAAGAATGGCGATTTAGATGTTTTAGTGAATTGTGAAATGCTTACTACAGGCTTTGATGCTCCAGAAACAAATGTTGCAATTATAGCCCGACCCACTAACTCCTTAGTCTTATATCTACAAATGATAGGCCGCGCATTACGCGGTAATCCCCCCTTAACTCCTAAAACGGCACGTATATATACAGTGCTAGATGAAATATCAGAGTTTAATAATGTTAATTTAGCTTTTAAGCATTGGAATGAAATGTGGACAGAGCTTGAAAATGAAAAACTTTAAAGGATTATAAAATGTCTTTAGTAAACCCTAAACAATATATTATTTCCGCGCGCTCTAACGGCTATAAAGATACCGCTTACGCTATTGCTGAGTTAGCAGATAACTCAATTCAGGCTGGGGCAGACAAAGTTGAAATCTTAATTTTTGAAAATCAAAAAAGAACTATTGAAGAGATTGCTATTGTCGACAATGGGGCTGGGATGTCACAGAGCTTATTAGCTTCAGCTTTGGGTTTTGGTGAGTCTGGTCGCGAGAAAGATAAAGATGGCAACTTATTAAATGATGATACTAAAGGAATGGGTAAGTTTGGTATGGGTTTACCTAATGCATCTGTTTCTCAATGTAAAAGAATTCAAGTATGGAGTTGGAAAAATAAACATGAGATTTATTATACGTATTTAGATGTTCAGGAAATCATAGACGGTATTTATAGCGACTTACCAGAACCAACTCTAGTCGAAATGCCTGAGAAATATTTAGACTCAATGTTTGACGGAGACATGCCTGAGTCAGGTACATTTGTTTTATGGTCAAATCTAGATAAATTAAAGTGGAAGCGCTCTTCAACATTATTTGCTAAATCACAATATGAAATAGGTAGAATGTACCGTAGGTTTATCTCTAAAGGTCAGTGTTCAGTTCAATTTAAAGTTTTTGATACTTTTGGTGGTTCTAAAATGCAGGCCTTAGAACGCGAAACTAAAACAGGTTTTATTAAAGCAAATGACCCCCTTTACTTGACTGCAGATTCTGCTCTACCGGATCTTCCTGGGTTACATGTTGATGAAACCCCTACTTTCTTTGAAGAGCTGGAGTCTTTTCCTTTTAAGGTTGAGTTCCAAGGTGCTCAGCATACGATTCATATTAGAAGCTCAGTTGCTAGATCTGAGATGATCACTAGGATTCTTAATTTAGGTAGTGAGAACCAAGCTGGTAAAACTGACTATGGGAAAGACTGCTTAAGAAATTTCGGGATATCTGTAATGAGGGCAGACCGTGAAATTGAGCTTATTACTAATGAGTTCTTCTTAAAAGATGACGCATATAAAGCGCGTTTTATGGGAGTTGAGATTGATATTCCTCCTTCACTAGATGAAGTTTTAGGCGTTACAAATAATAAGCAGCATGCTCATAACTTAAAAGAATTAGATGCGGATAAAATGGATTTAGATGAAAAGGATGTAATTGAAAAAGATGACCTGATTATCGAATATTTACGAGAGAATGGTGATGAAGAGAGAGCTGTACTTTTTGAAATATCGACCAAACTTAAAAAAGTAGTTGCTAACGCTCGTAAAAAAGCAAAATTGTTACCAACAACAAAAGTAGGTACTGTAACTCCTGAGTTGAATGAAGACGATAAAGTTAGCATCTTAGTTAATACAGTAATGAATAAGCGCGATGAAGTGAACCCCGGGAATACTTTAGCTCAAGAGCCTGACTATAAAAAGCTAGAGAAAAAGCTCGTCGATGATTTTGGCTATGATGAGGCAAATGCAAAATTAACTACTAAGAAAATGGAAGATTTACAATCTAGAATAAGTGTTCAATATAGTAAAACTTCTAATCAATCTTTTTTCGAAGTAGAAAACCTTCAAGGTATTGCCGTACTTATTATTAATCCTGAGCATGAGTTATATACAAAATTCTTAAGCCAAATGTCAGATAAAGATAAAATGATATTTAAAGTGCTTCTAGGAGCTTGGGCATTGATGGAAGACTCTACAACTAATGAAAATAAACGACGCCAACTTGAAAGAGCACGTAATGATTGGGGTGAAGTTATTGAAGAGATGTTTGAAGAGTTAGACCTTTAATGTGGGTAAGGCTAACAAGATTAAAGTTGTTAGCCTTAGATAAGGCGTAGAATATGAAAACACTATTTGATCCAGTTAGCTATTTTTTAAAAAAAAGAAAAAAAGATCCTATAGTTCGTAATGATCTGGAACAGCAAGTCGCCGAAGTAGCTTTGCAGTTTCCAAAAGAGTTGAACACAAGTATCCAGATTGTAAAAAATAAATCACATGATGCTTTTGAATTTAATTTTTTAAATAATCATTTGTATATAGGTATAAATGGGAGCCACCCTTTTTATGAAAAAGTCTATTCAAAGTCATCAAAAGAGCAAAAGCAAATAATAGATTTTTTCATCATTAGTATGTGTCAAATGACATTTGAAACAACTAATGAGAAGGTACAAGAGAGAGATATAAAGTATGTTTCTCGATTGAGTGAGTTTCTTGAAGATAAATTGGCGAGTATGAATTTTGAGTAATTTATTTTCAGGTGATAAATTAAAAACTGATTTAGAAGTAGTCTTGCCTTCTTGTAAAAAATTAGTTGTTGCGTCAGCTTTTATTTCTAAAGTTGGCTTTGAGTGGATGGATAGTTTAATTACTGCCGACTGCTCGAATGTTTCACTTATTGGTAGGTTGATACCAAGTGACTTTCTAAGTGGGGCTAGTGATTTCGTCACTATTAAGCGAGCGGTTCAAAAAGGTTACCATGTAAAAGCATTATTAAACTTACATGCGAAAATCTACCAAATAGATGATGATTTAATATTCAATGGTAGTGCTAACCTCACTGGTAAAGGGCTCGCTATTGTTGCTGAAAGTAACTATGAAGCATGCACTAGAGTTGAAGGCTGTACAGAGTCTAATCGTTTTATTAATAAACTAGTAAATGCAGCAGTACCTTTAGATATATTAACTCTTGAAAGAATGGACTTGTTTTTAGAGCAATACAGGCATCAAGAGGCGTCTTTTATTCCCTCTAGTTGGCCTGAAGAAATACTCCCCCAATCTTCTGACTTGTTCGTATCTGACTTTCCTTTAACCCCGCCCGGTATCAGTACTTATGAGTATGAGTTAAATCCCTCTTTACCATTTGCTCAGATAGAAGCTAATAAAGGTAATTCATTCGAGGCTGCTAAGTTGTTCAAACGAAGTAAAGCTTATCACTGGATAAAAAAACAAATTTTAGATAATAAAACGGATAGGAATTTAGGGTTTGGTCAAATATCAAGGCTGTTACATGATGAATTAGCTGATGATCCTGCACCTTATCGTCAAGAAATTAAGAGCTTACAGGCTAATTTATATTCTTATATCAAACAGTATGCTTACGATGAGATAGAAGTTTATATGCCAGGTAGACGTAGTGAAGTTTTGAGAATAAAAATAGATTAATTAATAATTGTTTTCTCAAGGTTTAAACACGGCCATATAAAAAATAAAGAAAAAGTGAGGTTAAAACTTTTTATCCCCTCACATATTTAAGGAAAAAAATGAAATTAAACGATGTTTTTGAATCAACACCTAAGTCTGTTCATGAAGTAATTTCAGAAAGTGGGACGTGTTTTCATATTCCGGAATATCAAAGACCTTATTCTTGGAATGAAGATAAGGTAAGTCGTTTATTCGATGATATAAAAGCTGGCTGTTCTGTTCTTGTTGAGCATGATGATGCAATTACTTTCTTAGGTACGCTTTTAACTGTCGATGATTATAAAGGTACATCTTTAAGTCCTGAACTAAAGGCAGAAAAACCCCCGAAAACAAGACTTGTCATTGATGGTCAGCAAAGACTTACGACACTTACTCTTATATCTACAAGACTTTATTTAAAATTAAATCAATATCTTAATGAGTTAACAGATGTCACTAATACTTATAATGACGATAATGAAGCTGGGGGATTTTGCGAGGAGATAAATAAATTTTCAGATAACTTATATAACATTGTTGCTGGTCTAAGGTTTTTTTCTAAAGATACTAACTCAAGAGATAAATATAATCGTTACTATCCACTGTTAAGTAGGTCTGGAGAAGATACATGGTCGAAACAAAAGAACCAAGCGCGCTATAATTCAGCTATTGCTGAATATATTCATAAAGTTACAAAAGCAACAGTAGATGATGATTTTCATGTCTTGCCATCGGCTGCAGACACGACGGTATCAGCTAATTTAAAAGTGATTGATCAAGCACTAATGCAGATATCAAATGGTTACATTTTCAATAATGAAGTTGTCACAGATTTATGTACTATAGATTTTAGAAATTACCAACAAGAAACCTTTTTTGATATTGGTGATTTACCTAGCCTACTCAAATCAGATTTTTTAACTGATAAAGATGTTAAATTAGTTAAGGAGGCTATTTACTTAAGTGCGTTCTCCTCCTATTTGTTGTACAGAACATGTTTTACTTTTGTAAGTGTTAATAACCTTGACTATGCATTCGATATGTTTGAAGCACTGAATACAACGGGTGAACCTTTAACCGCTTACGAAACATTCAGACCAAAAGCCATCCAATTTTTTCATAGTTTAAAAGAGCGGTCGTTAATAAACGAGGACAAAGAGGGGCGAAAATACTTAGGCATAGTAGATGGCTATTTAAATTCAATTTCTGATGCAAATAAGAAAAATGACGCCACTAAAAAGTTGGTTGAAGTCTTTTCTTATGCGAAATCAGGAAAAAGATGCGGGACTCACATATCTCAGCAAAGAAGGTATCTAATTGATAGTTTTTCTGCATCAGATGATAAACTTAAATATTTACAGCAGCTTGCTGATACAGCTGAATTTTTATTTTCTATTTGGTATTCTTCAGATGAAACGATTGTTTCTCAATGTGTCGATTCTCTTGATCAACAACAAGAATTTAAGCTCTCTATAGGTTTATTGAAATCTACGGGACATGAAATTGCACGCCCTTTTTTATCAATAGCTTATCACTATTTCAAACAAGAACGTAACACCGCTAAATTCAAACTGTGCACAAAATTACTTGCTGCATTTTGGACTTTAAGAAGAGCTGGTACAGGGGGCACTGCTGGCATAGATAGTCGGTATAAGGAGCTATATTCTGGCTCAGCTTTAGCTGACAAAGTTACTTTTGACTTCCCTATATTAGATCGAATATCTGAGATAAGTCACTTCTTTCAGCAAGATATTTCAAACACTTTCTCTGGAAAAAACACAACCTTCGACATTGATTCAACAAGAAAGGATTGGTTAAAAAAATCAATTAAAATACAACAATACGCAACAGGGAAACAACTAGGTATTTGTCGTTTATTATTATTAGCTTCTATGCATAATATGGCTATAGATCCAGAATGTAGTTGGAAAACGGTACAAGGTAAAGAGGGTTGTAACCCAACGTTAAGCTTTTATAATTGGTCTGAATTCCTAGAGAATAGCAAGATTCAATTTACCATTGAGCATATTGCTCCACAGCAACCGAAAGATTTTGATTGGGATAGCAGCCTAGATGATGGCGAGCTGATTAATACGCTTGGTAATTTAGTGATCCTAACGAGAGGAGATAACTCTGAAGCTTCTAATAATTCATGGCTAACTAAACAGGCACTTTATAAAGAGCTTGCTATTAAAAAAAGCACCACTGGTATAGTTCGAAACTATAATCAATTTATTCAATCAGTTGCAAATGCTCCTGCATGGCGTACGGATATTATAGTCGAGCGATCAGAAAATCTTTTAAATAATAGTTGGAATAATTTAATTAATTGGTTAATTGTTAAGAGCTGATAACTAAAGATTTGAAAGCTAGACAAAAATTCAGTACTCAAGGAGTACTGAATTGGTATAAATGATAACCCTCGATCTTCAAGTTTACCTGACTTAAAAAAGCTAAAGTTTGGGTATAAGTTAAATTCCTATATCCAAGATCTAACTTATTTAGTTCTTTCAAAAGGCGTTTATTAAACGCCTTTTGCTTTTTATAATCATCAAAAGTATCATCAATATAATCAATTTTGTTAAGAAGTAGTGGACGCTTTTCCTCAATAATGTAATCAAAAAAGTCTACATCTTGATCTGCCATTTTTATTTTTACACGCTCTTTTAGACGCGGAAGAGGGGAATCATAAAATCCTTCATAACCAAGGAGTGTTACCTTACCTGAATGTATGTGAATTTTTATAAGCTGAATATCATCAAGCTCACCGTACATTTGTAGTGCTGCGCCTATATACACGCGAAGTACTAGCGGTAGCAGGGTTATAAAGTCCTTATGAAGCGTTAGTGAGTGTGGTAGCCCATTTTCAAAGTCGACTTTACTCGCGGGTAATATTTTCTCTGCTTCTAGGGACAGTGATTCGATTAATGCACTATCCGCTATTTGAAAAAGCAGCTCAGTGGCTTGGTGCTGCGCTATTTTATAAGTGTCGAAGAATGCTTTTATGTCGCGCTTTAAATCATCAGGTTGTTGGGCGTAAGGCTTTCGCTTTTCAAACATAGCAAGAGCAAAGTAAAGGAGTAAATCTTCTTTACGCATTGTTTCGGCTGTTTTTAGCTCATCTTCTTCAAACCATTTTAATACAAGTTGCAGGGCTTTTTTATTTGAACCAATGACTTCTTTTATTTTGTCACTTTGCGCAAACTCATTGCTTGCTGGGCAGCGGCCAAGCGTTAGGCATGTTAACCAAAACGATTCAAAAAGTTGCTGGTGTTGTGTAAATAAAATTCGCGCCTGTTCTTCATTAACAGGTTCTGGCGCTGTTAGGTGCTGCCATTTATAAGCACGTTTATGACGGTTTTGTAAAAAGTGTTGTTCAAGTTGCTTATCTTTAAATATATAATAAATACCAGGGGCAACAGCAATGGCGTTTTCGTCAACGCTCATTTCTATAAATGCCTTAAGCTCTGATTGCGTGTAGTATTTTTGAAAGGTATTACGACTCGTAATTACGCCATCTTTATAAGGTTGAAACTGACTTATCAGCGTTTCGTTTCCGAGCATTGCTGATACAACAAGTAACTTTTGTGAAAGCTCCCATGCACCAAGTAACGCTTCTATTCGCTCATCTCTGTCTTCTATTACATTAATTACAAAACCAATGTTAACAATGTCAGAAATAACTTTATCAGCGTCAGGGCGGTAATTTAAATCCCAGCCTAATGCATCTATTCCATGGGCTTCGAGTTCGCGCAAGTCGTCGCCTCTGCCGCATCCATAATCAAATATTGAATAGTCGCCATTCAAAAAGCCATTTTTAGCGAGTGTTTTTAAAGGAGCAGAAAGCTCGTGCCGCACAATGGCCGTTAAATGCCTGTCTATTGTTTTATCATCATCAGGGCTTTGTACAGCAGAGCTTCGAAATAAACGACCATCAACTAGCTCATATCCTTTTTTAGCAATTAAACGCTCCCACGAGCCTTTAAAACCGATCATACGGGTATTTTCGTATAGACCCGCTTGTTCGCCCTCTGCAGTTAGATCACAAAATAATTGGTAAAACTTACTAGCTGGCGAAATCATGGTTTCTTTTCTATGCAAAATAGGCGGGTTTTCGCTGTTATCGTACTTAGTGATTTTATGACTAAGCTTTGCTAGATCTACAGTTACGCTTTGTTTAAGCGCGGGGTATGAATCATCATAAAAGGTTGGGTAGCTTAATAGCGAGAGCCTAAAGTCGTTTTTAAATAGCTTTATAAGATCGTAATCGGCTTCATCAACCTTTAAAGCTTGCGCAACAACTTTAATAAATTTAACTAAATCGGCAGGTGCATCTGCAAATGCATCTTTATGGAAATAGATTGCATCAGGTAGCTTTTTTGCTATTTTTACTTTTTTTACAAGTTGCTTAAATTGCTCTGCGTTCATAGTTTAATAATTTGCTAAATGTAGTGCCTGCACTTTACAGGGGCTCAATGTATCCAAACTATATAGTTCATCTTGTTGATTTACAATGCAAGGACACTCAGCAATATAAAAGTTGATACCATTTTTTGTTTTTATACTTCTCAAGTAAACGGGAACTATGGGCATAGATGAAGGAAGCTTTTGTAATAAGCTTAAACTAGGGTAAAGCAATTTGTGTTTTGCTAGTGAATCAAACTTATCGCCATGTTTTGCTTCAATCACAAATAAGTGTTCTTTACCGTCTCGCTTAGCAATAAATACAGCATCGATTTCAACTTGGCCATTTATATGCTCAAGGATAACGTCTTCGTTAGCGAGTGGCTTAAAGCTAAACGTGAATGTACTTTGCCCCGTTGCTGGCACTACTATAGTTTTGTCTTCTTTTAAGTTAAGTGCTTCAGCCATTAACCCTGATGCTATAGCTAGATTAACAACGGAGGTTTCAGTAACTTTAGGCAGGAGCTGAAATGCAAATAAACTTCTTATTGATACGTTCGGTAAAAATAGTTCAGGTTGTAATTGGCCAAACAGTGCTTGGTCATTAAAAAAGAAATCGTTTACATCATTTGATTTTACAAGTGAAAAATAAGTTTGATTATCGCCCAAGCGAGAACCAAGCCTTAGCACCATTGTATTGTGATCTCGTAAAATTGTTGGCAGTTTTTTTATCGAATCTATAGATATTGATGCTGCAGTATTGGCTTTTAAATTATTGGTACTTAAATATTTTTGAAAGCCTTGGGGAGGAGTCACTTTTTGTTCTTTGGCTTGCATTTTTTGTAGTAAATCGTGAAATATCACTTATTCATCCTTGATTTCAAAATAATAAAAGTACGCACGTCCGCGTTTTTCAAACTTAAGCTCGCCACGTTCCCGACGATGCATTAACTCACAGTCTGATATTTTTAAGAGCTTCATCGTTTCTTTGCTTGAAAACCACTCACCTTGTTGTTTTTGGTTAGCCATTTAAGTTACTCAAATTATGTATAAATTTAATATACCTAACTCTAAGTCCATCGACAAATTTAGCTTAAACGCTACAGCTAAGACATCCCCCCGTGATCACATCCGAAATTTAATTAATGATGAGTAATTAACAGCATGGATGCTGTTAAAAGCGTAGCTTGGCCAAGGATGGCCTATCTACGATGGTTACGTTCATATCATTAATTTAAATTGAGGAAATAGTGTGATCCTCGGGGCGTCGTGGGTGACGAGTGACCGAAACGAAGTTTCGCAGCGTGAGGAAGTGGAAGCATGGATGCTGACAGGAACCCAGCTTCAGGGATGAATTACTTGCAGCAGAGTGAACTTTGAAAACCGTACGCCCCTTGGTTGCCATCGCCAATGCGATATTTGTAAATTCAATTTAAAAGCTTCGCTTTTCGCGCGAGCAAGCTGAGCGCCTACAGCAAATTTTAAGAACGCTGCTAAAAAATTTCCCCCGTGCTCACATCCGAAATTTAATTAATGATGAGTAATTAACAGTATGGATGCTGTTAAAAGCGTAGCTTGGCCATGGATGGCCTATCTACGCTGGTTACGTTCATATCATTAATTTAAATTGAGGAAATAATGTGATCCTCGGGGCGCCGTGGGTGACGAGTGACCGAAACGAAGTTTCGCAGCGTGAGGAAGTGGAAGCATGGATGCTGACAGGAACCCAGCTTCAGGGATGAATTACTTGCAGCAGAGTGAACTTTGAAAACCGTACGCCCCTTGGTTGCCATCGCCAACGCGATATTTGTAAATTATTTTAAAAGCTTCGCTTTTCGCGCGAGCAAGCTTCGCGCCTACAGGTGTTTAGGTGAGCTTTGCTTGTTGATTGAGGTAATGAGCTAGTTACTAAAGAGAAAGCGCGATGTAAAATCGCACCTACGCTTTTGTTGAGTGCGGTGGTTTAATTACTGTAGGTCAGGTTTTATACCTCGCGGGTGCTTTATAAAAACCAGACACAAGATGCACTCCCACCCACAGCTTTAATTTTTGCTTTTTGGATTAGTAATGTTGATGTGTTTTTTCACATTTATAGGTACACTATTTTAAAGTTTTAATTCAGGGAATGAATAATGATTAAATGGATTTTACTGGTATTTATTAGCGTATTTACAACTTTTCCTCAAGCTGGTGAGGCTTACACACAAGCCCAATGCGATAGCATTAAAAAGCAGCGCGAAGCTATTCGCTCTCAATTTAGAAGTGGCTACAGTAATAAAGAAGGTGAGCGTTTAACTGCACGCGATAAAGCGCTATTTACATTACTTGCTAATCACTGCAGTAAGCCTAAAAAGAGTGGTAGCGCTTATCAGGCTACTTCTCCTACCCCAACTCGTACGCCTAATAGCAATTGGTTACTCAATCAAAAAGTATCAAACATGTCTTTGCACAGCGATAGCTATAAAGATGCCGCTAAGCTTGATGCTTGGTCAAAATTTTATAAATTGCCCAAACGTTGCCGTAAAAAAGGGATGGAGTCGGCCGACTTTGTATGGTGTAGTGAGTATCGGGGTAAGCAAAAAGAGTTGTTTGAAGCACAGTGGCAAGGGCGCCCATAAAGATATTTAAAACAAAATTGCGCGTGGTGTTTGTATTTTTTGTGCTGCTAATTGCGTCGGCGCTCATTGCTAATCATTTTACTGGGCGGGTATTTAATTATTACGATCCTATAGGCGAGGTTAAACGAATTTATAATAGTTTATCGACGCAGTTAGCTACTGAACCGTTAGCAACTAAACAGCTCAAAAATGTAAGCACAACAACTTTACAAAACGCATCAGTACCTGCCGATAACCATTTATCGCAAGCTAACAATACTCGCTGCGTGGATGTGTCGTTGGGTAAGGTTAAATATAAACGAAGTGGCGATATATTTACGTGGACAGACAGTGACGGTGTACCGCATTTTAGTGATAAAAAACCGGATTTTGCGGTAGCAACTTACGATACTGGTTTTATTGAACCGTTAGATTACTTTGATCTCACTTTAAATACGCCTAATTTACCTTCGTCATTTAACCAAGAGTTACGCATAAAACTCATTACTGTATTTAAAGTATACGGGCAGATTATTGGCGTGCATGCACATAAAAAGGTAAAGCTTAATTTAACGGTATTGCCTACGCGCCGCGCTTATGAGGCCGCAATAAAGCAACGCAGTGCTGACCCTACAAATACTGCTGGTATGTATTTTCACGCGAGTAATTCTGCTTTTATTCATTATGATAATGCACACAGTGCAATGCGAACTGCGGTACATGAAGCAGTGCACGCCATTAATAAAGCAGTTTTAGGTTACACCCCGAGATGGTTTAATGAGGGGTTTGCTGAATACTTTGAGCTTACTAAAAATAATATGCAAACAGCTATTGTTGAGTCGAATAGTTCATGGACGAAAAATAACAATATTACTAAAAGTGTATTTTCGATTGATTCGTTAGTGGGTTTGGATGACTCATGGAAAAAAGGTGACATCAGTAAGTTGTATGCAAGCAGCTGGGCTGCAATTTACTTTTTAATGGATACTCAAGCAGGGAGAGCGTTACTTAAGAATATAATGCTTGCTGAGCAAGAATTCCTCTGTAATAAGCTATATGAAAGGCAATTAAAAACGATGATGTATAAGCAATTTCCTAATCTTAATCGTGAATATTCTCAGAGGTTAAAAAAGCCTTTAAAAGCGCATATATTTTAAATAAGGTAAAAATTTAAAAGCTTCGCTTTTCGCGCCAGCAAGCTTCGCGCCTACAGGTGTTTAGCTTGGCTATTAAGCTCAAAATGTCATTAACTTTCCATAAGTAATTTATGTTTTACTTATGGGGTTGTGTTTTATTTTACTGCCTATAAGTAAATTGGGATTTACTTATAGGAAGTAAATATACGCTCAAACTTAAAAGTAAGTTATATTTGACTTTTGGGTGGGCTACCCTAAAATAAATTGTATAAGTAAACTATAGTTGACCTTTAATGAGTGAATTACCAGCAAAAAAAACACTTGGAAGAGTTGTTAAACGCACTGAAATGCCTGATCTATCAAAGCCGTTTTCGTCGGTGCGGCTCGCTAAAGCGATTACTTCAAAGCGAACTGGCATGAAGCTTACACTGGTTGATGTATCGCAAGCACTTAATATTTCAAAGCCTACGCTGATAAAAATAGAAAAAGGTGATGTGAATGTGCAGTTTTTTAATGTACTCAAAGTGATGGAATACTTGGGGCTGTCGTTTAGCCTTGTCAGTGATGACGAGTCGCACCACAATAACAAGGATGAGGTGAGCGATGAGCAGTGGTATTAAAAAAAATAGCTTAGATGTATTTATTGGGCATACGCAGAAGATAGGTGCGATAACTCTTGATATAGGCTCTGAAAATGAAATTGCATTTACCTATGAGCCTGAGTGGATTAATAAGGGTTTTGCTATTTCACCACACTTACCGCTCAATGGTGATTTTGACTCACGTGATGTGCGTAATTATTTACAAAACTTATTACCCGAGGGCAAAGGTCTTGATGAAATTATAAGTAGTACTACTATCTCTAAAAATAATACGTTTGGTTTGATTAAAGTAATTGGCGAGGAAACGTCAGGCGCTTTGTCGTTTAGAGCAAGTAACAGTACTTTAAAGCAAACATCTTTTCGTGAAGTAACTAATGATGAGCTAAGCCAAAAACTTAAACGCTTTGTACAAGTTGGAGAGTCAATTACTCATTGGGATGGCCGAACTCGGCTCTCTGTTGCTGGCGTTCAAGACAAACTAAACCTACTCGAAATCGATAGTAAATTAGGATTTGGTGAAGGGGAGCTATGCTCTAATAAAATTTTTAAATTTGAAACAGGTACCGCGCCTTTCATTGCAGTAAATGAACTTTTTACCATGCTTTTGGCAAAAGAGTCGGGGCTCAATGTTCCCCATGTTGAGTTGCGTACTTACGCAGATGTAAGAGTATTTGTAATAGATCGTTTTGATAGGCGCGTTACACAAGATCAAAGCCGTGTATTACGTCGTCATATTATTGATGGTTGCCAAGCCACTAATTTACCTCCTTCTTATAAATATGAGCGTCAGCATGGTGATGATGGGGATGGTATTTATATTAGAGATGGCGTTTCTTTTGCAAAACTATTTAATGTTAAAACAACGAATGTACAAGCGTATGAGGCTCAGCTTATTCGTTGGATGACATTTAATATTTTAGTACGTAATTACGATGCTCATGGCAAAAACATTAGTTTTTTTGTTGGCAAAAATGGTTTAGAGCTTACGCCGTTTTACGACTTGGTAAATATAGAGGCTATTATTGAGCAGGGAAGCATTGACCGTGATATGGGCTATTTACAGCCCAAAATATCAAGGTGTTATGCTATGTCAGTGGGTGAGCATAATTCGCAAAGTGCAGGCAATTTTACTAATGAGATTACAGCTTACATGTTAGCTGATCTTGCTGATGAATTTGCTATTTCACTACCACGGATGCAACTACTTATGAGTCAAACCGTTGACTCTGTATTAGCCGCAATTGATACTGCTAAAGTTTCTGCTGTTAAAAATAACTTGTCTACTGCTGAATTAGCACACATTGATTTGTGCATAAAAATAATTAATAAAGCTGCAAATAAGCTGAGTGAGCAAATAATACAAATACCAAATATGGATGCATTTATTTAAACATTAGAAAATAAATACATGCATTTTGAGTAAGTAATTCATATTTTGGTTGTCAGTATCAACGCGATATTTGCAAATTAAAATTAAAAGCGAGAGATAAATTCCGGCTTACAATTTAAAAGCTTCGCTTTTCGCGCGAACAAGCTTCGCGCCTACAGGTGTTGAGCTTGGCCTTATTTAAAAGCCAAAGCACGATATGAAATCGCACCTACGCTTTTGTTAAGAGTGGTGTTTACATTAATGTAGGTGAGGTTTTATACCTCGCTTATAAATGGATTGTTTTTACCATTGAAAAATGAATTATTGTTCTGTTTAACGCTTAAAAGTAATGAGGCAATTAACTATTATATTCGCCTCATTGTATGAGGCAAATAAATAACATAGACTGAAGCTAATTACCTTTAGGACTAAAGACTATGTGGATATGGCAACTGCAAAACTGGCCAAACTTTACGTGGGATGCTGCAGCGCTTGCTCCTTTACTAAGGGATCTTTCATACAATCAAGGTTTATTAGTAGGGCGTATGGGCGTGCAAAGTGCTCAACAAAAGCAGCAAGCCCTTGATACTTTACTTGCAAATATTATTCACTCCAGTGCGATTGAGGGTGAAAAGCTTAATGCATTTTCGGTTCGCTCTTCTCTTGCTAAAAAGCTCAATATTAATGAGCAACCTTACCCAACAACTGTGCAAAGCGATAATCTTGCAGAGATTATGCTTGATGCAATAAATAACACAGACTCACCGCTTAATTTAGAGCGAGTGCTTAATTGGCATCGCTTATTGTTTGCAGGTGAGCAAAGCTTATTTACTAAAATTGAGGGCGGGCAATTGCGTGGTGACGAGCCAATGCAAGTGGTATCGGGGCGCTTAGATAAACCGGTATTACATTTTACGGCGCCTCCTAAAGAGCGAGTAAATAAAGAGCTTTCGCTATTTTTTAACTGGTTTAACAAAACGCAAAACGAACCTCAAATAGATCCTTTTATTCGGGCAGCTATCGCACATTTATGGTTTGTAACAATATATCCACTTGAGGATGGTAATGGGCGTATTACACGCCTTATAACCGACCTGGCATTAGCGCAAGAACATGCTGAGTCAATTCGATTTTACGCTATGTCGGTGGCTATTTTAGAAGACAGAAAGAGCTACTACGAGGTGCTTGAAGCCACTCAACGTGGAGATCTTTGTATTACAAAGTGGGTTAAATGGTTTTTATGTACGCTTAATAATGCGATACACCACACGCTTAATAATATTGAGCAAACAATTTTTAAAACCAATTACTGGGCAAGTAAAGATCAAACAAAGCTAGGTGAGCAGCAAGTAAAAGTGCTTAATAAGTTACTTGATGGCCAATTTGAACAGGGTATTAGTGCTAGTCAGTATCAAAAGGTAGCTAAGGTTAGCCGTGCAACCGCAACACGCCATTTATCGGACTTGCAAACGCTTGGATTTTTAACAAAAACCGCCGCAGGTGGGCGTAGTACACGTTACAAAATTGCCTAATGAGGCAATTCAAATACCTATTCGCCTCACTGTGTGAGGCGAATAGGTATTTGAATTGTTGTAGGGGAGGTTTTATACCTCGCGGGTGTTTTTATAAGAGCAAAGCGCGATGTAAAATCGCACCTACGGTTTTGTTCAGTGCAGTGGTTTAATTATTGTAGGTGAGGTTTTATCTATGAATCTTTGTTTAGCTCTGTAATCGCTTTAATACTAAATGCGTGCATAGTTGTGTAGTGTTGCTTTTTAATGATTGTTTTAACGATACTTTGGTCAATAGTTAAGTAATCGTGAACAAGAGCATTTCGTAAGCCTATAATTTTACGCCATGACAGTAGTTCTGCCTCGCTCAAAAAGCCCAAATTAGTAAGTTCGCTAAATGTTTGATAGGCGTTGCTACTGGTACTACTTTTGTGCTGCTTTAGCCAATGCTTTGATAAACCAATACACACCTCGGTCATTAACTGTAGTAATCGCTCTGCAGCTCGGTAGTCTCTACTATTAAGTGAATCGATTTGACTGAGTTCGTCGAGTTCTTGCATATATTCGTCAATATGGCGTGTTACTTCACTTAAATAAAGTGTAATTCCGGTATCAGTCATGTTTACTCGCTATGGTTTCAAATTCGAACTGGCTATATATACGCTGCTGCTCTTTCATCGCTCTAACACTATTATTGCTTATAATTATTTTTCCATATTCAATAACGTTGAAAGCTAAATAACTTGGAATAATATTTATATCAACAATCGAAATAAGTTGTTCGTTAAGATTAAGTGCATTACTTATTTCAAGCTCAAGCTCTTTTGGCCTAAGGCGCTTATCGAACGATTCCAGATCAAAGTTTTTAAATGCTATGGCTAAGTCAATGTCACTATGAGGCTGAGCTGTCCCTTTTGCATGGGAGCCATATAGCCAAACTACATCAATGTCGGTGTTTTGATGTAAATACTCAATTATTTTTTGTATAACTTCATTTGCCACGAAAAAGTAACCATTGATAAAAACAGTAATAATAACCTATCAGTTTTATAGTGAACATTAAAACTGATATTTGTTTTATTTAATTTAAAAGCTTCGCTTTTCGCGCGAGCAAGCTTTGCGCCTACAGGAGTTTAGGCGGGCTTTGTGGTGTTTGAATTATTGTAGGTGAGGTTTTATACCTCGCATGGTGTTTTTTATAATGCCAAAGCGCGATGTAAAATCGCACCTACGGGTTTGTTGAGTGTGGTGTTTGAATTATTGTAGGTGAGGTTTTATACCTCGCTTAATGTTTTTATAAAGCCAAAGCGCGATGTAAATTCCAGCCTACAATTTAAAAGCCTCGGTTTCCTCTTATTCCAACCACGTTACTTTCACTTTTATTTTTCCGGCATTAGCGCCATAAAAGCGGCTTAAGTCGTTTGCAAATGAGCAAAACTCGCCAGATTTATCCATTTTAATATCGGCGCCGTTGGCTATTTCAAAAAGGTGGTCGTCGTTTTTATTTATAGCGCCAATAAGTGAAAACCATTGTGCACGAGGGAATCGTCTAAATGGTTCAAGCACAGCCATGGGGATTTCTTTTACACCAAGTTGTACGTTATCGCGGTTCCAGCCTAATGGCGTGCACTTTATGCCATCGTCAAACCAGTATTGATTTGGATATGGGGTAAAGCGGTACGTAGCGCCTTGCTCTAGCATGAGCCCGGTTGCGTTGTATTGCTCAGAGGCAAATACCATTACATCTTGGCTTTGGTTAATGCTCAGCACACTCATGTTTTGATTAGCCAGTTCTATATGTTGGCTTAAACCAATAAAACTGAGCGTGGTGTTGTCGTTGTAGCTAATTTTGTAATGCAGTTTTTTAAGCGATTCAGGGCGATAACTGGTTAGCTTATTAATACGTTCGGCTACGCTGTAGTGCACTAAAGGCTCAAGGTTGCTGGCTTCGTCATCAATTAATACATAACACTGCCTATCTACTAATTTAAAAAATGGGTTAAACCAAAAGTAATTTTGTTGATGGCTTAATGCGAGCGGATCGGGCGTTACGGTTACGTCATCTTGTGCTACTAAGTTGCTATCGGGGAGTAGGGTTTCGTAATCTATATCGTGGCTAGTGAGTAACGAAATATTAAGCGGTTGTTCTATTAACCACTCAAGTGCATAGCGCAAGCAAATATCGGCTAGGCCATCGCGGTAGTAACCGCCGCCAATGTCTGAATGCGCACCTGCAAACCATAGCTCGGTAATATTGCTTTGATGGTTCATGAGTGTGGGTTCAAAGGCGCGGCGTTTTTCGTCAAGGGCTACGCAGTGCAGCGCGTGAGTAATGTTGTTGGCAATGGTGTGGTTTTCAAAAATAACGTGCTCTGCGCCGCGTGTGGCTTTACTTACTTTTGATAAGCCAATAGAGGCGACGGTATCAAACACACATACGTAAACATTATCAGCAATTAAAGGCTCTAGGATTTTGGCAAAACGCCTAGCAAGTGCACCGCCTCGGCTAAAACCCGTTAGCAGTATGGTATCGCCTATTAGGTAGTGAGCTTTAAAGTCGCTTAATGCTTGATTTAAAATACTGGCTACGTCGTCACCACGAGGTGCTAAGGTTTGGTTTAAAATACGTTTAAGGCGGCTGCCTTTAGTGCCAATACCTTGATAATAAAAACTGAGTTGATTAGCAAATGGAGTAACGGGGGAGTCTTCTAATTTACCGCCAAGTAGTAAATGCAGTTTTAGAATGTTGGTAATATTAGAGTCTTCTTTAAAATGATCAGAGCTAAATTGCTCTGCATCACGGGGTTCGTTTCCTGTGCCGTCAAAGTTAAAAATTAGCGTTTTACCCGTCATAACCCAATTTCCTTAGTTGTTTTAAATACTCTACACAGACAATGTTAAAAATTAAAGACAATATTCATCAAGTAATGGCTCGCCTGTTATGTAGATCAGTGATTATTAAAAATATAGTGATTTAGCTCTGTGCCCTCAGCGGGTTTTAGTGCAGGGTTAAGTTGTACTAACTGCTGATAAACTTCAGGATAAAATGTTTTTAATCGGGCAACGCGAGAAAAGTGGTTTGGTTCAAATTTTTCTACAAGCTGCAACGCTAAAGGGACCATTGGGCTCAACTCACCTTGGGTGTAGCTTTGTTCTAGCGCTAAGTCGAGTATATCTACGCCAAGTTTACTGGGAACAGTCGGTATTTTATTATCAATTAGAAATTGGACTACTTCGACAGAAGATGATGCAGCTTGTATATAAACGTCGCGTCCACGTATATCGGTAATCGAAAAATCAAAACCAAGTTGTGCAAGTTCTTGCCATTTTTTTAGTGGAAACCAGCTTAGTCTAACCAAATCCTTTGGAGGGACGGGTAGTGTTCGGCTATTCCAAATAGGAACTAAGTCATATGGATTTTCAAGTAACCTAATAAATAGCACGTTTGTTTCTGTTTGGTTTAGTGGAGTTGTTTGGCTGTATTCAAGTGCTTTTTGAAATTCTTTTTTAGCTAAATACTCACGAAATACATTATCGCTTCTATCTGAAGAGGTACGACCGGCAAGAGTGTTCCACCAATAATTAACTAAAACAGGGTCTATATCTTGTAATACGTCTTCAAAGTTGCTGCCATATTCTTTTTCAATTTCGCGAACTTTTGCGTAAGCGTCTCTATCTTGTATGAGCTTTTGGGCTGCAAATAGCTTCTTTGGTAGTTGACTACAATTGCTTGAGTATGAATTTAGTTCTTCTTTTTTAAGTTGTATTTCTTGTAAAAATTGAGATATTTCAGAATCATCGGGCTCACTCACTTGTGGCAATGTGGCGTTGTCTATTTTACCAATAGGGCTAAAGTAAGCATATTGCTCAGGGTTTTCCTGCCCATTAATATAGGCGCCTTGCTGGTAAATAAAATCACTTACAAAAGAAACGCCTTTGCCATTTAGGTCGTCATTAGCATTGCCGCTATGAGCTTTATAGCCCTGCTCTGTGAGGTAGTCCAACATTTGAGTATGCTTTGCATCTAAAGGGGCTGGCGTTAAGTTACCACTTCTAGGCAGGTTTACTATTGCAACATCTAAACCAGTAAATAAGCCAGGCCGATTGGTTGGTGTTACGCCTAGTTGTTGTAGTGCTTTTACAAGCGGTAAATTAAACTGGCTTACGGCAATATCAGCCATGTTATACAAAACAGAATTTTCTTCGTACAACGGCATAGCATCCAGTGTAGGCACCTGCTTCATAAGTGCAAAAATATATTCATTAGGAATGTTGTTTTTAATTGCAGTAGCTAACTCATTAACTGTAAATTGGTTAGATGAAATTGCCTGCTCAAACTCTTTTGGCGTAAATTTATTTGCATTAAGCACAAACAATGTCGCCGGGGAAATAACTTCACTGCCCTCAAGTTTAATAAACGTTTTAGAGTAAGTGGTAAATGTATCAGTGTTGTTTAATAAAGCATAAAGGGTTTCTTTTTGTACATTTTCATCAAGGGGTACACTTAGAGTAAGTCCTGGAGGGCTATGCTTATTATCTCCAAGCTGTTGAATCATTTCTTTTACTTTTTCATTGGTGAAGCCTTTAATTGCCTCAATGCCTTGCCAATTAGCTAATTCGTCTAAAGAGCTAGTAATACTAAGCTGCTGCTTTTGCTCAGCAACTATGGCATCTCTTAAAAAGGCAATATATTGACGCTTATAGATTCCTGATAGGGTTGCATACTTTAAAAGCGTGGGGACCGACGTCCCTTTTTTAAGCTCACTCACAAAAAATGAAACAAGCGATTGGT
This sequence comes from Pseudoalteromonas sp. NCIMB 1079, assembly GCF_040567695.1. Taxonomy (NCBI): domain Bacteria; kingdom Pseudomonadati; phylum Pseudomonadota; class Gammaproteobacteria; order Alteromonadales; family Pseudoalteromonadaceae; genus Pseudoalteromonas; species Pseudoalteromonas sp. NCIMB 1079. Next base: position 57,206 of record NZ_JBEWZA010000002.1, on the reverse strand, counting down.
TTAAATTATTTATTTTTATATGTTGTTGCTGTGATTGATCTCTACAAAGGCGAATATCTTTTTTTAGATCTGTGACTATTCTTAGCGGTGTGCCTTCTACGGGCTGCTTTTTATTAACTAAATTAGGCTCAGTGGCATTTGGTGCAGCCACGTTGGTCTGCTCTACAGCGGCTGTGTTAGGCTGGGTTTTAAATAGATATACTGCCAAAGCCGCTATAATTATAAGTCCGAGAAGTCGCTTTTTCATAACCGCCAATCCTTTGATGTTATTAAAATATTCTCACATCGTACTACTTTAGGTACGCAAAGTGCAAAAAGCCTTAATAGATAATACTTATTAACTCTTAAAGCTTTTTAGTGGTTTGCTGAGCGTACTTAATTTATTAGTGCAATTTCATTTTAGGGCGCACTACACGCAGCACTTTTTCGCTTATCCATAATGCAAAGGTTTTTGCGCTGCCGTGTATGGCGCGTTGGTGCATACGGTATAAAGATATATACATAAAGCGGGCAATTTTACCTTCAATAAAAAAGGTATTGCTGGTTAGGTTACCCATTAAGTTACCCACGGTGCTATAGCTCGATAAGTTAACCAGCGAGCCATGGTCGCTGTATTTAAAGCCGCGTAGTGGTTGCTGCTTTAATGTTGCGATAAGATTTTTTTCGACGCACTGCGCCATTTGATGCGCCGATTGTGCGCGTGGCGGTACTTGCTTGCCATCCGCTTGGGTAAATGCGCAGCAATCGCCTAATACAAAAATGCTTTCGTCTACGGTGCTTTGTAAAAACTCGTTTACTTGAATTTGGTTGCTGCGAGTAAGCTCAAAAATACCTAAGCCTTTAATAAAATCAGGTGCTTTTACGCCTGCCGCCCACACCATAATATCGGCATCAATGTGTTCTTCGTCTTTGGTGATAAAACCCTGTGAGGTGCCTTCTTTTACTTGCGTTTGCTCGCGCACGTTTACGCCAAGCTTTAATAGCTCGCGTTTGGCACTTACGGCAATACGCTCTGGTAATGCAGGTAAAATACGTGGGCCGGCTTCTATTAAATGAATATGCAAACGCTTAGACGACATATTTGTTAAACCATAAAGCTTTAATAGCTCAGACACATGATAAAGCTCAGCTGAGAGCTCAACACCGGTAGCACCGCCGCCTACAATGGCAATATTAAGTGATTGCTGTTGGTTATCGTCTTGGTGAAGACGTGTAAAGCTATCTAGTAATGAATGCTGAAAGCGCTCTGCTTGTTGGTTTGAGTCTAAAAAGTAGCAGTGATCTTTTATACCTGGGGTATTAAAGTCGTTACTTACGCTGCCAATGGCAATGACTAGGTGGTCGTAGCGCACGGTGCGCTCGGGTAAAATTGTGTGGCCTAGCTCATCTAAAAGTGGTGCAAGGGTAACTGTTTTATTGCTTTGATCTATATTGCAAAAAGTACCAAGTTGAAAGTTATAGTGGTGTTTTGCAGCATGGGCTGAATACACAACGCCATCTAAATCGGGGTCAATAGAGCCTGTCGCTACTTCGTGCAATAACGGCTTCCATATGTGGGTACGGTTTTTGTCTATTAGTAGAATTTCAGCTTGTTTTTTCTTTCCTAATTTATGACCTAATTGCGTTGCGAGTTCTAATCCGCCAGCACCACCGCCAATAACGACGATTTTAGGTGTAGTAATATTCATAACGTTGCCCTCAAAAATAATATACCCAAGTGATCTGTATTTTTATTAGTTTTTTAAGATGACTTGGGTATCAATAAATTATTTTGGCAACAAGCAGTTACTACTCATTTTATAGTGCTCTATTTTGCGCTTAAATAAAGGTGATGTCAGCAAAAAATGCTGAATAAAGGCATATAAGTTATACTCACTTTCTTATGGTTTAGCTGTGCAGTTAAATTGCTGTTAAAAACACCGAAAAGGACATTTATGACCACGCCACTAATTCAATCACTTGAGCAGCACTTTGGTTTTAGCCAATTTAGAACAGGGCAACAACAAACTATAGAGCAGCTTTTAAATGGTCAATCGTCGTTGGCTATATTTCCGACCGGTTCGGGTAAATCGTTGTGCTATCAATTAACTGCGTTGCATTTACCAAATTTAACGTTAGTGGTTTCGCCTTTACTTGCATTGATGAAAGATCAAATTAGCTTTTTAAATAGCAAAGGTATTTATGCGGCTAGCCTTGATTCGAGCCAAGATCAAATGCAAAGCAGCACCGTAATGAATGATGTGCGAAATGGTAAAATTAAAGTATTAATGGTGTCGGTTGAGCGTTTTAAAAACGAGCGTTTTAGAGAGTTTATAAGCCAGGTGGCGCTTTCGATGTTAGTGGTAGACGAAGCGCACTGTATATCTGAGTGGGGCCATAACTTTAGACCCGACTACCTTAAACTGCCACGTTACCGCGAAGAGCTTAATATTCCTTTAGTGTTGTTACTTACGGCAACGGCCACTAAAAAAGTAAAACGCGATATGGCAGAGCGCTTTGCTATTGCGCCTGAGTGCATTGTGCAAACGGGCTTTTACCGTGCTAATTTAGATTTAAGCGTGCTGAGTGTTAAAACCGCCGATAAAAACACCGAACTTGCCAATATTGTACGTGCGCAAAATGGCCCTGGTATTGTGTATGTAACGCTGCAGCAAAGTGCCGAGCAAGTAGCAAACACATTGGGTGCGCAAGGTATTCATGCTGTTGCTTACCATGCGGGGCTTGAAGATACGCTACGCTGGCAAATTCAAGATGACTTTATGAGCGGTAAAATTAACGTAGTGGTTGCAACCATAGCCTTTGGTATGGGCGTTGATAAATCGGATATTCGCTTTGTTATACATTACGATTTACCAAAATCGATTGAAAACTACAGCCAAGAAATTGGCCGTGCAGGGCGCGATGGCAATCCATCAAACTGCTACACGCTTGCTAACCTAGACGGCCTAAATACGGTTGAAAACTTTGTATATGGCGACACCCCAGAGCTTAGCGGTATCGAATACGTAATTAACGATATTCGCCAAAGCCACCAGCAATGGGAAATGCAAGAATACAGTCTTTCAAGCGAAAGTAATATTAGGCAACTGGCACTTAAAACCTTACTCGTACAACTAGAAATGCAAGGCGCTATAACGCCGCAATATGCCTACTACGCCGATTTTAAATACAAATTTTTGGTTGATAAAAACGAGCTACTAAGCCAGTTTGACGAGCAACGCCAAGGATTTTTAACACAAATATTTAGCCATACCGATTTTAAAAAAATATGGGGCACGCTTAATTTTGACTCCCTTACGCAAGCCGCGCAGGTTGATCGAAAACGCGTAGTGGCAGCCCTTGATTACCTAGCCGAAAAAAACCTAATAACGCTCGAAACCAAACGTATTACCCAAGTATACAAAGTGCATAGCGAGGTTATAAATAACCCAGAACTTGCCCAGCAACTTCACGACTACTTTAGTGATAAAGAACAAGCCGAAATTAAACGTATTGCTGCACTGGTACGCTTTTTTGAGCTACAAAGTTGTTTAAGCTATAACTTAGCGCGCTATTTTGACGATCAAAATGCACCACAGCAATGTGGGCATTGTAGTGTGTGTAGAGGCCATGTGGTTAAGCTTGAATACTCTATAGAGCCTGCTTATATTGACGAGCAACTTATTTATCAAAAAGTGGATGAGTTTTTAGCGCATATGGCAGACAAAGGTAATCATAATGTGGGTATTGAAACCCAATGCCGCTTTTTAGCGGGGATGAGTGTGCCATTATTTGCGCGTAATAAAGTGCGCCAATTGAGTGGTTTTGCACTGTGCGAGCAAATGCGTTACAGCGATATTAAAGCAAAACTACTAGCGCGTTAAATTAGTTACTGTATCCTAGTGGCTTATTCAAAAAAGTAAGCCACTATGCCTCATATTGTTATTCCTGTTGAAAATATTTCTACTACCCCAGAGCCTGTTACGTGTGCTAACTGCCAAGCCTGTTGTTGCCAATTAGAAGTGCGAATAGTAACCGACACCGGCGTGCCATTTAACTACATTGAATACGATAAATGGGGCAGCGAAGTAATGAAACGCGCTGACGACGGTTGGTGCCAAGCACTCGACCGCAATACACTTATGTGCTCCATTTACGAAAACCGCCCATTAGTTTGCCGCGAGTTTGAAATGGCCTCAGACGAGTGTATTACCGAGCGCGATTTAGCGGGTATATAGTCCGCTATTATTAAAGTACATAAACAACAAAGGGGCTTAAAAGCCTAATGCCAGTCAGTTAAGCTGACTGGCATTTTTCTTTTTATGGGGATACTTAGATGGTTTTGGCTTAACCCATCGGGCTGACGAATCCCCAAAACGTGACAGGCACAGCAATTTATGATCTTATGTAAATCACCACAACCCACATAAGTCACAACTGCTATGCCTGAGACATCAGTTTGCCATAAGTACTTTAAACATGCATTAGCGCCATTCAATAATGCCAGAGTAAAAACATTACTAAGCTGCAGTAATGCATTAATTTCGGGCAATAAACTTACCTTAACTGAAATCGGCAGAAATTTGTCTGGCGCTGTGGATGTAAAACATAAAATAAAACGCGTTGATCGCTTCTTAAAAAATACTCACCTCTACAATGAAAGGGTCGCTATCTATGAAGCATTAGCTCATCCTATTATTGACTCTTTACCCATGCTTGCAATTGCCGTTGACTGGAGCGGTGCCTGTGGTCACGACTATCACTTACTGCGAGCAAGCTTACTTGTGGATGGGCGCTCTATCGTGATTTATAACATGATTGTTGAGCAGAAGGATTTTGATAGCCCAGCAACCAACAGCCTGTTTTTAGATGAACTTTATGAAGTGCTTGGACGACATCCTAGTGTCTATATTGTAACAGACGGCGGCTTTCTTACGCCTTGGTATAGTAAAGTACGCGAACTTGGTTGGCATATGATAGGTCGATTAAGAGGCTCAATGAAGTGTAAACTAGCCATGCAATCACAATGGCATACATTAAAACAACTTAGGGCTGGTGCCAGCGATATACCTAAGGCGTTAGGTCAAGCACGACTAACTCAGTCCAGCCCGACAGCATGCGATGCATTTTTACACGTATATCATGGAAAAAATAAAGGAAGAAAAGGAAAAAGCAGATTTACGAAAGATACAAAAATGTATCAAAACTTAGCTAAAGAGCCATGGTTACTCGCGACATCAGACAATACAATGACGAGTAAGCGAGTAGTTGGTTTATATAGTAAAAGAATGCAAATAGAGCAAAATTTCCGCGATGACAAAAGTTTGAGATATGGTTTTTCGTGGCGTTTTAGTAAAAGCACCGGCATAAATAGAATAGGAATATTATGCTTGATAGCCACAATAGCGAGCACTGCGTTATGGTTTATAGGGTGTGAAGCGGAAAAAAGAAAGTGGCATATAAAATTTCAAGCAAATAGCGTTAAGAATCGCCGAGTTCTTTCATTTTTAACCTTAGCCAAGCAAGTCATAAAGCTATGTAAGAGACGTATTACACAAAGCTATATAGAAAAAAGTTTAAAAAACTTTATTTTGAATTACGAAAAAGAGGCCGCTGGATAAAGTGGGGATCCCTCAGCCCATCGGGGATATCTTCTATCCTCTCGTCTAGCTGGAAGCTTAAATAAGACCAGTGTATTGAGTAAGTGCTGCCAGTGTATTGGAATGTTTCCTGGGCTCATTATAGATACTGACGAGAAATACTGAATGACAGCCATCGAACTGCTAGAGAAACTAAGCTGGTTAGGCCATATCCCTGTGACTGTCGCCGCCATCGTCATTATTCTTCGTATTAAATTATAGGCGAGTAACACGCCCCATAGCTCCTGACGTACCATGTCAGGGCGCTTACTTCTTAAATGGTATGCGCTATCAAGCATGGTTTGTTTGATTTCTCTAAACCCAAGTTCTATCTCCCAACGATGACAATATAATTCAACAATTTCATTACCTGGATAACGCAATCTATCCGTCATCGAGGTTAATATACGGTAGCTTTTGCCCTTTATTGTTTTGCTGATTAATCTCGCTTTAATCGTTTCAGGAACATCGGGAAAGTTTTTTTGTGCATGCTTTGTTGTTTTCAATTCAATGATATGGTCATTTTTACCCGCGCTGGAGATGATTTCATACTGTAAGTCGGGCCTTGCTGGTATCAGCCAGTGCCTCATCTTCCCAGTTTGGTGCCAACGATTTAACAGGCCTAAAGAATAATATCCTTTATCAAACATAGTCAGTGAATTATCTGGTGTACGTTCAATTAAACGCTCAGCTAATTTCATCTCGTTGGTTTTATAGTTATCAAACTCGCTACTGAGCAGTTGATGGCTGGTCAATTCCATATGACAGACCATGCGTATTTGAGGAAAGGCTGTATCACCGTATTGGTTGCTACCTGAAGAGAAGGCTTTACGATTATCAGGCGTGTCGGCTGTTCGCCACACAACACCGTCAACAGCTAATAGGTTCAAACCATTCCATGTTTCGAATGACTGTTGCTTATACATTGATTGAGCAGATTTATTGAAAACGTGTTTAACGGAATCATCACCTAACCTTTGTCTCGCCTGTACCATCGCACTTGGAGCAACGAGTGGGTTCTTGCCAGGTAACATGATATCTAGCTTATTAGCGATATTCCAAACTGATTCTTTTCGAAACAATGCCATGCCAATAACTGACCACAAAACGGCTTCAAGCGGTAATCTTCGCTTACGAACGGTTGCAATCCCTGCTTGTTGAAAGCCTTGTTCAATGATTTCAGGGTCAAGAATTTCTGATAATTTTTCAAAGGTATGGTATCGGCTGCTTTCTTCAAGTGTTGCTTGCAGTGCTTGTTCTATATTCACAAAAAAAATCCGTAGTTAGTTTCCTAACTACGGATTTTGCATGATCGTTTGGATCGGTCAACCGGTCATTTTCTTAACTGATCGGCATTAGCTTAAAAGCCCCTTTGTTTATTACTTACTATAAAAATTAAACTTTAAAGTAGCTAATATACTTTTTAAGCGTGTTTGAAAGGTCAGTTAATGCAACGGCTTCTTGTGCGTTACTGTTAAGCGACATGCTGGTTTCTTTAGACATACTGGCAATCTCTTCAACGCCGGTACTAATTTGCGCCACGGTGGCTACTTGGTTTGATGTTGATTCAACAATTTCAAGCACGTTACTTAATGAGTCGTTAGCTTGTTGCTGTATTTGATGCAGTAACTCGTTTGCCTCATGGGTAAGCGTTAGGCCATTTTCTACTTGCGGTACTGTGGTTTCCATAGCTGTTACCGACGCTTGCGTGTTTTCTTGTACTTGCAAAATCATCTTCTCAATGTCGCCTGTTGCATCACCAGTACGCTGGGCAAGCTGTCTTACCTCGTCAGCTACAACAGCAAAACCACGGCCGGTTTCGCCTGCTCTTGCAGCTTCTATTGCCGCATTTAGTGCAAGCAAGTTTGTTTGATCAGAAATACTGCGGATCACACTTAAAATATCGCCAATGTGTTTTACATGTTCTTGCAAAACATTTACTTGGGTAACGGTGGCTTTTACGGTTACTGAAATTTGCTCAATTTCCGCCGCTACTTTTTGCACTGCAATACTACCTTGCTGCGATAATTGTGCGGTTATTTTTGAGTTATCTTCTGTTTGTTTAACAGAGCCTGCAACAGCATTAATACTGCGGCTCATTTCTTCTAGGCTGCTTACTGCCGAGTTTGTATAGGTTACTTGTGCGTCAGCGGCACTAAGTGCTTGCTGCGAGCCAGACGCTACGCTTGCAGAGTGAGTAGAAAGCTCTTCAGATGAGTTAATAATGCTATCTACAATGGCTTTTAATTTAGATTGCATAACCCCTACAGAAGCCATCATGCTATTTGGGCAACACGACTGTACATCACCTCTTAAATCGCCTTGGGCAATAAGGGCAATTACTTCGGCGGCTTCTTGTGGTTCGCCACCTACAGACTTTCTGATCAGTTGGCTAATAACATACGCAACGCTTGCACCTATTAAAATTGCAAGCGCGGTGAGCGAAATCATCCAAATTTCAAATGAACTGGCAATATCGAGAGTATCAATAGTGGTGGTTTGATTTGCTTGCTCTTGCAGATTTATAAATTGGTTTATAACATTTAGCCACTGGGTAAACGCAGGGCGCGCATCGGTTAATAAAATGTGTTTAGCTTCGTTTAGGTTTCCTGCATTTTTAGCGTTTATTACACCTTGAATAAAAGGCTGAGTACGCTGCTCTATTTGATTTATTTTATTAACTAAAGCGCGCTCTTCACTATTCATATCACCCATTAGCTTAGCCATAGCGCGGCTTGACGTTTGGTAAAATGCGTTTAGCTCTTGTATGTTATTTAACACGGTACTTAAACTGCTTTGCTCGGTAATTAGCACTACGTCGCGCACGGCTATTGCTCTGTCGTGTACGCTGCCTCTGAAGTTAATTGCGTAACGTTGCTTTACCGAATTTACGTCGGTCATGTGGGTAATATTATTATTAATAAGGCTAACGCGCGAAATTCCAATAATGGTTAAAATAATCATCATTGATAAAATTACGCCAAAGCCGGTCGTTAAACGCATGTTTATGGTCATGGTTGATCCCAAGTGTGAGTCAATACGCGCAAAAGCAGCTTGTATTATTAGTGAAAATACTTAAACAATAGCAGCATTATGCCTTATTAATTAAAGTTTTATTAGCAATAAGGTAGGTGATTGTTAATTTAGTTTACAAGCGTAACTTTGGCGGGGCATATTTTACAGGCATTAAAAAAGGGGCTAAATGCCCCTCGTGTTATATAAAATATTATATAAAGGTTTAGTCGTACTTTGCTTCTAGCTCATTAGCTGTATGAAACTTCTCATGGCTTTGTAATTGCTCGTCGTACTTAACGAGGTTTTTAAAGTGTGCTAATTGACCTGAGTTTTTAACAATTTCAACAATAAACGACATCATAAAGTCAGCGCCGGTTAGAGTATCGCCCACTAAATAACGCTTACCTTCTAGGCGGTCATTAAAGTAGCTAATTACTTTAGCTGTTTCAGCGTCGGCATAGCCTTCTAAAAACTGTGTTTTAGCGCCGTCTTTTAGTACAAACATTTTAAGTAAAAGCGGTAAAATTGCTGAGCTTTCTGCAAAGTGCAGCCATTGCTGGTAGTCAACATATTCAGCGGTATCTACTTTTGGAGCAAATTTACCGTTGCCGTATTTAGAAATAAGGTAGTCGGTAATAGCGCCTGATTCAGCAATAATTAAACCGCCATCTTCAATTACCGGTGACTTGCCAAGTTGATGAATATGCTTTAGTTCGTCAGGTGCTAGGAATGTGTCTTTATTACGCTGATAAGCCACAATTTCGTAGTCAACATCTAGCTCCTCTAAAAGCCAAATTATACGTTTAGAGCGGGATTTATTTAAATGGTGTAGTTTAATCATGTCAGTCCTTTTGTGGCTTGTAAGGGCTTTGCCTTACAAGCCGTATAAAATTAAAGTGGGTTATTAATTTTAACCACAGTTTTACCAAAGTTTTTACCGGATATCATATCGTTGAACGCGTCTACTGTATTTTCGATGCCTTCTACCATGTGCTCCCGGTATTGAATTTTTCCGTCTTGTAGCCATTTTTGCATGTCTTGTGCAAACTCGTCGTAACGGTCGCCGTAATCATCAAAAATAATAAAGCCTTGCATTTTAATACGCTTAGTAAGCAATTGACCCATTAGCATACCTAAACGGTCTGGGCCTTCTGGTAAGCTAGTTGCGTTATATTGCGATACTAAACCACACAATGGTACGCGCGCTGCTGTATTTAGTAATGGTAATACGGCGTCGAATACTTTACCGCCCACATTTTCGTAGTAAACATCAATGCCTTTATCACAGGCTTTTTCTAGCTGTTCTTCAAAGTCATCAGCTTTGTGATCAATACAGGCATCAAACCCTAGTTTTTCAACGGCGTGTGCACATTTTTCGCTACCACCAGCAACACCGACTACTTTACAGCCTTTAATTTTAGCTATTTGACCAACCGTTGCACCTACTGGGCCTGTTGCTGCTGCAACAACTACGGTTTCGCCTTCTTTAGGCTGGCCAATATCAAGTAAACCCATGTAAGCCGTAAAGCCAGGCATACCCATAATACCTAATGCGTATGAAGGATTTGCAGGCTCTTTACCTAATTGCATTAAGCCTTCGCCATCGGTAATGGCGTAGTCTTGCCAACCTGTGTAGGCAAGTACCCATTCGCCTTCGTTAAACTTATCGTTTTTAGACTCTTCTACTTGGCACACGGTTGCGCCAACCATTACATCGCCAATATTAACAGGATCAGCATACGACTTAGCATCGCTCATACGACCACGCATATACGGGTCTAACGATAAGTAAATAGTGCGTAGTAAAACTTCGCCATCTTTTAATGCAGGAAGCTCTACCGTTTTAAGTTCAAAGTTTTTTTCGTTCGGGGCGCCATTAGGGCGTGATGCTAAAGTAAGTTGACGACTAGTTGCAGACATAAAAATCTCCTCTTAAAGTGAATGTACTTAGCGAATGTTTATGCGTTAAATTAATATCTAACCTAAACAATAATGCGCGCTAAGCAGTGTAAATATATATTTTTACCTCAATACATTAGCTTTGGGCGAGGTACTGGTAATTCAAGCTTTGCAGAGTATTTATTCTAAATGGCTTATTTTAGCTTGCTAAAAATATGACTATTGTAAAATACCCCGTTTTTATAAATGGCCTGTTTAAGCACAGCCTCTTGCTCAAAGCCGCTCTTAGTAAGTGCTTTCATAGAGCCGGTATTACCAGCAAACACGGCACCAAAAATTCTATTTAAGTGTGAGCTTGCAAACGCTTCATTGCATATAAGTTCAATAGCGCGAGTAATAATACCTTGCCCCCAATAGGCTTTATTAAGCCAATAACCAATTTCGCCACTGTGGCTGTATTCAAATTCGCCGGGAGTTATACCAATACAGCCCGCAAATTGCCCATTTACAACAATGGCCTTAATAATGCCGTTTTTTGAGCCTTGGCTTATCCACCAATCGGCGTCGGCTTGCGTATACGGAAACGGAATTTTTGACGATAAATAACGCGTTACCTGTTCATCATTTAAGGTGTTAATAATAAAAGGCGCGTCTTGGGCTTTGAACTCTCTGAGGGTGATCATATTTTTTCATAAATTTTTAGTATGCACACTAACTTAACAATCATTTAAGAGTTAAACAATCAGAACCTAAATTAAGCTCTTTACGGCTATTACTTTGTTTTAAAGTCCTCTAATATAAGCAAAATATTACACCTATTTTAGATGCCATTATGCACCCTCACATTAAAGCGCTTTATAACAGCGCCCTAAAACCAAGCCGTTTAATTATTGGTTTAATGAGCGGTACCTCGTTGGACGGGCTTGATGTTGCACTGTGTAAAGTAACGGGCGCGGGCTTAAATACTCACATTGAGGTTTTAAATTTTACCACCGTTGACTACAACGACGATTATAAAACTAAAATAAAGCAGGTATTTGCCAAAAGAGAGTGTGATTTAGAGCTTGTAACTTTACTGCACCCGTGGGTAGGTAAACTCCATGGCAATATGGTTAATCAGTGCTTAGCTAAGTGGAATATAAACCCAGCAAGTATTGATGTAATAGCAAGCCACGGGCAAACCATTTACCACTGCCCGCAGTCGCAGCATAACCACAAAAGCTTTACTAATGGCACCTTACAAATTGGCGATAGCGACCAAATAGCCGTTACCACGGGTATTACAACCATTGGTGATTTTAGGCAAAAACACATAGCCGCAGGAGGCGAGGGCGCACCACTTGCTGTGTATGGCGATTATTTGTATTTTTCGAGCGCTGTGGAGAGTCGGATTTTGCTAAATATGGGCGGCATAGCTAACTTAACGTTTTTACCCAAAAATGGCGATGCAAACGGTGTGTTTAGCTCCGACATTGGCCCAGGTAACACCATTATGGATGCCTACATACAGCAACATTTTAAAGATATGCATTATGACGATGGCGCGAAAATAGCTAAAGCAGGCAAGGTAAATACACCATTATTAAATGCATTATGTAATAACGCATTTTTTAAACTCCCAATACCTAAAACCACAGGGCCTGAGGTATTTAACTTAGCGTATTTAAACGCCGCACAGCAGCTTACAAATACACAGCACTTAAGCCATGAAGATGTAATGGCCACTTTAAATACCTTTACTGCAACCGCTATAGCAAATGCATTAAACGAGTGTGCAGAGCGCGAACAAAATTGTGTGGTGTATGCAAGTGGTGGGGGGATTCATAACCCGTTACTAATGGCGCAACTTATAACGCTTTGCCCACGTATTAAGGCTTTTAAAAATACTGACGATTTAGGTATAAACCCTGATGCAAAAGAGGCTGTGTTATTTGCTATTTTAGCAAACGAATGCCTAGCCGGAGAGCAGCAACACCTAAGTAATACCGGACAAGGTATTGCGGGAGTTACTATGGGTAAAGTAAGTTTTGCAGACTAATAACTTCTAAGTAGCGTAATTCAAGTGCTGTCAGTACTAAAACAGTGATAAAAACGTAGACCCCATACTCGCAAAGTAGCTACGAACGCCTTGAGGTTTAGCATGTTCAGTTTTTATTTGCTCAGGAATGTAGCCTTGCTCAAATGCTTTAATGTACACATCGAGTTGTTGGCTTTCTTTTAAGGTGGTGTTTTTTCCGTGCAGCATCATTTGCACTACAAAACATTGGCTTTGTGTAATGTTACTTAAAGTAAGATTTACAGTACCAGATTCAAGGTCCGCATTGCTCAGCGTTTTTTCAGTAAAATACTGCGCTCCACGCGCACTGGGCTGCGTTGCACTTAGTGAAATAACATCGCTCTCATTTGCGCCATCAGGCAACACACACTGCAGCGTAATGTTGTGCGCAGCATTGGCTTTTAGCGATAGCTTTTCATATTCCATAGCGTGGCTCATCGCCGCAGACATAGAATCATCAAATGATTGCTGTGCAAATGTTAGTTGCACTAAAGGTGTACTCATCTTACTTAATCTTCTTGAGTGTATTCATTTATCGGATAGAGATTATCGCGGATCAAAGTTACAGAATTATGACTCTTATGGTATAAAAAATACGCGTTAAGTTGGTTTGATCAAAAATGATCTTTTTGTTCTAGGTTTGGGATTACATGGTCAGCTCTAGAACAAGAGATAGAACTCAAGTCTGAATGTAGTTTAAAGTTTGGATTAAAGTCATCGCCAAAAAAATAGCAACACCGATAAATGAGAACCTACTGATTATTAACAACAGAAGTATTTAATTTATTAGGGGCGTTTACAAGACAGAGAATAAGAATGAACGTTAGCGATTAGCCAGTTTGATAAGTGCTATTTAGTAAAAGTCATAGAAATCCACGATTGTAATTTATTAGCCAAAGTAAATACTCCGAGCTCGCTTTTACAACGACCAAATAAAAAAGCAGATACCTAATTAGCATCTGCTTTTATATTTAAAAACCACAGTGCTTAGCGCTGCGGTCTTTAATACTTACTTAAACCTATTTAATTAAGCTTGAGGTTTAATCAAGTACTTTTCGCCTGTTGCTTGTTTGGAATAAGCCGCAATTGACTGTAAATGTAATACCTCAGTTAGTGACACTTCGTGCGTGTAGTTACTCGCAAATGTTGTGGTGATTTCGTCTGCAATACGTTTGCGCATTTTTATTACTGTATCTGTGCCTAATTTACCTAAGGCATTAAATAATAAGAACCCGTTTACACCCCACGCAAAACCAAAGTTACGGTTTAATGTAATAGGGCCGCGGTCTAGTGCGCCATAAATGTACACTTGTTTGAATGTATCAGAGCCATAAATTGTGTGCTCTTTCATATCGCGCGCAGCTGCAACTTCCATACAGTTAAGAATGTCACTTGTAAGTTGGCCGCCACCAATAGGGTCGAACGCTATAGTTGCACCGGTTTCGATTATTGCAGCTGTTAGGTCAGCAAGAAAAGTGTCGCTGCTTGAGTTAATAATGTATTTTGCACCCATATCGCGCAGTAATTTTTCTTGTTCTGGTTTACGAACAATATTAATTAAATCAACGCCATCAGCAATACAAATACGGTTTAGCATTTGGTCAAGATTAGAGGCTGCAGCCGCGTGAATAATAGCTTTATGACCTTCAGCGCGCATGGTTTCTACCATTGCTAGTGCGGTAAGTGGGTTAACAAAAGATGATGCACCTTCTTTAGCGGTAGTCCCTTCTTTTAGCTCTAGGCAACTTTGTACATTGGCACAAATAAATTGACGATACGTACCACCGCCAATTACTGCAACGGTTTTACCCATTAATGCTTGTGCGGCTGGTGATGAGCCTACTGCCACTACGGTGCCTGCGCCTTCATTACCTACTTGTGTGGCTTTACCTACGCGTGTTTTAAGTGATGGCATAAATTGAGCTGGAACATCGGCAGTAATTACTGGATTTTCATCAGTACCCGATTGCTTTGCAGTAGACATATCAGCTGCGCTGAATAAAACGCCTAAGTCTGATGGATTTAATGGTGCAGCTTCAATACGAATAACCACTTCATCGGCATTTGGCTTTGGCATCTCGATGTTTTTTAAGGCAAGTGTGAGTTTATTGTCTTCGCTGATAGTTGAAGTAAGTTGGATATTTTTATCTGTCATAATACTGTTCCTATAAATTGAGAATGGGTAGCGTATAGCGTAATTATTTGCTTTGAACTGCTTGTATTTGTGCTGTTACCTTTTGCATAAACTCAGGCATGTTTGCTTGGCGATCTGCCTCTATTTGCTGAGCAATAGTCGATTGGCTCATTTTTGCTTGCCACTCTTTCATACCTGGGATTTCGGCCAGTACATCCCAATTAAGCTCTTTTGGCGTGAATGCGTTAACCACTGTATTTACGTAGTAAACGTAAATATCTGCCATGCTAAATTGTTCGCCTGCTATCCACGGCGAAAAATGCGTTAATTCACAAAGGGCGTTTACACCGCGCGTTAATAGCTTGCGAATGTCGTCTTTTACGTGTTCAGGTGCAGGGGACCCTGTAAATACATACGGGATTAAGCGCCTGCTTGGTAATTCAAAGTAAAGCTCACTTATTTTCATAATTTGGCGAACAAAAGCACGCTCGGCTGAATCTTCAGGGTATAGCGTGTTGCTTGGGTAAGTTTCTTCAAGGTAGTCGCAGATAGCGCTCGACTCTGCAATATTTAGCCCATCAGCGGTGGTAATAGCCGGTACTTTTCCCATAGGGTTTATAGCTAGTAACTCTTCACTACCGCCGTAAACAAGGTGTTCTTTAAATGGCAGTTGTTTGTGTAAAAGTACATGTTTAACTAGGTTGTAATAGTTGCTAGCAGCAAAACCGTGCAAAGTAATCATAAGTCAGCTTTCCATTATTAACGTGAGGATACTCATTGCCAAATAATGCAATTTTGGTCACCGTGTTTAAGTTGAACCTATTATTACTTGTTTTAATTTGCTTATATATAAGGGAAAATGCGAATCACTTTTGTCTTTAAGACAATAAAGGATTTTATTTAGTGGAGAAGCGACTTGGATCAACTAAAAGCCATACGGTATTTTATTAAAGTGGTTGAAACGGGCAGTTTTACCAAAGCCGCAAAAGCATTTGGTGTGCCGCCTTCGTCTTTGTCGAGGCGAGTTGCCGATTTAGAAAAAAGCCTAGGGGCTACGCTTTTAAAACGCTCAACCCGCATAGTTAAGCTGACCGAAGTAGGGCAAATTTACTACAGTGATGTACAAAAAATAGTGAGCCAGCTTGAGCAAAGCCACTAAACGGTACGAAGTTACCAAACAACCCCAAAGGGGCGTTTATCTATAAGTTGCATGGTAGGTTTTGGCGACAAAATACTCATGCCGCTGCTTGATGAGCTTAGCGCGTTATACCCCGAAATAATACTTGATGTAAGCTTAAGCGATGAGCTGTCGACACTTGGCCGTGACGATGTTGATATTGCTATTCGTGGTGGTTATGCACCCAATGAGCGCGTGATAGCAATAAAACTTATGGATAATGGTTTTATCCCTGTGGCGTCGCCCTGCTATTTACAAAAACACGGAGTGCCAAGTAACGCCATGGAATTAAAGCACCATAATGGGCTTTATTTTAAAACGCCTTCAGGGCCAACGCCGTGGTTATGTAAAGTAGATGATCAATGGCATGAAGTTTCTGGGCCTGCGGTCGCTATTTCAAATAACGGGTCGTGGCTTGCCAAAAAAGCATGTAACGGGGAAGGTATTTTAATGTCAACTTGATGGGCACTGGCTTCATATTTTGAGTCTGGCCAGTTGCAAGAGCTTAAATTTGAGCATGAATTAGCTATAAGCCAAAATGCGACTATGGCGGTTTATTTGTTGTATCAAAAGCAGCGCTATTTAGTACCAAAGGTAAAAGCGGCGGTCGACTTTTTAGTAAAAAGAATTAAAGAAACAGATGGAAGTGTTAAGCGAATAGAATAGTGAATTGTCGCATGGCGCTGCACTTATCCGACCTACGCTTATTCGATTTAGATTTATGCTTATTTAATTTATTAATGGGTTGTTTGTATAAATAATAGGTAAAAAACGTTTCCTTAAGCTAAAGCTTTTAATGCTGCGTCCGATAAATTACTTAATAGGGTTTAGCGATTAAGGATAATCATGGTTAATAATGCACTTGGCAGCCACGCTAATTTAAGCACTTTACTTGCCCAATCAGTTAATAACGCTAACCAAACCTCTGTGAGTCCTTCACTACTAACCGGTAGCGACCTTCAAGCTATTAATGATTTACAAACTAACGCCCCCAAAATATCCGATGAATTATTAAGCCAGCTAAATAACGAAACTATTGACGAAGCACTAGCCAGTAATCAAAAGGTAGAGGACGTTTTAAAGCAGCAACTTACCTCGTTATTTACTATTTCAAGCACGCCCAGCATGCTTAACTATAAACTCTCCGATGAAGAACTCGCCCTGCGCACCGTAATAAGCTCTCAGCATGAGGGGTTATTAAAAAACGAAAATAGCACCCAATTAATTGAGCGATTAAATACGTCGGTTAAAAATATTCAGGGTGCTTATGCTAATACCAGCGATATTTTATCGAGTTTAGGTCAGCTTGGGCATGAGCAAAAAACGTTTTTAGCCTCAAGCCAGCAACGTGTTGAGCGTTCACTTAATCCATACATGGAAAGCCTTAATCGCACAAAATACGAGGATGACGATAACTACCTGTTTGAGCTCTCGGTAAAAACTAAAGAGGGTGATGTTATAAACATTACCTTTAACTCATCGCAAGGTTATGACGAAAAAACAGGTGAAGCGATAGATGGCTTTGGCATAAGTTACGAAGTTAATGGTAATTTATCTGAGGCTGAACATGGCGCTTTAACGCAGGTTATGGCGGGTGTTGGCGAAATGGCTGATGAGTTTTTTAAAGTGAGTGAGAATTCATTTAATCCTATTATAGTTCCAAACCAAACAGACATGAGCTTAGATTTTTTAGCGGGCTTTAATAGTGAGCAGTTAGCCGGTTTTAATGTGTCGTTTTCAACAACGCAAAATGATGCGCTTGATACTGCCCAGAATACGCTTGATTTAAGTTATTCCATTGATGAAGCATCAAATCAGCAAGCACTTGTGTTTAAAGCAGTAGGTGGGCAAAACGACATTGATTTTGCACTCGATATGTCAACCATTGGCGCTAAAGACACGCAGCAAATGCAGCAGTATTTAGCGTCGCTTGATCAAAGCCTAGAAGATAGTCGAGTTAATAGTAGTGAGGACGATAAAAAATCGGCATTTGGTAAAAGTGGCGACGAGGCAATGCAGCAAGGCTTTGCATTGTTTAAAGGCGCGTTTACAAGTATGTCGTCAGCGGCTGAGCGTTATAGCAATTTGGAGTCGCTTGCAGATCAGAAGTTTAATGACGGGCGCGCCATGGTTGCCGATTTAGTTGATAACATGATTACAAACGATGCCCGTTACCAAGGACTCGGTAATAAAGCACCCAATACTTTAGGGGCGGGTATTTCTAAGCTCGCTGATTTTGATGCTACGTTTTCTTATGCGCTGGATAATGGCGACTATCAACCTAAAAACACTATTGAGCTAAGCCAAGCGACTGAACAAACCCAATTAGGGGATCTTAGCGGTGTAACACAAAGTAAAAACGTAAGTAGTCACTTTGATTATCAATACAGTCGCCCCGACTACTACGACAAAGAAGAGAGTTATAACGTAGGTAACGCAGTTAAAAATAAAGAACTTGTGGGGCTTGACCAGTCTCACGAAGTTGATGTTGATACAAAAATGTTTGAGTTTAATCCACAAACAAATCAATACGAGCTGCAAATGGCGATGCAAGAGCAAACAGTTAGTAAAAGCGACATTCGCTTAATTGACGATATTTGGCTTGAAGAAAACGAAAACAGCTACAACATGAATAAAAAAGAGCGCGATGAGAGTGATGACAAGCAAGACGATTTTATAGAAACGAACCGCCACTCGTATACTAAGCTTGCTACCTTAATTGGTGATTTAGACAAGCTAGCTGAGAATAAAGACGTAAGGCGAGAATATTTAACTAACTTATCGCAAGTTAACTTTTTTATGGATAAAAAGTAACGGTTTTGAGTTGTTCACTCCACACTCAATATTGGGTATAGTCGTTTAATACCTAATTTAATACTTAATTAAATACCCAATTAAAGAGTACCTCATGTTTAAACAATTAATTTTATTGTGTGCTTTAAGCATGCCGCTTGTAAGCTGCGCTGCTACGGCGCCATTTTCGGGCGAGATAAGTACGCAAGCACTGCTAAGCGACTACGACAAATTTAACGAACAATACAAGGCGTTTACGCCAAGAGCGCAAGATATAGCCCTAATGCAAAAACTAGAAGGCAAAGAGCTTATTGTATTATTTGGAACGTGGTGCCACAACAGCGAGCGCGAAGTGCCAAAACTCATTAAGTTAATTGATGCATCGAAAGTACAACTTGCAAGCATTGACTACGTGGCCGTGGGTTACAACAAACGCGATGATGCCGGAATAGCCGAAGCTAACGAGTTACAATACACACCTACGTTTATTGTTAAACAAAATGGCAAAGAGTTAGTACGTGCAGTTGAAAAGCCAACGGGTACGTTAGCACAAGACTTAACGCAGGGTTTGTAAGGTCTATTCTTATGTTATGGCAATTCAATTAAAAGGATGTATAAAGGTTGGTTTTCTGTGATTTGTTGCTAATTATAGCCTGTCATTTAACGTCAATTAAGTAAGCGTTTTGTGAGCATCAACCCGCGATTTTATTTATAATTAATATGGATATTTATGAAGTGCGAAAAGTGTAAATCAGGAATTACCTCCCCAATTGTTAAAACGACAAATATTAACGGGACTCCAATCGCGTCATCATCTTGCCCAGTCTGCGGTGAAAATTTAGATGATTCAAAAGGTATTGGGTTTTATTAATTATTTTACTTATCGGCATTGGTGTAGCATCAAGATATTTTTCTTAACCCTAGTTATATTACCCACACATGTGAATGAGCAAGACTTTGGTTTTGATTTTTAGTCTTTTACTTAAAAGTTATGTGACTTATGAAATTAATGCGAACTGAAAAAGTTCAATTGTGGTTTATGATAAATGCCAACAAATTGTATGTATCTGCAGCTGTTTTTGGTGCTATTTTTGTCTTGATCTGGGGGGATGCTTCTCAATGGGAATACGAGGAAGATAAAAACCACTTCAGCACTTTTTTTTCATCAATTGATAGCCGAATTAGTTTTGTAAGGCATGGTTATTCAGGTACCAGTTTAAGAGTTGTTGTGAATTTTGATGCCGAAGGGCTCACTCTGGATGAAATAAAAAATATAACGCCAAAATATAAACATCTGATTCTTGAGCGCATTTGCAATGATTTAGAGAGTTTGAAAGTTTTAGAAGACGGCTACTATTTTGATGTGGATTTAAGGGATACCAGCTTTGAACACATGTTTAAAAATTATTTTAATTTAATAGTAAAGCATGAAAGGTGTATCACGTGACACAAGTGAGTTTTAACTTAGCTAATAGGCATTAGAAAGACTAAAGGGCTCAAATTTTGACTTAAAAGATTAAACTTTATGTAAATTTGCTACTAGTGCCTTACTACTTACAGATTGCGATCACTAAACAGGCTTTTTTCAAACGCTTGTGCAGCGTGTGAAGAGGGTCTGTCCTTATAGTGTAATTGATAAAGTGGCCGAGAGAGTTGCTCGTTATTTTTTTGGCTCAAGCGTGTTAATTTGCCTAGTTGCACTAAATCCTCAGTAACTACATTTGGCAATAAAGCGACCCCCATACCTTGAGCGACGGCCCTTGCTATGGCTTCGTTGCTGCCTAATTGCATACTTTGCTCTGCTTGCACGCCATGCTCTGCTAATAACTTAACCGACACCTCTAAAGTGCCAGAGCCTGGCTCGCGCAGTAGCCAAAACTGCTCGTTTAACCATGCTTTTAAGTTTTTAGTGGGCTTAAAGTTACTAGGTATAACAACACTCATTAAATCGTTTTGCCAGTGTTTACTTATAATATGCGGCTCGGTGGGTGTGCCTTCAACCAGTGCTAAATCTATAGTGCACTCTAGCAATGCGTGCTCAATTTGCGCGGTATTGGCAACTTGTACTTCTACTTTTATATCTGGGTACTGCGCGCAAAAATTAGCTAAATAGGGCGGTAGCCAATAGCTGGCAATGGTTGTACTAGTGCCTATAACGAGCGTGCCACGCTTAAGCCCTGTGCGTGATTTAATATCTTCAATGGCGGCTTTTTCAATGGCAAAAATGCTACGTGCATGATCATACAAGGCTTGGCCGCCCTCGCTTAAGGTAAGTTTTTTGCCTTTAGATGCACGCTCTATAAGTTGAATATTTAATTGGTGCTCAAGCTCTTTTAGCGCTTTAGATACAGCCGGTTGGCTTATAAAAAGCGCCTCGGCTGCGCCTGAAAAACTACCAAGCTTTGCTACCGTATAAAACACCCTAAGTGCATGCAAGTTCATTGTGCCTCTCAAATCACATAACTTTAAGTTATCGAATCATGATTTTAATGTATTGGAGTTATATTTTGCGCTTTCTTAAAATGAAGTCAACAGTTTAACGTTGTTCAATTGAGAGAATATTATGCTTAGCGCTATTAAAAATTTGGGTATTAATACTAAGCAATACGGCGATACGCGCTGGTGGTTAGGTATGGTGCTGGTGGTTGTTTTGGCGGGAGCATCTGTTGCATTAAGTAAGTTATCCATAATGCAAAGTGCGCAATTTAGCTCTTTAACTATTGGTATAGTGCTTGGCATTATTGTGGGTAACAGTGTGTTTTCGCGTATTGCTACGCAAACCGATATAGGTGTTGATTACGCTAAAAGTATATTGCTTAAAGCGGGGGTTGTGTTGTTTGGGTTTAGAATTACCTTTGCGCAAGTAGCGGGCGTAGGCTGGGAAGGCTTATTAACCGATGTTGTAATGCTGTTAGGCACATTTATTTTGGCAGTGCAGCTAGGTAAGCGCGTATTTAAGCTTGATGAACAAACAACCATATTAATTGGCGCGGGTAGTTCTATTTGTGGTGCCGCTGCGGTTATGGCAACTGAGCCTGTAATAAAAGCACAGGCGCATAAAGTATCGGTAGCGGTGGCAACGGTGGTGGTGTTTGGCACGTTAAGCATGTTCGCCTACCCAATTATGTTTGATTACATGGGGCTGAGTGAACACGCTTACGGTATTTTTGTAGGCTCAACTATTCATGAAGTAGCGCAAGTGGTTGCAGCGGGCACTGCTGTAAGCGCCAATGCTGCAGATACCGCCGTTATAGAAAAAATGCTAAGGGTGATGATGCTTGCACCATTTTTAGTGGGCTTATCGTTTTGGCAAAGTAAAAAGCATGCTAAAACAAACAATAACGAGCATGGCGGCGAGCAAAAAGCAGGTATTACGATCCCTTGGTTTGCGGTGTTATTTATTGTGGCAAGTGGTGTACATTCGCTATCAGTTATTCCTCAAGTGGCTACAAGCGCAGTTGTTTGGTTTGATAATATATTACTCACCATTGCGATGGTGGCTTTAGGCTTACGCACACATGTAGGGGCAATTCGCCAAGCGGGTATTAAACCGCTGTTACTGGCGCTGTGTTTATTTTTGTTTTTAACATTGGGTGGTTACGCTATTAATATAGGCATTGCTGAGCTGTTTTAAACGTTACTTTGTAAAAGTTGATTGGCGGTTTAAATTGGCCAATCAACTTCGTTTAAGGTATCCAGCTGCGTGCTGGTATTTTCATTGCCTTGCCATTTATTAGTGTAAACAGCGTGCGGGTCAAACTGTAACGTTTGTTTTTCAATATTGAAGTGCCTACCACCACGCGGATCAACGCCTACACCTACTATATATTGCCAATTACCCCAATTAGCGGCTACATCGTAATCAATCAATTGTTGTTCAAAATAAGCTGCCCCATAGCGCCAATCAAGGCCAAGCTCGTTCACTAAGCAGCTTGCTGCAATTTGCCTTGCTCTATTTGATATATAACCCGTAGCGTTTAGCTCGTTCATAATGGCATTGACTAATGGGTAGGGTGTTGAGCCATTACACCATGCAGCAAAGCGGTTTGGCATAAATGTAGTAAGGGGTTTTGTTTGCTTTTGGCCTTTAAAATTAAACAGGCTTTTACCTGCCTTAAGTGCATGCCATTTAAAATATTCTCGCCATAGCAATTCAAATTTAATCCAGTAAGTAGACTCGTTTGTTATTTGGTTATGTTCGTACGCCTCAACTGCTTTATAAACTTGCCGCGCACTTACACAGCCAAAAGCAAGCCAGGTACTAAATTTTGTGGTGTTATTAAAGCCATCAAGCTCGTTTCGAGTTATTTTATAAGTACTTGGTAGTAAACCTGAAAAGTATTGCTTTAAGTGTGTTTGCGCACTTTTAAACCCGCCATGCATTACACCATTATTTGCTATACGCTCTAAAGGTTTTTTAGCGCACAGGGTTATTGGCTGAGGGAGCAAACCGTTTGGTAATGTTGAAAGTGAAATGGGGCTAGTGGCGGCCTCTACCTTTTTACGAAACGGGGTAAAGTGTTTAGGTAATTCGCTTAAATCAAAGGGGAGGTCACTTTGCTTAAAGAGCGTGTCTTGCTGCGCCCCTGTAAACTGTACATTGGGGCAATGTGCTTTGAGTAAGTTTATTTGGCGTTGCTCGTACAGGCCAAATTGCTCGCTGTATACAACTTCATCAATATTTTGCTTATTAATACGCGCTTTCAAAAGCGATACAGGTTCCCCTTCAAGCACATGCAGGGTTTGCCCGCGCTCAATAAGTGCTTGTTGGAGTTCGTACAAGCTTTGCATTAAAAACTGCTGTTTATGCACGCCATACGGCTTTTGTTGATAGTTATTATTTTTAAACCAGTGCGGGTTTATTACAAATACAATATCGAGCGCACATTGCTTAGTAGCAAGTTCGCTTAAAATAGGGTTGTCGTCTATTCGTAAATCGTTTTGTAGCCAATATAAAATGCGTTTGCTCATAGGTTTACTCAGGTTTTTGTAATCATTAACTTTACGAAGCAAAAGCGGGTAGGGATTAGTTTTGAGGTGTTTAAGAGGGTTTTAAAAAGAGGCGGCAAATAATACCGCCTCCTTTAATGTTAAATAGCCGATTTTTGTTTTGCTATCCAATCGTTTATTACGTCTTCTAATACTTCCATAGGCAGCGAGCCTTGGCCGATAACGGTGTCGTGAAAGCTGCGAATATCAAACTTAGCCCCGAGTTCTTTTTCGGCTTTTGCACGCAGTTCGCGTATTTTTATTTCGCCCATTTTGTACGAAAGCGCTTGGCCTGGCCATGATATATAACGATCTATTTGATCCTCCACCGCGCTTTGTGGCAAAGCAGTGTGATCTGCCAAGTAGTCAATTGCCTTTTGGCGGCTCCAGCCAAATGCATGAATACCGGTATCAACAACGAGTCTCACGGCGCGCCACATTTCGTAACCTAAACGACCAAAGTCGCTGTATGGGTCTTGATAAAAGCCGGCTTCTTTACCTAAGCGTTCGGTGTAAAGTGCCCAGCCTTCGCCAAATGCTGAGTGGCTAAGTGTGCGTCTAAATTCGGGTACATTTAACTCCATTGCAATAGCGTTTTGTAAATGGTGCCCTGGTATTGCCTCGTGCAGGCTTAGCGCTTCTAAATTATACAAAGGTTGCAACTTAGGTGTTGAGGCTAAAAAGTAAGTGCCAGGGGAGCGGTTATCAGCAGGTGGCATATAAAACGCGCCGCGACTCGCTGAGCCTTTTATAGTAAAGGTGTTTCGCGGTAAATGATTAAAGTAGGTGGGTAACTTGCCATACATTTTTTGCGTAATAAAGGCTGTTTTTTCAAGCAGGTCTTGCGCGTCTGTTGCGTAAAATTGCTCATCGGTCGCTAAAAATTCTAAAAACTCAGCATACGTGCTATCAAAACCTACTTTATCAATGATGTTTTGCATTTGCGTTTTTATACGCGCCACTTCTTTTAAGCCAAGCTCATGAATTTGCTTTGGTGTGGCATTGGTTGTGGTGTAGTAATTAACTGCATATTTGTAATACTCAAGCCCGCCTTTAACGCTTGAAATACCTGGCTGCGCTCTACAGTTAGGCATGTAGTCGTTTTCAAAAAAGTCGTAAAAGTGCTGATAAGCCGGTACTACTTTTGAGCTAATTAAGGCTTTTGCTTTGTTTTGGTATGTGGCCTTTTGCTCTGCTGTAAACGTATTTGGTATACGTGTAAAGGGCTCGTATAAGGCACTGTTTTCAGGTTGCTTAACAATATGAGCGTTAATGCTCTGGCTGTAATTTTTAAATGTTTTGCAGTAGTGCGTATACCCCAGTTCAATTCCTTCCTTCATCAAGTTAATGTTTTCTTGATTAAAGCGAGGGTAGTCGGCAAGGCTTACTAAAAATGCGTTGTAATCATCAGGTGTTAAAAATGCCATATTAGCCGGTGCTTCGGCAAAGTAGGTATGCCAGCCACTTAAAAAGTTAACCTGAAAATACTTATCTTGAAAAAGGTAACTTTGCTGCTCTGTTTCTCGCTCGTATTTAAATAAACGGTAGTTCATTAATTGCGAGCTGCTCAGCGTTTTAGGATCTATTTTACTTAAGCTTTTTAATACATTGTTATTATAAGCTTGGCGCTTTGCAATGGCTTGTTCGGTCCAATTTGGTAATGTACCACTGGGTTTCCAACCATCAGGGTCGGTACGAAAGAATATTTTTTCGGCTTTTGCATTTTGCCAATGGTTATCAATAATGGTTTTTAAATCTGCATTGCTATCGGCTGCGCTCGGCAGTGATGCTACAGCTAAGCAAATAGCTAAAATTGTTTTTTTAAACATATTATTCTCATTTTTAGCGCGTTAATTTTTATTAGTTTACGCACATGTGTCATTTTTGTTTTTAATATAGTACCAAGTTAACCTTATCAATGCGCTTACTTTTATAACCAGTATCAATCGGTTTTACTTTTGATTGAACAAATTTCACCGCTGAAGTGAGTGGGCCACTAGTTTATTGTTTTATCAGCGTTTAGAATGACTAAAACTAATTACAATAAAAGACTGTCATGTTTAATAAAGTAATAGCGCTGATTGATGAAGCTAATAACCTAGACCCTAATACTGAGCAGTACAATGGGCAAAGCTTTCCAAAAGAGTATTTATACGCCTTGCGTATGAGCGAAATGTTAACTCGCTTTAAACCTAACGCCGATGCACTCATGCAAGTTGCAGTGCGCGCACAGCATATTCAGCGTTGGAAGTCGCCACGTAGCGACTTTGAAATGAACAAGCAGGGTTATCATCAATGGCGCAGCGCACTTTATATTTTTCATGCGTCACTAGCCGTTGAATTAATGAAACAGGCTGGGTTTAACGATACGGACCAAAACCGTGTTTATAACGCTGTTGCTAAAAAAGATATTAAGCGCAATCCAGATAGCCAACTAGTTGAAGATGTAGCAAGTTTGGTATTTATTGAGCACTACATGCTTGGGTTTGCCAATGCAAAACCAGATTACAATGAAGAAAAATGGATTGGTATTATTCGTCGTACATGGCAAAAAATGTCAGATGAAGCCCATGAGTTTGTACTTGCAGGTAATATTACGTTACCGGCGCCGCTTGTTGGGCTTATTCACAAAGCACTTGAGTAAAAGAAAATAAATAAAAAGGAATTTTAAATGTATTGTCCTCGTAGTAATACGCCACTTGAACCTTTACTTGTTGGCGGGATTACTGTTTTTACGTCAGCGCAAGGCGGCGTATTTTTTGATAACAGCCAAATTTTTAAGTTTAGCTCGCCGGAGTTAAAGCATGCTCAGGTTTTACTTAAGTATTTGAGTAATTATACCGAAGGTGAGGGCGAAGTCTCATCGCGAGTAAATTGCCCTAAATGTTTAAGTATTGTGATGATGCGCCGGTATTTTTCGCCGCTTAAAGTGGTTGAAATAGACGAATGCCCAGGTTGTGCAGGCATATGGCTTGATAGCGGCGAGCTGGCAAAAATACACGAAAACCATTTAACCCCCCGAGAGCGAAAGCTGTTAGCCCACGAAATGGCAACCAATCATGGGTTTATAACTATTAAGCCGCCAAAATCAAAGTATTACCCCAGAGCGCCTAAAAATGTTCAAGACACGACAGTTGAACGGCTGGTGCAATTAGCATTACTTAACTTTGAATAATAAAGTAGTCTTGAATGCTACATTAATTTTAAGCTCGCAAGTGCTGCTAATAAAAGCATGACTTGCCAAGAACAAATTTTAAAACCAAGGAAGGCTGAGTATGAAGGATTATAAGCGTAAAACTGCACTGCAATTTTACTGTGTGCTACTGGCGTGTGTTTTGACATCAGGCTGTGATTTTTTATTTGATAAAGCACATGGCTATCGTGGGCCCATTGTTGTGACGATTGAAACAGAAGATGGCTCAGTGCCAGAATTGCCTTTTTTGATAAAGTCGGCCTATTCAGAGTCGTGTGGTCATAGTAGCTGTGGTATTGATTTTGGTTATAAGTATTTTAAAGCTGCCTATGCTAATGAGCCAATTACCTTCCCACGGGAGCGTTTGGATTTATTACAGCCCAACGCCTATGCATCGATTGAGTTTACGGTTACCCATCCTAATTATCACCAAGGCGGATTTCCGCGAGGTTTTGGGCCCACCGATGCTGATGACCCTATTCATATTACGTTTACCGTTAAGCCGTTTGCTGAACAAATGAATAAAGTAGCTGGCTGGGCGACTGGCCCTAAACAAGACATGCAAAACTTTACACCTGATAGCAGGGAATATAAAAAAGCAGACATAAGGTATCTCCAAGCGCGCTTTAATTTAGGAAAGACGATTAAAAGGCACATTACGGTGATCAAAACTATGTACTTACCTCATTTTTCAAAACGTATGCAACAACGGGTGATTGAAAAGTATCAACCGATTTTTAGAGCCTGGTATTACGGCGTACCTGAAACGGATTGTTGGAACAAAATGACTTGCCAAGAACATATTTTAAAGCCAAGGGAAGCTGAATATGAAGGATTATAAGCGTACTTATCTGCAATAATACTTAATCATTTTGCGGAGCTAAATATGTCGCTCCCTGCATTAAAAATTCTCATTTGAACCACTAAATAGCGAATTTTTTGCCTAGCTAGCAACACGTTTTTCAAATCTCAAAATAGATCACTTAATTAAGCTAATTGGTATAAAGCATAAAAAACGGCGTACTAAAAAGTACGCCGTTTTTTTGTAATAAATTAACTCTAACGAATTTATTTATTACGGTTTTCTTTTGCAAAGGCACGTATTTTACGTTTTTGCGAAAGCGTTACTTTATTAGTTCGCCCTGCAAATGGGTTATCACCTTCTCTAAATTCAATTTTGATTGGGGTGCCCATAATTTTAAGTGCTTTACGGTAGTAGTTCATCAGGTAGCGTTTATAACTATCTGGTAAATCGTGAACTTGGTTACCATGAATTACGATACGTGGCGGGTTGTAACCACCGGCATGCGCATATTTAAGCTTAACACGACGACCACGAACAAGCGGCGGCTGGTGATCGGCCTGTGCCATGTCCATAATACGGCGAAGCATTGCGGTGCTAATACGCTTAGTTGCTGACTCGTACGCTTCATCAACCGATTCAAATAAATGACCAACACCTGTACCGTGAAGTGCAGATATAAAGTGTAAGCGTGCAAAGTCAATAAAGCCTAAACGGCGATCAAGCTCTGTTTTAATACGATCTTTAACGTAGTCGTCAAGGCCATCCCATTTATTAACGGCAATAACCAGCGAACGACCTGAGTTAAGAGCAAAACCTAATAAGCTTAAGTCTTGATCAGAAATACCATCGCGCGCATCCACAACAAGTAAAACCACGTTACAATCTTCGATTGCTTGTAATGTTT
The DNA here is from genome assembly GCF_040567695.1 of Pseudoalteromonas sp. NCIMB 1079. Classification (NCBI taxonomy): domain Bacteria; kingdom Pseudomonadati; phylum Pseudomonadota; class Gammaproteobacteria; order Alteromonadales; family Pseudoalteromonadaceae; genus Pseudoalteromonas; species Pseudoalteromonas sp. NCIMB 1079. The sequence continues at coordinate 28,623 of NZ_JBEWZA010000002.1, read as the reverse complement.
TAATTACTGAGAACTTTTCAACTACGTCACTTACTTTTTTACGCTTACGAACACCGGCTGTGTCAATTAACACATACTCTTTGTCGTTACGCGTCATTGGAATATAAATAGAATCGCGCGTTGTACCTGGCATGTCGTATACAATTACGCGATCTTCACCCAGTATACGGTTTGTAAGTGTTGACTTACCAACGTTAGGGCGACCAATAATAGCAAGCTTTACAGGTTTGTCTGCAAACGCTTGATGATCGGTATCATCACCTTCGCCTTCTTCGTAAAGATTAATAAGCTCTTCGTCATCACCTGTTACTTCTTCATCTTGAGCAGCTAGTTCAGCAATAAGCGGCTGAAGTGTTTGTTCAAGTAATAGGGTAATACCACGGCCATGTGCAGCTGCAATGTGATGTATTTCACCTAATGATAATTGGTAAAATTCAGCACAGTTTGAATCTGCATCAATGCCATCGGTTTTATTGGCAACAACAAAGCACTTTTTCTCTTGTTTACGCAAGTGATTAGCAATGGCTTGGTCAGCTACGGTCATACCTACACGAGCATCTACTAAAAACAGAACAATGTCGGCTTCTTCAATGGCTAGCAGAGATTGATCTGCCATTTCGATTTCGATGCCTTCTTCTGAGCCATCAATACCGCCCGTGTCTACCACGATAAATTCATAGCCATCGTAACTAGCTTGGCCATATTTTCTATCTCGTGTTAAACCTGGAAAATCGGCTACGAGTGCATCACGAGTACGTGTTAAACGGTTAAATAATGTGGACTTGCCCACATTGGGTCGCCCAACTAGAGCGATCACGGGAAGCATAAACTACCTCTTTAAAAAACAACAAAAGGCTTCGCAGTGCGAAGCCTTAAAAAAACCATATGACTATTAGTAACTTAGTTTGGCATTTTTACCATACTAACTTCACCATCACGGGTGTATAAAATTAGCTTATCGTCGGCAACAACTGGCTCAACAAAAAAGCCCGAGCTGTCAAAGTCTTCACGAGATACTAGCTCGCCAGTTTCTTTATTTAGCCAATGTAGGTTACCTTCTTGGTCGCCTAAAGCTAAGTGGCTACCTGCAACTGCAGGGCCTGTTAGGTACCAACCGCGTAGAGCGGGTTGGCTCCAACGTTCAATACCTGAATTTTTATCTAATGCGTAAATAACACCATCGCTATCTACTAAATAAATTGTTTGTGCATCCATCGCAATTTCGCGGTAGCTGCTGTACTCGCGTTTCCATACAACATTGCCAGAGCGAATATCTACAGCGGCTAAGTTGCCGTTGTAAGCTATAGCGTAAGCGTATGGACCGCTAATAAGTGGTTGAGTGTCTACGTCAACTAGGCGTTCAAATTCTGATGCGCCTTTAGCAACCGCAATTTCTGTGCTCCATGCTGAGTAACCACTGTCTGAAATTAAAACGCTTAGCTTGCCTGTTTCAAGGCCTACTAATACACCACCGTTAGCAACAGTTGGCGAGCTTTGTCCGCGTAATGTTAGTGGTGGAACTTCTTGTTCAAAACTCCAACGCTCTTCGCCCGTATCTGGGTGAAGGGCTAACAATTTACCAGAGCCTAAATTTACAAATATTAAGCCATCGCCTGCTGTCGGTTTAGACAGTGATTCGCCTGGTACATTCTTACGCCAAACTTCTTCACCGGTTTCGCGATCAAGAGCAATAATAAAGCCGTGTTCAGAACCTATATAAATTTTACCATAGGCTTGCAAAATACCACCTGATAATTTTGCATTACCATTGTCAGCCCATGGCCAAAACGATAAATCTTGGCGTACATCGGTTTCCCACTTCGTATCGCCGTTAGTAAGCGAAAGCGCTTCTACTTGGCCTTCGCGGCTAGCAACATATACAGTATCTTTGTAAACTGCGGGTGTTAAACGAGAAAAGTAATGCTCTACGCCATCACCTACAGATTCTTGCCAAACAACGTCAGTTTCAAATTGGTTTACAATTTCAGGAAGTACTAGTTCATCTTCATCATCACTTGATGAACAACCCATCAGTGTTGCCATACATAGGGCAAGGGCTGCTGTTGTAAATTTTTTCATACCTAAAACCTTATGCCGCTGGGCTAGTTACTGCTAGGTCATCTAACTTAATTTGTAATAGTGGGTTACTTGTTAATCCACCCGCATCTATTGCTGCTTGGTATGCAGTACGTGCTTGATCTTTATTACCTTGCTGTGTGTAAATGTCGCCTTTAAGCTCGGCAACGTTTGCATTGAATGCTTCAGGTAATGGTGCATTTAATGTAGTTAATGCATCGTCATAGTTAGTTTGTGCAATTTGAATTCGCGCTAAACGTGTAATCGCAATTGCTTTTAATTCTGTATTTTCAGTATTAGACATTATCCAGCTTAACTTTTCGCTTGCTACGTCTAATTTTTTTGCCTCTACAGCGTCTTTTGCAGCAACAAATGCAGCAAGTGTTGCGTAGTTTGTATCTTTATTTTCGCTAATAAACGCATCAGCTGAAGATAATACATCATCACTTTCAACAAGCGCTGTATATGAATCTGATGCTTTTTCAGCGGTAGTAATTTGATTTTGGTTATATGCTTTCCAGCCATATAAGCCACCAAGGCCAACAAGTATGCCTAGTGCAAGTGAAATGCCGTTTTCACGGAAAAAGCGTTTAATGGCTTCTGCTTGTTGTTCTTCTGTTGAATAAATATCCATTCTTACCTCTAATGTTCGCTTAGCCGTTAATAAGCTCAGCTAATAGCGCTTTAGCTTGTTCTAATTCTAATGTGACTTGTTCTTTACGCTCGCGTAAATACTTGATGGTCACAACGCCTTTTTCTAATTCATCTTCACCAATAATCACTGCAACAAGTGCATCGCTTTTATCAGCACGTTTTAATTGTTTTTTAAAGTTGCCGCCGCCCGCATGCACCATAACGCGTAAACCCGGTACGTCTTTACGTAGTTGCGCTGCAATTGCAGGAGCTTGAATGCTTGCTTTGTCGCCCATTGCTGCTAAATATACATCAGCATTACGACGAATGTCACCTACACACTCAAGCGCTTGTAGTAATAACACTAAGCGCTCTAGACCCATTGCAAAACCAACTGCTGGCGTTGCTTTGCCGCCAAGTTGCTCAACTAAGCCGTCGTAACGACCACCAGCACATACAGTGCCTTGTGCGCCCAAACTATCGGTTACCCATTCAAATACGGTACGGTTGTAGTAGTCTAAACCACGTACTAACTTTTCATTAACCGTATATGAGACGCCAGCAGCGTCTAAACGTTCACATAAATTTTCAAAATGTTCTTTTGATTCAGCGTCTAAGTTTTCAGACAATTTAGGCGCATCAGTTAAAATTGCTTGTACGTCTGGGTTTTTGCTATCAAGTACGCGTAATGGGTTTGAATACATACGACGTTTTGAGTCTTCATCAAGCACATCAATGTGTTGCTCAAGGTAGGCTACTAACGCATCACGGTAATCTGCACGCGCTTCGTTAGACCCTAAAGAATTTAGCTCTAGACGAACGTGCTCTGTAATACCAAAGGCTTCCCATAGTTGCGCTGTTAATAAAATAACTTCTGCGTCTATGTCGGCTGTGGCAATACCAAATGTTTCTAAACCAAATTGGTGAAACTGACGGTAACGACCTTTTTGCGGACGCTCGTGACGAAACATTGGACCCATGTACCAAAGGCGTTGTTCTTGGTTATATAGTAAGCCATTTTGGTTGCTAGCACGTACGCATACTGCGGTGCCTTCTGGGCGAAGTGTTAATAAGTCGCCATTGCGATCGGCAAAGGTGTACATTTCTTTTTCTACTATATCGGTAACTTCACCAATAGAGCGTTTAAATAAGTCGGTTGATTCTACAATAGGAAAACGAATTTCTTGATAACCGAACGATGCTACTGTCTCGCGTAAAATGCTTTCTACTTTCTGCCAAACTTGTGTATCGCCCGGCAGACAATCGTTCATACCGCGAACTGCCTGAATTTGTTTTGCCACTGATAAATCCTAAATGCTGTTTATGTGTAATAAAAAATGCTTACACAACAAGAATGCTAAAAATTGACCCGCTATTATAGCGTTCTGGTCATAAAGGTAAACGCCAAACACCGCTGTTTGGCGCTTTATACGGTATTTATTCGACTATTTTAATATCGATAGGTGTTTGCTGCTCTTTTTGAGCAATAAAGTCGCGCACGTAGCCTTCGAGCTGGTCAACAATGTTGTTGTTGTCAATACGCGCTTTTTGGCGCTCACCATTAATGTATAAACCTGAGCGACGGTTTGCACCGGCAAGGCCAATATCACTCACAAGGGCTTCACCTGGGCCGTTTACAACACAGCCAATTACCGAAACCGATACAGGCTCAATAATATCTTCAAGGCGCTCTTCTAGCTGGTTCATGGTGCTTACTACATCAAACTCTTGACGAGAACAGCTTGGGCAGGCAATAAAGTTAATACCGCGCGAACGTATGCGCAGCGATTTTAAAATATCAAAACCTACTTTAATTTCTTGAACAGGGTCAGCTGCAAGCGACACTCGCAGTGTATCGCCAATACCTTCGGCAAGTAGCATACCTAAACCTACGGCTGATTTAACCGAGCCTGAGCGCATGCCGCCCGCTTCGGTAATACCTAAATGCAGTGGTTGGTCTATTTCTTTAGCGAGTAAGCGATAGGCGCCTATCGCTAAAAATACGTCTGATGCTTTTACCGATATTTTAAATTGGTCAAAATCAAGGCGGCGTAATATATCTACATGGCGCATTGCTGATTCTAATAAGGCTTCAGGTGTAGGCTCGCCATATTTTTCTTGTAAGTCGCGCTCAAGTGAGCCGCCATTTACACCAATACGAATAGGAATGTTATGCTCGCGAGCCGAATCGACCACAGCTCTTATACGCTCTTCGCTACCTATATTACCTGGGTTTATGCGCAGACAATCTACGCCGTACTTTGCCACTTTTAAGGCTATACGGTAATCAAAGTGAATATCGGCTACTAGCGGAATAGTCACTTGTTCTTTAATACTTTTAAACGCTTCAGCTGCGTCCATAGTCGGTACTGATACACGCACTATGTCGGCACCTGCATCTTGTATTGCCTGAATTTGTGCAACGGTTGCATCAACATCCATGGTGTCGGTATTGGTCATTGATTGCACAGCAATAGGGGCGCCGTCACCAATAGGGACGTTACCTACATTGATACGGGTGGATTTTCTGCGTTTAATTGGGGATTCTGAAAACATAGCGACTACTCTGCTAGTGGTAATGTAAATTTGGCTAAACGGTTTTTAGGAAATGCAGAAACATCTACAGGTTCGCCGTTTAAAGTAATGTCTACAGCGTCATGCTTACCAAGCACAACTGAAAAAGGAGGCGTTCCGCTTACGGTCATAATGTAGCCTGCTTTTTTAACGCCGAATGCTATTTTTTCGCCTTCGCCATCGTAAATTTCAACCCAACTTTCGCCGTTAAAGTTCATAACAATTGTACTGCTAGCATCTTCTTGGCTTTCGTTGTTAGATGTAATAGGAGCCGTTTCTGTAACGGCTTCTGAGCTTGTTGATGTTTCAAGCGTATCTTTTGATTCTAATAGTGATTCGTCGTTAATTTCGGCTTGTTGCTGTTGCTGTAAAATACTGGGTTGAGCTGCTTGTCGTTCACTCATTATTGAGTTGGCAACGTTTATTTTACTGGTTTGCTCTTCAATGGGGGTAGCGTTTTGCCAAAACCATAAAGCAGATGAGCCAATAACAATCGCTAAAATTAAATAACTAAAAAACATTAAACGGTTGTCGCTTGCTTCTTTTTCTGTTCGGCGCGAAAAGCTTTGCATATTAGCGGGCTTGGTCGGCTCTGGTGGGGCCGGCATCATTGCTAATATAGGTGCGCTATCGACTTTTAATTCACGGCAATAATTTTTTATATAGCCTTTAACAAAAGTGATAGGGCCTAGTAACGCAAATTCATCATTTTCAAGGCGTTTAATTTGAAGTTCAGACAGCTTTAACGGTGCAGCGATAGTTGCGATGCTAACGTTTGCTTGCTCTCTATGATTTTTTAGTATTTGGCCTACAGTCGGCTGTTCGCTCTGTGTTTGCGTATTTTCTTCATTCATAATGTGTATGAGTCTGGATCCACTAGTAAAAGTCTGTGCCCTGGTTTTAATGCTATATCAGGACTTAATTTATTCCATCGCATTAATTCATCAATTAATACATGCCGCTGGGTAGCTATATCGTAAAGGGAATCACCAGCTTTAATTTCGTAATAAATATTAGGATCGTTTAGGTATATTTTACTTCCATTCATTACCCGATCCGACTCTTTTAAACCATTCCATTGCAGGAGTTTTTGTAGTTTAACATTGTATCGCACCGAAATGCTAAATAGGTTTTCGCCAACAGCAATTACATGAAATGGCACGCGTAAAGGCGATACTTTAGGATTAAGCATTGGAAGCTCAGTTTTTTGCACTGCTTCGTAGCTTTTAAATTCAATATCAGCATTATTTTGATAGTTGCTGTTTTCAAAAACGGTTGTATTTTTAGTCGCTTCGTAGAATACCACGTCACTACTGTTTTTTTGATTCGTAACTGCAGGTGCAGAATTACTGTAGTTACTAGTTTGCTGCGAATTAAACTGGCCTGTTTTAGGTGCGCCAAACGATATTATTGTTACCTCGTCATCGGCTTTAGCCGGTTGTTTTGTCGCTATAACTTCTTTTTGAGGTTCTAAAACGGGTTGCGCTTTTTCAGGCGCTGCTACTATAGAATCTGCAGAGTCGTGCTCAGTAGTAAGTGCAAGCATAACAGCCGATGTATCGGTAGGGGTACTTGGCGCGACGACTTTAGGAGCTTCTTCTTTTTGGGTCGTTACTTGTTTTGCTATTACGGTTGCTTCGTCGGTTTGCGTAATGAGCGTATTTGGCAATGCTTGAGCTTGCTTTTCTCTTGCTATAACTGGATTTACATCTTGGTTATTTGCTGTTGCGAGCTTTTTATCTGTTTTTTGCTCGTTGTTTGTTACCAAGCTTGTTGACCCGTCCTCTGGCGAACGTTTCTTTCTTATAACTTTTATTTTTGGTTTTGAACTAACGTGCGCGCCGCTTGCGTCATTTTTTAGTTCTTTTAACTGCGCTTTACGGTATTTTTCTCGCAGTATTTCAAACTCATTAAAACGTGTTCTTTTCTCTTTTAACGCATAGGCTTCGTTGCTGGTAGAGTAAGTTTGCAAAATAGTGTTTGAAATTTTTTCAGCTTCTTCAATTCTGCCCATTCGGTTTTTTACAAGATAGCTAAGCATTAATGCGCGAGAAGATACTCGACCCGTACTTTCATAGCGTTTTAAAAGTTCACTGGCTTTGTACAAGTCACTTTTAGCGTAATACAGTGCGGCTAAGCTAATTAATGTAGATGTACGCTGAGAGCTGTGATTAAGTGCCTGTTGAAAGTAGCTTTCTGCATTTTCAAAATCATCAAATTCAATAGCACACAAGGCTAAATTTTCGTAGCTTTCGGCAACACGAATATAACTTGGTACTTCAATGGCTTTTAAAAATTGATCAGTTGCACGATCGTATTCATCAATACCACATAAAAACACACCGTAGTTATTGAGGGTGTTAGGATCGTCTGGCTTGATTTCAAGTGCTTTTTGGTAGGCTTTATCAGCTAGCGGGTTTTCGCCCACTTGTTGGTAGTAATAAGCAAGAGAGTAATGTACTTCAGGTAGGTCAGGAGCAAATGCTGCTGCACGTTCTAAATTGTATTTGGCTTGAGAATTATTACCCGTTTTTAAATACTGTAGGGCTAAAGCAATTCGTGTTCGTGCTGCGCCAGTATTATTAACTTTATTTTCGACGACGGGTTTATTACTGCCGTTATAACTACTTTCGCTCACACAACCACTTAGGGCAAGTGTTGATAGTGTTATAGCAAGTATAGATCGCATTACCTTGTCTCTTTATTTTTGTCCATAGCGTCTATATTACCTAAAAGCTTTTACGTTGCATCATTTATTTAAAAATAAACGACTTAAGTGCTCACAGGTTTAATTAACATGCGAGCACTTAATGCAATTATGCCTGATGAATATTCACGCTAATAGCGTTATCTTCGCGCATTTTCTTTTTCGCCATACGTTTAGTGCGGTCAACTACATCACCAGCTAATTGCCCACACGCTGCGTCAATATCGTCACCACGAGTACGACGAACAATACATGTAACGCCAGCGGCTTGTAATACTTTTGAAAAACGGTCAATACGACTATTGCTCGAACGTGTATATTCGTTACCAGGGAATGGATTAAACGGAATTAGGTTAACCTTAGATGGAGTACCTTTGAGCGTTTGAACTAAAGCATGCGCTTGATCAGTGCTGTCGTTTACGCCATTAAGCATTACGTATTCAATTGTAACGTCTTTATTTGCTTTAGAGCCATCAATGTAACGACGACATGCTGCTAAAAACTCTTCAATAGGGTACTTTTTATTAATAGGCACTAAAATATCACGCAGTGCGTTATCTGGTGCGTGAAGTGAAATAGCAAGTGCTACGTCAATCTTCTCTTTTAATAAATCAAGTGCAGGTACTACACCCGATGTACTTAATGTTACACGGCGCTTAGATAAGCCAAAGCCCCAGTCGTCCATCATTAATTCCATAGCTGGTACTACGTTTTTAACGTTAAGTAATGGCTCGCCCATACCCATCATTACTACGTTAGTAACAGGGCGTTTTTCGCTGTTGCCATCAAGGCCAATATCTTTAGCTACGCGCCATACTTGGCCAATAATTTCTGATACTTTTAAGTTGCGGTTAAAGCCTTGTTGGGCGGTAGAACAAAACGTACATTCTAAAGCACAGCCAACTTGTGAAGATACACATAACGTTGCACGTTCTTTTTCTGGGATCCACACAGCTTCTACTTCTTGGCCGCCTTCAAGTACTAATGCGTATTTGATTGTGCCGTCGCTTGCTTGTTGGCGAACAGATATTTCTGGCGCTACAATTTCGCATTCGTTTTTAAGTTTTTCTTTAAGCTTTTTATTTACGTTGCTCATTTCGTCGAAGTTATCTACGCCAAAATGATAAATCCATTTCATCACCTGGTCGCCACGAAATGGCTTTTCACCGAACGATACAAATAGCTCGCGCATTGCATCTCGGTTTAAATCTAATAAGTTAATCTTTTTTTGCTCGGTCATGAAACAACCTCAATCGGTGACGGTGGAGATAAAAATTTACAAGTACGAATTGTACACAATTCACTCAGTTTAATCATTAAGTAAAATATCAAAAATGTACTTATGAATACTTTACGTAATGACTAAAAAAGGGCCCGAAAGCCCTTTTCATTTTGTTAACGAATTCGAATTAACGAGTACGTGAACAAAGCTCTTCGTCAGCGAAGAAGTACGCGATTTCGCGAGCAGCAGATTCAACAGCATCAGAACCGTGAACAGCATTTTCGTCGATGCTATCAGCGTAGTCTGCACGTAAAGTGCCAGCTAGTGCTTCAGCAGGGTTAGTAGCACCCATGATTTCACGGTTTTTAAGAACAGCGTTTTCGCCTTCAAGAACTGTAACCATTACTGGACCAGATGTCATGAAAGATACTAAAGCGCCAAAGAAAGGACGTTCGCTGTGCTCTGCGTAGAAACCTTCAGCTTTCTCTTGTGAAAGGTGAACCATTTTAGCTGCAACGATTTTAAGGCCAGCAGATTCGAAACGGTTGTAGATAGCGCCAATGTGGTTTTTAGCAACTGCGTCTGGTTTTACGATTGAGAAAGTACGCTCTAAAGCCATCTTTATGCTCCAATAATTTTAAGTAAAAGTGTGAATATTAACGGGCGCGAATTATACGCGCTTTAACTGAAAAATCCTAATTTTATTAAAAACCAGTTTGATTGCTGTTTTATGATCTCGATCAAATTTAAATTATTAGCCATATTTATACTGCTGCGCTTGTGTTTATGTATTTTTCAATAACACCAATTTCACTGGATTAATGCTTAATTTTTCAATCAAATTGGTAAAACTCATGCAACTGGTTTAAACCCAGTTCGATGTATGGAGCGCACATGTTACCCGTTATTTCTTCAATGCCTTTTATTCCTTTTATTCCTGAATTATTATGCCCCGCAGGCAGTTTAAAAAACATGCGCTACGCGTTTGCTTATGGCGCAGATGCGGTTTATGCGGGGCAGCCTCGTTATAGCTTGCGTGTGCGTAATAATGAGTTTGACCTAGACACTCTGCAAGTCGGCATTAGTGAAGCCCATGCGCAAAATAAAAAGTTTTATGTGGTGTCTAATATTGCGCCGCATAATGCCAAAGTTAAATCGTATTTACGTGATATAGAACCGGTTATTGCGATGCAGCCCGATGCGCTGATTATGTCAGACCCTGGTTTGATTATGCTTGTTCGTGAAAAATGGCCAGCCATGCCTATTCACTTATCAGTACAGGCGAATGCGGTAAATTACGCAAGTGTACAATTTTGGGCAAAACAGGGGATTGAACGTGTTATTTTATCACGGGAGCTGTCGCTCGAAGAAATAACCGAAATACGCACACTCTGCCCAGACACCGAACTTGAAGTGTTTGTACATGGTGCGCTTTGTATGGCGTATTCGGGGCGTTGTTTGCTCTCTGGTTACATAAATAAGCGCGATCCAAATCAAGGCACGTGTACTAATGCATGTAGATGGGATTATGATGTAAAACCAGGGGTTGAAAACGAAACCGGCGAAATGGTGCATAAAATTGACCCCAAACAGGTGATTCCTACTCTGGGTGAAGGCGCGCCAAGTAACGATGTATTTATGCTAGAGGAACAAGGTCGCCCTGGTGAGTATATGCCTGCGTTTGAGGATGAACACGGCACGTATATTATGAACTCAAAAGATTTACGCGCAGTACAATACGTAGAGCAGTTAACAGAAATGGGGGTACATAGTTTAAAAATAGAAGGGCGTACTAAGTCATTTTATTATGTAGCGCGCACAGCACAAGTTTATCGCAAAGCAATAGACGATGCTGTTGCGGGTAAACCATTTGATAATAACTTATTTAAAACTCTCGAAAATCTAGCGCATCGTGGTTATACAGAAGGCTTTTTAAAACGCCATGCCCATCAAGATTATCAAAACTATGAGTACGGTCATTCTGTATCAACTAAACAGCAATTTGTGGGTGAAGTACTTGGGCGCTGCGAAAATGGATTAGTTGAAATAGACGTTAAAAATAAATTTTGTATAGGTCACTCCTTAGAGCTTATGACACCACAAGGTAACTTTACTTTTAAGCTTGAATATATGGAAAACAAAAAGGGCGAAAGTATTAGCGATGCTAAAGGCTCTGGTCACATTGTAAAAATACCGCTAAATGAAGGCATTAACTTTGCGCATGCTATTTTAATGCGTAATCTTGAGGAACACCAAGATACTCGTAATCCATTTAAACAAGCTGTTTAGCTACAGCTGAATATAGTTTTTTCAAAAAACTCGGGGTTATAAAAACCCCGAGTTTGCGACTTTATTTAAAATAATATTAATTATTTTTCAAGTTGCTTTAGCTTATCTCTTCGCTCTTTACGTTTTTGTTTTAATATTTTGCTTGCATGTTTTTTAGGTTTTTCTTTACTCATTACAAATAACTCCAATTAAATATATAAAATTAATAAATAAAAATTGAAATAATTTACTCTATATTTCCTCCTTAATATTAATGGCTATTATTTCCCAAAGGTGGGATTCCCCAGCTTCTTTATATTCAATAATATGATTTATTTTATGCCCTAAAAGAGCGACCCCAAGAGGAGAGTGAAATGATACGTCACTAATAAAGTGCCTTCGTTGGCTTGGAGGCACTAAAGTTATGCGGCGCTTAAAACCGGTGGTTATATTTTTAATGACCACCGTGCTATTAATTTGTACATGCGGATTGAATTTTGACCAAGGCCGCTGTGAATACTCGACTTCTTGTAGTAAATACGCAAGCTTCAGCGGTTGTAATAGTACCGCTGCGTCTGTGAAGTCATTTTTAGACAGGAAAGATTTTTTACGCTCGAACAGAAAAGAAAGCACGGACTAACCCCCACAAAAACTAAATCGAATTTAAATATATAAAGGTACAGTGTAACTGCCGAGTGTAAGGGTTACACTCGGCTTAAATTCCGAAGGTGGTATTTGTTTTTAGCAGGTATGTGATTAAATTAAACATATTATCCTCTTTGTTTAAATCAATCATATTGAGTTTAAAAATAAAGTCAATTGAGTTTTAGGTTAAAAATATATTGTCGATAAAATGACAGTTTAAAACTGTTTTTTATGTTTTTATAAATTCGTTTTTTTCACTAAGTTGTTGTTATTTCTGTGTGTTAGTTGCTCACTATGTAATTGAAGTTAAACGACTAAATAGTTAAGTGCTATTTATGGGATCTATAGTGCCACTTATGCCTATTTATAATATTTATAGATTGAATATACTGGTGTTGTTGTTTATTAATGTGTAATTGTGTGGCTAGTATTTTATTTTTTGAAGCTTAAGCTGCTTATTTTATAGAGTAGAAGCTAGGTATCGGGTAACGCTCTTGTAGTGGCTACGTGTTTTACAGCTGAACCTTTATGTAATAGTCATTGCATTCAACAATGTTAAATAACCACTTTTTATTCAGGTTTATCGAAGTAAATTATAAAGGGTCTCATTTATATGTGGATAATTTTTGCATTACTCGCCACTGTTTTTTTTGGTGCGCGAGGAATAATGTACCAATGGACGTCACAAAAAAAGATTAATCGTAATCTATTATTATTCGGTGTTTTTTTTGTGGGATTTATAATTAGTGCGCTAGGTACTGTGGTGTTTGAGCACACATGGTACGGCTGGGCTGATATTACGGTTGGACTCGCTTTAGGTTTTGGATCTTTTGCGGCTAATGGGTTTTTGCACAAAGGGTTTTCGGTTGGGAAAGCGTCTTTAATTAGCATCCTGTCGGGGTTAACGCCTTTATTTGTACTTTTATTTGCCTTTTTATTATGGAAAGAAACCTTAACTGTTATTCAATTAATCGGCTTTTTTATTATTTTTGGCGGCCTTTATATTATTCGCTACTCCAGCGATATCTCATTAAGTAATTTACAAGGCGCGCAATGGGGGTTACTGGCGGCACTGTCCTTTGCATTTAATGATTTAATGGGTAAGCAATCAACGCTTCTTGAGGCGGATACGTTTGCAACTTTAACGTCTATGTTTGGTTTTGGTAGCTTTCTTTTTGCCGTCAGTTGGTTAGTAAAGCGAAAAAAAATGCTAGCAGAGCAAGGCTCTTCTCAAGCGTATTGGTCTGCCGGTAAAACATTTTCGTGCGGGTTACTTATTGGTTTAACAAATGTAGCTGGCATGGTTGCAATAATATCGGCTTTTGCTATTGGTAATACAGGGCTAGTTTCAGCGATTTCAGGTATGAATATTTTAATTATTTTGTTGTATTCACGCATCATTCTAAAAGAGTCTTTTACACGCCAAGAAGTTATAGGATTAACAACGGCATTTTTAGGTGTAATCGTACTAAGGCTTAGTTTTTAAAAGATGAATTAGCTTAATTACTTTGCTGTGAAAAGCCTACACTGCTACATTTTAGTGAAGTGTTGCAGTGTATGCTCTATAAGTAATCGCACTCGATAAGGGATTTGTTTTCTGTCGCGATAAAGCATAGAAAATGGCTGCCCTTTGCTTTGCCAATCAGGAAGAATGTGTTTAAGCTTTCCGGCTTTAATAAGTGGTAATGCTATATAATCAGGGATGTAGCTAATACCCACACCAGACTCAACTGCTTGTTTCATCATTTGAATTTCATCAACTTCTAATCGAACATGTGTGTTTGGATTAAAACAGTACTCTTCACTCGTTTGCTGATTTTTTAATTGCCACGGTACCAACCCAACGCACGTAACTTTTGATTGCTCTTCTAATTGCTCAGGATGAGTGATGGATTGATAATCATAGTCAGGATGAGCACACAGCAGGTTATGAGTAAGCTTAAGTTCTCTAATAACCCAATTGTCGATGGCTGGGTTTCTTACTCTAAACGCGATATCAATCCCTTCTTTTTCAATATCAATAAGATTATTTGAAAAGCGTAAATCTAATTGAATATCGGGATGTTGCAGTAAAAATTCACAAAAAATAGCACTTAAAAAGTGTTTACCTATGTAAATGGGTGCAGAGATCCTAATTTTTCCTTTAGGTTGGTCTTTCTCATCACAAAGTGCTTGCTCAATACACTCTACTTCGTCAAATAACTTGCGGTAGCGGTCGTAATATAATTCGCCAGTATGTGTAAGTGTAACTCTATGAGCATCTCGATTTAGTAACGTTAATTGAAGGGCTTGCTCTAATAAACGTATTCTACGGCTTAAAGTTGATAATGACATACCAAGGTTTATGGATGCTTTTTTAAAGCTACCTAGTTTTACTATGGTGCAAAAGTAACGTAAATCATCAAGAGAATAACTAGCTGCCATTAGAACTACTTTATTATTTAGGAGGTAGACAATATTAACAGCGGCACTTTAAAATTTCATTCGAGATTAAAAGTAGAGAAGACCGAGGTTTTTATTGATAAAGATCAACAAAGAAAAAGCTAATAAAATGCATAATTTAACGCTGTTAATCATATTATTTAAAATACAGCAGTGAATGCTCTATTTTTTCATTGCTTGTTTTATATGGACTTTAATGAACGAGGCTTATAAGTGGCTCTACTCATAAATAGTAAATGCATTAACTGCGATAGTTATAAGGTTTTCAATTAAAGTCTTTAAAAACAGCTCGTTACTTTGTCGTGCTATAGCTTGTGCTACGATTTTACGTAACTCGTTAGCACTTGGTTAGTATCTTAAAAAGAACCTTAGAAGGCAAATTGTATTAACTAAAAAATTAAAAACACAAACTACCATAAACTTTGAATCGATATTATTTAAATCTAATAACGCTTAAATAAGATTCCAAGTAAGTAAGAGTACTGGTAGATAACGTAACTCAATCTGATCAGCTAAATGAATTAAACGTAGTTTGAAGTCATGTTTGCTAGGGGCATTGAAATAGACATTAGAAATGTCAATTAGAAATGTCAATTAGAAATGTCAATTAGAAATGTCAATTAGAAATGTCAATTAGAAATGTCAATTAGAAATAAAGTTGCCGCTGCCTTTTTAGAGTTATAAATAAATCAATACTATTAGCTTAATACAATTAACTGCCTATTAAATGCTTATTTATGGCGTACGTATTATCAAGCTGTTGCTCTATTAAACTAATCGTTTGCTTATTTACGTCGAGCGCTTTTGCTGTGTTTTTAAAGTTTAAAATAATCTCTGCTATTTCAGATATGATAACTTGTACCTGCTTCCAATTTGCGTAACCAGCAGCAGAGGCTAGCTTTTGAATCGCTTTTAGTGGCGGGTTTTTTCCAAATCCAGCAAACGAAGTAGCATGCTCATTAAAAGGGTGAGGACTAAAAGTGACATCATAAAAAGGCGCTAAATCCCACTCACCAGAATCTTCTTGTAAAAAAGCCCAGTTTTTACTGTGGTCGTCTTGGTTACAGCTAAATAAATTAAACATAGCCCGACGAAATTGTAATTGCCCTGCAGCAGGTGATTTGCATAAAACACGGCTCGCTTTAATTAAATCTTCATAATCTAATGTAGGTGTGCGAAAATCAGCATCAAGCAAGCCACATGCACTATGCATATGTTTGCAGCCCATTTTATTACCCCTTAATTTAAACCTATCGAATCGTTTTAGGGCAAGCCATTGTTTTGCACCGGTCCCTTCTGGGGCGGGTACCAGTAATCTCTGGGGAGGGTTTAATCCCGCTTGTTCAGCTAAATCCAAATACACAGCTTCACATAACCCTTCCTCATGTCCTAAAGCGAGGTTTTTGGATGTGAATTTTATTAACCAAGCATCATCACCTGTTTTAGGTTTTGTTCTACATTCTTGTATATTATTGTCAGAAAAATAAATTTGGGCTTTTGGGCGTGCACCGCCGGAGCTACCAGCAGCCACTAACGCAGAAAGTACTTCTTCTGTTTGTCCGTCAAATATTGCTTGGGCTTGTTGGCCTAATGTAGCAAGACCAGCTTCATCGTCATTTGTGCCATCATAATGAGTTTCAGGTGTAAACGATAATGCTCCCATAGCCGAATGGCCAACAAAAGATAAGCGGTCCATTGCTGTAACAAAGTTAGGCATTATATTATTTTGTCTGAATACACGATCCTGTAGTAATAGCCCCCACCCATCAGGTAAACAATCAGAAAAGACCCCATGCAATCCATTATGTGGGCTTTTGGGTGCTAACTGAACATCTCTATTGAAGGCGAGTGAAAATGGTGAAAGATTACCATATGTGTCTAAATAGCCTTGATCGAATTGAAAGTAAACACCTTGTCTATTTTGAGCAAGTACACCAACCATTAACTCTGTTGAGTCTGACAGTGTACGTTTTACTTCTAGCTTTTCTATGGGTTTAAAGGCCATTGTTTAATACCTGAGCAATTGACGTTGGCGCATTCTTACCTTGAGTTGGCGCTTTTGTTAATTCATATAAACGAGTCAAATCGTCGAGAGATTGCCACAAAAGTAATAGCTGCCTGAATGAAATAAGTCCTGTAACCTCAAACTTTTTTATTGTAGAAGCAGGTACCGTACTTTTTTTAGCTAACGCCTCACGTGACATCTTTGCTTTTTTGCGGCGTTCTTTTAGATGCTCAGCAAAAGCTAGCTGCACATCACCTTCGCTTAATAATAAATAATTAATAATAGAACCTCAAAAAAGACATGTGTGTATCTAAAGTGGATTTTAAATAGGGTTAATGGATACTATAGTGTCTATTTTGTTGCGAGTAAAGCGTTTGATACGTGTTAATGCCAAGCAAAGTAGATACTGGCTAATTTTGTTCAGGTTCCTTATACAATAGAGTGTAAATCAAATTAGAAGCGTAAAAAATTAAAACGCATTTTAGTGTTTTTCACTTTTCACCATAAAGTGCCTTTTAGGGATCTTTAAGCTGCATTTTGGGCCTTAAAGTGACTTATTGGTCACTTTAACTGGCGACGGTTATACCCAAAAGTTTTGTATTTTTTTTACTTAATTTACTTTCTTAGCTTGTGTATTTGTCTTAAAAGCAAAGCGCCCAATTCCAGCGCGCTTTTTTAGTGTCGTCATTTTTATAATGCCAAAAATCATATTATAATATCTTAAAGTCTGTTGCAGTAAATGTAGGCTTAAATTAGGCTCGGACTATGAACCCTTATGATGATATTTTTGAAACTGTATTAGCGTTAAATGAGCCTAATAGCAACGTAGCTGATAGTGATTATAACCTCAACTTAAAAGAGGTTAATTCGGCTCACTGCCTCAGTATTTCAACTAATGAAAAGCGAGTTCTATTAGAAAAGCTTGGCATTTTGATTTAGTAAAATCAGACAATAAAATCGCATTGTTAAAACATGATACCCAAAATGTTCATTTAATCGCTGTAACAAATACCAAAATAACTAAAAAGTCAGGCTTAAAAGTTACAAAATGTATTATGACGCGCTTTGATTCGGTATATACCCCTAGAGATGTAGCTGATCATGTAATGTCAAACACATACTCGCGAGCACGGAGGTGTTAATTACAGATCTCCATAAAGGAGGTAGCGATGGGCGTTTTTGGAGCTCAAGAATTAGCACCGCATTCGAATTAGGGCTCTTTGTGTACTTTTTAGATTATGAAAAAAATGAAATTTTGCATGCTACTAGCCCAGAACATTTCAATGCGCTTACTCATTCAATGGAAGTTAAATACTCAGACCCCCAGAAACTTAGGGTAATTATAGCTGATAGGTTAATTGATAATATTGAAAGTGACGCATTCTATGCTAAATTGCGTTATTACTTTTAAATTATTATGCACTTACAGATTTTTAAGCATCTATGTGGGTCTTTTCCTCTAACTTTGCTGGTCGACATGCAAATTAGTTAAATAAACTCTAATCTAGTTTAATACGAAAATGAGGCTAACTTGCTAAGTTAGTTAGCGGAGCAATTTTACAGGTAGCAATTATGGAAAGCCTTTTAGTCAATTTAAGAAAATACCGCCCTAGAGAAAATAATGATCCACTAGAAAACTTTTTAACAGAAGCGTTTGCTTGGCTGTTAAGAAGTAACCGAGAAGTTTTACAAGCAGTACTGGAGTGTATAAATAACAAACTGCAACCACCAATTAATGTGCCCGATGGTGATATTTTTATTTCAACGCAGGAAAATTTTAATAATAAATTCCCTGATCTAGTCATTAGTTGGCATGATTGCACGCTTGTATTTGAGCACAAGGTTAATTCTCCATTGCATTTAAATCAACTTCAAAACTATCGAGAATATGCACTCAAAACTTATGACAACCACAAAATAATATTAATAACCGCTACTTCTTTTCAGCACGCTCAAAAGCCTGATGCTGCATTATGTTGGGAGGAAATTTATAAATGCTTAATAGTTTTGGCTGATAAAATAAATGATGAGCACGCGAGTTGGGCAATCGAAGATTTCTTATCATTACTAAAATCAGAGGGATTAGGGCCAAAAACGCCAATGAATCGCTTCTCAATTGCTAATTATTTAGAGGCCGTGAAGTTTAGTGAACAAGTTGACTCTATCTTCAAAGAGGCTCAAAAACTAGTATGGCCGCTACAAAGCATAGGAATGGAGCCTGTATTTAAGCGCCAAGGAACTGAGTCAAGAGTTGGGCTAGAATTTTGCCCTACGATTAAAGATAAAGGCAGGCAATGGCTTCCTGGAATATTTTGTGGTGTGTTACTCGATGGTGCGGATCACGGGGTTAAAAACTTTACAAACAATGAACTAAAATTATGTTTAGTTTTTGACTTTAATCGAACAGGCCAAGAAACGATTAAACATTCAGAGAATTATAAAAAATTTAAAGAGGGACTTAAATCGTTTGTTAATGATTGGGAGTATATAGATACGGCTGTAGAGCCAAACGCAAAACACAATAAATGGCACCCAATTATTATTTTAAAGCCAATGCTCCCTCTGTTTGAGAGTACCAATACTCACCAAGAACAAGTAAATATAGTGCTTGGGGTGTTTAGCGAATTACAGAAAAACCTTATTGAGAGACCCGAATTTATAAAATTAGTAGAAGAGCTTACAGTGACAAAATCAAGTGTTACTAAGTAGGATTTAACAACCCCATTTTGCAACATGTAAAGTTAGCAAAAGGTAAAGAAGCAGGTTATTCATTAAGCTAAAATAACCTAGCTTTCTAAATAAATGACATGCGGGAAATTTTATTACTAAAAGCCGAAGATCTTCCTCTTCTTTATTATAATACCCATATTATTTCCCTTAATAATAGCTAAAATCGACATCTGAGATGTACTAAAGTACTAGTATTTTAAATTTATATTAGAGGTTTATTTGATATGTATTAATTTAATTAGATATTTGAATTGATTGATATTAATAACACATTATGAAAATTAGATAATTTTGTCCTAGCTGGTAAGACTAATAAAAATGAAACCTTTTCGATACCTAACTCTTTTAGAATATATACCTATCAGCCCTTTAAGTATTTCAGTCAAACAGCTACAAGATGATTTATCACAGCGAGGTGTTGAATTATCAACCCGCATGCTCCAGCGTGACCTGCAATCACTTTACGAGCAAGGTTGCTTTGGGCTTGAAAAAGATACCCGCAGTAAGCCCTATGGCTGGTCTATCAATGCTCAGTGGCGAGGTGGTAACGCAAAAGTTATGAGCAGCGAAGTTGCTGAGCATTATTTGCTTCTAGAGCAGTTACTACCACAATCGGCCCCCATAGATGTTAAGCAGTCGGTACATATTAAAGCAGAGCAGGCACTAAAACGTGTTAATGGCCATGTGCCTGAGTGGTTTTCGACTCTGCCTAAGCCTTCGTTAAAAGTGAATATTGATAATCAGTTAGTTGCGCAAATTGAGCATGCGATTAAGCATAAGCGTGCAGTGAGCACTGAGCTTTATAGAGTACTTTACGATGAGGCACATTGGCTTAAGTTTGCTGAATTGAGTTTTTATAACTTAGTTGAGCAAGGCGGAGTGTTGATGGCGGAGTTTATGGTGGGGTCGCTTCACGATAAATGCTATCAAATGCCGGTTTATCGCATTCGTAATGTACATGTACTACAAAAAAATCGTAGAGAACCGAGTGCTGAACAACTAAAAACGTTGCGCAGTGCTATTAATAAATGCATGAACCAAGAGTGTATTGAACTTATTGTAAAAGCTCCCAAACACTCTGCTGTTAATCAAGGATTTATTGAGCTTGGTGAGCTGACTGACAAGCAAAGTATTGATGAAAAAAACGTATTACTTACCTACCAAACTATTGATACCGAGCAATTAACCGATGAGTTGCTTAAATGTGCACATTGGCTTGAAGTGATTAAGCCGGAAAAGCTGAGACAAAGAATTATTTCTAAGCTTAAAGCGGCTGCTAGTAACTATCAATAACGCTAATTAACTTGGGTGCGTCAATTTTTGACGCACCTATTTGTTATGCTCCTTTAAAAGTTAAGGAGTGATTAGATTATGTTTCAATTAATTCAGCAAAATGATGGTTTATCAATCGGTGTATTTGGTATTGGTGGGTGCGGTTGTAATACCCTTAACAGTATTTTTGAGCAACGCGAGTCTGATCAGGCGCACTTGTACAGTGTTAATACCGATAAAGTAGTACTTGAGCATACACAGAGTGATGAAGCAGTGCTTATAGGTGCTGAGCTAACTCATGGTTATGGTGCAGGAGCCGACCCTAAAGTTGGACTACAAGCGGCAGAAGAGAGTAAAGAGCAGCTTTTATCGCTCATTAATGGCTGCGATATAATTCTGTGTGCAACAGGGTTGGGGGGCGGTACTGGGACTGGCGCTAGCCCGTATATTGCACAACTTGCTAGTGAGCAAGGTAAGCCCATTATATTTGTTGCTACATTACCATTTAGTAGTGAAGGGCAGTTTAGAAATAATATAGCGCAAGCAGGTTTAAATGAGCTTAAAGAGCATGCTAATGCGGTTATTACTCTCCCAAATGATCAACTGATTGAGGTGCTTGGTAACGATATAGGATTATTCGATGCGTTTAAACATTCAAACCAAATACTCCACTCACTGATAAAATCACTCATCGATATGCTTTGCCATCAAGGCTTAATAAACGTTGATTTAAATGACTTTGCTAAAATTATGGATTGCCAGGGAGATGCTGTACTAGGTGTTGGTAAATGCGATGAAGAAAGCGAGCTTACTACTGCGCTTGATGGGGCACTTAACAATCCGCTGGTTAATCAAGTTGATATGTCATCAAGTACGGGTGTAATAATACAAGTCAATTGCAAAGATGAAATTTCACTGGGTAGTTACAACCTCATTACCGATACAGTACGTCAGCAGGTAAGCCCTAATGCGTTAGTTATTTGTGGTGTTTCAAAAATAGAAACCTTAGCAACCAATTATGAGCTACTGGTTATTGCTACGGGCGCGAGTTCTAAAATGGTACTTGATGACACTAAAAGTGAGTCAAGCTCTAAAGTAGTCGCCACTAAGCCAAAGCCATCTGATATTTTTGACATCCCTGCTTTTATAAGAAATCAATCTGCACCACCTAGTAAAAGCTCTTTATAGGTTTGTAAATAACGACAACGCTGTATAGCAATATGTAAGCGCTACTCTAATATTTGCAAAGGGCGGCTCTTTTTAAGCTTTTGGGTTTGCTGGATTATATTACTCCAGATAGTTGAATATGCATTTATTGTGCTTTTGACGTTGGCGATAAATGTATTTGAATTATCAAATTTAAAAAATGATTTTTGTGTCGTTTTGTTTTTTAACTTAGCCTGTATTTTTACTTCTTTAAGTACTTCCTTCTCAAATAGTGAGAAGTTTTTATAAAGTGCTTTAATATCAGTATTATATAATTTATTCGAGTGGTCATAATGTTTACTCATTGGATCGTGCTCTGAAACAGAGTGATGAAGCATTTTTTTAGACTCAATTTCAGCAATCGTTGATGAGCCAATTTTTTTAGTTAGCACTTCTTTCATGTGCGATTTTAAAAAGCTGCGCAGTAGTGTTGGAAATGCTCCGGCAGATCCTTTTATATTTATGTTATCTCGCGGGGCCGCCACCATGTTCTTTGGTGCATGATATTTAAGAGTTCGGTTTAAACTCTCTTTACTTATTGGGTTTGAGGCGTTTTTAACCTTGCAGAATAAATAGGTGCGGTTTATGTCTGGGTTTAATTTTAATTCTTGTTGTATCGCTTTTTTCATTTCGGATGTAAGTTGTATTTTAAACTCTTTTTGGTTTTTCATAGCACCGCGAGTGGTATGAGTTGTTTCAGGAAACGTCAAAAACTTAGGGTTATCTAAATCATCTATATACGATAGATGAAGGTTGCAAAATATTTATGGGTCTTAGCCCAGTAAACATCATCAGTAGTACGGCATTTATTAATGTATTATTTTTAGCTGTTTTTAGGTTTATGTATAGCTGAGAAACAAGAGATATATCAGTATAGGCCTTACAAGGAATAGGCTTCGCCGTTCGAGAAGATATATAATTATTGTCTATTTCTAGGAATGGATTAGTGCCATTATTATATTTATTTTTTGCGAATACCCACAGTTTTTTCATTTGCTCGAATAGCTTAGCCACATGCGGGCCACTTTTCTCTGTTAGTAGTTGGTCAAGCGTTGCTTCTATTATCTCAGGCGTAATAGTCTGAAATAACGTATTTTTACCAAAGGCATTTTGAATTGCATTAAGGTAAGAGGTGTATGTTGTTACTGTGGTTTCAGCTAACTTGCTAGGGCTATGTTTATTTATTGACTGTAAGTTTTCTATTTGTTTACATACTACAAATTCGAATGTGTAATTAGAAGTGCTCTTTTTGTATATTTCAGCCGCTTTTAATTTCGCTGCTGAAAAACTCATATCATTAGAATCACCAAGCTTGATATTTTTTATGCCATGTTCTTTTTTAAAATGAGTAAAAAATTTAATAATGCCATCATTCTGGAAGACAATTCTTATTTGATCTTTAAGTTGATATTTTGAAAGTCTTTTTCCTTTTTCTTGCGCCAATATAATAGTCGCAAGACTGGCTAGCTCTTCCATTGACTTGTCATTGTATGGAGGCTTATTCGCATTAAATTCAGCCATGCAAAGGTCACGACTTTTAATCGTGACCTCACATGGTTTTATTGAATTTAATACTGATGTTGCCATTAATATATAAGCCTTAAAAAAGTTAAAATCATCAAATAACTGATGAGGTATCGCTCTAATAAGGCAATGATATGAAATTAATTTTTTTTACAAAAACTTTGGTAAGTCGAAATTAAACTTTTTTTAATTATTTTTTGCTTTAGCTTCTTGGTCACTTAAATACCTCTCAACGACAGCTCTTCCTTCTTCGGTTAAGATCAAATCTTTTGCTACTCTGCCCGTATCACCAAGAGGCTGATTAATGAAGTTTACATAACTGCCTTTGTGAACTAAATGAGCTTTAATTCTATCTCTCAGGGCTTTCTTTTGGTTGTTTTCATCTAGGTTTTTAGCTTGTTTACTTTGCATACCTGTAAGTTTGAGTTGTTGGCTTTCGAGTTCTTTGGCTCTTTTTAAAATACTTGCTTCATGAATTTTGAATACATTAAATTTTAGCTTTGTTGAAGTGCCAAATAGCTCTTCAGATTTATCATAGTTTAAGCCGTTTGGATCGTCCTCTTTTCTTAGGTGATGAAGCGCGAGTCTTGTGAGTTCCTCTGCGTGTTTAAAATGATAGCCGTTGGCAACCATAATCGCTTTTGCGTTGGATTTAAAAAACTTCGGCACATTGTGCAAAATGCACCTGCAGATCCTTTCATTACAATATTTCTTTTATCTCCTTTTACTGCATCAACAGGTGAGTAATCTTTAATGATCTTATCCAGCGACCTTTTAGCAAATGGTTTGTTAAGATCGCGAGGCTGAAGAAATATATGATCAGGGTTACAGTTGGGTAATGCATTTTCCATCCAGGCTCTCTGCTCTAAAATAATGGTGCGCATGGCCTTGGTTAATGGCAGCTTATATTCTTTTTGGTTTTTCATTTCTCCACGAACCCCAACAACAGATGCCGGAAAGGTAATTAAGGTTGGAAAGTCGATACTATTGAGCCACTCCCACTTCATTTGTGGAATATTAATAGGGCGTATGCCTGTCAAAATCATAAATCGCGCAGCATTTTTTTGATGTACATTTGGGGCCGATGCTAGATTTATCCATAATTCAGCTATCGAATCTAAGTCTGTATAAACTTGGCAAGGACGGGGGCTTTCTACACGGTCAGATACGTAAAAGTCATCGATATCAGCAGCTGGGTTTTTACCTGAGTTAAATTTGTTTTTGGCAAATCGCCATACTCTTCTAATTTGTGCAAAAAGCTCAATTGCTTGGTTGTTAGACTCTGTTTTTATAATTATATCTACAATCTTTTCTAACTCTCCAGCTGTAAGAGACTGGAACGCTCTCTTAAGCGGAAAATGATGCCTGAGCTTTTTTATTCTGCATTGATATGTTCTGAGCGATGAAGCTGCAAATTTAGTGGGTGCGATGTTATGACGCTCTATTAAGCTTTGTTCATATGCATCAAACACAGTTTTAATATTATGATTATTTAAAACGCCATACTTCATTTGATCAGTAAGCTTACGCGCTTTTGCTATTGTTAATTCAGGTGCTTCACCTAACTTGGTATTAGCTATGCCAGATGATTTAGGGAAAGCTGAGTAAAAAGATACTGTTCCAGATAGGGTAAATATAAGACGAAGATTGTGTTGTGCCTCATATTTCGATAATCGCTTCGTATCTTGTTTCTTAACCTCTTGTTTTGATTTTTCTTTTTCCTCAAAAAAGATGATTTGAGAGGCCAAAATAACACAGCGATTTATGTGCTGCATAGAAAATGGCGATTTAAGTTGCTTCCATTCTAGTTTCGCTTTCGTGTATTGAGCTTTGGTAAGCGTTGATAGTGATTTTTTCACTTTGATTAAACCTATATAAATAAAGGCCTTTCGGCGATTTTTATTGATTAAGATCAACAAAGCAACAGAGAAAGATAGGCATAATTCGCGGCTGTAATTTACACCCAAAAATAAAAATTTGTGTTACTAATTTGTGTTACGATTTAATGAAAAATAGCGGTTTTTTATTAAACTAGAACTGCACAAAAGTTAGCCTTTACACACATTTGTTTTTACTTATCTTTTTGTTTTATAATGATATTAATTGAAAAGGCTAAAAAATGGCTCTACTCATAAATAGCAAATGCATTAACTGCGATATGTGTGACCCAGAATGCCCTAATGAGGCTATTTATATGGGCGCTAAAATATACCAAATAGATGCAAACAAATGTACAGAGTGTGTAGGGCATTATGATAAACCTACTTGCGTAAGTGTTTGCCCTATTGACTGCATAAAGCCCGATCCGAATAAGCGTGAAACTTTGGACGAACTAGCAGAGAAATTTGTGCGGGTAACTGGCAAATAACTCGTCAGGTATTTTGCTAAGCAGCTTTTAATTTAGGCTAAAAACACTACTTACATTACTTATTTAGGTTGTAGCTAAGGTCCTCTGCCATGCATTTTTAGTTTCAATCAAATCTTATTACCTTCATTAATTATCAACTATATTGTGTTACCTTAAGGCTTTATAAACTCAAGCATTAATCTAAGTTTTAGATTGCATTCTATAGGAGTCTATTTTGGATATAGGTATTAACGCTATTCAGGCTGTATCTTCAAAACAAGCCATATTTATTAATGATGAGTGCCGAGTATTTGTAATTGGCGATCTTGATGGTGATTTACCGGCCTTAAAAAACGCACTTAATAACGTAAATTTTGACCCTGAAAGAGACACTTTGTTTTGTCTAGGCGATTTTGTTGATCGCGGGGATAAAACATATGACTTATTTACATACTTACAGGCCATTAGGGCATGTATGATATTAGGTAATCATGAGCATTTAATGTTGGAATCATTATTAAGTAATGATAAAGCGGCTTTTAAATTATGGACTGACAATGGCGGCAATTGGCACAAGTCGGTATCGAGTGAAAAGCTCAATGTTATGTGCGATGAGTTACTAACTAAACCTCTTTCAATAGTACTTGAATATCGCGGTTATAAATTTGGGTTGTCTCATACATTTGCACAATCGTGGGATTGGGAAAATTACCCTGATGATAAATCGGTGATTGTGCAATCTTTATTGTGGGATCGCGAAGTAGTTAAACAAAATAAGGTAGTTAAAAGTCATGGAGTCGACTTTTCAATACATGGACATAACTCAACTAAAGCACCTTTTTGGGTGGGTAATAGTTATCATATAGATACCAATTATTATGGTGGAAAGCCGACATTACTCGAGCTTTCAGAGGTTATTGCTACACTTGAAAAGTCATCTGCTCTTTAGGGTTTTCTACTTTTTAAATATCATTCGGCAGCTTTGCTTTTTAAAATGTAAGCTGCTGACTACCACACCTAATTATCCCCTTCGTTTTTTTGTATACACTTTATGATGATTTTTGCACCGTAATTATTTTATTAAGCTATTAAATACAACAAAGCCGCTCTTAGTTTATTAATTGAGAGCGGCTTTGATGTGTGGGCTGGGTTTTAGCTTTCATTTAATAGGTATAAATACAGTTAAAAGAGGATCCACTCGATTTTATATTTTTGGTTAACAAACGGTTAAGTTTGGCTGTGTAGAATTGGGAACAATTTTTGCCATTACGTGAATAATTTGCGTAAAAGGACTAACTTCTCGCTTTAGTTTTATGAGCAGATTTAAATGGAACAGCCTCTCACATGATAGTAGTAAGTATATACCCTTTCCCTTTTTCAACGTTTTGTAAGTCATCACTTTATGTATCAATTTTTTCTGCTTTGGGTTCTACGTGTGCTTTTGCAGCGCAAGAAAACGAAAACTCGCAGCACACAAAAGATATAGAAGTAATAGAAGTACGTGGTATCCGTTCAAGCATGGCCGAAAACTTAGATGTAAAACGTATGTCTGGCTCTGTGGTTGATGCAATTACCGCTGAAGATATTGGAAAATTCCCTGATAAAAATGTAGCAGACTCTCTTCAGCGTGTACCCGGTGTGGTAATTGAGCGTGATGGTGGAGAAGGTTCATCTGTCAGTATTCGTGGTTTATCGTCAGAACTTACCTTTACACAGCTTAATGGTAATTTTATTGCGTCTTCTCCGGGAGAGCCTTCGCGTTCGTTTGATTATGCTTTGTTACCGTCTTCGATGATTGAAAGTGTAGAGGTTTATAAATCGCCAGAGGCACGCTTAGATGAAGGAGGGGTTGGTGGTACTGTATTAATGCATAGCCGAAAGCCTTTGAGTATGGATGCAAACTCGGGTGTATTTAATGTAGAGAGTACTTACGCTGATGTTACAAAAGAATACGAACCACAGTTTACGGGTTTATATTCATGGAAAAACGACGACGAAGACTTTGGTGTATTAGTTGGCTATACGTATCAGGAACGCACAAACAGGACACTTTCGGGAGGAACTGATGCAAATGTATGGCGCTACACTGGCGGTGGACAACCTACAGACATAAACGGTAACGCAGTTAATAACAATAATGGTTGGGATACTATTAATGATGCAAACGGCAACAGTTACGATGGCGTTTGGTTTCCACAAGTTGTGCGAGGCTCAGTTCTTAACGAAAAACGTGAGCGCGAAGGAATTCAAGTTAGTACACAGTGGCGACCAACAAATCGTTTAGAGCTTGGATTTAATTACTTTGGCTTTACACTCGGCCAAGACAGAACTGAATCTGTGATTGATATACCTGAGTGGTCTTTAAATTCTGATTTTTTAACTGATGTAAATCTTGATGAGTCGGGAAGTATTGTTACAGGTATGCAATACGATGCGATGGCAAGCGGTATTGAAAGTGATATGCAGTTTCCGTGGATGCGCGGCAGTTATGTACGTGAAGAATCCACCTCCGATACCTTTGATTTTAATTTAACTTATGAAGGCGATAATTTTAAAGCGCGAACACGCGATCTAGTGTAATACAAAATCAGAAGGGGGGCCGGAAGAAAAGCTGGGAAGCTGCATATAAAAGTTCAAACGCGGGCGAAAACGCCACTGCTATTCAAAATGCTGCTCAAACGGCAGGCTGGTCACTCAACCAAAATAATGTATCACTTAATATTGACCCTAATACACTAGCTAACTTGCAAAGTGGAATTGGAGGCGGTCGTGATGCGGGCTCTTCAAACTCAAGTTTTGTACGCAGTGAGTTAGAAGAAGATTATTACCAAGCTGATGTGGATCTTTATGTTGATTGGGCTTTTTAAAAACAATTAGAACCGGTGTCAAATATCGTAACTCCACGCTTCATCGGTGAAACTGGCAATACCTTCTTTTTAGATCCTAATTTTGATAAACACGCGATCTAGTGT